>NZ_JBIBWV010000032.1:28991-75961 GCF_043081625.1 Streptomyces sp. NPDC014861
ACCCCCCCGACCTACCCCGCGGGGGACCCCCCCCCCCGCCCGGCCCCGGCGGCCCCCCCCCCGCCCCCCCCCGGGGGGGGGGGGGCGGGCCCCCCCCCCCCCCCCCCGACGCCGTGGAGACAGCCCGGTTGGTCATCAGCGAGCTGGTGACCAACGCCCTGAAGTACGCTCCCGGCCCCGTCCTGCTGGAGCTGCGGCTGGAGGGCGGGCTCGTCGCCCTGTCCGTGCGGGACGGCGAGCCGCGCTTCCCGGTGGTCGGGGACACCGACCCCACCCGGGTCGGGCGGCACGGTCTGGAGATCGTGACGGCCGTCGCCCATGACGTCGAGGTGCGGCGGGAGCCCGGCGGCAAGCGGGTGACCGCCCGCGTCGTCCTGGACGGCGCGACGGCGCCCGCGCCCGTACCGGCGCATGATGGGAGGCGGCACCGGGGTCGGCCGGTGACCGGCGGCGGAGGGCGGGCTGGTGCCTGTGGACAGGGCGGACGGCGACGGTGACACCCTGGGCGCGGTCCTGGCGGACGTGCTGGCCTCGGCCCACCGGCTCGCGCCCCGCGCGATCCCCCTCCTCGTGGCGGACGCCGGGCGGCGGCTGGGCCTGACGGAGGCCCGGGTCTACGTGGCCGACCTCCAGCAGGTGGGCCTGGTGGCTCTTCCCCTGCCCGAGCAGGCGTCGCGGCTCGCGGCCGGCGAGGGGGCCGAGGAGCTGGAGACGCTCCCCGTCGACAATTCGCTCGCCGGACACGCGTACCGCACCGAGACGGCGCGGCTCGGCCGGCCGGCCTCCGGGGGCGGGGAGCGCACGGGCTGGATCCCGATCGTGGACGGCATCGGCCGGATGGGCGTGCTGCGGGTGACCGCGCCGGAGCTCGATCCGCCGCTGCTGCACCGGTGCGAGGCCCTCGCGGGTCTGGTCGCCATGATCCTGGCCACCAAGCAGCCGTTCAGCGACGTGCTCGCCCAGACCATGCGCACCCGGTCGATGCGGCTCCAGGCCGAGCTGCTGTGGGCGTTCCTGCCGCCGCGGACCATCGGCACGGCGACGGTCACCTCCAGCGCCGTGCTGGAGCCCGCGTACGAGGTCGGCGGGGACGCGTACGACCACAGCCTGGCCGGAGACCTGCTGCACCTGTCCCTGCTGGACGCCATGGGCCACGACCTCGCGTCCGGCGGCTGCAGCGCCGCCGCGCTCGCCGCCTGCCGCTCCACCCGGCGCGCCGGCGGCGGGCTCGACGACATCGCGGTGGAGATCGACCGCACGCTGGAGCGCTGGATCCCGGAGCGGCTGCTGACCTGTGTCATCGGCGACCTCGACACCACGACCGGCCGGCTGAGGTGGATCAACTGCGGCCATCCCGCTCCCCTGCTGATCCGGGACCGGCGCATCGTGACCGGCGCTCTCGACCGCGCTCCCCACCCGCCCCTCGGACTGACCGGTTACGGCATCGCCGCCCCGCCCGTCCACACCTTCCAGCTCCAGCCGGGCGACCGGCTGCTGCTGTTCACCGACGGAGTCATCGACGCCCGCTCCGCGACGGGCGAGCTGTTCGGCGAGGAGCGCCTGGCCGACATCGTCGTCCGGGCGCTGACCGAGGGTCTTCCGGCGCCCGAGGCGCTGCGGCGCCTCCTCCAGCACATCCTCGTGCACCAGGACCGCCGTCTGAGCGACGACGCCACCATCCTCCTCGCCGAGTGGCATCCCGGGCGCCGCTGAGCCACGGGGGCCGGGGCGCTTCCCGCCCGGGGTCAGCCGGGCAGGCGGGCGAGCGCGGCCAGCACCGGTGCCACGCCGTCCTCCGCGGCGAGACCGTCGGCCAGCGCACGGGCGCGCGTGGTGTGGGAGCCGTCCCGCGTCGCCCGGCGCAGGGCCTCGGCCAGGGCCCCGGCGGTCAGCCGGCGCAGCGGCACCGCGCCGGGGGAGGTGCCGAGCGCGGTCAGCCGGGACGCCCAGAACGCCGCGTCGAACTGGACCGGCACCGGGACGGACGGCACGCCGGCCCGCAGGACGGCGCCGGTGGTGCCCGCTCCCGCGTGGTGGACGACGGCGGCGGTCCGGGGGAAGAGCAGGGAGTGCGGCACCTCGCCGACGGTCAGGATGTCGTCGCCCCGGGCGGACAGGCCCGCCCAGCCGCTCTGCACGATCCCGCGCACCTTCGCGGCCCGCAGCGCGGTGACGATCTCGCGGCTCAGCCGTTCGGGGTCGGGGACGGTGGCGCTGCCCAGTCCGACGAAGACGGGCGGGGGCCCGGCGGCGAGGAAGTCCTCCAGCTCTCCGGAGAGGCGGGCGCCGGGCGGCTCGTGAGGCCACCAGTACCCCGACACGTCGAGGCCGACGGGCCAGTCCCGGGGGCGGGGGACCACGCGTTCGCTGTAGCCGTGGAGCACCGGCCGAGGCCTCCGTCCGGCCCGGCCCGGCGCCGCGATCCCGTGCCGCCGGGGCAGGGACCGTACGGCGTCCGAGAACATCAGCTCCACCGACGTCATGACGGCCCGTCCGCTCAGCCTGTTCCCCACGGACCCCAGGGGCCGGGTCCCGAGGACGGGGGCGGGGAACTCGCCGGTCGGGTGGAGGGGTTGGAGGTGCAGTCCCAGAGCCGGTACCGACAGGGCGTCCGCGAGGGCGTACCCGAGCGGGCCCAGCGCCCCGCCGACGAGCAGGACCTCGCCCTCGCGCGCCGCCGCCACGAGCGTCCCGGTCATCTCGTCGACCGCTCGGCGGGCCATCGACACGAGCCGTACGAGCTTGCCGGCGCCGGTCCTCGCGTCGTGCAGCCGCGCCCCGCGCGCGGAGTGGAGTTCGGCGCGGGGGTCCACCGGAAGCGCGCGGAACCGCACCCCGGACCCCGCCACCAGCGGCTCGAACACGCCGTGGGTGGCCAGGGTCACCTCGTGCCCGGCCCGTACGAGACCGGCACCCAGACCCGTGTACGGCGCGACGTCGCCGCGCGACCCCGCCGTCATCATCACGATGCGCACGCCGCCAGTCTGCCCCGCCGGGGACGCGACCACGCGGAGGACCCGACCGCGCGGTCCGGCCCGTCTTCCGTCAGGACCGTTCGAGCAGTGCCATCAGGGCGCGGGCGGCGGGGCTGGTGGCCTGCGGGGGCGGGAGCAGCGCGACCGTCTCGTAGACGGTGTCGGGCACGCCCCGCACCGGCAGGGCGCGCAGGGTCTCGCGCTTCTGCCGGAAGTGGCGGGGGACGGCCGCCACGCCCAGGTTCTCGTCGACCAGGTCGAGCAGGCTGTGGACGTCGTTGACCTCCAGCGCCACCTTGCGCCGGACGCCGGCGGCGGCGAAGGCGGCGTCGGTGGCCCGGCGGGGTCCCCAGTCGGGGTGGAAGTCGACGAAGACCTCCGCGGCGAGGTCGGCGGGGGCGAGGGGCTTCCCGGCCGTCGCGAGCGGGTGCCCGGGGTGGCACAGCAGGGTCATCGGCTCGGTGGCGAGCGGCACGGCGCGCAGCTGGTCGGAGTCGGCGCGTGTGCGGTAGGCGAAGGCGAGGTCGAGGCGTCCGCCGGAGACCTCCTCGGCCAGGTCGAGGGAGGCGGACTGGCGCAGCCGGATCTCCACGTCCGGGTGCCGGCGGTGGAACGCGGCCAGGAGTCCCGCCGCGTACACCCCGGCGACGCACTGCTCGGTGCCCAGTGTCAGGGTGCCGCGCAGCACGCCCTGGACGGCGGCCACCGCTTCGCGCGCGGTCCGCACCTGGGCCAGGATCCGCTCGGCCTCCCCCAGCAGGGCCCGCCCGGCCTCCGTCAGGGTCACCTGGCGGGTGGTCCGGACGAACAGGGGGGCGCGCAGCTCGCGCTCCAGCGCCCGGACGGACGCGGACAGGCCCGACTGGGAGACCATCAGGCGTTCGGCGGCCCGGGTGAAGTGCCGTTCCTCGGCGACGGCGACGAAGTGCTGGAGGTGGCGCAGTTCCATGACTGAGAAGCGTATCCGCTGAATCCCATCGGATTCTCCTGTTGGACCGATGGTGGGGGGTGGGTGCAGATTGGTCGGCGTCCGGTCCCTGGAGCCGGCACCCCTCGACCCATGGAGCCGCGTTGTACACCGCACACCCCGACCGTTACGCCGACATGCCCTACCGCCGTGCCGGGAACAGCGGCCTCAAGCTGCCCGCGCTGTCGCTGGGCCTGTGGCACAACTTCGGCCCCGACCGCACGGCGGAGGGACAGCGGGCCATTCTGCGCCGCGCCTTCGACCTCGGGATCACCCACTTCGACCTGGCGAACAACTACGGCCCGCCGCCCGGCGCCGCCGAGTCCGCCCTCGGCGCGGTCCTCGCGACGGACTTCGCGCCGCACCGCGACGAGCTGGTCGTCTCCACCAAGGCCGGGTACCTGATGTGGCCGGGCCCGTACGGCGAGTGGGGATCGCGCAAGTACCTGCTGTCCTCGCTGGACCAGAGCCTGAACCGCCTGGGCCTGGAGTACGTGGACGTCTTCTACTCGCACCGCTTCGACCCGGAGACTCCCCTGGAGGAGACGATGGGCGCCCTGCACTCGGCGGTCCAGCAGGGCAAGGCGCTCTACGTCGGCGTCTCCAACTACTCGGCCGAGCAGACCCGCGAGGCGGCCCGCATCCTGGGTGAGCTCGGCACCCCGCTCCTCATCCACCAGCCGCGCTACTCCCTGCTCGACCGGCGCCCGGAGTCCGAGGGGCTGCTGGACGCGCTCGACGAGCTGCGGGTCGGGTCCATCGCCTACTCCCCGCTGGAGCAGGGCCTGCTCACCGGGCGCTACCTGAACGGCATCCCGGAGGACTCCCGGGCCGCGAGCGACAGCCCGTTCCTGCGCCGGGACGCCGTCACCGAGGACCTGGTGGACCGGCTGCGCGCGCTGAACGCCCTCGCGGAGGAGCGCGGCCAGACCCTGGCGCAGCTCGCCCTGGCGTGGGTGCTGCGCGGGGGGCGGGTGACCTCGGCCCTGATCGGCGCGAGCAGCACCCGCCAGCTCGACGACAGCGTGGCCGCCGTCGCGAACCTCGACTTCGACGCCGAGGAGCTGGCTCGCGTGGACGCCCTGGTCGGCCCGTGAGCGGGCGGGGCCGGCGCCCCGCCCCTCGGTGGGCCCGTCAGAACGCGAACACGCCGTGGTCCCTCAGGTCGACGGACATGGCGCAGGTGTTGGAGAACGTGTGCCGCCAGCTGACGCGCTCGCCCTTCCACACGCCGTCGGCGGAGACGGTGATCGGGTCGTAGTGCAGGGGACAGACGCGGTCCGGCGCCGGGGCGGCCAGCAGGCGGTCGAGGGACCCGGAGGTGGCCGCGAGCGCCGCGCAGGCGGCCTCGGGGTCGGGGTGGGTGCCCTGGGCCGTCGGTGCGCAGCTGAGGGTGGACGCCCGGACCACCGTGGCCGCCTGCTCGTCGCCCTGGGCGACGGTCAGCACGAGGGCCGAGGGGGCGTACAGGCTGGCCGGCGCGGCCTGCGCCACGCCGGCGGTGCCGGCGAGGACGAGGAGGGCGGAGGCGGATACGGCGGCGATACGGTGACGCACGACAGGATGCTCCTTCGAAGAAGAGGGATCTCGCAGAAGATTTCTGCGAGTTCCGGGTTCGACGCCGCAGATACTGTCGTGAACGAAGGTCGATCACACCTCGATGGCCTACTTACGGACAAGTCCGCCGATGCACTGCTACCGACCGAACGTTCTGCCTGTTCGACGGGGTGAGGACACCCCGCCGGCTCGCCGGGGCGGGTCCGCGGCCCGGGAGCGCGGGCCCGGGATCACGGGCCCGCGCTCCCGCTCAGGGCCTCTGGTGTTCACCTTCCGTGCATGGAAGATGACCGATTGCCATCGCTCCTCGAACGGTCGGTCACAGCCAGGGCAGCTGTTCGGCCGCGTAGCGGTAGGCGCGGAAGACCGAGTTCTGGGCCCCCGCCGACGACTCCAGGCCCACCCCGTCCCCGAAGGACCGGAACTGCGGCACCACGAACTCCCACACGACCTCGCCGCCCGGTGTCACCTCGAAGAGCCGTCCGAACGATCCCTCCGCGATGAAGGTGTTGCCGTTGGGCAGGCGCTGGGCGCTGGACATGTAGGGGCTGTAGAAGTTCTGCGGCGGGTTGTCCTGGTAGGACCAGACCTCCTCGCCGGTCAGCGGGTCCAGCTCCAGGACCCGCGAGTACGGCACGGAGGTGGTGTCGCGGTAGCTGCCGTTGTCGAAGACGAGGACGGTGCCGCCGGGCAGCTCGTGCGGGTGGTGCTGCTGGGCCAGCACGTCGGGACCGATGCGCCACAGGACCGAGCCGTCGGCGCGGTCGATCGCGACGGCGGAGGACGCGCTGCGGAACCCGAGGACGATCGAGCCGTCGGCGCTCTCGTTGACGGTGTTGGCCATGGGCCAGTGCTCGCGGGCGAAGTGCCGGTCGAGCGGGAAGTCCTCGGGGTCGAGGTGGTCGATGGCGGCCCAGCGCCACACCTCGCTCCCGTCCCAGGCGAGTTCGAGGACGACGTCCCCGTAGATCACCCCGCCCGGCGCCTCGGAGCCGGGGATGCCGCCGCGGATCCGGGCGGCCTGGTCCGGCTCCAGCGGCTCGACGACGGTGACGACGAGGTTCCCGTTGCGCAGGATCGAGGCGTCGTGGTGGTGGTACGGGTGCCGCACCTCGCGCAGGACGGTGGAGTCCGGGGCGAGCTCCTGGAAGATCCCCCCGTGGTAGACGTCCCAGATCGGGAAGAGCGTCGGGCCGCCGGTGTCCTTGGCCGCGTAGAAGAGGTTGCCGTTCGGCAGGAGCTGCGCGTGCCGGCCCGGCGGGTGCGGGGAGTTCCAGGTGTGCGCGGGCCGGCCCTCGATGTCGACGAGGTGGATGTCACCGGAGCCGGTGATGGGCGTGTAGAGGGTGTAGCCGCCGTAGGTGCGGGCGGGGTCGTGGGCGATCAGGCCGACGCCGCGGCGGCGCAGGGTGTTCTGGTCGACGGTCATGGACGGGGTCTCCTCGTACGGTACGGATGAAAATCGATCGGGGGGCGGACGCGGGACCGCGCCCGTGGGAACGGGCGGCGTCGGGGCGTGGTGCCGTTCAGCGCACGGTGACGGCGGCCGGGTCCACGGCCTTCAGCGGCGCGGGGTCCAGGTGCCGCAGCAGCGCGGCGCGGTCGGCGGAGCCCGGCAGCTTCTGGGCGGTCTTGGCCCAGGCGGCCTCCTCGGTCAGCTGGACGAGCAGTTCGGACGAGAGCGTGGAGCCGTACGCGTACCGGGGCTGGAAGGCGGCCACGTAACCGGCCTGGAGCGCCCCCTTCGCCTCCGCGAGGACGTCCTCGCGGGCCCCGGCCGGATCCGCGCCGATGCGCGCCTCGGCCTTCCGCAGGGCGCGGAGCACGGCGGTCGTGGTCTCCTCGGTCGCCTCGGGGCCGGCGACGAGCAGGGTGCGGGCGGTGTAGCCGGTGAAGGAGAGTTCGGCGTACCGGTCACCGAGGGCGGTCCGGGCGGAGTCGTAGAAGCTGGGGAAGGTGACCCCGGCCTCGACGTCGCCGCGCGCGAGTGCCGGGGTGACCTGGTTCGGGGCGAGGTTGACGACGGTCACGTCGGCGGCGGTCAACCCCGCGGAGGCCAGCATCCGCGAGAGCGCGTACTCGACGTTGGTCCCCTGCGGAACACCGACCTTGCGCCCCTTCAGGGCGGCGAAACCGGTGATCCCGTGGTCGGCGCGGGTCAGCAGCCGCCAGTCGGAGAACCGGGACAGGTCGGCGACGACGCGCAGCTCGCGGCCGCCCAGCGCGGCCGTGACGGCGGGCAGGTCTCCGACGACGCCGAGCTGCGCCTGCCCGCCGAGCACGGCGTTGAGCGCGTCGCGGCCCGTCGGCCGGGTGGTCACGGCGGCGGTGATCCCTTCGCTCGTCCACAGCCCCCGCGCCTGCGCCACGTGGACGGGCGCGCCGCCGAGGTGGTCGCTGGTGGCGAGCGAGACCGTGTCACGGCCGGCGGGCTCCGAGCCGGCGGCGCAGCCCGTCGCGAGGGCGCCGGCGAGCACCGCCGCCAGGAGGGCGGCCAGCGCGCGGGCTCTGGCCGAGGCGCGGGGGCCGGGCAGGGCGCGGGGTCTGGTCGAGGCGCGGGGGTCGGTCAGCGCGCGGGGTCTGGTCGGAGTGCGTCCGGGCATGTCGGGTCCTTCCGGGGAACGGGGAGGCGAGAGGGAAGCGGGAAGTGGAGGGGCGGAGGGTCACCGCTCCGAGCCGAGCTGTCGCGCGATCAGCGACCGCAGGCCGGGGGCGGGATCCCGGGAGGGCCCGCCGGACGGTGCCTGCCCGGCCCCCGCCGGTACGGACTCCGGCGTCGCGGCCGCGCGCTCCGGCACCTCGTGGTCCGCGAGCACCCGCCCGGGAGTGCCGCCGAGCACGACGACGCGCTCCGCGAGGGCCAGGGCCTCGTCGATGTCGTGGGTGACGAAGAGGACGGTGGTGCCGCGCCGCCGCCACAGTTCGCGGAGCAGGGTCTGCATCCGGGTCCGGGTGAGGGCGTCCAGGGCGCCGAAGGGTTCGTCCATGAGCAGGACCTCGGGCTCGGCGGCGAGGGCGCGGGCCAGCGCGACGCGCTGCTGCATGCCGCCGGAGAGCTGGGCCGGGTACTTCTCGGCGCCGTCCGCGAGTCCGACCTCGGCCAGGGCCGCCAGGGCGCGGCGGCGTCGCTCCGCGCGCGGGAGTCCGAGGCGCTTGAGGGCGAACTCGACGTTGCCGCGTGCGGTGCGCCAGGGGTAGAGCGCGTAGTGCTGGAAGACGACGCCCCGGTCGGGCCCGGGTCCGCGCGCCGGGGCGGCTCCGGCGGTGACCCGGCCCTCCGAGGGGCGGGTGAAGCCGGCGACGAGGTTCAGCACGGTGGACTTGCCGCATCCGCTGGGCCCCAGGAGGGCGGTGAAGGATCCGGCGGGGAGGTCGAGGTCGATCGGATCCAGGACGCGGGCGGTGCCGTACCGGACCGCGGCGCCCTCCAGGCGTACGTCCTTGCTCATGAGGCGCTCCAGTGGACGATCCGCCGGCCGAGCGCGGCGAGGAGGAGGTCGACGACGACACCGAGCAGCCCGAGCACCAGCAGCCCGGCGAACATCCGGTCCACCCGGAGGAACTGCCCGTCCACCTGGAGCCGGTACGCCAACCCGCTGTCGGCTCCGCCGAGTTCGGCGGCCACGAGGGCGAGGAGGGCGACGGAGGCGCCGTACCGCAGCGCGGCCAGGAGCGCGGGCGCGGCGGCCGGCAGCAGCACCTCGGCGAACCTGCGGTGGAGCGGGGCGCCGAGTGTCCGGGCGGCCCGCAGGTGGGAGACGGGGACCCGGGACACGCCGTCGTGGACGTACAGCCAGACGGCGAGGAGGACGGCGTAGGCGATGAGCAGGCGCTTCGCGGTCTCGCCGACGCCGAACCAGGCGGTGGCGAGCGGCACGAGGGCGATGGCCGGGATCGGCCGCAGGAAGGAGACGATCGGCGTGACGGCGGCCGACAGCTTCGGGAGGTACCCGGTGGCGAAGCCGAGGGCGCCTCCGGCGACGGCGCCGAGCGCGAAGCCCTGGCCTGCGCGGGCCAGGCTGGCCGCCAGGTCGGCGGCGAGCAGCCCGCTGCGCGCGCTGTCGGCGAGCGCGGCGGCCGTCCGGCCGGGCGTGGGCAGGAGGCCTGGCGCCACCGCTCCGGACCGGGCGAGCAGGTACCAGAGCGTGAGCACGGCACCGGCGGCACCGAGGGCCGGCACGAGCCTGCCGCGGGCCCGGCCGGGCGGTGAGGGGGTGACGCGCACGGGGCAGCTCCTTGTTCGGCCACAGAACTTCATAAGCAGGGTCAATAATTGACGACGCTTATGAAGGCTGTGTTGCGGCGGCATGAAACGTCCCCGGGCCCCCGGGCGCTCCGGACCCGATGAGGTACGTTCACCTGCGTGTCCCGACCAGAACCCACGCCCGAGGCCATCGAGGTCGGCCGGGTGGTCCGGAACTGCCGCAAGCAGCGCGGCGTCTCCATGGCCGTCCTCGCCGCCCGTTCAGGCCTCTCCCAGCCCTTCCTCAGCCAGCTCGAACGCGGCCTCACCACCCCCAGCCTCAGCTCGATCTACCGCATCGCCGAGGCCCTGGACGTCACCCCGGGCACCTTCCTCCGCCCGCCGGCCCGTCCCGGCGCCGTGACCCACGAGGCCGACCCGCAGGTCATCCGCGTCAGCGAGACCGCCGGCCAGATCGCGCAGGTCCTCATCCCCGGCGGCCGCAGCTCCCTGATGGAGGCCTACGAGCACCACTTCGAGCCCGGTCGCGGCGAGCGCGGCTGGTTCGAGCACCCCGGTGAGGACTTCCTCTACGTCCTGGAGGGCGAGATCGTCCTGGAGGTCGAGGGCGAGCCCCCGCTCACCCTGACGGCGGGCCAGAGCGCCCATCACCGGGGCGAGGTCCCCCACCGCTGCCGCCTCCCGGGGCCGGCCCCCGCCCGCACCCTCCTGGTGATCGCCAACGCCTGACCCGCTTCCGCCCGCCGAACGGCGCGACGGCGGCTCCGGACGGGTCAGCCGCTCGCGGAAGGGGCCGGGTCGGGGCCGAGTTCACGGATCTGGCGCACGGCGCGGGAGAGCACGAGGACGCCGACGACGATCAGGCCCGCGCCGACGGCCTCCGGCAGGAGGTACCAGCCGGTTCGGATCGTCTCCCGGAAGAGGAAGACCCCGATCAGCAGGCTGACGAGGGCGTCGCCGATGGTGAGCGCGGGCTGCGAGGCGGCGAGCGATCCCGCCTGGAGGGCGTTCTCCAGCAGCAGGACGGCGGCCACTCCCGTGGCGGCGAAGCCGTACGTCTGCCAGCTGGTGAGGAACGCGGCGATCCCGTGGTCCGCGAAGGCTCCCGCCGAGGACTTCAGCAGTGCCGCGGTCAGGGCGTTGGCGACGGCCGCCGCGGTGCCGAAGCAGACGGCCCGGCCGAGCGGGGAACGGCGCCGGGCCACGAGCACCGCGACGCCGATCGCGCCGAGGCAGGCCGTCAGCACGACGGCCCACCGGGTCATCGGCGCGTCGCTGGAAGCCCCCGTCGGTGCGGCCGCGCCCAGGAGCAGCGCCAGACCGGCCACCACGCCGGCCACCGCCCACCAGCCGGAGGCCGGCAGCCGCCGGTGGAGGAGCGGCATCGCGATGACCAGCGCGAAGGGCAGCTCCAGCACGAAGACGGGCTGCACGAGGGACAGCGGCCCGAAGGACAGGGCCAGGGCCTGGAAGAGCGCCGCGCCCACCACCCCGGCGATGCCGACCAGCCAGACGGGACGACGGGCCAGGGTCAGGATCAGCCGCAGGCCACCGCCCTGGGGGACGGTGGCCGCGGCCTTCCGCTGGAACACGGTTCCGGTGGCGTTGCTGGCCGCCCCGAGGACGGCGAAGACGACGGCGAGGAGGAGCACACCGGCCACGTTCCCCCGGCCGGCACGGGTCCACGACCGGCCTCGTCGGGGATTGGGCCGATCGGACGCACGCGGCCCCCCGCCCTCGCGATCGGACGGGGGCGCGCCGGAGGCGGCTCGCCGGGAGGTCAGTCGGCGTGGAGCGCGTCGCGCAGCGCGTCGATCGCGAGCCGCCGGGCCACGACGGCCGCGCGGGTGTCGCGCAGGCTGTCCAGGAGCAGGAAGTCGTGGACCATGCCGGCCACCCGGACCGAGGTCACGTCGACGCCGGCCTCGCGGAGCCGGTTGGCGTACATCTCGCCCTCGTCGCGCAGGACGTCGGCCTCGTCGGTGATGACGAGCGTGGTGGGCAGGCCGCGCAGCTGTTCGAGGGTCGACCGCAGCGGGGAGGCGTGGTGCTGCCTCCGTTCGGCGGGGTCGGTCGTGTAGGCGTCCCAGAACCACTTCATGCCGTCGCGGGTCAGGTAGTACCCCTCCGCGAACTGCAGGTAGGACGGTGTGTCGAAGTCGGCGTCGGTCACCGGGTAGAGCAGGACCTGGGCCTTCAGGTCGAGGCCGTCGTCGCGTTCCTGGTTCATCAGCGCGAAGACGGCCGACATGCAGCCCCCGACGGACTCACCGGTGACGGCCACGCGTGAGACGTCCATCCCGTGGTCGGCGCCGTTCTTCCGCACCCACTGCCCCACCGCGTAGTTCTGCTCGACCTGCGTGGGGTACTTGGCCTCCGGAGCGCGGTCGTACACCGGGAAGACCCCGACGGCGCCGGCGCCGACGACGAGCTCGCGGAAGAGCCGGTCGTGGGTCTTCTCGTCACCGAAGACCCATCCCGCGCCGTGGATGTAGAAGACCACGGGCAGCTGGCCGCTGACGCCCTTCGGCCGGATGACCCGGGTGCGCACCGTGCCCCACTCCCCCGCGTCCACGTCGACCCACTCCTCGTCGACCTCGGGTCGTGGCACGCCCTCGCCGCTCTGGAGATCGGCCAGGATCGCCCTGCCCTGCTCCGGCGGGACCTCGTAGATCCGCGGGTGCGGGTCCGTCGCCTCGGCCAGTTCCTTCGCGGCGGGCTCCAGATAGGGCGTGACGGGCGGGGGAAGCTGCGTCATGAACACTCCAGTGTGTGGTGCCCCGCTACGAGGCGCGACCCCCCTGTGGATCTCCCCGGGTTCCATCGTGACCGCTTCCGGGCTCGGCGCAACCGGTGTCCGGGGCCGGGCGGTCGCCGACGGGTGGGGCGGTCTCGGCACGGCTCTCTCCGGCGAGGCGTCCGAGGTCCGTGGTCAGCGAGGCCAGCCACGCCATGGTCGCGTAGTAGGCGTGCGGCGTGCCGGGCGGGGCGTCGGGGAAGAGGGTGGGCGCCCGGAGGCCGGAGGGCGGCAGCGGCGTCTCCGGGGTGTCACCGGTGGGGTCGGTGCGGGCGGAGATGAGCAGCATCCGGGCCGCGACCCGGTCGCCCGCCCGGACGACGGCCTCGGTCGGGCGGCTGTCCAGCGGCGGGACGTCGACCGGCTCCGGGGGGACGAGGAGCCGGTCGACGCCCCAGAGCGTGTGGTGCCCCGTGATGAGCGCGGCCTGCCAGTCCTGGCCGCCCGGCGGCCGTGCCGGTCCCGTCGGCTCGCTCTGGTACTGCGCGTACGCGGACTCCGCCATGACCAGGGCGTGCTGGAGCGACCTGCTGCCGGGCGCGGAGAGCACCGGTACGCGCCGGCCGCCCGCCGCGGTCCGGGCCGTCGTGGCCACGACGATCTCCGCTGCGACCCGCAGCAGCACCGCGACCGAGCGCCGCAGTTCGTCGTGGGCGCCGCGCGGCCAGGCGAGGAGGCCGAACACCGCGCCGATCGCGCTGCCCGTGACCACGTCGAGCAGCCGGAACTCGGCGAGCTGCCAGGTCGCCGGGGCCAGTTGCGCGAACACCAGGGCGACGACGACGGTGAACAGGGCCTGCGACCATCCGACGCCCTTCACCGGTCCCAGCGTGAAGGTGACGAGCATCAGCGGCGGCAGCGCCACCGCGTACACCTCGATGTCGGTGCCGACGAGCGCCAGCAGGGCGGCCGCGAGGAGCGCGCCGACGAGGGTGCCGGTGAGCGCCCTGCGTACCGTCGTGCGGGTCTCCCGTACCGTCGTGCGGGTCAGCGTCAGGGTGGCCAGGAGGACCCAGAAGCCGTGCGGGAGCGTGTCGACGCCGGCGATCAGCCGGGCCGCCGCCAGCGCGAGGCTGATCCGTACGGCGTTCTGGAAGAACACCGACCGGCCGCCCACATGGCCCGACAGACGCCGCCACCACAGCTGCGGGGCCCGCATCCGCGCGTACCAGAAGCGCCCCGGCGCCGGTGCGGCGCCGGCCCTGCCCCGTACGGCGAGGTCGGCCGCGGTCGACATCGCGAGCGCCGCGTCCGTGACCTCCAGGAGCGCGGCGGTGCGGCGCTGCGCGGCGGGCAGGGCGTCCTCGGCCGTGGTGAGCGCCCTGCGGATCCGGCTCAGCCGGGTGTGGGCCCGGGCGTCCGGGGTTCCGCCCCGCAGTCCGACGGCGGTCTCCCCCGCCACGTCCGCGACGGCCCGCAGCACGTCGGGGTCCTCGACGCCCACCGCACCGGCTCCGGCGGCTCCGGGCGGCGCCACGCCCGGCGCCGGCGGTGGCAGCGCCGCCAGCCTGCCGAGCAGGGTGCGCGTCGCCAGGCCCGTGTGGGCCAGCGCCCTCTGGCGCACACCCGCTCCGGCGGGCCTCTCGGCTTCCGGGACCTGGGAGGAGCGGAGCTCTTTGCTGAGGGTGCGGGCCGAGTCGCGCAGGGCTTCGGGCAGGGTGTACGGCGCCGACCGCAGCCGCTCGGCGCAGCGCGCCACGCCGTCGGCGGCCCGGGCGGCCCTTTCGCGGTAGGGCAGCGCGCCGGGCTCGGGCAGCAGCGTCAGCTCCGCGACGATCAGCAGGGCGATCCCGAAGGTCGCCCCCGCGAGCCGTTCGCCCAGCGTGCCGGGCGCGTAGGGCGGGAACGACGGCAGGATGTACATCAGGTGCAGGCCCGTGGCCGCGCCCGCGAACCGTGGTCCTCCGACCGCCATGAAGGCCAGCGTGAACCCGACGACGAGCATGCCGACGACGGCGCTCCAGGTCCGCACGGACAGGTAGGTGCCGAGCGTGATCAGCGCCCAGCACACCGGCACCGCGCCGAGCAGCAGCTCGGCCCGCTGGCGTCCGGAGCCGGGGAGGTGGGACAGGCCGGCCATGGCGATCGCGCCGAACAGGGCGTAGGTCGCGCCGACCGACCAGTCCAGGCCGTAGAGGAGGACGTAGAACCCGGCCGAGGCGGCGATCGTGACGCGCAGTGCCCTCCGCCCCGCCGTCCGGTAGGCGGGCGGGGGCCGTCGCGGGAGCGCGCCAGGCATGCTCCCAGCATCTCCCGCCGCGGCGGAACCCGCCGGACGACCGGCTGCCGGGCACCCCCGCCGTCACGCGCCCTCGCACGCGCCGCCGGGGCGCCGTCGCTCGCCCGGGGGAAGGGTGCCACCCGTTCCGGCGGATTGGCCGAACTCCGCGTAGACCGGATAGGTGCCTGAGGCATGTAGTGGAGGGTGGCATTCACGCCGGAGCCAACGATCCGACGTCTGCGAGGTTCCCTGATGACGACCACGGACGAGACCGTCGCCTTCCCCCAGAACCGCTCCTGCCCCTATCACCCCCCGACCGCCTACGATCCGCTGCGCGAGGACCGCCCCCTGTCCCGGGTCACCCTGTGGGACGGCCGGGAGGTGTGGCTCGTCACCGGACACCGGACCGCCCGGGCCCTCCTGGCCGACCAGCGGCTGTCCACCGACTCCACCCGCCCCGACTTCCCGATCCCGGTGGAACGCGCCCAGGCCCTCCGCAGCCGCCGGCGCGCCGCGCTCCTCGGCTGGGACGACCCCGAGCACAACGTCCAGCGGAGGATGCTGATCCCGAGCTTCTCCCTGAAGCGCACGGACGGCCTGCGCCCCCGGATCCAGGCGACCGTGGACAGGCTGCTGGACGCCATGGAGGCCGCGGGTCCGCCGGCCGAGCTGGTGAGCGCCTTCGCGCTGCCGGTGCCCTCGATCGTCATCTGCGACCTGCTGGGCGTGCCGTACGAGGACCACGACTTCTTCGAGGAGCAGTCCCGGCGCCTGCTCCGCGGCCCGAAGGGCGAGGACATCGAGGACGCGCTGGCCCGGTTGGAGGGCTATCTCGGCGAACTCATCGACGGCAAGCGCGCCCGGCCCGGCGAAGGGGTCCTCGACGACCTGGTCGCGCGGCAGGCGCGGGAGGGCGGTCCGGACCGCGAGGAGCTGGTGCAGCTGGCGACGATCCTGCTCGTCGCGGGGCACGAGACCACCGCCAACATGATCTCCCTGGGCACGTACACCCTGCTCCGCCATCCCGAGCGGATGGCTCAGCTCCGCGCGGATCCGGCCCTGCTGCCGACGGCCGTGGAGGAGCTGCTCCGCTTCCTGTCGATCGCGGACGGCATGCTGCGGGTGGCCCGCGAGGACGTGGAGATCGACGGGGCGGTCATCCGCGCGGGTGACGGGGTGGTGTTCTCCACCTCGCTCATCAACCGCGACGGCTCGGTCTACGCCGACCCCGACGCGCTGGACTGGGAGCGCACGGCCCGCCATCACGTCGCCTTCGGCTTCGGCATCCACCAGTGCCTGGGCCAGAACCTGGCGCGCGCGGAGCTGGAGATCGCCCTTGGCACGCTGCTGCGGCGGCTGCCGGGCCTCCGGCTGGCGGCGCCCGCCGAGGAGATCCCGTTCAAGCCGGGCGACACGATCCAGGGAATGCTCGAACTCCCCGTCGTCTGGTGAGCGTCACGGCGCGGTCCGGATCCGGTCCCACGACGAAGGGAACCCCTGTGGTGCGCATCGCCATCGACCCCGACCTGTGCATGGGAGCGGGCCAGTGCGCCCTGGTCTCCCCCGATGTCTTCACCCAGGACGACGACGGCTTCGGCGCCGTCCTGCCCGGCCGCGAGGACGGCGCGGGCGCGACGCTGGTGCGCGAGGCGGTCCGCGCCTGCCCGGTCCAGGCGATCAGCCTGGGGGACGATCCGCTGGGGTGAGAGTTCACGGGGGCGGGTCGGGGACGCCGGCCCACCCCCGTGACCACCCCGCCTTCCGCATCCCTGTTGAGGAAATATGTAGATCGGTCTACAGTTCAGCCATGGGACTGAAGGGCGCCGAGACGCGGGACCGACTGCTGGACGCGACACAGGAGTTGCTCGAGACCGGGGGCTACCTCGGCGCCGGGCTCAATCAGGTGATCGCGGCCGGCGGCGCGCCGCGCGGTTCGCTGTATTTCCACTTCCCCGGCGGCAAGGACCAGTTGGTCGGCGAGTCCGTCCGGCGGGCCGGCCGGGCGATCGGGGGCGAACTGGAGGACCTCGCGGAGTCCACCACGTCGGCGGCGGAGTTCGCCGGGGCGATCCTGCGCCGACTGGGCGAGCGCCTGGAGGAGTCGGGGTGGCGCAAGGGCTGCCCGGTGGCCACCGTCGCGCTGGAGACCGCCAGCACCAACGACCCCTTGCAGCAGGCCTGCTCCGAGGTCTACACCTCGTGGGAGGGAGCGCTGCGCGCGCGGCTCGCGGACCGCCCGGACGCCGACGACCTCGCGGTCACCGTCCTCGCCCTCGTCGAGGGCGCGCTCCTGCTGGCCCGCACACACCGCAGCAGGGAACCCCTGGACCGGGTCGCCCGCCAGATCGGCACCCTGCTCGACTGACCCGGCCCCCTACGGCCCGCCGCACTCCGGCGGGCCTTTCACCGGCCCGAAAAATATGTAGACCGATCTATTTAGGGAGTTCATCATGGACGCGATCGTCTTCGGCGCGACCGGCTTCATCGGCCGTTCCCTCGTCGCCGAACTGCTCACCCGGGGCCGACGGGTGGCGGCTGCCGTGCGCAACGACACCCTCACCCCCTGGCTGGCCTCGCAGAACGTCGACACCCGCGGGCTGGAGATCGTCACGGCCGACATCACGCGCCCGCTGGTGGACCTCCCCGAGGTCAGGGACGTCTACAACGCCGCCGCCCGCTTCGCCTTCGGGCTCGACGAGCGGGAGGCCAGGGCGGTCAACGTCACCGGGGCGCTCAACGTGCTCGAATGGGCCGCCACGCTGCCGCGGCTGCGCCGGCTCGTCCACCTCACCGGGTACCGCGTGAGCGCGGCCGCCGACCACCCCGACCACACCTCCCTGGGGGCCTACGAGACGTCGAAGATCGAGGGCGACCGCGCGGTCCGGGCCCGCGCCGAGGCGCTGTCGGTCCCGCTGACCGTCGCCAATCCCAGCACCGTGATCGGACCGGGCCAGTACATCGGCCTGGCGACGCTCGTCGAGGACCTGTGGAACGGACGGCTCCCGTTCGTCCCCGGCGGCTCCGACACCTTCCTGCCGATCACGACCGTCGACCATCTCGCGCGGTTCCTGGCGGAGATCCCCTCGTCGCCCGTGGGCGAGCACTACTGGGTGCTCGACGACGACACCCCTCTCCTGCCCGAACTGATCGGCACCATGGCCGCCCACATGGGTGTGCGGGCACCCCGCGGGACCGTTCCCGCCGGCCTGCTGCGGCGGCTGCCGCGGCGGCTGACCGGTGCGGACCCCGAGACGCTGTCGTTCCTGTCGAACGACCGCTACCCGACGGCCTCCGCCCGGGCCCTCGCCGCGCGCGCCGGCCTGGAGACGCCTCCCGCCTCCGAGGCCCTGCGGACCTGGGCCGACGACCTGGTGGCCGCCCGCTTCGGAGCCGCGTCGCCCTGGCGGAGCCCGTACGGCTTCCAGACCGTGGCGGGCGGTCGGACCTGGGTGACCGGCGACCGGCGCGACCCCTCCCACGTCCTGCTGCACGGCCTGCCGATGAACTCCGACCTGTGGGCTCCACTCGCCGAGCACCTCCCGGGCCCGGTCCTCGCCCCCGACCTGCCCGGCCTGGGGCGCTCGGCCCCCTCCGGGCGGCCGGTCGACGCGTGGCTGGCCGAACTGATGAGCCAGGTGCGGACCCGCCCGGTGCTGGTCGCGCACTCCCTGGCCTGCGGACCCGCCCTCCGCTTCGCCGCCGACCACCCGGACCGCGTCGGCGGACTCGTGCTCGTCTCCCCCGCGTTCCTCCAGGCACCCGCCTCGCGGCTCGCCCGCTCGGTCCTGGCCGGGCCGGCGCTGCGCCGGATGCCGGCCCCTCGGCTGGCCCGGACGCTCGGCGTCCCCGAAGGACCGGAGGTGCGCAGCGCCGCGGCCGACCTCCGGCGCCCCGGGGTGGCGCGGCGCACCGCCGCGTCCTTGCGCGGAGCCGTCGCCGAGCGTCCGCGGGTGCGCGCCCTGCTGGAGCGCGTGGACGTCCCGGTCCGGATCGTCGTGGGCTCGGAGGATCCCCTCGTCGAAGCGGTCGACGTCCCGGTGGCCCGGATCGTCGGAGCCGGTCACTACCCCCAGCTCACCCACCCCGCCGAGCTCGCCCACCACCTCGGCGCCGGGGTGCCGGCCGGGGCGTGACTCCGGGGCGGCCGGCGCGTCGGACGCACCCGGCCCGGGGGCCGTGCCGCGTCGGTGCGGCACGGCCCCCGGGCCGAGGGGCGGCGCAAGGTCACCGGCGGCGCCGGGCCGTCAGCACGTGACAGACGAGGAGGACGGCGGTGAACGCGAGGCCGATGCCGGCGGCCTGGCGCATGTCGGGCACCTCCACCGCCGTCGCCGCCACCGCCAGGACCCCGACGGTGGCGACCACCGCGAGCTTGTCGCCGCCGGGGATGCTGAAGCCGGTGAACTCCTCCGGGTGCGCGTTCCGGTGGCGGCGGAAGGCGACGTACGAGGCGAGGATCAGCAGCCACACGAGCAGCACCGCGAAGATCGCGATCGACATCAGGATGCCGAAGAGCCCGCTGACGTCGTAGAAGGCGAGGAGCGCCGCCACCGCGATGCCCAGGGTGGAGGCGGCGAGGGCCGCCGCCGGGACGCCGCGCCGGCTGAGCCGGGCCAGCGGGGCGGGGGCGAGACCGTCGCTTCCGAGCGAGTGGAGCAGCCGGGAGGCTCCGTAGAGGTGCGCGTTGGCGGCGGACATGGCGGCGATGAGGACGACCGCGTTGGTGACGGTCGCCGCGGCGGGCACGCCGACCTCGGTGAAGACGCGGACGAACGGGCTGGACTCGACGCTGCCGTCGCCGCCGGCCAGGGTCCGCCACGGGATGAGGGCGAGGACGAGGGTGATGGAGAGCAGGTAGAAGAAGGCGAGGCGCCAGGCGAGCTGCCGCATGGCGGTGCGGATGGTGCGCTGCGGGTCGGCCGCCTCGGCGGAGGCGATGGCGACGACCTCGAAGCCGGCGTAGGCGAACATCACGATCGACATGGCCAGCCAGATGGAGCTCGCGCCGTGCGGGAGGAAGCCGCCGTCGCCGGTCAGGTGCGCGAAGCCGGTGGCCTCGGTGTCCGGCAGGCCGAAGACGACGAGCAGGGCGGCGCAGAGGATGAAGGCGCAGAGCGCGACGACCTTGACGGTGGAGAGCCAGAACTCGGTGGTGCCGAAGGACTTCACACTGATGACGTTGACGGCGAGGACCACCGCCGCGATGACGAGGATGGCCGCCGACATCGGCACCTCGGGCCACCACCAGCGGATGTAGAGGGCCGAGGCGACGACCTCGGTGCCGATGACGACGACGGCGCTGAACCAGTACAGCCAGCGGCTGAGGAAGCCGGCCCAGGGGCCGAGGTAGCGGTGGGCGACGGTGCCGAAGGAGCCCTGGACGGGGTGGGCTGCGGACATCTCGCCGAGCAGGACGGCGATGATCGCGACGAGCACGGCGCCGATGACGTACGAGACGATCACGGCGGGTCCGGCGACGGATATCGCGGACCCGGAGCCGAGGAAGAGGCCGGTGCCGAGCGCGGAGCCCAGGCCGATCATGGTGGTCTGGCGGTGGGTGAGGGAGCGGACCAGGCCGCTCTCGCCGCCGGGTGCCGGTCTGGCGGCCTCGTCGGCGTCGGTTCCGTCGGTGGAGGAGGGGGCGGGGGGCGCGGATTCGCCGGCTGCGGTCATGGCGGGGTGACCCTTCTGCGCGGGGAGACGGGGTGGCGGGGATGGCGGGGCGGGGGTGGTTCGCGGGGGACGCGGGGCGGTCAGAACTCGCTGGTGCGGAACGGCTTCGCGGGGGCGTCGAGGTCGGGCTTGCCGAGGACCTTCGACGAGAGGGCGTAGATGCCGTGGTTGGTCAGCGCCCAGGCGATGTTGCGGTCCCACTCGACGTAGACGCCGTGGGTCTGGTTGCCGTACGCGTACTCGGCGGTGTCCCGGCCGTAGGCCTTGGGGACGAAGTACGCGGAGATCTCCGGGTCGGCCGGGTCGGAGACGTCGAAGAACTGGACGCCGGCGTTGTAGAAGCCGTAGCCGAGCAGTCCGGCGTCGTGCCTGCCCGGGTTGGTGTAGTAGCCGGTGCGCTTGGGGCCGAAGCTGCCGCGCCGCTGGCAGTAGTCGGTGAGGCCGGACGCCTTCGGCGGGACGGGGCGGGGCAGCACGCCGACGACGCGCGGTCGGGCGGGGTCGCGGACGTCGATCTGGTAGACGTCCTTGTAGGGCTCGTAGCAGTCCTCGGTCAGCGGGTAGCCGGAGTAGTAGATCATCCCGGTCTTCTCGTACTGGGAGACGTCGATGTTGTCGCCCTCGGTGCCCGCGACCGAGGCGGGCAGGTCGAGCCGGCCGACGGTCCGCATGTGCGCGGGGTCGGAGACGTCGAGCACCGTCAGGCCGTACCCGCCCATCGCGGCGAAGGCGTAACGCCCGCCCTTCTCCACGGGCTTGGGGAGGAAGAGCGGCATCCGGGCGCCCATCCAGCTGGTGCGGTTCCCGCAGCGCGGGTTCTCCCGGTAGGCGGCGTCCTCGCCGGTGCGCTGGCCGGGCAGGTGCCAGGTGTCGAGGAGCTTCGGGTGCGCCGGGTCGGACATGTCCCAGGACTGGTAGCCGGCCGAGTGCAGGTTGGTCGGGTACTCGGTGCCGGAGTAGGTGTCGTCGGGGGCCGTGGCGAGGAACATGTACTTCTCGCCGGTCCAGTGGGGGACGTCGATGGAGCCGGAGCCCTGCTGCGCGGTGGCGGGGTCGCTGCGCAGCGGGTCCTTCTGGGTGGTGTCGGTGGAGACGGTCGCGAGGAGCTTCCAGTCCTTCTTGCGCGGTCCGTCGAGGCGGTAGACCTTGAAGCCCTTGAGTCCCGGCTTGGCGCGCAGCTTCCGGACACCGTCGGGGTTGTTGTACTTGTCGAGCGGCGGGTGGTCGGAGAGTTCGGAGATCTGCCGCTTGCTCTCGAAGCTCTGCACCATGACGTACGCGCCGAGTTTGCGGCTCCACTGGATCGTGGAGGCGCCCCAGTAGTCGTGCGCGGCCCAGTCGCCGTTGGCTCGGGTCTCGTCGCCGTCGACGTCCTCACGGCTCAGCTTCTCGACGACCCTGACCTTCTTGACGTCGGTGATGTCGTAGACGCGGCCCTCGGAGCGGTCGTACTGGAAGAGGTAGCGGCGGCCGTCGAAGTCGACGACGTTCTGCCAGGTGTGGAAGTAGTCGGGGGTGAAGTCGGCTCCCTCGTAGGCGGCTTCGACCTTCATGTTCTTGATGTACGCGCGGGTGTCGTACTGGTCGGCGCGGCCGGGGAAGGGGTGGTCGGACTCCTCGTCGACGGGGGTGAGGGAGGGGTGGCGGAACGTGCCGTCGAGCTGCATCCCGTACGCGCCGGGGTCGGCCGGCCCGGGGCGGCGGTCGGCGCAGACCTCGCGGACGTCCGGGTCGGTCGCGGCGGCGGCGACGGGCGTGGCGGAGATGCCGGGGGCGAGCAGCGTGGCCGTGGCGGCGGCCGCGACGAGGGTGGCGAGCACCGTGGTTCCGCGGGTGAGGCGCATGGACGGTCCTTTCGGGGGCTGCGGGATGCGCGGGGAGAGGGAGGGGGCGGGGGTCAGGTGACGGTCGGGCGGGACCGGAACGCGGGGGCGCGGTGGGCGCCGGTGACGGCGATGTCGCGGAGTTCGCGGACCGCGCGCAGGACGTCCGCGTGGGTGACGTACAGGGCGTTGAAGCCGAAGCGGAGCAGGTCGGGGGCGCGCATGTCGCCGATGACGCCGCGGGCGGTGAGCGCGGCGACGAGGGGGTACGCCTCGGGGTGGCGCAGCGCGACCTGGCTGCCGCGCCGGTCGGGGTCGCGCGGGGTGGCCGGGGTGAAGCCGAGGCCGTCGAGCAGGGTGTCGGCGCACTCCTGGAAGAAGCCGGTGAGGGAGAGGCTCTTCTCCCGGACGGTCCTCATCCCGACGCCGTCGAAGGCGGTGAGCGCGGCCTCCAGGGCGATCAGGGAGAGGAGGGCGGGGGTGCCGACACGGGCCCGGGTGATGCCCGGGGCGGGCGTGTAGGTGCCGGACATGGCGAACGGCTCGGCGTGTCCGTGCCAACCGGTGAGGGGGTGGTCGAACGCCTCCTGGTGGCGGCGGGCGACATACGCGAAGGCGGGGGCGCCGGGTCCGCCGGACAGGTATTTGTAGCCGCAGCCGACCGCGAAGTCGGCCTCGATGGCGTCGAGTTCGACGGGGAGGGCGCCGGCCGCGTGGCAGAGGTCCCAGTGGACGAGGGCGCCGGCGGCGTGGGCGGCGGCGGTGAGCGCGGCCATGTCGTGGAGCTCGCCGGTGCGGTAGTCGACGGGGGCGTACGCGGCGACGGCGACGTTCCCGGACTCGGCGGCGAGCACGGCGGCGGCGTCGCGGGCGGGGACGCGGCGCACGTCGAGGCCGAGGAGCCGGCCGACGGAGTCGGCGATGTACTGGTCGGTCGGGAAGTGGTCGGGGTCGGTGAGGAGGAGGCGGCGGCCGGGGCGGAGCCGGGCGGCGGCGAGGAGGGTGTTGAAGAGCTGGACGCTGGTGGAGTCGCCGGCGACGACCTGCCCGGGCGCGGCGCCGATCAGGCGGCCGATGGCGTCGCCGGTGCGGACGGGGGCGTCCCACCAGCCGTTGGCGTTCCAGGAGCGGATGAGGTCGGTGCCCCACTGGCGGTGGACGGCGTCCTCGACGGCGGCGGGGACGGCGGCGGGCAGGGCTCCGAGCGAGTTGCCGTCGAGGTAGACGACGTCCTCTGGGAGGAGGAAGCGGTCCCGGACGGCGGCGAGCGGGTCGGCGGCGTCCAGGGCGGCGGCGCGGGCGGTGAGGTCGTGCGTCATGCGAGGGCTCCGGGGGCGGAGGGGGCGGGGGCGTCGGGGGTACCGGGGGTGCCGGGGGCGGCGGGGGCTTCGAGGTCGGCGGCGTGCCGGGTGAGGTCGAGGGCGATGTCCGTCAGGAGGTCCTCCTGACCGCCGACGAGGCGGCGCCTGCCCGCCTCGACCAGCAGGTCGCGGGTGTCGAGGCCGTGGCGGGCGGCGGTCGTCTCGGCGTGCCGCAGGAAGCTGGAGTACACGCCGGCGTAGCCGAGCGTGAGGGTCTCCCGGTCGACGCGGACGGGCCGGTCCTGGGTGGGGCGGACGAGTTCCTCGGCGGCGTCCATGAGGGGGAAGAGGTCGCAGCCGTGCGCGATGCCCATGAGGTCCAGGACGGCGACGACGGGTTCCAGGGGCGCGTTGCCGGCGCCCGCGCCCTGTCCGGCGAGGGAGGCGTCGACGCGGTGGGCACCGGCCTCGACGGCGACGATGCTGTTGGCGACGCCGAGGCCGAGGTTGTGGTGGGCGTGGACGCCGATCTCGGTGGCCGGGTCGAGGACGTCGCGGTAGGCGCGGACCCGCTCGCGCACGCCGTCCATGGTGAGCCGGCCGCCGGAGTCGGTGACGTACACGCAGTGGGCGCCGTACGACTCCATGAGGCGGGCCTGGGCGGCGAGTTCGGCGGGTGGGGCGAGGTGGGACATCATCAGGAAGCCGGAGACGTCCATGCCGAGTTCACGGGCGAGCCCGATGTGCTGGGCGGAGATGTCGGCCTCGGTGCAGTGGGTGGCGACCCGGACGGAGGTGACGCCGAGGGCGTGGGCGCGGCGCAGGTCGTGGGCGGTGCCGATGCCGGGCAGCAGCAGGGTGGTGAGGCGCGCCCGGTCGAGGACGTCGGCGGCGGCCTCCAGCCACTCCCAGTCGGTGTGGGCGCCGGGTCCGTAGGTGACGGAGGAGCCGGAGAGGCCGTCGCCGTGGGCGACCTCGACGGCGTCGACGCCGGCCGCCTCCAGGGCGGCGGCGATGGCCCTGACCTGGTCGAGGGTGTAGCGGTGGGAGACGGCGTGCATGCCGTCCCTCAGGGTGACGTCCTGGACGTAGACCCGGTTCATCGGTTCCGGCTCCGTTCGGCCAGGCGCTCGGCGGTGCGCAGCGCGGCGGCGGTCATGATGTCGAGGTTTCCGGCGTAGGCGGGGAGGTGGTGGGCGGCGCCCTCGACCTCCAGGTAGACGGAGACGAGGAGCCGGGCGCCGGCGCCGAGGCGGACGAGCGGGTCGTCGGCGGGGAGCGTGCGGAACTGGGGTTCCTGCTTGAGGCGGTAGCCGGGGACGTAGGCGGCGACGGAGGCGGCCATCGCGTGCACGGAGGCGGTGACGCGGTCGGTGTCGGCGTCGTCGACGAGGCAGTGGACGGTGTCCCGCATGAGGAGCGGGGGTTCGGCCGGGTTGAGGACGATGATGGCCTTGCCGCGGGCGGCGCCGCCGACCTGTTCGAGGGCGCGGGAGGTGGTCTCGGTGAACTCGTCGATGTTGGCGCGGGTGCCGGGTCCTGCGGAGCGGGAGGCGATGGAGGCGACGATCTCCGCGTAGTGGACGGGGGTGACGGCGGAGACGGCCGCGACGATCGGGACGGTGGCCTGGCCGCCGCAGGTGACCATGTTGACGTTGGTCTCGCCGAGGTGCTGGTCGAGGTTGACCGGCGGGACGACGTACGGGCCGATGGCGGCCGGGGTGAGGTCGACGAGCGTCTTGCCGTAGGGGGCGAGGGCGGCGGCGTTGCGGTGGTGGGCGGCGGCGGAGGTGGCGTCGAAGACGACGTCGATCTCGTCGAAGCCGTCCAGGGCGAGGAGTCCGGCGACGCCGTCGGACGTGGTGGGGACGCCGAGTCTGCGGGCTCGGGCGAGTCCTTCCGAGTCGGGGTCGATGCCGGCCATGGCGGCGGCGGTGACGTGCCCCTCGCCTCGGATGATCTTGATGAGGAGATCGGTGCCGATGTTGCCCGATCCGATGACGGCTGCCTTCACCGCGCGGCCTCCTTGAGCCTGGGGGTCAGTCCGAAGAAGCGGACGGCGTTGCCGCCGAGGACGGCGGCCCGCTCCCGGGGGGTGAGGTCGCTCTCGCGGACGAGCCGCCCGATGGCCTCCTCGCCGAGCGGGAAGGGGTGGTCGGAGCCGAGGAGGACCCGCTCCGCGCCCATCACGTCGACCAGGAGCCGCAGCGCGCCCGGGTCGAAGACGGCGGAGTCGACGGAGAAGCGGTCGGTGTACGCGGACGGCGGGCGGGGGCTGTCGGCGCGGACGATGTCGCGGCGGTGCCAGGCGTTGTCGGCCCGGCCCAGCAGGTACGGGAAGCTGCCGCCGCCGTGCGCGAAGAGGAGCCGCAGGGAGGCCGGGAGCCGTTCGAAGGCGCCGGAGAGGATCAGCGAGAGGATCGTCAGGTGGGTCTCGCCGGCCATGCCGGCCAGCCAGGCCAGCATGTACCGGGAGTACCGGGGCCCGGAGGGCAGGTCCCAGGGGTGGACGAGGACGGCCGCGTCCTCGTGGGCGCAGTGCGCCAGGAACTCCACGAGCGCGCCGTCGTCGAGGTCGCGGTCGCCGAGGTGGTTGCCGATGTGGACGCCGTGGAAGCCCTGCCGCATCGCCTCGGTGACCGTCTCGCAGGCGGCCTCGGTGTCCTGGAGGGGCACCTGGCACAGCGGGGCGAGCCGGTCGGGGGCGTGGGCGGCGTACGCCAGGAGGTGGGCGTTGACGCCGCGGCACCAGTCGGCGGCGCGGGCCGGGTCGAGTCCGTAGCCGAAGAGCAGCGGGGTGCTGGACAGCACCTGGACGTCGACGCCGAGCCGGTCGAGGTCGGCGACGCGTTCGGCCGGGTCCCACAGGGTGCGCCGCACCGGGCGGTACTCGGTGGTGCCGGCCATCATCATCCCGGCGTCGGGGCCGTCGGTGGTGCGCAGCCAGGGCGCGTCGTCGCTGCCGGTGACGCGGGTGGCCTCGGCGCGGCCGATCTCGGGGAAGACGTGGGCGTGGATGTCGACGACGGTCATGCGTCGGCCGCCCCGTCGCGGCGGGTGCGGGGGCGCAGTTCCTCGGGCCAGTCCTTGCCGGGGTGGAGGGCGCCGCAGTGGCCGCAGGTGCGGGCGGCCTCGTCGGCGTAGAAGGCGCTGAAGACGGGCGGCAGGTCGTCCACGATGGAGGTGAGCTGGACCTCGCTGCGGTGCACGAGGTGGTGGCACTCGACGCAGTACCACTCGAAGGCGTCGCGGTGGCCCTGGGGGCGGGCGAACTCGACGACGAGGCCGATGCTGTCCTCCTCGGGGCGCTGCGGGGAGTGCCGGAGGTGGGCGGGGGCGAGGAAGACGTCGCCCTCGCGGATGTGGACGTCGCGCGGCGGGCTGCCCTCCTCCTCCATGACGCGGAGCACCATGTCGCCCTTGAGCTGGTAGAAGAACTCCTCGATGGGGTCGTCGTGGAAGTCGGTGCGGCGGTTGGGGCCGCCGACGACCGTCACCATCAGGTCGGCGTCCTGCCAGATCTGCACGTTGCCGACGGGCGGCTTCAGCAGGTGGCGGTGCTCCTCGATCCACGCCTGGAGGTTGAACGGTCTGAGGTTCATCGGTGCGTGTCCTTGTCGTGCGGGAGGTGGGCCACCGCGCTGATCTCGATCAGCAGGTGGGGGTGGGGCAGCTGGTGGACGGCGACGGTCGTCCGGGTCGGACCGGTCTCGTCGAAGTACTCGCCGTAGACCTCGTTGTAGCCGCCGAAGTCGTTCATGCTGACGAGGTAGGCGGTGACCGACACGAGGTCACGGAGGCTTCCGCCGGCGGCGGCGAGGAGGCCGTCGATGGTGTCGAGGACGGCGCGGGTCTGGACCCGGATGTCGAGGTCGGTGACGCCCATCGGGTCGGCGCTCGCGCCGGCGAAGGTGCCGTCGGGGCGGCGGGAGCTGGTGCCGGAGACGAAGACCAGGTCGCCCGCGCGCCTCAGGTGCGGGAAGCGGCCGCGCGGCGGGGCCGCGCCGGGGACGATCACCGGGCCTCCTCGGTGGTGAGGCGGACCGCGCCGAGCCGGGCGACGGTGGCCCGCACGTGGGTGCCGGGCGGCAGCGGTACGGCGGCGGTCGCCGCTCCGGCGAGGACGACCGTCCCGGCGGGGAGCGGGCCGGCGAGCCGTGCCGCGGCGGCGAGGGCGCGCAGCGGGTCGCCGAGGATCGCGGCGGTGGAGCCGGTCTGAGCGGGGCGGCCGTCGAGTTCGAGGACGACGCCGAGGTTGGCGAGGGCGCGCGGACCGCCGAGGGCGTCGGGCCGGGTCCAGGGGCCGGTGGCGTACGCGGCGGCGGAGGTGTTGTCGGCGACGACCTCGGCCAGTGAGAAGCGGAAGCCGTCGTAGCGGGAGTCGATGACCTCCAGGGCGGGGGCGACTCCGGCGACGGCGGCGGCCGGGTCGCCGCCGGGGGTGAGCTCGGCGCCGAGGAGGAAGGCGAGCTCGGGTTCGACGCGGGGGTGGATGAGCCCGGTCGTGTCGAGGCGTCCGCCGTCCGGGACCTCCATGCGGTCGGTGAGCCGTCCGTGGATCAGGTCGGCGACGCCCATCTGACGCATCTTGGCGAGGCTGGTGAAGCCGAGCTTGACGCCGGTGGGGCGTTCGCCGCGGGCGAGGCGGAACGCGACCAGGGCCTCCTGGACGGCGTAGGCGGCGCCGGTGTCGGCGTCGGTGAGGCCGGTGGTGCCGCCGGACAGGGGGCGGGCGTCGCGGGCGGCGGCGTCGAGGCGTGCGGCGAGCGCGGCCGGGTTCACCGGGCGCCTCCTTCGGGGTGGGAGGGGTTCGACGGTCGCGCCCTTCGGGTGCGCCGGGGTGCGTCGGCTCGTTCTTCGGGAGCGGCGGGGTCCGCCGGTGGTCCCGCGGAGGCGGCGGGGTTCATCGGGCGTCCTTCGCGGAGGCGGCGGGGTTCATCGGGCGTCCTTCGCGGGGGCGGCCGGGCCGAAGGCGGCGCGGACCGAGCCGAGTCCGTCGATGCGGGCTTCCAGGACGTCGCCCGGGGCCACTTCGGCCATGGGGCCGAGCGCCCCGGTGAGGACGGTGTCCCCGGCGCGCAGCGGCCGGCCGAGGCGGACGAGGGTGTCGGCGAGCCAGACGGCGGCGTGCAGCGGGTTGCCGAGGCAGGCGACGCCCGCGCCGGTCGAGACGGGTTCGCCGCGGCGTTCCAGGACCATGCCGGCGGTCCGCAGGTCGAGGTCGCGCAGGAGGACCGGGCGGGTGCCGAGGACGTACGCGCCGCTGGAGGCGTTGTCGGCGACGGTGTCGACGGCCGTGATGTCCCAGTCGCGGACGCGGCTGCCGACGATCTCGACGGCGGGCAGCGCGAAGGCGGTCGCCCGGATCACGTCGGCGACGGTGTGCCGCTCGTGCGGGAGGTCGTGCTCCAGGACGAGCGCCACCTCTGCCTCGGCCTTCGGCTGGAGTACCGCGCCCCAGGGCAGCTCCTCGCCGTCGGGGACGGCGGTGTCGTCGAGGAGGGCGCCGAAGTCGGGTGTGTCGACGCCGAGCTGACGCTGGACGGCGGGCGAGGTGAGGCCGACCTTCCAGCCGGTGGTCCGGCGGCCCTCGGCGAGCCGGCGCCCGGTGAGGAGGTCCTGGACGGCGTAGGCGGCGTCGAGGTCGCCGGGCGGCAGGAGGTCGCGGACGGGGTCGCAGGGAACTCCGGTGCGGCGGGCGCGGTCGAGGCGTTCGGCGGCGGCCGCCACCGCCTCGCTGCCGCGCGGGGTGGCCTCGCGGGTCGTCGTCACAGCTTCACGCACACATTCATCGGTTCGGAGAAGAAGTCGAGCGAGTGGTCGCCGCCCTCGCGCCCGATGCCGGAGGCCTTCACGCCGCCGAAGGGGGTGCGCAGGTCGCGCAGGTTCCAGGTGTTGACCCAGGCGATGCCGACGTCGAGGGCGGGGGCCACGCGGTGGGCCCGGCGCACGTCTCCGGTCCAGACGGTGGCGGCGAGGCCGTACGGGCCGGCGTTGGCGAGCGCGAGGGCCTCCTCCTCGGTGTCGAACGGCGCCAGGTGCACGACCGGGCCGAAGATCTCGTCGCGTACCGCGGGGTGGTCCTCCGGGAGGCCGCTGAGCACCGTGGGCTCGACCCAGAAGCCGCCGTCGCGGGCGTCCCCGAAGGACGGGACGCCGCCGCCTGCCAGCACCTGCCCGTCGGCGGCGGCGCGTGCGAGGTGGCCGCGGACCTTGTCGCGGTGGGCGGCCGAGATCATCGGGCCGTAGCCGGTGAGCTCCTTCGCCCCGGCGGCGAGGGCGGCGGCGAACGCGTCGAGGACCGGCCGTTCCACGTACACGCGCTCGGTGCAGAGGCAGACCTGGCCGCTGTGGGTGAAGGAGGAGCGGAGCGTGCCGGCCACGGCCTCGTCGAGGTCGGCGTCGGCGAAGACGAGTCCGGCGTTCTTCCCGCCGAGCTCGAAGGAGACCGGGGCGAGCCGGGCCGCCGCGGCCCGCATGATCGTCGATCCGGTGCGGGACTCGCCGGTGAAGGCGATCGCGTCCACGCCGGGGTGCTCGGTCAGCCACTGGCCCGCGGCGTCGGCGCCCCGGCCGTGCACGAGGTTGAAGACGCCCGCCGGGACCTCCGCCTCCGCCATCACCTCGGCGAGCAGGCAGGCGGTGCCGGGGGTGAGTTCGGACGGCTTGGCGACGACGGTGTTGCCGGTGGCCAGGGCCGGTGCGACCTTCCAGGTGAGGAGCAGCAGCGGCAGGTTCCACGGCGAGATGACCGCGACCACGCCGAGGGGCTTGTGCACGGTGTAGTTGAGGGCGCCGCGCCCGTCGGGGGTCGGGGTGTGCCACGAGCGCTCGTGGCGGCCGGTCAGGAGGTCCGCGTAGGCGCGGAAGTTGGCGACGGCGCGCGGGATGTCGACGGTCGAGGCCAGCTCGCGGGGCTTGCCGGTGTCGGCGCACTCGGCGGCGGTGAACTCCTCGGAGCGCCGCTCGATGCCGTCCGCGATCCGGTGCAGGAGCCGCGACCGCCGCCCCGGGCTCCAGCCGGCCCACGGTCCGCGCAGCGCCTCGCGGGCCGCGCCCACCGCCCGGTCGACCAGCTCCCGGCTCGCCTCCGGCACCTCGCCGACGACGCGCCCGGTGACCGGGTCGACGAGCGGGAACGGCACGCCGGACGCGTCGAACCCGCCTCCTACGTAATGCCGCACGGGTGAACTCACCTTGCAGACCTCCGTTGCTGAGCCGGGGGCTGTCCGAAACTCGCCCCCGGTGCGTGTCGGTATAGTGCGCCCACTCAGCTATGCCGATCCAATGCCGATCGGTGCGTGAGCTATAGCGAAACCGGTATGCGGGGAGGGATCCGTCCCGCGGAAGGAGCCCTGGGCGATGGACCTCCTGGACGGCCGGCTCAAGTTCCGGCACCTGACCCTGCTGATCGCGGTCTACGAGCACGGGAGCGTCGTCCGCGCCGCGGAATCGCTGCACCTCACCCAGCCCGCCGCGACCCGCACCCTGCGCGAGCTGGAGGCGGTGGCGGAGCTGCCGCTCTTCACCCGCGTCCCGCGCGGCATGCTCCCCACCGTCTACGGCGAGGCGCTCGTCGGTCACGCCCGCGCGGTGGTGGCCGAGGTGCGGCGCGCCGAGGAGCACCTCACGGGGCTGCGGCAGGGCCGGGACGGCACGGTCACCGTGGGCACCCTGCTCGCCGGGGCGAACGTGCTGCTCCCCCGCGCCGTCGCCCGGCTGAAGCGCGAGCGCCCCCGGCTGACCGTCGTCGTCCGGGAGGGCACGCCGGACGTCCTCCACCCCGCCCTGCTCGGCGGCGAACTCGACGTCATCGTCGGGCGGGTGGGGGCCGTGTCCGGCGACGGCGAAGCGGGCGAGCGGGTACGCCAGCGGGTGCTCTACCGCGAGCCCATCCGGCTCGCGGTGCGGGCCGGGCACCCGCTCCTCGACGAGCGGGCCGACGGGGACGGGCCGGAGGTCACGCTCGCCGACGCCCTCGGGCACCCCTGGATCCTGCCCGTCGAGCAGACCGCCCTGCGGCAGGAGCTGGCCGCCCTCTTCGTCGACCGGGGCCTCTCGCTCCCCGTCGACCGGGTCGAGTGCACGTCGATCCTGACCATGCGGGCGCTGCTGCTCCAGACGGACATGGTGGCGCTCCTGCCCGAACTGGTCCTCCGCGACGACGAACATCTCGCCGCCCTGCCCGTCGAGCTCCCGTCCGTCGGCCGTACGGTGGGCGTCACCGAGGCCGCCCACCGCACCCGTACCCCCGCCCTGGAGGCCCTGCTGCGCCACCTCGACGAGGAGGCGGCCCTGCTGCGCGCCTCACTGCCCGGGAGTGTCGGCGGCTGAGGCACCGCCGAGGCGCGCGGGCCTTCGCCGCGCGCCGGATCACGACGGACGCACTTTTCCCTCTTTCCGGGGATCGCCGCTGGTCAGTTGGGGTGAACGGAGCGCGAGCGGCGTGCCCGGCGCGGGACGGAGGGCGTTGGAGGGGATGTGAGTACCGCAAGCACAGCTCCGATACTGACCGTTCTTCTCGACACTCCCGCCCCTCCCCCCGTGCACGACTCGGGCGCGGACGCCGCGCCCGGCGAGATAGTCGTCACCTCCTGCACCACCCTCGGCAGCACCCTGATCGTCCATCTCACCGGCGAGATCGATCACCTGAGCGTCGGTCCGCTGCGGGCCCTGCTGGCCTCGGCGGCCGACCACGGGTGCACCGGGCTGGTCCTGGACACCTCGCAGGTCACCTTCTGCGACTCCGCGTTCCTCAAGGTCCTGGACTGGTGGCCTCGGCACGGTCGACGGCTCAGGTTGGCGAACCGCTCCCGAGCCGTCCTGCGCCTCCTGAGCGCCGCCGCGTACGGAGGACCGCGCCGCGAGTGGGCCGTCTCCCCCGCCCCCAGGAACCCCCGGGGCCGACCGCGGGGCGTCGCCCCGACGCGCCCCGGCAGCCCTCGGACCGGATTCTGGACCGTCCGCGAGCGCTAGCCCGTCCACGACGCACCGCGTGAGGAGGGTGGTGGGCCGGGTGGCGAGATGCCACCCGCGCCCCACCACCCCCTCTCCACCGACCGCCCCCTCGTCCTGGGCACACACCTTCGGGGCGGTCAGCGCTCCTCGCGCAGCCCCCAGGGCGATCCGTACGCGCCGAGGAGGTCGAGGAACGGCCGGGCCGGCAGCGCCTCGGGACCGAGGACGCCGGCGGCCTTCCACGTGCCCTCGGCGATCAGTTCCAGCGCGATCACCGGGTTCAGGGCGGTCTGCCAGACCACGGCCTGGGAACCGTACTCGCGCATCGACCACTCGTTGTCGACGACGTGGTACAGGTACACCTCCCGCGCCGTGCCGTCCTTCGTCCCCTTGACCCAGGTGCCCGCGCAGGTCTTGCCCGTCATGCGGTCGCCCAGGGTGGCCGGGTCGGGCAGGCAGGCGGCGACCACGTCGCGCGGGGAGACCCGGACCGGGCCGTCCGGGCCGGGCACGGTGACCTCCGCCGTCGAGTCGAGCCCCAGGTCCCTGAGGGTCTTCAGCTTGGCGATGAAGTCGTCGCCGAGCCCGTACTTGAAGGTCACCCGGCGCGCGTCCACCCAGCGGGGCATGAGGAGGACCTCCTCGTGCTCCACGTTCACGCACTCCACCGGGCCGATGCCCTCGGGGAAGTCGAAGACCTCCGGCTCGCTGAAGGGGGCCGTGGTGAACCAGCCGCGGTCCTTCTCGTAGACGACGGGCGGGTTGAGGCATTCCTCGATGGTGGTCCAGATGCTGAAGGAGGGCGCGAAGTCGTAGCCCTCCACCGTGAGGTTCGCGCCGTCGCGGACGCCGATCTCCTCGATCTCGTCGAAGAGCTCGTCCGCCGCGTGCCGCGCGAACACGTCGGAGAGGCCCGGCTCCACGCCCATGCCGACGAGGGCGAGGCGGTCCGCCTTCTCCCACTCCCCGGCGAGCGCGAACTGCTCGTCGCCGAGCTTGACGCCGCACTGTGCGTAAGGGGCGGTCGGGTGCGGCACGGACAGCGACATCGCCATGTCGACATAGTGCGTGCCCGCGGCGAGCGCCGCGGTGAACAGGGGCATCACGAACCTGGGGTCGGTGGCGTTCAGCAGCACGTCGCAGTGCTCCTCCTCCAGGAGACGGCGGACCGCCGTCTCGTCGGAGGCGTCCACGCGCCGGGCGCTGAAGCGGCCCTCCCGGTCGTCCAGCGCGGCCACGGCGGCCTCCGCGCGGGCCGGGTCGTAGTCGGCCACGACCATGTGGGTGAGAAAGGCACGTCGGGCCGCGATGCGGGTGACGGCGGTTCCGACACCGCCCGCACCCACGAGAAGTACACGCATGTCACACACCATTTCGTCGAGGTCGTCCCGGCGAGAACCCGGGAACGCCTCGATGCAACACGAACCCGGAGGTTAAAGTCTACGGCGTTGGCATAAGGGTGCGAGGTGGTGGAGCGATGCCGAAGAAGGTGGTTCCGGAGGCGGAACGGCGCCGGCGGCGGCCGACCCGGCAGGGCACCGTCCTGTCGGAGCGGCACATAGTGGAGACGGCGCTGCGGATGCTGCGCGAGCACGGGAGTGCCGGGCTGACCGCCCGGAGGCTCGGCGCCGCCCTCGGCGCGGACCCCAGCACGGTGTACCGCTACTTCGCCGGACTCGACGGCCTCACCCGGGCCATCGGCGAGGAGCTGATGGGACGGGCCCTGGACAGCTGGACGCCCACCGGGAGCTGGCGGCCCGACCTGCGCGCGCTGGGTCTGGCCATCCACGCCTCCTACCTCGCGCACCCCCAGGCCGCTCTGCTGACCGCGAGCCGCGTCACCGGCCGTCCCCGGGAGATCGAGGTGGACGAGACCATCCTGGGCATCCTGCGCGGTGTGGGGTTCGACGACGCGGAGGCCGTCGGTCTGTATCACGCCTTCATCGATCTGGCGCTGGCCTTCGCCTCCCTCGACGCGGGTGCGCTGGCCGTGAAGGACGACGCCCGGCACGCGGACGAGTCGATGTGGACCTCCACGTACGCCCGTCTGCCCGCCGAGACCCATCCGCACATCGCCGCCACCTCGCGTCTGCTGGCGGACCGGATGAATCTCAGTGCCTATCCGACCGTCCTCGACACCCTCCTGGACCGGGCGGAGGCCCGCCTGACGGCCTCACGGAGCCGGGCCCCCGGTACCGGCTGACGGCGGGCGCGGCTCCCGGTCACGGCCTCGACGCGATGCGGAACGCACGGGTCGGGATCACACTGGTCAGGGTGAGCAACCAACCGGCATCCGGTTCGGGGCCCGGAGCGACACAGACCGGGAGTCCCCCGCGGGCTCCGAACCAGACCGTGGCCCTCGCGGCGATGATGTTCGCGGTGGCGATGACCTTCATCGACCAGACCATCGTCTCCATCGCCGCCCCGGACATCGTCCGGGAGCTCGGTCTCACGAGTTCGGGCATGCAGTGGGTCGTGAACGCCTACCTGCTGGCCCTCGCCGCCTTCTTCGCCCTGGGCGGCAGGCTCGCGGACCTGTACGGTCCCCGGCGCGTGGTCATGATCGGCACCCTGGTGTTCGTCGTGGCCTCGGTGCTGTGCGGATGCGTTCCGTCCGGGGACTTCGCGCAGACCTGGCTCATCGTCTTCCGGGGCGTCCAGGGTTTCGGCGCGGCGCTGCTGTTCCCGGCCGCGCTGGCCGTCGTGGTGGCCGTGTTCCCGGTCGAGCGGCGTGGCCGCGCCCTCGCCCTGTTCTTCGGGATCTCGGGCGCGCTGACCGCGATCGGGCCCCTGCTGGGCGGCTGGCTCACGGCTTCGTGGACCTGGCGGGCCGTCTTCTGGGTCAACGTCCCCGTGGCGATCGTCGCCCTGGTCCTGACGGCGTTCGCCCACATCGCCGACCGGCCGCGCGGCGGCACCCTGGACTGGCGGGGCGCCGTGCTCGTCGCCGCCGGCATGGGCCTGAGCGTCCTCGGCTTCCAGCAGGCGTGGTCGTGGGGCTGGGGCAGCGCGGCGACGTGGCTGTGCATCGTCGGCGGGCTCGCGGTGCTCTTCGTCTTCGTGCGGTACGAGCAGCGCGTCGAGCATCCCCTGGTCGATCTGAGGGTGTTCAGGGACAAGGCGTTCTCGATGGACGTGGCGGTGCTGTTCTTCGCGATGCTGGCCTTCGTCCCGGTGTTCTTCTTCTCCTCCGTGTACGCCCAGGTGTCCCTCAGCGCCTCGCCGAACCAGGCGGCCCTGTTCCTGCTGTACTTCTTCGCCGGCTTCGCCCTCGCCTCCCAGTGGGGCGGCCGGATCCTCGACAAGAAGGGCGCCCGCCCCGCGCTGAAGATCGGATCCATCGTCGGCGCCGTGGGGTTCGCCCTGTGGGCGAACAACCTCACCAACCTCTCGATGCACGACCAGTGGCCCTACGCGGCCATGGCGGGAGCTGGTATCGGCTTCATCCTCGCGCCCGCCTCGACCGACGCCGTGAACCGGGCGATCGGACCGTCGTACGGGGAGGTCACCGGCATCACCCAGACGGTGCGCAACTACGCGGCGAGCGTCGGCATGGCCGTGTTCGGCACCATCCTGACCCGGGTCATGGCCGACAACGTGGTGGAGACGTTGCGGGCCCGCGGCATCTCCTCCGACGTGGCGCACGACGTCGCCCGCAACATCAGCGAGTCCGTCTCCGGGCACGGCGACTCCACGCCGCCCACCGGGACGGGCCAGGCGGCGGAGGCGACGCGGGACGCGATGCAGGCCATCCAGATGGACTTCGCGCAGGCCAACCAATGGGTCTTCTACGGCATGGCCATCGCCCTCGCCGTCGGTTTCCTCTTCGCCCTGCGCCACCCCGGCGGCCACGGCACCGGCACGCGACAGCCGGAGCACGCCGGAAGCGGCGAGGGGAGCGGGGCCGGGTCGCGGGAGCGCCCCCCGGGCGGTTGAGCACCGGGGCCGGGAGAAGCGGGCCCAGGGCCTGTCGTCGGACTCCCGTCGTCGCCCGAAGGGCGGCCCCCCGGCGTCAGGCGCGTGTTCTCGGCGTGCCGGGCACATGCCCTCGTACGGGGCGTACTCGGGCTTGTGTCCGGTGCGGCGAGAGCGCGCAGGGCGTCGCGGGGCAGACGGGAGGCCGACGACAGGCCCTATCGGGCGGCCGGGGCCCGCGCCGAGGTGACGACGGCCGCCAGGTCGGTGCCGGCCCGCAGCAGGGCCACGGTCCGCGTGGCGATCCCGTCGAGACGCCGCTGGAGGATGTCCCGGGCCTCCCCCGGGCCGTCGAGCCGGTCCAGGGAGGCCATCAGGTCGCGTACGGCGGGAATGCCGTAGCCGGCGCCGCGGAGGGCCGCGACGATCCGGGCCGCTCCGATCGCCGGAAGGCCGTACCTGCGGGCCCGCAGGGACGTCACCCGCTCGGGGAGGACGAGACCTTCCTGCTCCCAGAACCGGAGCGTGGAGGGGCGCAGGCCGAGCGCCGCGGCCAACTGCGTGATCGTCATCGCGTCGCCCTCCCGCTCGGACCCGGCCGGATCCGTCTCCTCCTGGATCGCCCGCAGGGCCTCCTGGGCGCGCAGCGTCTCCTCCCGTTCCCGTGCGAGCCGCACGTGCACCGCGCCGATCGCCGAGGCCGCCGCCGTGATCGTCCCCGTCCGCAGCTCGGCGAGCATCCGCCGCGCCTCGACCGGTCCCACGGCGGAGGCGAGCCCGCGATAGGCGCGCAGGGCATGGACGTGGTCCGACGTGTAGGAGCGGTAGCCGTTGCCCGCCCGGGCGGCCGGCGGGATGACCCCCAGCCGCTCCAGGTCACGCACCTGCTGCGGCGAGTAGCCCGACTCCCTCGCGACATCGACGGTCCTGAGCGGTCCTCGTCGGGCTCCGCTCGCGCTCTCCTCCACCGGCCAACCCCACATAAGCACTCGAAGCTGATGCTTGAACCATGAGTATGGACGTGAGCAGGGAACAGATCATCGCGACCGTGCGGGGCCTCGACGGCGCGCTCGTGCTGCTTCCGGGGCCGGGGAGCGACTTCCCCGAGCCCGCGTGGGGGGACGCCTTCTTCTACTACGCCCCCGACGGGCGGATCCCCGGGAACACTCAGCCCTACGGGACGATCGTCACCAAGGACCAGCCCGGCGACACCGCCTCCGCCCTCGACCCCCCGGGTCGCTGGCGCGTGAACGTCCACGTCGACCGCGGGACGTTCCGCCGGCTCACCGGGGAGGAGCCGCGAAGCGTCGGCCGGCCTCGCGACCACACGGCCGCCGACACGGTGATGCCGCACCCGGTGTACGGTCCGCTCGGCTGGATCTGCGTCGTCGGTCCCGGTGAGAAAACGACGAACACGGTCGTACGGCTCCTCCGCGACGCGCACGAGGCGGCCCGCGCGCGCTTCGAGCGGCGCCACGGTCCGGGACCCGCCTGAGCCCGCACCGCCGCACCGCGTCCGACGCGGAGGCGCCCGCCGCCATGACACGGGGTCACCTACCCTCGTGTGTCATGGCGATGTTCGTACACATGACCTCGGCGGCGAACGCGCCGCGGATCCGCCGGTCCGGGATCCGGGCGGCCGGCCACGGCCAGGGCGGCGCGCGGGGCGTCCACTGCTTCCCCGTCCTGCCCTCGCACACCCTCACCCACCAATGGCTGCGCGAGCTGGCCCGTTTCGGCAGCAGGGGCGGACTCGTGGCCGTCCACCTACGTCTCGACGACGCCCAGGACGTGCTGGTCGGACGGTACTCCGACCGGGCGCGGGGCCGGCAGGCCGAGGTCGCCGCTTCCGAGGCGGTGCGACGGATCGCGGCGCTGGAGGACCCGCGCGGGTGGGAGGTCTTCGTGCCCCGGGCGGTCCGGCCGCGCGAGGTGCACCGGGTCCGGGCGGCGCCGCAGGTGGCGGGCTGGCGGTACCTGCCGGACGCGCACGGCACGCGCCCCTGTTCCTGCTTCGGGTGCGGGGTGCGTGGCGGGTACGGGGCGCGGCGGCTGCGCGAGCGGTTGCCGCATCCGCTGGACGGTCCGCCGCCGCCCGTCGGGGTGCTGCTCGCCCGGGTCGAGGCCGCCGACCCCGGGGACCCGGCGGCGCTGCGCGAGGCCCTGCGCTGGTTCGGCATGCGCCGGCGCGGCCCGCTCGGCCGGTTGAGCGGCCTCGCCGCCCATCCGGACCCCGCGGTGCGGGAGGCCCTGGTGTGGGCGGTCGCCGGCTGGTCCACCCCGGGCGTCGCCGAACTGCTCGACGGCCTCGCCGACGACCCGCACGCCGACGTCCGGGAGGCGGTGGAGGCGGTCCGCGATCCGCTGTGACCGCGGCTTCCTGATCGCGCCCGTGCGGCGGGAGGCGGTCACGGGCCGCCCCGGTCCCCGTCCTCGGGCTCCTCGTGGTGTCGGCGCGCCACCGACACGACGGCGAGCACGAGGCACAGCGCCACGGCGAGGACGCCCTCCGCGCCGAGACGGGCGTGCAGCACACCTCCTGTGTAGGCTCCCGCCGCCAGCGTGACCACCGAGACCGCGCGCCGCATCGTGGCGGATCCCGGGCGATCCACTGCGAGCCCGGTCAGTGTCCGGGTCATGACGGTCGTGGTCAGGTCCGGCACCCCCAGGCGGTGCACCAGGGCGTTCTGCACCCCCATGCCGCAGGCCAGGGGCACCAGGACCGCGTACCGGCCCCAGCCCGCCGCCTGGCACACGAGTGCCGCCGCGAGGAGCAGGGCCTGGATCGTGGCCAAGGGCGCGACGATCCGGGCGGGCTCCCTCTCCCGCCGCCACGCACCGCCCGCGAACGCGCCGGTGAGGAAGCCGAGGAGGGCGACCGCCGAGGCGGCTACGGACAGTTGCGCCGCACCCGCCAGGGCGAACCCGAGGAAGACGACGTTGCCGGTCATGTTGGCCACGAACACCCGGCCGAGGCCGAGGAAGCTCGCGGCGTCCACCAGCCCGCTGACGAAGGTCAGCACGAACAGCAGCGGCACGAACCGCGCGAAGGGGTGCCCCTCGGGGAACATCCACCGCGCGGTCGCCCCTCCCCCGCTCACCGGTGCCCGCCCCCTCGGCCGTACCCCGGTCGACGAGCGCCGTCGGCTTCGCTCACCCGCGTCCCTGTCACCTGCTCACTGGACCAGAGGACGGACGGAAAACGGGCGTCCCACGCCCGACGGGCCTCCCCGGCCCCTCCGCGTGGCGGGCGTCCCCGGCACCTCCGCGTGGCGGCGGGCCCGGTCTCCTGTGCGGGGCTACGGGTCCGGTGCCCTTCGGCCCGACGCACCACGCGGAGGGGCCCTCCCGCCGTTCGGCGGGAGGGCCCCTCCGCGTGGTGCCCGGTGCTCCGGCCCGGGGTCAGGCGTGCCGGCGCCGGCCTCCGGTGACGAGGCGGTAGAGGGCGAGCAGGATCATCGAGCCGACGATGGCCGCGATCCAGGTCGAGAGATCGAAGAAGCCGTCGATCGAGTCGACGCCGAAGATCACCTTGCCGAGCCAGCCACCCAGCAGACCACCGGCGATGCCGATGAGGATGGTGATGATGACGCCGCCGGGGTCCTTGCCCGGCATGAGGGCCTTGGCGATCATTCCGGCCAGCAGGCCGATGAGGATCCACGCGATGATGCCCATGGGGCGCCTCCAGATTCTTGGCTCATTGGGGTCGTAGCCTTCGTCTGTACCGATCCGGCGCCGCCAAACCCCCTATTCTCATATCTTCGTAAGGATGTTGTCGGCGTCGATTCTCAGCCGGACGACGGGGCGTGCGCACCGGGCGGCGGGACGTGCACGCCGGGCGGCGGGACGCGTTCGGCGGGCGGCGGAGGGCCCGGCGGGGTGCCGTCGCCGAAGGGGCGTCCTGGGAGCACTTCCCGGCCGTGCGGGGTGAGCCAGTCGCTGGTGTCGGGTCCCCGGGGCACGATTCCGGTCGGGTTGATGTCCCGGTGGACGACGTAGTAGTGCTCCTTGATCTGGGGGAAGTCGATCGTGTCGCCGAAGCCGGGCGTCTGGAACAGGTCGCGGGCGTACGCCCACAGCGCCGGCATCTCGCTCAGCTTCCGCCGGTTGCACTTGAAGTGCCCGTGGTAGACGGCGTCGAAGCGGGCGAGGGTGGGGAAGAGCCGGACGTCGGCCTCGGTGAGCGTGTCACCGACGAGATAGCGCCGCCCGGAGAGCCGTTCCTCCAGCCGGTCGAGCGCGTCCCACAGGCGGCGGTAGGCGGAGTCGTACGCCTCCTGCGTGGTGGCGAAGCCGCAGCGGTACACGCCGTTGTTGACCTCGTGGTAGATCTCCTCGCAGAGGGACTCGATCTCCTCCCGGTGCCGCTCGGGGAAGAGGTCCGGCGCGCCGTCGCGCTGATGGGCCTTCCACTGGCTGCCCAGGTCGAGGGTGATGGCGGCGAAGTCGTTGGTGACCACCTCGCCGGTGGGCACGTCGACGATCGCCGGCACGGTGATCCCCCGGTCGTATCCGGGGTCACGTTTCAGGAACGCCTCCCGCAACCGCCGGACGCCGAGCACGGGGTCGCGGCCCCCCGGGTCGAGGTCGAAGGACCAGCTGCGCTCGTCGTGGACCGGCCCGGCGATGCCCATCGGGAGCGCCTCCTCCAGCCCCATGAGCCGCCGCACGATCACGGCGCGGTTCGCCCACGGGCACGCGCGCGCGACGATCAGCCGGTAGCGGCCCGGCTCCACGGGGTAGCCGTCGCGGCCGTCCGCCGTGATCCTCGTCGTCAGGTAGTGCCGGTCCCGCTCGTACGTTCCCTCACTCGTCATCGTCTCGCTCCTTCCGGGGAGGCAGGCCGGCCCTGCGCCGCTCCTCCTCGCTCCACGCGCGCGTGTCGCGCGGTTCCACGTATGGTTCCCGGTCCGGTGGCATGCCGCCCGCCACCGCGCGCCGGCGCAGCAGTTCGGCGTCGAGCTCCAGGCCCAGCAGCACGGCCAGGTTGCTGATCCACAGCCAGACGAGGAACACGACGACGCCCGCCATGGTGCCGTAGACCCGGTTGTACGAGGCGAACGTGGAGACGTACACGCCGAAGCCCGCCGACGCCGTCACCCAGATCAGCAGCGCGAGCACGCTGCCGGGGGTGACCCAGCGCCATCCGCGGCCCTTCGCGTTCGGGCTCCCCCAGTACAGGAGGGCGATCATCACCACGGCCAGCAGCGGCAGAACGGGCCACTTGGCCACGGACCAGATCGCGAGCGTGGTGTCGCCGACGCCCAGGAGGTCGCCGGCCCGACGTGCCACGTCCCCGCTGAGGACGAGGACCAGGGCGCCGGCGGCGGCCATCACCATCAGCCCCGCCGTGATGCCGAGGCGGAGCGGCAGCAGCTTCCAGAGGGGGCGGCCCTCCGGCACGTCGTGGACGCGGTTGGCGGCGCGCATGAAGGCGCCGACATAGCCGGACGCCGACCACAGCGCCACGGCCAGGCCGACCACGGCCATCGTGGCGCCCGTGGCGGCGTTCTCCCGGAGGGAGGCCAGTGCCTGCTCCAGGACATCCCGGGCCGGTCCCGGTGCCAGGCCGCCGAGGCTGTCCATCACCCGGTCGGTGGTGTGCCGCCCGCTGATCCCGAGCAGCGACACGAGGGCGAGCAGTCCGGGGAAGAGCGACAGCACGCCGTAGTACGTCAGCGCCGCCGCCCGGTCCGTGAGCTCGTCCCGCGTGAACTCGCCCGCCGCGCTCTTGAGGACCGCGACCCAGGAGGACCTGGGGAGCCCGGCCGGCGAGTCCGGGGCGCGGGCCTCGACGGCGGGGCCCGGTCCGGCGGCCTCGGTCTCGGTCTCGGTCTCGCGCGGGTCGCCCGCGTCGCCCGTCGCGTGGATGCCAGGGGGCTCGTCGGAGTCGCGTTTCTCGGGAGCCGGTGCCGGTCGCGCCGACGTCCGCCGTTCGTGGATGCTTCGCTCGGCCATGCCCCGCCGTGTACCCGCCGGCGGCGGTTCTACGCGACGCCGCCCGCCGGGCGCCGGAGGGGCGTTCCGGTGTCCGCGCTGCTCCCGGGGGGCGGGGGTGGGCGAGGCAGCCGTCCGAGGATGACGCCACGGAAGCGCGCCTCTTCCGGAACACCCGCCCCGTCGACCCCAACGACACATCATCTTCCCGCAGTTGGGCATGAGCGGCGTCTGCTCGGGCATCCGGCCCTCATGGCAGAAGAGACCGAGAACAGACCCTCGTCCGACCGCCGTTCGTGGAAGCGCCCCGGAGGGAGGTGGCGTCTCGCCACCGTCGCCCTGCTCGTGGTCGCCGTCGCCCTCATGGTCGTCGGCCAGTTCCTCAGGCTCCCCGGCCTGGACGTCTTCGGGACCGACGTGAAGGACCGCTCCGGCCCCGCCGTCCTGAAGTCCGTCCAGGACCTGAGCCGGTACGAGGGCGCGGCCGGGACCTATCAGGTGGTGGTCGACCTGGAGCACGACGCGCGGTTCCTGCCGGACGCGATCCGCGGCACCCGCACCCTCTACGTCGCGACCGGCGGCGTCAGCGCCTATGTCGACCTCGGCGGTCTGAAGGACGACGCGGTCACCGTCGGCGCGGACCGGACCGAGGCCACGCTCCGCCTGCCCCACGCCCGGCTGAGCGAGGCCGCCCTCGACCCCGCGCACTCCTACGCCGTCTCCAAGCAGCGCGGTCTGCTCGACCGGCTGGGCGACCTCTTCTCGGACAACCCCGCGAGCGAGCAGGCCGTCAACGTCCTCGCCGCCCAGCGCATCGGCGAGGCCGCCCGCGCGTCCGACCTGACCTCCCGGGCGGAGCGGAACACGACGGCGATGCTCCAGGGGCTCCTCCTCGGCCTCGGCTTCGAGCGCGTCACCGTCGTCTACGAGTGAGCGCGCCCGCCGGCCGGGCCACGGCTACCGGCTGCGCAGCAGGAACAGCGCGATGTCGTCCGTGTGCCCGTGCCGCGGCGCGGCCTGCCGCAGGAGGGTGTCGGCGATCAGGTCGAGCGGCCGGCCGCCCGCCCGGTCGAGCTGGTGGGCGAGGTCGGCGAGGGACTCGGTGATGTCGGTGCCGGGGCTCTCGACGAGCCCGTCGGTGTACAGCGCGAGCAGGGATCCCGCGGGCAGGGCGACGGTCGTGACGGGGTAGTCGGCCTCGGTGCACGGTCCGATGCCGAGCAGCGGTCCCGGGTCCACGGCGAGCGGGGCGGTCCGCCCGGTCGGGGCGGGGCCGCGCAGCAGCGGAGGCAGGTGCCCCGCGCTGGCCAGCTGGAGCCGTCGCTCCGCGAGGTCGAGGTGGACGTACAGGCAGGACACGAACAGGTCGGTCTCCAGATCGATCAGCACGCGGTTGGTGCGTGCCAGCACGTCGCCGGGGCGGGAGCCCGCCGTGGCGTGGACGGCGGTGCGGACCTGGCCCATGAGGGCGGCGGCGTTGATGTTGTGCCCCTGGACGTCGCCGATGACCGCCGCGGCGGCGCTGTCGCCGAGGCGGATCAGGTCGTAGAAGTCACCGCCGACGTCGATACCGTGCGCGGCCGGGAGGTAGCGGGCGGCGACGGCGAGCTGGGGGACGCGGGGCAGGGTCACCGGGAGAAGCGCCTGCTGGAGGCCGTGGGCCAGATCGTGCTTGGCGTCGTACAGCAGCGCCCGGTCCATGGCCTGGGCGATGAGCCCGGCCAGGGACACCAGGACGGCGCGGTCGCCGGCGTCGAAGGGGTGCGGATGGTCGTACGACAGGACGCAGCAGCCCACCCGGCGCTGGGAGACCACCAGGGGCAGGAAGGCCCAGGCCTGCTTGCCGGTGTGCAGCGGGGCCCGGGGGTGGGCGCGGGCGAGTTCGCCGGAGTCGGCGTAGAAGGCGGGGGTGCCGCCGGCCAGGACGCGGGCGACGGGTGAGAGCTCCGTGTCGATCGGCAGCCCGTCCAGCCGGGCCACCGCCCTCGGGTCGTGGCCCCGGTGCCCGATGACCCTGAGCCGGCCTGCGTCGGCGGCGGAGACGACCAGGCCCTGGGCCCCGAAGGCGGGAAGGATCTGGTCGGCCACGGTGGCGATCACGTCGGAGACGGTGACGGTCTGGCTCAGGGCGGCGGACAGGTGCATGAGCTGGTGGATCCGGCCCGTGCCGACGGTCTCCGCCGGGTCCTCCGAGCTGCTGGCGACACGCGGGGGCGGGGCGTCGGCGGACTGCTCGCCGGGACTCGGCGAGATGAAGGCGCTGATGCCGCTGTCGTCGGGGTAGAGCCGGATGTCGTACCGGCGGCCGGGCGGCCCCGTGGCCGTGTAGGCGACCGGCTCGCGGCTGAGGACGGCCGTCCGGTACCGGTCCTCGTGCACCGGGGAGTCGAGCCAGGGCACGGTCTGCCAGGGCAGGGAGCCCATGAGGCTGTCGGCGCTGCGGCCCAGCATCCGGGTGGCCGCGTCGTTGACGTAGGTGACGCGGCCCTGGAGGTCCATGCCGACGGCGCCGACGGGCAGCCGTCGCAGCAGGTCGTCGGCGGCGAGCCCGGTCTGCGCGGGGTCCGCGCCGGGACGGAGCAGGGGGACGGCCTTCGGCTCGTCGGGGATGTCCCACAGGCCGGAGGCCTCGTCCAGGATGCGGGTGACGCCGCTCGCGCTCGCCAGCACCGCACCGCGTTCCCGCCCGGTCAGCGAAGGCGGATGGCTCTTGGGCCAGACGAGCGCCAGCGCCCCCCACCGGCGTGCCCCGTGCAGGGGCGCGAAGGCGAGCGCGAACTGGTAGGGCAGTCCGGCCGCGGCGTTCGGGTACAGCCGGGCCATGTCCTCCTGCCTCCCCACCCACACGAGGTGGTCCTCCCGCACCGACTCGGACAGCGGTCCGGCCGCCGACACCGCCACTCTCCACCAGGGCGCCACCGTGCGCACCGGCATGCCGCACACGGCGGCCAGGCACAGCATCGGCTGGTCCGGCGAGAGCAGGTACACGCCCGCCGCCAGCGCCCCCGTGCGCTGCACGGTCGCGCTGAGCGCCTGCTCCAGGGACAGTTCCCCGCCGCCCGCGAGGCCGTCAGCACTCATACGATCGACAGTAGCCCGCTCAGGCCCGAAGGGCCGGGGCGCGCCTCGACGGGCCGGGCACGCCTCGACGCGAGGAAGCCGGGCACGGGCATACGTGCCGTGGACCGCGGGCAGCCGTGGAAGGAGGCGATGCCGATGCGTGCGGTACTGATCGACAGGGTGCGCGCGAAGGCCGGTGACGCGCTGTTGCGGCGGGTGGCGGGCCCTTCGGCGCACCGCAAGCGCGCCCGGATCCACGGAACCCCGGGTCCGCGCTGGTTCGCCCCTGACCGCCCGGTGCGGGCCGTGCACGGGGACGCCTCCATGTACGTCGGGGGCCTGGCGGCGCTCCTCCTGCAGTCGCTGCATCCGGTCGCCATGGCCGCCGTCTGGGCGCACTCCGGGTTCCGGGGCGACCCCTGGGGCCGGCTCCAGCGGACCAGCACCTTCCTCGCGGAGACGACCTTCGGGACGGCCGACGACGCCGAGCGGGCGGTGGAGCGGGTGCGCGCGGTGCACGGGCGGGTGACCGGGACGACGCCGGACGGAGTGGCCTACCGGGCCTCCGACCCCGCGCTGCTCTCCTGGGTGCACCTGGCCGAGACCTGCTGCTTCCTCCGCGCGTACCAGTGGTACGGGAAGGCCCCGCTGCCGGCCGCCCGCCGGGACGGCTACGTCGCGGACATGGCGTCGGTCGCCCGGAGACTGGGAATCCCCGACCCCCCGGTGACGGAGGCGGCCCTGTCGGAGGAGCTGGGGCGCAGGCGCGTCGAGCTGGAGGCCACCGAGCAGTCGGCGGGGACGGCGCGCTACCTGCTGGCCTCGCCGCCCCTGCCATGGCCGGCCCGTATCCCGTACGCCCTCCTCGCGGCAGCCGCGGTCGATCTCCTGCCGGCGTGGGCGAGACGGCTCGTCCCCCTGCCGGTGCACATCCGGCTCCTCCTGCCGGTGGCGCGGCCGGGCGGCCGGCTCGTCATCGCGGCGATCCGCTGGGCGTCGCCCCCGCTGCCCGCGTCCCCGAACCTGCCTCCGCGGGCCGACGGAACCGCCCCCGCTTGAGCGGCCTGCGGGCCGACCGCCGGGTGACGGCTCCGTCGCCGGGTCAGCAGCTTTCCAGCAGGCCTGCGCGCAGGCGCTTGACCGTGCGGGCCAGCAGGCGCGAGACGTGCATCTGCGAGCAGCCCAGACGCTCACCGATCTCCGCCTGCGTCAGCTCCTCCACGAATCGCATGTGGATGATCTGCCGATCCCGCTCGTCCAGATCCGCGATCAACGGAGCCAGGGAGTGGAAGTCGTCCACCAGCTCCAGGGCCGGGTCATCGGCGCCGATGAAGTCGGCGAGCGACGCGTCACGTTCCTCGTCCTCGCCACCCAGTGCCGCGTCCAGCGAGGAGGAGTTGTAACCGTTCGACGCCAACCGCGCCTCGGTCACCTCCTCCTCCGTCAGACTCATCAGCTCCGCCAGCTCCTTCACCGTCGGCGACCGACCCAGCCGCGTACTCAACTCCTCCGTCGCCTTCGCCAGCTCCACCCGCGCCTCCTGAAGCCGCCGCGGCACATGCACCGCCCACGACGTGTCCCG
>NZ_JBIBWV010000033.1:0-74515 GCF_043081625.1 Streptomyces sp. NPDC014861
CCCGCGCCCGTACGACCCCAGCCCCAACCCCACCCCCATCCGCACCCCCAGCCCGACGCGCACCCCCAGCCCGCCCCCGCCCCCCCCCCCCGCGCCCCCCCCGCCCCCCCCCCCCCCCCCCCCCCCCCCCCCCCCCCCCCCCGGGGCCCGGCCCCCCCCCCCCCCCCCCCCCCCCCCCCCACGGCAGGGTCGGGGTTCGCAGTCCGGGTCGGGCCCGGTGGGTCGTGGAGGCGGTACGCGGCGGAGCCGGCGGTCCCGCGCCGTCGTCGCCCGAGAGGATCTCGTCCGGGGACCTCCCGGGCCGGTCCCGCCGCTGGTCACGACGGCGTCGTACGCGTCCGTCAGCCGCGTACCAGGGGGGTGTCCACGAGGTGTTCGGCGAGGAACCAGACCTGTGCCTCGCCGGTGCGGATGACGTCGGAGACGAGCAGGTCGGCACTGCCCTCGTCACCCTCCCCGGAGAGTCGGGCGGCGGCGTCACGGGCGTCGATCAGGATGCGCTCGTGCGCGTCGAGCAGTCTCGACAGCATCACCGGCACCGGCTCCACACCGTCCGGCGGTCGGGGAACGGACGTCAGTTCCGCGACGTGGCGCGGGTCACCGACGGCGACTCCGCCGAGGCTCTGGATCCGCTCGGCCAGCGCGTCCACGATGGCCAGCTGGGCCTCCGCGTGCTTGTCCAGCATGACGTGCAACGAGTAGAAGGTCGCCCCGCGCATGAGCCAATGATGCTTCTTGTAGAGGGAGTGGAGGATCTGCGTATCGGCGAGCACGCGGTTGAGGCGCTGACAGGCGTACATACGGGTGTCATGGCCGAGACCGATCGGCAGCTGCTTGAGCGTGCCGAACGCCTGGATCTCGGCGCCCTTCTGATGCAGCAGCGGCTGGCCGCCGCCGTGCGAGGTCGTGACGGTGTTCATCAGGTGCTCCTGTTCGGAACGAGACATGGGAGGGGCCCGGTCGCCCGGTCGGGGGGGCGCACGGGGCGACCGGGCCGGTCGGTTCGCGCCGGGCGCTCAGCGCCCGGCTGTCGTCGCCGCGACGGGCCGGTGCAGGACCAGCCGGGCGATCAGGCCGGAACCGAGGCCGGCCGCGAGGACGAGCGAGGCCCACCAGACGGGGTACGGAGCGAGGCCGAGCGCCGCGTCTAGGGACCAGGCGCCGGGACCGGTGGCGGCGAGGGCGGCGGCGGTGCCGATGAGGACGAGCGGGTACTCGTACCCGTCGTGCTGCACCCACAGGCCGTTGTGCCACTTCACGGTCAGCGCGACCGTCATGACGCCGATGGTCCCGGTCGCGGCGAGCGGCGTGAGCAGGCCGGCCGCGAGCAGCAGACCGGACCCGATCTGGCCGCCGCCCGCCGCCAGGGCGGTGAGGGCACCACCGCGGAAGCCGTCGGCGCGGAACTCCTCGGTCCCGCCGTCGAGTCCGCTGCCGCCCAGACGCGAGCTGACCTTCTGCACCCCGTGGCCGGCGACGAGCAGTCCCACCAGCAGACGCAGGATCAGAATGCCGGTGTCCACCGAGGTCAGCCGGCCGCGTGCGCGCCGATGACGGCCTGCGCGTACACGACGCCCAGACCGTACGCGCCGGCGTGGGCCTTGACGATCTCCATGACCGCGCCGTACGTCTCCTGGCGCGCCCAGTCGCGCTGCAGCTCCAGGAGGACCTGGACCCAGGTCACCGGGACGGCACCGGCGGCGGTCATGCGCTGGAGGGCGTGCTCGTGGGCGGCCGGGGTGACGCCGCCGGAGGCGTCGGCGACGACGAACACCTGGTATCCCTGCCCGAGGGCGGAGAGGGCGGGCAGCACCAGGCAGACCTCGGTCCACAGACCCGACAGGATGATCTTCTTGCGTCCGGTCGCCTTGACCGCCGCCACGAGCGCCTCGTCCTCCCAGGCGTTCATGGTGGTGCGGTCGATGATCTCGTTCTCGGGGAAGACCTCCGCGAGCTGGGGCAGCAGGGGGCCGGAGAAGGACTCGGCGGCGACCGTGGTCAGGACGGCCGGCACGTCGAAGGCCCGGGCCGCCTTGGCCAGACCGACGGTGCTGTTGATGATCGCGGCGCGGTCGCCGCTGCCGGTGCCGAAGAACATCTGCGGCTGGTGGTCCACGAAGAGCATGACCGAGTTGTCGGGGGTGAGCAGGTCCTCGCTCGGAGCGGCCTGCACCTTGGCGATGTCGAACATGAGGGGTCCTTCCGGGGCTGTCGGTAGCGTGCCGTCACGTGTCGCGACTCGGCACTCCCGCACGCTATGAGCGCCCGGAGCGGCCTTGTTGCCCCCCTGCGCACAGGGGTTGGCACGACAGCGCACAACCGGTCGAGGACCCCTCGCCGCCCCCGCCGGACCACGTATCGACGACCGCACACGTCAGGTCGCCGGAACTGCTCCGTCTCCCCTCCGGGGGCAAGGCAAGGCAGGGGCAGGTCACCCGTCCAGTTCGGCGAGGCGTTCCCGAGCCTCCGTGAGGCGGGTGGGATCAGCCGTGTTCCCGAGGTCGAGGCATTGTGAGAACGCGTCGCGGGCCTCGTCGCGGTGACCGGCGCTCAGCAGGCAGTTTCCGAGGTGGACCAGCGCACGGCTCTCCATGGCCGTGTTGCCGCTCGTGCGGCAGAGGTCCACGGCGAGGCGCAGGTGGTCCGCGGCCTCGGACCAGTTCTCGAGACTCGCGTGGGCACCGCCGATGAGCACCTGCAGATTCGTGCGGGTGAACTCGGCGATGTGGGGTTCGATGCGGTCGCCGACCTGGTCGAGGAACGCCAGGGTGTCCAGGATCTCCGCGACGGACTGCTCGTGCAGACCGCCGTCCACGAGGATCTGATCGTTCTCCACCCGGCACTGGAGGGCGCCGTGGAGGTCACCGGCGGTTTCGAAGAACGTGGCCGCCTCGCCGTTGTGGCGGGCCGCCGCCGCGTAGTCCCCGAGCAGCCTGAAGGCCCAGGCACTGTACTTGTGGGCCCAGCCCTGCTGCGGGAGGTCGCCGGCACGCCTGGCTGCCACGAGCGCCTGCGCGGAGCGGTCGAGACTGTCCTGCCGACGGCCTTCGCAGACGAGCAGCGCCCAGGCGTGGTAGTTCAGATGGGTGGCCATCAGCAGGGGATCGCCCAGCGTCTCGGCACTGCGGGCGGCGGTGGCGAAGACCTCGGGCCAGTGTCCCCAGAAGATCCACTGGTCGGAGAACCAGTGAAGTGCCTCCGTGACCTCGACGACACGGGCGTGGTCGCCCTCGACGGCGGCCGACCGCAGAGCGGCCAGCCAGTTGGGGCCCTCGGCCTGGAGCCACTGGCGGGCATGGTCGGCGGTGGACAGGTCGACCGTGCCCCGCCACGTGGCGGGTGGGGCGCCGTGGCCGGGTTCGTACCAGCGGCCCGCCATGACGGTGTTCTCGAGCAACCAGGCGTGCAGCGCCGACCGTGCGGCCTGCGCCGCGCCCGCCGGCTCCTCGGTCCGCAGACGATCACGCGCGTACAGCCGCAGCAGGTCGTGGAAGCGATAGCGGTCCTGGTACGTGTTCAGGAGACCGGTCTCGACGAGTTCCTCCAGCGTGTCCTCGGCGTCGAACAGCGACTGCCCGGTGAGCCGGGCGGCGCCCGCGGCCCCCGCGTCGGGTCCGTCGACGAGCGACAGCAGGCGGAACATGCGGGCGGCGGTGGGAGTGAGCTGCCGGTAGGACAGGTGGAAGGCGGCGGACACCCGGAGGTCACCGGCGGTGAGGGTGTCCAGGCGGTGCTCCTCCAGGGCGAGGCGGTCGGCGAGGCGGCGCACGGTCCAGCCGGTGCGTGTGGCCAGCCAGTTGCCGGCCACTCGCAGGGCCAGCGGCAGGTTCCCGCAGTGGCCGGCCACCGCGGCCAGCGCGCCCGGGTCCGACTCGGCGCGCTCCCGACCCACCAGGGTGGTGAGGAACGAGCCCGCCTCTGCGGGCGTGAGCTCGCCGAGAGCGAGCCGGTGCACGCTCTCCAGGCCGGTGAGCATCCGTCGGCTGGTCATCATCAGCATGCTCGCGCCCGTGCCCGGAAGCAGCGGACGTACTTGCGCCTCGTCCCGGACGTTGTCCAGGACCAGCAGGCAGCGCCGCTCGGCCAGCACCCGTCGGCACAGTTCCGCGTGCCCCCGGGCGCCGGCCATGGCGAGCTCGCGGTCGGCCACCCCGAGGGCCTTCAGCACGCGGAGCAGGAGCTCCGCCGAGTCGGGCGGATCCTCGTCCGTACCGCGGAGGTCGAACATCAGCTGCCCGTCCGGGAAACGCCGGGCCAGGTCGTGTGCGGCACGGAGCGCGAGGGTGGTCTTGCCTGTGCCTGGCTGCCCGGACACGGCCACCACCACGGGTATCCCCCCGGTTTCCCGCTCGGCCAGTGTCGTCAGCCGTGCCAGTTCCGCCCGTCGCCCCACGAAGTCGTCGACGCCGCGGGGAAAGGCACGGAGGCCCATCGCCTGCGGGCGGGGCGTGCGGCCGATCCGGGCGGCGCCGAGCAGCCGTTCCCGTTCCGTCGTGCTCAACCGCAGCCCGTCCGCGAGGGCCGCGACCGTTCTGCGCTGGGGAGTGGCGACCCGGCCTCTCTCCAGGTCGCCGATCCCGCGCACGCTCACTCCCGACGCCTCCGCCAGAGCTTCGAGCGTCAGCGACGCCTCCAGACGCAACCGTCGCAACATCGTCGCGAACTCCAAGCCGGCGCCGGTCACCTGTTCGTTCCTCCAAGACCGCGGAATCACATGAAGTGACCATTCTGCCTGCCCACCTCACCGGCCCCGGCCGTCGGGAACACGCGACCGTCCCCACCCCGACCCGCACCGGTCGGTCCCCCCACGGGACCGGTGTCCGGCCGAGGTCGGAGCGGCGGGGGGCCGGGGGTCAGTCCTCGATCACCGGGTTGCACGGGGAGAGGAACGGGTCCAGGCGCTCCTCGACGAGTCCCCGGCGCAGGACGCGCACCCGGAAGGCGTTGTCGGCGCTGGGGATGTCGCCCTCGTCGGAGCGGTCGTGGAGCAGGCCCCACGAGCCGGGGAAGCGGCCGGCGATGTACGTCACCAGCGCGTCCAGCTCCTCGGCCTCACGGCCGAGGTGGTTGGTCTGTCCGGCGGCGGTGACGACGGGCAGACCGTTGAGGACGTCGAGGGTGACCCGGCAGCTGGAGGACCAGTCGACGGAGTCGATCCGGGCGCGCAGCTCCTCGACACCGGCCCGCAGGGAGGTCAGGTCGTCCTCGTACGGGTCCTCGGAGATGCCGAACCAGCCATGGAACTCGTACATGCGCTCACTCCAGCGGGGTCGTGTCGATCACCGGCTCGACGCCGTACCGTCGCCCGTATTCCTGGAGCTTATCGACCACGCCGGGACCGGGCGGTCCGTCGAACTGGAAGTACGGTGTGCGGCCGCTCTGGAGCGCCGCCTCGAAGGTGGCCTGCGCCTGCTTGCGGAACTTCTTGTTCAGGGTGAAGTCCGCGGGCTTGGCCTGCGCCACGTACTCGTCGCTGATGGCGTCGAACTCGCGGCCGTCCGGGTCGTTGGCGAAGCGCCGGCGGGGCTCGCCGCCGAGTTTCTCGGCCAGCTTGTCCGCGTCGGCGTCGGGTTTGGTGACCTCGATGAGGTCGCCGAGCCCGCCGTTGTCCTCGTACGGGGCGAGGCCCAGCGGGTCGCTGAACCGCAGCGGGTTGCGCACGTAGCCGGCCGGGTCGGGCGCGGGGGCGAGACCGAGCGGGTCGGGGGTGGTGTAGCGGGCGGTCCGCGGGTCGTAGTAGCGGTGGTGGTTGTAGTGCAGCCCGGTCTCGGGGTCGTAGTACTGGCCGGGGAAGCGCAGCGGGGTGTACGCGGACGCGTCGGCGTTCCACGTCGTGACGCCCCACAGGGTGGTGCGGCTCTGCCAGGCGATGTGCCCGGTCTCGTCGACGAGTTCGGTCGGGGTGCCGATGAGGTCGGTGGTGATGGCGAAGAACCGCGCGTCGATCTCCCGCCGGGTGGCCGCGTCGTGCAGCCGCTCGGTCTGGGCGACCGGGGTGAGGCCCTCGTGGTCCCAGCTGAGCGTGGTGGGGTGGGGCAGCGCGGCGGACGGCTCGGTGGTCTGCTCGGCGAGCAGCGGGCCGTCCCAGACGAAGCGGGTGCGTTCGGCGACGGTCACGCCGTCGGCGGCGAGCCGCTCCTTGGCGACGCGCCGGCCGAGCGGGTCGTAGCGGTAGCGCCACCGGGTGCCGTCCGGGGTGGTGACCGCGGCGAGCCGGTCCTCGGCGTCGTAGGCGTACGTCCACACGTCGGGCTTCCGCGACAGCCGGGTCTTGGTCCGGCGGACCAGCCTGCCGGCGTCGTCGTACGCGTACCGGTTGGTGCCGGCCTCGGTCACCCGGGTGCCGGAGTAGGCGCGCGCGCCGCGGGCGTCGCCGGCGGCGAGACGGTCCGGCCAGCCGGCGGAGACGGGGTGGCCGCCGCCGTCGTAGGCGTACGACTCGCTCCAGCCGTCGGCGGTGACGGCGGTGACCCGGCCGGTCGCGTCCAGGCCGTAGCGGCGCGGGCCGCGCAGGGTGTCCTCGGACGCGACGAGATGCCCGTCCTCGCGGTACGCGTACGTCCGCAGGTTCAGCCGCCGGTCGTCGCGCGCGAGCTCCTGGGCGGTGAGCCGGCCGGCCGCGTCCCAGTCGGACGTCAGCGTCAGCGACTCCCCGACGGTCCGGCTTCGTTCGCGCCCCGCCGCGTCCCGGGTGAAGACCAGGGCGCGGCCGGCGGCGGTCAGCTCGGCGGACCGGCCCGCCGCGTCGTGGGTGTAGGTGGTGACGTGGCCGCCCGGGGTGACGCGCCGGGTGCGGCGCCCGGCCGCGTCGTACGAGAACGACAGCGCCCGCCCGTCGGTCAGTTCGGTCTTGACGTGGCCCCGGCGGTCGTAGGCGTACGTCAGCTCCGCGTCGGGCCCGAGGGCCCGCAGCAGCCGGCCCGCCGGGTCGTACTCGAAGGTGGTCACGGCGCCGCCGGCGTCCTTGCGGACGACCCGGCCGAGCGCGTCGCGCTCGTAGCGGACGGCCGTGCCGAGCGGACCGGTCCGGGTCAGCACCCGGCCGAGCGGATCGACGTCGTAGCCGACGGTGCGGCCGTCGAAGTCGGTCTCGGCGACCAGGTGGCCCACCGGGTCGTAGGAGTAGCTCCAGCTCAGGCCGAGTGGGTTGCGGACCTCGGTGAGGCGCAGCTCGGTGTCGTGGACGAACTCGTGGCGGGAGCCGTCGGGGTCGGTGCGGGCGGTGAGCAGGTCGAAGTGGGTGTACTCGAAGGCCGTGGTGCGGCCCTGGGGGTCGGTGTGGGTCAGGCAGTTGCCCTCGCCGTCGTACGTCCACGACTCCACGGCACCGTCGGGGCCGGTGAACCGCGCGAGCCGGCCCTCGGGGGTCCAGACGTAGTGGGCGGTGCCGCCGGAGGGCTCGGTGCGGGCGGTGATCCGGCCGAAGGCGTCCCGCGCGTACGTGGTGGTGCCGCCGTCCGGGGCCGTCTGCGCCACGAGCATGCCCGTGGCGTCGTGGCGCATCAGGGTGGTGGCGCCGAGGGGGTCGGTGACCGAGGTGAGGTGGCCGCGGGCGTCGTGGGTGTAGCGGGTGGTGTGCCCGGCCGGGTTGGTGACGGCGATCCGGTTGCCGTGCTCGTCGAACTCCTGCCGCCAGCGCTGCCCGCCCGGCCGGGCCAGTTCGACGGGCCGGCCGGCGGCGTCGTGGGAGGCGGTCGAGACGCCGCCGTCGGGGTGCAGGGTCTCGACGAGCCTGCCCTCCTCGTCCCAGCGGAACTCGGTGCGGGCGCCGGGTCCGCCGTCCGCGCCCGGCTCGGTGCGGGACAGCAGCCGGTCGTCGCGGTCGTAGGAGAAGCGGACGGTCGCACCGGTGGGCCAGGTCTCGGCGACGACCTGGAGGTGGCGGTTGACCGCGTAGCGCCAGGTGTGGCCGAGGGAGTCGGTGACCGTGGTGGTGGACAGGCCGGTGCCGGGGTGCGGGTCGCCGTAGTGGAACTCCGAGCGCAGGTGCCCCTCGGCGCCGGACTGGGAGACGCAGCGGTCCCGCTCGTCGTAGACGAAGTCGTAGCGCGAGCCGTTGGTGTCGGTCCAGGAGGCGATCCGGTCCTCGGTGTCGTACGCGAAGCGGGTCGGGACGCCGCCGGAGCCCGTGACCCCGGTGAGGCGGCCCTCCTCGTCGTACCCGTACCGGACGACCTCGGTGCCGCCGACGCTCAGCGAGGTGATCCGGCGGTTCTCCGTGGTGAAGTCGACGCGGTAGCCGCCGGAGTGGACGAGGGCGAGCGGCGCGCCGTCCTCGTCGTACTCGGCGGTGATCGTGCGCCCGTGGCGGTCGGCGATCTCGCCGAGCGGTGCGGTGCCGTCGCCGCCAGGCTCGGCGCCGGCCGGGGCCAGGAAGTGCCGGACGGTGCCGGTCTCCGGTTCGGTGAGGGTGTAGCCGCCGTCGGCGTGCCGCTCCAGCGGCCATCGCGGCCCCGCCTCGGGGAGCACCGGGGCGCCGGGGGCGGGGTGCGGGTAGGGGACGAGGAGGTTGTCCTCGCCGTGCAGGACGACGCCGATCGGGTCGACGGTCAGCCGCTGGTCGATCGTGGACGACCAGCTGTCGCCGAACCAGCGGCCGGCCCGGTAGGAGGACTCGAAGTCCCGGCGGAAGACCAGCGGCAGGCTGCCCGGCAGCAGCACGTCCTCCTGCGGCAGGAACATGCGGCCGGTGGCGAAGTCGACGGGCTCGCGCCCGCACCGCTTGCCGTCGGGCCTGCGGACGGTCTCCCTGAGGTCGTCGGCGCGGCGGGCCTTGGCGGCGTCCGCGAGTTCGTCGGCGAGCCGCACGCCCTTGACGCCGGCGCCGGCGCCGCCCGTCGCGACGGTGAGGACCGCGTCCGGCACCAGGGTGCCGAGGCCTTCCGCCGGGTCCTTCATGAAGTCGTCCAGCATCTGCTTGCCGGTGCCCCAGGGGTCGTTGGCGACCCGGACGAGTCCGGCGACGGTGCTGTTGAGGTTGGTGACGTACTCGGCCGGGTGCGTGAGGTTGTACGGGTCGAGCGGGTTGACGCCCCGGATGAAGTTCACGATGCCGGCGGTGCCCTTGACCGCGCCCATGGCGAAGTGGGTCCTCATCAGTTCGAGCTCGTCGAGCCCGTCCTTCAGCTGCTCGCCGTACGAAGGCTTGGGCGGGGCCGCGTCGCGGGCCTTGCGCACGGCCGCCCGGGCGGCCTCGGCGGCGGAGTTCCGCTGGCGGCGCGCCTCGGCGAGGATGTCCTGCGCCTCCTTCATCCGGTCCTTGCCGGGGTCGGAGAACTCCCCGGGCCGGGGCGGCAGGGTGGCGGGGTCACGCTTGTCGGCGGGTGTCGCGTTGTACTTGTCGACGGCGTCGTTGAAGCCGTCGACCTTCTTCCTGTGGGCGTCGAGGGCTTCCTCCGACGCCTTCGTGCCCGCCTTCCACAGGTCGATCGCGGCCTGGGCCCGGCCCTGCGCCCAGGTGACCGTCGACTCGAACGAGCTCAGCGCCTTCGCCGCCTCCTCGAAGGCGTCCGCGCCCTTGTACCACTTGGGCGGCTCCAGCTTCACGCTCCCGCGGAAGGCATCGGCCGCCTGGCCCTGGAGGGAGTCGGAGTCGAGCCCTTCGAGCCCGAGGCCGACGTCGTTGAAGGCGGCCGAGAGGTCACGCAGGTGGGCGGCGGTGGAGCGGAGCTTGCCGGGCGAGCCGTGGATCAGCTTGGTCTTGTCCTCGGTCTGCCCGAGGTCCAGTTCGTCGACCTCGGCGCCCATCCGGTTCGCGAGCGAGCGGGACTGCTCGCGCACCCAGTCGGCCCCGGACTCCCAGCCGACGTCGTCGAGGCGGTCGGCGGTCCAGTTGCCGACGTCCTCGACGCGGTTGCCGGCCCATTCGACGCCGTCCTCGACGGCGTCCTCGATGACGTCGGGCGTGATGTCGCTGACAAGGTCCCCGATACCCATGGTCAGTTCCCCCCGTTCTGGGCGCGCTCCTCGGGCGACGGCCCGAAGGTGTCGTCGACGGCCCGGTCGAACTGCTCCTGATCGACGCCGAGGAGGTCGTTGAGCCTCCGCGAGTTCTCCCCGCCCTGCCCCTCGGTGAGCAGCGAGCGTCCGGTGTCCTTCCAGGTCTGGGCCATGTCGTCGCCGGCGCGGTCCCAGGACTCGCCGCTCCAGTCCGGGTCCAGCGCGTCCGGGGTGAAGACGTCGCCCCAGTCCTGCTTGGCGATGTCCTCCTCGGAGGCGTACGGGCTGCCGCCCGCGAGCGCGTTCACGCCGAACTTCAGGGAGCTCTCGACGTACTGGTCCTCCTCCCACAGGACGCCCGCGGCCAGGCCGAGTTTCGCCGCGATCGCGTTGGCGTCCTGGACCTGTGCCCTGACGCCCCACTCCCAGCGCTCGCAGAAGTCCTCGAAGTCGGTGGACAGCCCGTGGTGCCCGGCCTCCATGCCGGTCATGGCCAGCTCGGAGAAGCCCTTGCCGAGCACCGCGCCGGTGCCCGTCCCGATCTCCTTCAGCTCGCCGACCGCGTTCCGGATGCCCTGGGTGAGCCGCCGGACGGTGTACTGGTCGATCCCGAGGTCCTTCGCCCCGTCACCCATCAGACGCCACCCCCGGCGGTCCCCTCGACGGCCGCCGCGTCCGGGACGATGCCCTCGGCCGGCGGGAAGAGCATGGACCCGTCCGGGTCCGCGACGTCGACCGCGATCCCGGCGGGCACGCCCATCGCCGGCACGATCTCGTCGAGCAGCCGGGCGCCGAGCAGTTCGGCGAACTCCCAGCTCCGCCCCGGGTCGCCGGCCTCCCGCGCGAACCGCGCGAGGGCCTCCTCACCGGTGAACGCGAACACCCAGCGCACCCCGCCGAGGTTCCCCGTCCACAGCCCGCCCCGCTCCAGGGGCACGAGCAGCCTGGCCCGCCTCAGCTCCCCGAGCAGCGCCCGCGGATCACCCGTCCCGGCCCGCCGCTCGGCGATCCGGTCGACGAGCGCACTCCCCTCACCCACTCCGCCGCCTCCCCCGAAGCCCGTTTCCGAACCCGACACCCGTACTGACACCTGCCTACACCTACACCTACACCTGCGCGTGAACGACGGTCGCGCACTTCTCCCGAACACGCCCCATCCTCACCCTCCGGTTCCCCGCCTCCACGAAACCCCCGCAAACACCGAACAAGCCCGCCCCCGGCGGACCGCCCCCTCCCGCCACGTGCGCGAGCGACCACCGGACGCCGAGGCGGAGCACCTGGCACGACGCCCCTCCTGGACTCCCGCCCCGGCACCGTCCGGCACCGTCCGGCACCGCCCCGGCACCGCCTCCGGGCGTCGCGAATCGCCAAGATCGACAACCGGTCTCGACTACTCTCAACTGCGAAAAGCCCGCTCAGCCACATGCCTGCCAGTCTCACCAGGAGGTATCCGTGAGGATGCTGATCAACGTGCCCTAGTTTGGTGCGGCCGCAGGTCAGGGCCATGCTGTGGAGCCGTTGGTCAGCAAACTCCCAGCATGAGTCAGGAGCGGTGTACGTGGCGACCAAACTCATCCGTGGGATGGGCAGTTTCTTCAAAACCTGCAGCTGCAAACGGCAGGGCGGATGCGCGCACCCCTACGCTATCCGGTTCCGCGACGGAACGGGGCGGCAGTGCGAGGAGTCGGGCTACCCAACGCAGGACGACGCCCTCGACCGTCTCACGCAGATCTACAGGGAAAAGCGCACCACTCCCGTACAGCAGTCCGAGATGAAGCGCACACTGGGTAGGCAGCGCTTCGGGGAGTACGCGGGCACCTGGCTGCCGCGACAGCGCCACCTCGCACCCGGCACGGTACGCACGGTCAAGCAGCTGCTCGACCGCCAGCTGCTCCCGGTGCTCGAGTCCCGCCGGATCAACAGCTTCTCGCCGACCGTCGTCGACGACTTCATCATGTCGATGGAGGAACGCAAGGTTGGCCTGGCCACACGGCAGAACGCCTTCGACACCCTCAAGAAAATCCTGCGGGACGCCCACCACAGGGGCGGGATAGCCGACGACCCCTTCCGAGGCGTTGTCCCACCGGAGTACATCCCCACTCGGATCACCATCCCCACCGTGGAGGAGATCCACGCCCTCAAGGAGGTCGCGTCCAAGGCCCTCGTCGTCGTCGTCGACCTGATGTCCGGGTGCGGGCACCGAAACGGTGAGGCGTTCGCAGCCAATCTCGAAGGGATGGTCGCGGACGACGTGTACCGCATCACCGAGCAGATCGAAGGAAGGACCCGCCAACGCGCTCCCCTCAAGCACCGCAAGGCTGGCGACTTCCGCGAAGTCCCCATGCCGGCCACGGTCCGGGAATCACTCCTCAAGTACGCGCACGACGTCGGTACGGACGAGAACGGCTTCTTGCTGCGCACTCAGCGCAGCCCCCACTGGGCGTACACGACGCTCGACTACCAGTGGAGCGCGGCCAGGAAGCGGGCCGGCATCACACGGAAGTTGAACCCGTACTCCCTACGCCACTTCTTCGCCTCGAACTGCCTGTCCAAGGGAATCCCCATCACCGACGTGGCCGAGTGGATGGGTCACTCGAACATCAACATGACCTACCGTATCTACCGCCACCTGATGCCAGCATCCATCGGCCGCGCAGCCAAGGTCCTTGAGACCGGACTCTAACCAAAATCCAGGAGGGGCCGGGTTGTCACCCGGCCCCTCCTTCAAGAAACCTTCTGCTGCTGCACCCACCGCTCAAGGTCCTCGACCTTGAACTTGAGTCGCCCTCCGAAGTAGTAGCGAGGGATTCCGTGCCTCCGCGAATCGCGGTACATCCAGCGCTGGGACATATTCAAATACTCGGCCGCTTCAGCGACCCCAAGGAACCGGCTGCTCACAGAACACCCCACCTCTCACCAGAATTCGGAGCCGATGATACGACTCGAAAGCGGCCGACCCTAGCGAGAGCTCGAGGAAGCCCTTGACCCGAACAGGCGATAGCTCGGAGAGCCAGGAAAACGGTCGCCCCTGCTCCCCGGGGGGAATATCTGGAACCCCGGTTGCTTGGTATTTCTTTGCAGATCATGGGAGGGGCACTGGTGGCCGAGCTGGCTGTTCCGGCAGGACGCGGACGGGCGGGATGTCGAGCTCTCCGGTTCGACGGTGGCGCTGGAGGTCGAGCTGCAGCGGCGAGTCGAGGCCAGTCTGAAGCAGATGCTCGGCGTCCGGTCCCTGGCGTCGGAGCACGCAACCGGTCCGTGGCATCGAGGGCGGATCGACACCCTGGGACTTGACGAGAACGGCAGCCCGGTGGTGATCGATTTCAAGAAGGGCTCCGACAGCGGGATGCTGTCACAGGCCGTCTCCTACATGGCGTGACTGGAGTCGGTGCACCACGAGTTCGAGGCGCTCGTCCGGAAGGTGCTGGGCGCGGAGGCCGCCGAGTCGATCGACTGACGCCGTCCGCGGATGGTCTGCATCGCGGTCGGCTTCTCCCACCACGACCGTGTGGCCGTGCAGCGGCTGCCCGAGCGGATCGACCTGGTGCGCCACCCCGTCTTCGAGGGCGGGCTGCAGCCTGCTGCTGGTGGACTCCTCACCCGGCGTGCCGAGCACCGCGTCCCGGCGGAGCCGCAAGCGGGACACGGCGGCCGGCAGCGCACCGGCGGCGCCGACAGCTCCTCTGTCGGCCGGTGGCGGCCTCGTCCCGGAGTGCCTGCGGGACCTGTTCACGGAGCTGGACGAGGCGCTCACGGCGTGGGGCGAGGTCGAGGTGACGCCGCTGCGGCACTACATCGCCTATCGACGGCTGGTGAACGTCGCGTTGGTGATCTTCCGTCCGAAGCACGAGGCGATCCTGGTCTACCTCAGACTCGACCCGGACACGGTCGCTCTGAAGGAGGGCTTCACCCGCGACATGCGCGGCATCGGCACCTCGGGACGGGGGACCTGGAGCTACGTCTCGCCACGGACAGCGTCCTTGGCATGCCTCCCGCGCCATATACCCCGGCCAGCAGTCCCAGCCGGCAGCCAAGGGCCACCGCATCTGCCAGGATGGCCGCATACCATAGCAATCCCACCACGGCAGAGAACAGGCGAAGCGCTCCTGAAGTTGCAGTTCAGGAAGCCTGGTCCCTGCGCGAGCGGGGGGTGCTCCGCCCAGGGTGGGACCCTCACATGCAGAGAGACGCCAGCTCGCACGTCATCAGGTCCGAGCAAGGTCTGATCAGTTCCACCGGCACCAGAACCTCAGCGGCGCCCCGCCCGCACACCCACTCACTACGAGACCATGAGTGATCGCGCTACGCAGTACCCCATCGCGCTGCCCCATGAACCACCCCGGCCTACCACAAGACGCTGGTGCCGCCGGCCCGCCCCGCGAGGCCACTGCGGCCCGGTCGCCGCGCGTCCGAGGCGGTGCTACTGGAGCAGACTTCAATAGCTAGCCCGTTGACACCGTCAACGCAAGTGTGTGAATCTTGTCAACACATAAAGGTGTACGCTCCGTGCAGGATGTACCCACCTTGCATGCGACGGGTGAAACGGGGAAAGGCAGTGGACCTGGTGACGGTCAACGGACGATTCCGGATCACGGGGATCGTAGGGCGCGGGAACATGGGCGAGGTACACCGCGCCGAGGACCTGCAGGCCGCCCCGGACTCCCCGCACCGGGAGGTCGCGGTCAAGACCGTGTTGCGCGGCCGAACCGGAGTCGCGATTGACGCATCGGAGTCCGGCAAGGAGATCGACCGCTTCCGCCGCGAAGTACGGATCATGCGCATGCTCTCCCAGGGCCACCCGAACCTCACCCGGCTGATCGACGGCGGCGTCGACGACCAGGGGGGTGGCAGCGGTCTTCCCTACCTGGCCATGGAGCTGCTCGACGGTCACCCGCTCGCGGACCTCATCGACGAGGAGCCCCAGCTTCCGGTCTCGTGGGTCGCCGCCGTCGGGGCGCAGATCGCCGCCGGGCTCGCCGCGGCGCACACGGCCGGGGTCGTGCACCGCGACCTGAAGCCCGCCAATGTGATGCTGACCCGCGACGGCACCGTCAAGATCCTCGACTTCGGCATGGGCTCGATCGTCGACGATCCGGACCAGACCCGGCTGACCAGCACGGGCGTCAGCGTCGGCACGGCCCGCTACATGGCACCCGAGCAGTTCCGGGCCGAACGCGTCACCGCGCTCGCCGACCTTTACGCGCTCGGCTGCATTCTGTACGAACTGCTGATCGGACAGCCGCCGTTCTCCGCCCGGACCCCGTACGAGCTCTCCGAGCAGCACCAGCACGCGCGGCCGCCGCTGCTCACCCTGGTGCGCCCGGACCTGCCCGCCGAGCTGGTCCGCCTGGTGGACCGCCTGCTCGAGAAGGATGCCGAACTGCGGCCCGAGAACGCCGCCCTGCTCCGTGACGTGCTGGTCCCGCTCGCGTTCGCGCCGGACGACACGGCCGCTCTCCTTGCCCCGCACTGGCAGGTGATGAACCCGGTGGCCCGGCTGCGGGCCCTGCTCCCCGAGCGCACCCCGGCGGCGCCCGCTCCCGTGCCGCGCAGAGAGCCCCGCCTGCCCGAGACGATGGACGTCTTCGGCATCCACGCCGACCTGATCAGCGAGTACGAGAGCTTCACCAAGAGCGCGACGGTGATCCGGGACGCCCGGATCGCCGGCTTCGTCGAGGACGACATGGCGGGGAAGTCGCAGTGGCCCGACCCGTGGTTGTCGCTGAACCCGTTCTTCGCCGACGGAGGCAAGGTCACCGACCTCGTGCGGGACGGCATCCTGCACCCCAAGTGCGCCGAGATCTTCCAGGCGGGCAAGAAGGGGAGCTCACGGCGCCCGGACGGGCGCCCGCTGACCTTCCATCTCCACCAGCGGCAGGCGATCGAGGCCGCGCAGGCGGGCGATTCCTATGTGCTGACAACCGGTACGGGCTCCGGCAAGTCCCTGTCGTACATCGTCCCGATCGTGAACCACGTCCTGAAGGAGCGTCAGGCAGGCGGCGCGGGGGGCCGGGTGCGCGCAATCGTCGTGTACCCGATGAACGCGCTGGCGAACTCGCAGCTGATGGAGCTGGAGAAGTACCTGCGCCACGGATTCGGGGCGGGGAACGAACCTGTCACCTTCGCCCGCTACACCGGCCAGGAGTCCGACGACCAGCGGCGGGAACTGCGCAAGAACCCCCCGGACATCCTGCTGACGAACTACGTGATGCTGGAGCTCATGCTGACCCGGCCGGACGACCGGTCGAGCCTCATCCGCATGGCCGACGGGCTGCAGTTCCTCGTCTTCGACGAGTTGCACACCTACCGGGGCCGCCAGGGCGCGGACGTGGCGTTCCTGATCCGCCGGGTCCGCGAGGCCTGCCGGGCCTCGGCGACCCTTCAGTGCATCGGCACCTCGGCCACCATGTCCACCGAGGGAACCTGGGAGGATCAGCGGCGCGAGGTGGCCAAGGTCGCCGGCCGGTTGTTCGGCACGACGGTGCTGCCGAAGCGTGTCATCGGCGAGACCCTGATCCGGGCCACCGAGGAGGCGCCGGTGACGGTGCCCGCCGAACGGCTGCGGGTGCAGGCGGCGCCCCGTTCCTACGAGGCGCTCACGAAGGACTCGCTGGCGCGTTGGCTGGAGTCGCGGTTCGGTCTGGAGCGCGAGGAGGGCACAGGGCGGTTCCGGCGCTGCGCCCCGGGGACCGTCGAGGACGCGGCGGCCGAGCTCGCCGCGGAGTCCGGCGTGGCCGAGGAGAGCGTCCGCGAGGCGATCCGCACCACGCTGGAGGCGGGTTCGCAGGCGAAGAACCCGATGACAGAGCGGCCGCTGTTCGCCTTCCGGCTGCACCAGTTCCTCTCGAAGGGCGACACAGTCTACACGACCCTCGAGGATCCGCTCAGCCGCCCGCTCACCCGCACCTACCAGCTGGAGCAGCCCGGCAGCGACGGCAAGCCGCTGTTCCCGCTGGCGTTCTGCCGTGAGTGCGGCCAGGAGTACTTGACGGTCTGGCGCACCGAGGAGAGCGGGGCGTTCCGGTACGAGCCGCGCCGGGACACCTCCGCCTCCGGGGGCCGGGACGGTGAGGGCTACCTGTACCTCGGCATGCCTGGGGAGGACTACGAGTGGCCGGCCGATCCGCAGACGGCCGTGGACGACCGGCGGTTGCCGGAGTCGTGGCTCGAGACGGACGCGCAGGGCGTGACCGTCGTCAAGAAGTCCTACCGCCCCCGGGTGCCCAAGCGGGTCGTCGTGGACGGGTTCGGGAACGAGTCGGGCGAGGGTCTGGTGGCCGCGTTCGTCCCGGCGCCGTTCCTCTTCTGCGTGCACTGCCAGGTCTCGTACGAGCAGACCCGCGGCCGGGACTTCGCCAAGCTGGCCACGCTGGACCAGGAGGGCCGTTCCTCGGCCACCTCGCTGATCTCCGCGTCGATCGTGAAGTCCCTGCGGGCGGTGCCGGAGGAGAGCCTCGGCAAGGAGGCGCGCAAACTCCTCACCTTCGTCGACAACCGGCAGGACGCCTCGCTCCAGGCCGGCCACTTCAATGATTTCGCCCAGGTCACCCAGTTGCGCGGTGCTCTCTACCAGGCCGCCGTGCGGGCGGGCGAGGAGGGCCTGCACCACGACGAGCTCGCCGAAGCGGTGACCGAGGTGATGGGGTTGTCGCCGCGCGAGTACGCGGAGGGCAAGGCCCTGGCTCCCTCCATGGAGCGCCGCGCGACGAAGGCCTTCCGCGATGTCGTGGGCTACCGGCTCTACCGGGACCTGGAGCGCGGCTGGCGCATCACGATGCCGAACCTGGAGCAGACGGGTCTGCTGCGGATCGACTACGAGGACCTGGGCTGGATCGCCGCCCAACCCGACCGCTGGCAGGCCGCGCACGCCGTGCTGCGCGAGGCCGACCCCGCGCTGCGCGAGGAGGTCGCCCGTACGCTGCTCGACTACATGCGGCGTGCCCTCGCCATCGACGTGCAGTACTTCCGCGACGACTTCGACACGCTGCTGCGGGCGAGCGAGGAGCGCCTCACCGGGCCATGGGTCCTGAGCGAGGGCGACCGGCCCGCCGTCGGCACCGCCTACCCGTACGGATCGAAGCCGGGTATGGAGCGCTCGGCGCTGTTCCTTTCGGCTCGCGGCAAGTTCGGCAAGTACCTCCGGCGGAACATGCCCGAGCTGCGTGCCCTGCCGCTGGACGACGTCCAGGGCGTCATTGAGGACCTGCTGAAGGTGCTGCTCGACGCGGAGCTGGTGCGCGAGGTGGAGGCGGCCCCCGAACACGCCGGCCCCGCCTACCGCCGTCGGGCGACCGAGAAGCGCACCGGCTACCGGGTGTCGGCCGCCGCCCTGATCTGGCGTGCCGGCAGCGGTGAGCGGGGCGCGATCGACCCGCTGGCCCGCACGTACAGCAGCGGGGAGGGCCCGCGCGTCAACCCGTTCTTCCGCGACCTGTACCGGACGGCGGCGGCCGAGCTGGCCGGCCTGTTCGCCCGGGAGCACACGGCTCAGGTCACCCCAGAGGACCGGCTGGAGCGGGAGGGCCGGTTCCGCACGGCGGAGCTGCCCCTGCTGTACTGCTCGCCGACGATGGAGCTGGGCGTCGACATCTCCTCGCTCAACGCCGTGCTGATGCGCAATGTACCGCCGACGCCGGCGAACTACGCGCAGCGCTCGGGCCGGGCGGGCCGCTCCGGTCAGCCCGCCCTGGTGACCACGTACTGCGCGACGGGCAACAGCCACGACCAGTACTACTTCCGCCGCTCCGAGGACATGGTGGCCGGGCAGGTGGCGCCGCCACGCCTGGACCTCGCCAACGAGGACCTGGTCCGGTCCCATATCCAGGGCATCTGGCTCGCGGAGACGGGGATGAAGCTGGGCGTCGCGATCCCGGACGTCGTCGACGTGGCCTACGACCCCGACGGCAGCGACCGCCCCGACCCGCAGATGCCTCTGCCGCTACTCCCCCACATCCGCGACCTGTCCCTGGACGAGGGCGCCCGCCGGCGCGCGGTCGCCGCGGCCCGTACCGTCCTCGCCCCGCTGATCGCGGACTTCGCGGACACCACCTGGTGGTACGACGAGTGGATCGAGGACCGGATCGAGCGTGCCCCGCAGCGGTTCGACGACTCCTTCGACCGCTGGCGCGAGCTGTTCCGAGCGGCCGTCGTCGACCAGTACGAGCAGAACAAGCGGGTCGTCGACCACACCCTCTCGCAGGGCGAGCAGGGCCGGGCGCGCACCCGCCGCCGCGAAGCGGAGACGCAGACGAACCTGCTGCTCAACCGCTCGTCGGACAGCAAGTCGGTGATGAGCGACTTCAACCCGTACCGCTACCTCGCGTCCGAGGGCTTCCTGCCCGGTTACAGCTTCCCGCGGCTTCCCCTGGCCGCATACATCCCGCGCTCCGGCAACCGCCGCAACGCCGACGGCGACTATCTGCAGCGTCCCCGGTTCCTCGCGATCCGGGAGTTCGGCCCCGGCGCGCTCATCTACCACGAGGGTGCCCGCTACCAGGTCACCCGCGTGCAGCTGCCGCCGGACGCCTCGGGCGACCTGGCGACGGCTGAGGCGCGGCGCTGCGACGGCTGCGGCTACCACTACGCCGTCAAGCCCGGCGTGGACAGGTGCACGATGTGCCACGAGGAGCTGCGGAGCAAGCGCACCGGCCTGCTCCATCTCCACACCGTGTACACCACCCCGCGCGAGCGGATCTCCTCCGACGAAGAGGAGCGCCGCCGGGCCGGTTTCCGTCTGGAGACCTCGTACGCCTTCCAGGGCCACGGCGCCCGCAAGGGACGGCTCACCTCGCACGTCACGGACGCCGAAGGGGCGCCCGTCCTCGACCTGGACTACGGCGACTCGGCGACCGTCCGTATCACCAACCTCGGCCGCGTACGGGACAAGGAGGGCGAGCCGGACGGCTACTGGCTGGACCTGGGGGACGGCCGCTGGCTCAACGACCGGGCCGCCGCGGACGCCATCGAGGGCACCGGGATGCCGGTGGTCGACGAGGACGGCAACGAGAAGCGCCGCAAGAAGCGGGTCCTGCCCTATGTGGAGGACCGCCGCAACATCCTCGTCCTCACCTTGGACGAGCCGCAGCCGGAGCCGGTGGCCCTGTCGTTCCTGTACGCGCTCGAGCGGGGCATCGAGGCCGCGTTCGAGCTGGAGGACTCCGAGCTGACCGCGGAGCTGCTGCCTCCGGACGACGGCCCGCGGCGCCGCATCCTGTTCACGGAGGCCGCGGAGGGCGGCGCCGGTGTGCTGCGGCGCATCCAGCACGACAAGGACGCCCTGGCCAAGGCCGCCCGTACGGCCCTGGAGATCTGCCACTTCGATCCGGACACCGGCGAGGACGAGGGGGGCCCGGCGGACGGCGAGGAGTGCGCCCGCGGCTGCTACGCCTGCCTGCTGACCTACGCCAACCAGACGCACCACCGCAGGCTGAGCCGGCACGCCGCCCACCCGCTGCTGGTGCGGCTGGCCGACGCCCGCACCGAGCGGGAGGACCGCGGCGAGTCCCGCAGCGAACGGTTCCGCAGGCTTGCTCCCGCAGTCAGCAGCGGGGACGCCGCCCCTGAGAGCGTCTCGCTCACCCCGGTGGAGGCGGATCTGGCGGCCCTCGTCGCGCGAGGCGATCTGCTCGGCTGGCTGCGGGCGAAGGGCTACCGGCTGCCGGACGAGGTCAACGTCCTCGTGCAGCAGGCGGGGGCGTGCCCCGATCTGGTGTTCCGCCTGGACGGTGCCAACCTCGCCGTATTCGTCGACGTTCCCGGCCACCCGGCAGATTCCACCCGCGACGTCGAGGCCGGGTACCGCCTGGAGGACGCAGGCTGGGACGTCCTGCGCTTCCCGACGGACGCGGACTGGGACACCATCAAGGACAACAACGCCGCCTACTTCCACCTCCGTTGATCGCCCCACCGGCTCCCGACCTTTAGGAACTGAGACATCTCATGAGCCTCACGTACACAGCCGGCTCCTTGGTCGCCGCCCGCGGCCGGGAATGGGTGGTCCTGCCCGAGAGCGCCCCCGACATGCTGGTGCTGCGCCCGCTGGGCGGTAGCGAGGACGATGTCGCGGCCGTCTTCCCGGCCTTCGAGGACGTACGCCCCGCCGAGTTCGCGGCGCCGAGCCCGGCCGACCTGGGCGACCAGCGCGCCGCCGGCCTGCTGCGCACGGCACTGCGCATCGGGTTCCGGTCGGGTGCTGGCCCGTTCCGCTCCCTGGCGTCGATCGCTGTGGAACCCCGCGCTTACCAGCTGGTGCCGCTGCTGATGGCGTTGCGGCAGCGCAATGTGCGGCTGCTGATCTCGGACGATGTCGGTATCGGCAAGACGGTCGAGGCGGGTCTGATCGCCAAGGAGCTTCTCGCGCAGGGCGAGGCGACCCGGCTGGCCGTGCTGTGCTCCCCGGCACTGGCCGAGCAGTGGCAGGGCGAGCTGCGGGAGAAGTTCGGCATCGACGCCGAGCTGGTGTTGGCCTCCACGGTGTCGCGCCTGGAGCGCGGTCTGGAGCTGGGCCAGTCCCTGTTCGACAAGCACCCGTTCACGATCATCTCGACGGACTTCATCAAGTCGACCCGTCACCGTGAGGACTTCGTACGGCACTGCCCCGACCTGGTTATCGTCGACGAGGCCCACACGTGTGTGGCCGCAGATGACACCGCTCAGGGTGCCGCGTCGTCCTCCTCTAACCAGCTCCGCTACGAGCTGCTGCGGAGGATCTCCGCCGACGCCGACCGTCACCTGCTGCTGCTGACCGCGACGCCGCACTCCGGCAAGGAGTCGGCGTTCCGTAATCTGCTTGGCCTGGTGCGCCCCGAACTGGCGACAGTGAACCTGGAAGCCCCGGCGGGGCGGGCGAAGCTCGCCGAACACTTCGTGGCCCGCAAGCGCGCCGATGTCCGCGACTACCTCACCAAGGAGGACGGCCTCGCCGACGACTCCCTGGCCGAGCGGACTGCCTTCCCCTCCGACCGCTGGACGAAGGACGAGCCGTACAAGCTGACCCCGGCCTACCGGGCTCTACTCGACGACGCCATCGCCTACGCCAGGGACCGCGTCGAGGCGGCCGGCGAGCAGGGCAAGCGGGAGGCCCGTATCGCATGGTGGTCGGTAATCGCGCTGCTTCGCTCGATGGTGTCTTCGCCGGCGGCCGCTGCGCAGACCCTGAAGACCCGCTCCGAGTCCGCCGCCGCCCGCACGGCGCACGAAGCGGACGTCCTGGGCGCCCCGGTGGCAGCCGACTCCGCGGACAACGACCGGCTGGAAGGCATGGACGTCGCGCCGGGTGCCGCCGAGACGGAGGATGCCGGTGCCCGACTGCTGGAACTCGCCGAGCGGGCCGCACAGCTCGTCGGCCCGGCCGAGGACGCGAAGCTGAAGGCTCTCACCCGCCATCTGAAGAACCTGATCGCCGAGGGCTACCACCCAATCGTCTTCTGCCGCTACATCCCCACGGCCGAGTACCTGGCCGAGCAGCTCGACGGCAAGCTCGGCAAGAAGACGAAGATCGCCGCCGTGACCGGCACCCTCTCCCCGCAGCAGCGTCTGGAACGCATCGAGCAGCTCGCCGCCGAGGCCGCCGCCGAGGAGGCCGACGACCCGGCCGTCCGCCGCGTCCTCATCGCCACCGACTGCCTCTCCGAGGGTGTCAACCTCCAGCACCACTTCGACGCAGTCGTCCACTACGACCTGGCCTGGAACCCGACCCGCCACGACCAGCGCGAGGGCCGCGTCGACCGCTACGGCCAAAAGCGCGACCAGGTCCGTGTCATCACCATGTACGGCGAGGACAACGGCATCGACGGCAAGGTCCTGGAGGTGCTGTTCAAGAAGCACCGGCAGATCAAGAAGGACCTGGGTATCTCCGTCTCCGTCCCCGACGAAACCGCCTCCGGCGTCACCGACGCCGTCGTGGAGTGGCTGCTGCTGCACGGCCGGCAAGGCAGCCAGGAGAGCCTGTTCGAAATGGACACCCACCAGGAGTCCTTCGACCGCATCGAACGCGAGTGGAACTCGGCCGCCGAGCGGGAGAAGACCTCCCGCTCCAAGTACGCCCAGCGCGCCATCCACCCGGAGGAGGTGGCCCGCGAGGTCGCCGCCGTACGGGCCGCACTCGGCGGCGCCGAGGAGGTCCGCGACTTCGCCCTGGAGGCGCTGCGCGACCTGGACGCGCTGGTCCGCGACCCGCGCGACGGCAGCGGCGACTTCACCGCCCAGGTCGGTGGCACCCCGGCCGGCCTGCGGGACGCGCTCGCCGCCACGCTCGGCAACCGGCTCGTAGAGGAAGACCGCGAGATCTTGTTCCGCGCCACTCCGGCGATCGCCCGCGGCGAGGCGGCGCTGGTTCGCACCGACCCCGCAATCGGGGCCATCGCCTCGTACGTCCTGGACTCGGCGCTGGACGTGGACGCCCTCGGCCCCCGCCCGGCCCGCCGCTGCGGTGTGGTCACCACGGACGCGGTCACCACCCGCACCACGCTCCTCCTGGTCCGCTACCGCTTCCACCTCACCCTGCCGTCCCGCACAGGCGAGCGACAGGTGGTCGCCGAGGACGCCCGTCTGCTCGCCTACGAGGGCATGCCGTCACGGGCCCGTTGGCTGGACGCCGACGCGGCCACCGCCCTCCTCGCGGCCCGCGCCACCACCAACACACACGAGCAGTCGGCCCGCAACCACATCACCCGCACCCTGGACGGCCTGCCGGACCTGTCCGCGCACCTCACCGAAGACGGCAAGAGCCTGGCCGCCGAACTCGATGCCTCGCACCGCCGGGTCCGCAAGGCCAACGAGGAGATCGTCCGCGGCCTGAAGGTCGTCCCGCAGGAACCCGCCGACGTCCTCGGTGTCTACGTGTACCTGCCGCAGCAGCCCGCCCCCGCCGCGTCCGCCTCTACCGTGTCCGGAGCCGAAGCCTGATGTCCGCCGCCACCCGCAACGCCCTGGCCTTCACCGCCGTCACCACGGTCGGCGGACTGCTCCCCGCCGACATGCTGCTCCGGATCGACGAGGCGCGGAACCTGCCCGGCACCAAGTCCGCCGACTACGGCCTGCCCGCCTCCGTGCCCGTACGAGACGAGGCCGAGCGCGCCTGGGAGTACCTCAAGCCCCTCTGGCGCGACCTGCGTGCCGCCCTGCCGTCGGACCCGGCGACCGGCTCGCCAGCCGCCGACCCGACCGGCCGGGCCGGCACCGACTGGCTGGCCCAGCTCTTCCGCAAGCTAGACTTCGGCGCGCTGACGGAGGTCGGTGGGGCGGGAATCCCCGCCGACTCCGACCCGGACAAGCACTTCCCCGTCTCCCACCGCCACGGCCCCGCGCTCATCCACCAGATCCCCTGGAACCAGGAACTCGACAAGCGCCCGGCCCCCGGCCAGGTCCCCGCCCAGTCCATGCTCCAGGACTGCCTCAACCGCGCCGAGGCCCACCTGTGGGCCGTCCTCACCAACGGCCGCCAGCTGCGTCTGCTGCGCGACTCGTCTTCCTTCTCCACCGCGGCCTACGTCGAGTTCGACCTCGAAGCGCTCTTCGACGGCGAGCTGTTCAGCGAGTTCGTCCTGCTGTACAGCCTGCTGCACGCGTCCCGGTTCACTGTGGCGGACGGTACGGCGGCTTCGGGGTGCTGGCTGGAGAAGTGGCGCGCCGAGGCCGTCACCTCCGGCGCCCGCGCCCTGGACCAGCTACGCCTGGGTGTCCAGAACGCCCTGACCGTCCTCGGTACGGGCTTCCTGCGCCACCCGGACAACGGCAGGCTGCGCGAGGACACCGACCCGAAGGCCCTCCGGGACGCGCTCCTCCGCCTCGTCTACCGCCTGCTGTTCGTCTTCGTCGCCGAGGACCGCGACGCCCTGCTTGACGGAAAGCCCGGCGACCCGGGACGGGAGGCGTACGAGCGGTACTTCTCTTCCGCCCGGCTACGCGAACGCGCGCGGCGCCGGCAGGGCACGGCCCACGGCGACCAGTACGAGGCCCTCCGCATCGTCCTGAACGCCCTCGGCACGGAGGGCGGCCGCCCCGAGCTGGGCCTGCCCGGTCTCGGCGGCCTGTTCTCCCACAAGCCGGCCGACGCGCCGCTCGACGGCCTCAAGCTGTCCAACGAGTCCCTGCTCGCCGCCGTCCGCCACCTCGCCCAGGTCCGCGACCCCGGCGCCCGCCGCTGGCGGCCCGTCGACTACCGCCACCTGGACGCCGAGGAACTCGGCTCGGTCTACGAGTCCCTGCTTGAACTGGAGCCCAAGCACTCGGCGACGGACCGCTCCTTCGAGTTGGTGGAAGTGGCGGGCAACACCCGCAAGACGACAGGCAGTTACTACACCCCGTCCTCGCTCATCGAGTGCCTGCTCGACACGACGCTCGACCCGGTGATAGACGATGCCGTCAAGCGGGGAGAGCAGCGGGCGAGCGCGGCCGGCCGTCCGGATCCCGCCGACGACATCGTCACCGAGCTGTTGTCCCTGACGGTCTGCGACCCGGCGTGCGGCTCCGGCCACTTCCTCGTCGCCTCGGCGCGGCGGATCGCCAAGCGGGTGGCCTCGGTCCGTGAGCGCAACCCGGAGCCGCCGGTCGACGCCCTGCGCCACGCCCTCCACGAGGTCGTCGCGCGCTGCATCTACGGCGTCGACCTCAACCCGATGGCGGTGGAGCTGGCCAAGGTGTCCCTGTGGCTGGAGGCGATGGAACGGGGCAAGCCGCTGAGCTTCCTCGACGCGCATGTGAAGCACGGCAACGGGCTGATCGGCACGACGCCGAAGCTGCTGGCGGAGGGTGTGCCTGACGACGCGTTCAAGCCGATCGAGGGCGACGACCGGAAGTACGCGTCCGCACTCGTGAAGCGGAACAAGGCCCAGCGAGGCGGCCAAGACGAACTCCTCTTCGACACGGAGACCCTGCCGGGCAACGAGCGGTACGCGGCGGAGCTTGCGCGGATCACGATGGCCCCCGCGGATTCGCTGGAGCAGGTGCGGGCTCAGGAGTCGGCCTACCGCTCCTACGTGGAGTCGTCCGCGTACGTCCACGACCTGCACGCCGCTGATGCATGGTGCGCCGCGTTCGTCTGGCCCAAGCAGGCAGGCGCGCCAGAGGCCCCGACGGAACAGGTCTTCCGTGCGCTGCGTGGCCGGGACCAGTCGGCGGTGCCGGATGCGACGCATGAGCAGATCCTGCGGCTGCGGGACGAGTACCGGTTCTTCCATTGGCACCTGGAGTTTCCGGAGGTGTTCGCCGTCCCGGAGTCGGGGGCGGGCGTGCAGGCGGGGACGGGGTGGGCCGGCGGGTTCGACGCGGTGGTGGGGAATCCGCCGTGGGAGCGGGTCGAGATGGTGGAGCACGAGTTCTTCGCCCAGCGCGACCCCCGCATCGCCGGGGCCAAGAACTCCGCCGCGCGGAAGCGCCTCATCTCAGAGCTGCGCGACGACCCTGACGGCGTGCGTCTGTACGCCGAGTTCGAGGCCGCGAAGCGGCGCGCGGAGGGGGAGAGCCACTTCCTGCGGAGCAGCGACCGTTTTCCGCTTACCGGGCGGGGTCGTATCAACACGTACGCGGTCTTCACGGAGACGGATCGCACGCTGACGGCCCCACGCGGGCGCACGGGCGTGATCGTGCCGACGGGTATCGCAACGGACGCGACGACGCAGTTCTTCTTCAAGGACCTGGTCACCAAGGGGCATCTTGTTGCACTGTACGGCTTCGAGAACGAGGAGAAGGTCTTCCCCGGTGTCCATCACAGCGTGAACTTCGCCCTGTTCTGCATGGCGGGCTCCGGCTCACCGGAGGTACCGATCTCCATCGCTTTCCGTGTCCGGCAGACCCAGCAGATCCCGGAGCGCTCGTACTTCCTCGCTGGACGCGACATCCAGCTCCTCAACCCGAACACGGGCACGTGCCCCATCTTCCGCAGTCGTCGGGACGCTGAGATCACTCTGGGTATCTACCGCCGCGTGCCGGTCCTGATTGATGAGGGAAATGGGGTGGGCGGGAACCCTTGGAACATCTCGTTCTTGCAAGGCCTGTTCAACATGGCGAGCGACTCCCACCTGTTCCGGCCCGCCGCCCAGAACGATGAGACTTTCGACGACCTCCTCAAGACTGGCTGGAGCCTCGACGGCAACGTCCTCGTCCACGGCGAGGAGCGGCTACTCCCGCTGTACGAGGCGAAAATGCTGCACCACTACGACCACCGCTTCTCCACGTACGAGAACGCCACGGAGAAGCAGCTCGCCGTGGGTACCCTCCCGCGTTTCACCATCGAGCAGCACCAGGACGCCGCCGCCGTCCCGCTGCCTCGCTACTGGGTGCCGGAGCAGGATGTTCCGACCGGCGAAGTCGACAGAAACGGCAACCCCGTCATGGAGTCGGGCATCCGCAGCCGACTGGCCGCCAAGGGGTGGGACCGGGGCTGGGTCATGGGCTTCCGCAAGATCTGCCGCGCATCAGACGAGCGCACAGCGATCACCTACGCTTTCCCCCGCGCGGGCCTCGGCGACTCCGGCAACATCATGATCCCTCGGAACTTCGAGCATGCGCCCCTGCTCTACAGCAACAGCGTCTCGATGGCGCTCGACTACGTGCTGCGGCAGAAGCTCGGTGGCACCAACCTGAACTTCTTCCAGTTCGAGCAGCTCCCCTTCATCGCCCCGGAAGTCATCGCGCTGCACGCGGCTTCGCTAACCCCGCGCATCCTCGAACTCACCTACACGGCAAACGACATGAGCGCGTTCGCCAGCGACCTCGGCGACACCGGCGCCCCCTTCCGTTGGGACACCGACCGCCGTGCCGTCATCCGTGCCGAGCTGGACGCCCTGTTCTTCCACCTCTACGGCATCACCCGCGACGACACCGCGTACATCCTCGACACCTTCAACGTCACCCGCGACAACGACATCAAGGCCCACGGCGAGTACCGCACCAAGCACCTGATCCTCGCCGAGTACGACCGCATGGCCACCGCCGGCCTCACCCTGGAGACCCCCCTCACCGAGAGCGAGTCCGGCACCTACCGCTCCACCCTCACCCCGCCCCCCGGGCAGGGCCCCCGCCATTCCGCCTGACCACGTCAGGTCGAAGGCCAGCTCTTCCCAGCGCCCGGCCCCTGCCAACCCGGCAGGGGCCAGAAGCGGCGCATCTCTGCTCGTGCGTACCACGCCTCACCCCGCACCGGAGACCCATCCATGTACCTCGATCAGCTCCGTCTGCAAGGATTCCGCTCAGCCCACGACACCACAGTCTGCTTCCAGCCGGACGTCACGGTCATCGTCGGCGAGAACAACGCCGGCAAGTCCAACGTGATGGACGCCATCCGCTTGCTGACGCCTCCCCTTGACGGCAAGGGCAGCGGCCTCTACCCGGACCGCGACGACCTCCACCGGGACGGTTGCCCCGAAGACGGGCATGCTGAAGGGTGCCGCAGCACCATCGAGTTGTCCGCCCGGTACAGATCGAGATCACCCGGCGATCTGGACATGTTCAGTCAAGCCTTCGACCGGGACGGAGAAACGGCGAGCTACCACCTCACCATCACTCCCCCGCCGGAGGGCTTCCGGCGCGCCACCCTGTCGTGGCGGGCAGGTGAGGGTGCGACCGCCGACCTCGACCCCGAGCCCAGAGCCCGGGAGGGAATCCGTCACCTGTACTTGCCCCCGCTGCGGGATGCCCAGCGCGAACTTGCATCCAGCAGCGGTGGCCGCATCCAGCTTGTCGTCGAGAGACTGCTCAAGGACGACGCGGACCGCAAGGAATTCCTCCGCAAGGTCGGCAAGCAGTTCGAGCAGGTCGGCAAGATCTCGCCGCTGCCCGATGCCCTGGACTCCGTCGGCAACCGTCTCGCCCGGCTCACTGAGGGAGCTCTACCTCAGTCGGTCGACCTAGGGTTCGCCGACGCCTCCGTCAGTTCCATCGCACGGGGGTTGCGACTGCGCATGGAGCAGGCCGGACTCGACCCCCGCGACCTGGCCGAATCAGGGCTCGGATACGCGAACTTGCTGTTCATGGCCACCGTGCTGACGCAGCTCCAAGATGCGGCGGAAGCCGACCTGACCCTTCTCCTGGTCGAAGAACCGGAAGCACACCTGCATCCGCAACTTCAGTCCATCCTCCTCAACTACCTCGTGGAGGAAGCCCAGGAGAGCAGGCGCCAAGCGGACTCCAAGAGCCCGTGGCGCGGCCAGATCCAGGTGATTGTCACCACGCATTCACCGCACGTCGCCACCGCGGTCGCGCCCAAGAATCTCGTTGTACTTCAGCGCAGGCCAAAGCGTCCCAGTGCTGCTGCTGTCGAAGGATCTACGCGTAGCACCTCGTACGAAACCACCGCCGTCGCGGTCGACAGGTTGTCGCTGGGCAAGGACGACCACGTCAAGCTCCGTAGCTATCTCACCGCCACGCGCAACACATTCCTGTTCGGACAACGCGTTCTACTCGTCGAAGGTCTGGCCGAAGCCCTGCTCCTTCCTGAGTTCGCACGACTCACACTCAGCCGGGAACAGCTTCAACGGTTCCTCGGCACCGCGCTCGTTCCGATCGACGGCGTTGACTTCATGCCGTACATCCGCACCCTCTTGACCGTCGACAGCGCGAGTCAGTTCCGCATAGCCCGACGCGTCGCAGTCATCACTGACGGTGATGCCGGGACAGGAGCCGCGAAGGCCGCAGAGAAGCGCATCTCGGAGCTCGAGCAGATGATTGCAGCGACGGCCTCTGACAATTTGGCCCGTGTCTTCCGTAACGAGTTCACGCTGGAGCCGGAACTCCTGCGTGCGGGCGGCCCCAACCGCGAGATCGTGCTGGATGCCTGGAAGCGGCAGAAGCCGATCGCTTGGGAAGAGCACTGGAAGGCCGTGGGAGCCGGCTCGCCTGGCCAGCAGGCCAAGGCCCTGGCCGAGTTGATCAACGGGCGGAAACTGATCCGCAAGGGCGACCTCGCGCAGGACATTCTGGCAGTGGCTGCTGAGCGGCCGCGCGAGGCTACCCCGATGGCGGTGCCCCAGTACTTGAAGGACGCTCTCATGTGGGTCACTGAGGAGGTGTCATGACCCCTCGTGATCCCAGCGCCGCCACCGACACCATCGCCGTTCTGCGCGCTGAAGCCGCCGCTGCTCAACGCGCACTGGTGAACATGGAAACCAGCCCCGGGCGCATCGTCCGCGCCGAGGCGTGCCCTGGCGCGGGAAAGACCCGTACCATCGTCGAACGTCATCTGACCAGCCCGACTGGGCCGCGTCAGGGCCGCGCGCTGGTCTCCTTCACCAAGGTCGCGGGCCGCGAGATCAGGAAGCGGTGCGTTGATGAAGGGCGCCCTGAGCTTGCCCAGTTCCCCCACTTCATAGGCACTTTCGACGCGTTCGTCTGGCGGCATCTTCTCCGCCCCTACCTGCTGCCCAAACCCGGCAAGATATGGCAGCGCTTGGAGGAGTGGAGCGACCACCCGCAGGCTCGCAGGGACGGTGCTTCTCTGGACGACTTCAGCTTCTCGTACGGCGGAGGCGTCGTTCGCATCTCGGACCCGCAACCGATCATCCGCCGGCTCCCACACCGGTTCCGGCGGGACGAGGACGGGCGGCAGAAGCTGACTGTTTGGGCAGCGTCTGCGATGCAGCGCCTGTGGAGTCAGGGCTACCTGTCGGGGGACCAGCTGCGCGATATGGCTCTTCACCTCCTGTCCGATACCGAGCGCCGCAAGCGCATCGCGCGGGTACTGCTCACCCGCTTCCGTGAAGTCGTCATCGACGAGTCCCAGGACTGCTCCGATGAGGACTTGCGGATCGTCGACATGCTGCGTGAACTCGACATACCCCTGCTACTTGTCGGCGACCCGGACCAAAGCATCTATGGTTTCAGGAACTTGATCTCGCTCACGACTGCCGTACCCAAGACGCTCAGCAGTACGGCTCCAGATCACCGGTTGACGCATAACTGGCGTAGCACACAGGTTATTTGCGACCTTGCGCACACGCTGCGCACGTCCAACGCTCCTTGCGACACCGCGGTAGGCCCCTATCACGCCGAGCCAACACCGATCTCGCTCCTTCCTACCACAGGGCGGAAGGACGTCGAGTGGCTGGGAGACTTCGGTGCGGCGGCAGAGCAACTCGCCATCCCTCAGAGTCAATGCCTTGTGGTCGCACACGGTAACTCGACACTGCCCAAAGGCCTCACCGGAACACGAGTTCCCCCCTCGGACCAGCTGGGCCGACTCATTTGGGCTACAGCCATCCTGCGTTCACCAGGTGCGTCGACCAGGCACCAGGAACGCGCCCACAAGGTGCTACGCGAAGCCGTTCTGCGGCACTGGTACGGCCAGCCCGACACCCCTGAGCCTGTCAACCTTGCTCATCAAGGACTCAGTCCACTGGAACTGCACGTAGCCGAGCAGTCAGTCCTTCGCGCCCTACCTCCGCTGGACATGCCGGCAGCCGAATGGAGTCGGGCGGCACACAGTGTCCTCACGGCAAAGGCCGGCCTGCACGGTCTCGTGCCCCAGGTGCAGCGCGCCTATCCCTGCAAGAAGCATGGCAAAGCAGCATGGCAGATCGTGGGTTTCGGAGCGCCCTCGTCTCCCGACGTCTCCGTCGGGCGGGCCAGTACCGTTCATGGAGTGAAAGGCGATCAGGCAGACGCGGTGCTGGTCGTCATCCCGGCTGCCACCCCGGAGGACAGCCGTTCGACAGACCTCGTCAAAGCCTGGGTGGAAGGCCCTGACCGCGTGATGCCCGAAGAGACCGGCGAGGCCCTTCGGGTCCTGTACGTAGCCGCGACGCGCGCCCGTCGTCTCCTCGCGTTTGCGCTGGAAGACGACCACCTGGCGATGATTGCGACGTTCCTCGCCAGGCGAGGCGTCCCGTTCCGCGCCCTCCGTGAGCTCAGCAAGAGCAGCTGAGACTGAGCGGCTGACTAACCCACCACCCGTCACCAGGAGCCCAGTGCCGTACGCAGAGGAAGAAGACACGCGCAAGGTCCAGACCGCAGTCATCGGCCGGGCCGAGTCGGACTGGCCGGTGTTCCTGCCGTACGACCATGACGACTTCGACCGGTTCATGCGGGGTCGGACGCGCGACGACTTCTACTGCGGCGTCCTGCTCGGCGGCTGTGGCAGGAAGCTGTCCCCGAGGCGGTACACGGACAAGAAGTGCCACTTCGCGCACCGGCCGCCCGTGCACTGCCGCCGCACGGAGACCGGTGAGGACAGCGCCGATCACCTCTACATCGGGCGGGCCGTCGCCGACTGGCTGAAGCAGCAGGGGCAGCGGGCGGTGCAGCCCGTCTACAAGCCCAAGGGGCACCAGGTCCGCGATGTCGTCGACGTGTCGTACGAGGCTGGACGCGGGCTCATACGCGTCCAGCTCGCCCGGAGGTCGAAGCGGGAGTGGGAGGAGGCCGACGCGGAGCTTCGAGTCCGGCACTCGGAACTCAACTGGTTCTTCGGGCCTGACAGTCTCCTGGCCAACTGGCAAGTCGAGCGGCAGGGGTACGCCCTGCGTGTGCAGTGCCGATCACTCGGGGCGATCCGAATCGTGGAAATCGGCACCCAGTTCCCGGACAGACCCGTGGAGTGGACCTCACTCTCGGAGTGCACGCTCGCCCCCGAAGGCATCGTCACCCCGAGTCTCCTGCGCACACCGAGTGGCATAGTTCCGCGCCATGCAGCCCCCGCGGAACCCGCGCCTCCCCCGTCCAGCCTGCCGCTCACCCCGGCCTCCGTCCTCATCACCGACGCCGCGCTGTCTCACGCCACCGAAACCCACCGCTGGTTCGATGTCTCGCTACGCGTCAAAGGCCGCCTGTCGCTCCCTGCCCGTGCGGATTCGCCCGACGTTCACCACACGTACCTGCCCATGGACGCCGTTCTCTCCCTCGACAGTGATGGCACATGGCTGATCGAGGCCGGCGCACTGCAGCTCATCCAGACCGACACTGCCGACCGGTCCACGGACAGCGCCGCGCCGTCCGCCGACACGCATACTCCGTCGCCCGAGGAGCAGTCACTTCCTCCTGACGCCGACCTCGTCGCCTCCTTCCGCAGGACGCTGGAGAACGCCGCGCGGAGCAAGAGCGTCGTCACGATGGCAACCTTGTGCAAGGGAGCGTCGCTCCGAGGCCACACACTCTCCGTGGACCGGTGGCGGGACCTCCTCCTCCGGGTCGAACGGCCCCGGACACCGGGCAAGCCCGTTCTGTCAGCCCTCATCACGGGGCGAGACGGCGGCCCAGCCCCGTTCCTCAAAGAGATACTGCACGGACTCGGCTGGACGAAGAGGTTCTCCAACACCGAGTTGCTCGACATCTGGAACCGCGAGCGTGGCCGCGTCCACGCGGCCTACAGCAGAAGCAGCCAGGCGAACCCGCCGTCCCTTCCCCATCAGGAAGCCCACCGCAAGCCACCTGGCCGTGTCAGAGGGAAGCGGTCCGATTCCGCCGACGCCCGACGCCGCGCCGCCTTCGACGCTCTGCTTGACGTGGCTCATGAGGCACGGCAGGCCGGTGACCTCGACACCTTCGAACAGAATCTGTTCCTGGTGGAACGGGCAGCGCTGTCGACGGATGCCCACGAGACCCTGCGGGACCATACTGACTGGCTGATAGACCAGCGCGCCGACGAGTTGTATGAGACCTGGGAGCGCCTGGCAGCGCTCATTGACACAATCAACCGCGACGGAGACGACCTCTATCCGGACCAGTTGCGCCGCGCTCTCCGGAGTGCCGAGGAACTCGCAGAAGAGGTCGGAGACGATCTGGCGGCCGAGGAACGTGGCGACATCGCGCGCTGGCAGCGGCACCTGGAACGGATGACCGAGCGCCTCACGCTGTCGCAGATACGCGGCCATGCCATCGCCGTCCGCGTCGCGCTGCGGCAGGCCGCGCGCGAAGGGCGTACGACGACGTGGGGCGAGCTGGCCCTGCGGATCGGGGCTCCCCTCGCAGCCCTCGACCCGGACGACAAGATCGCCGTATTGGTCGAGGTAGACCGTGAGACACCGGACGACAGGCCCCCGCTGTCCGCGCTAGTCACCGCGCACGGAGGCGACCGGCCGCATCCGCTCTACCAGCAGATCCTTTTCAACCTGGACCGGATCGCTCCCCCACCCGAGGCCCTTTTCATGCACTGGCGCATGGCACTGCGTCGTCACTCCGAACTACGGTGACGCCCCCGCCTCACGCCTCCACACGACACGTCGCCCGCACAGAGACCTCCGCCCCGACGGATACGAACCTGGGAGAACCCACCGTGACCGAAGCCGTGATCGACGCTGGTGATGGCGACGCCGATACCGATGCCGACCGGGAGGCTGTCGAGCAAGAGCGTTCTGAAATTCGCGAGTTCGTCAAAGGCCTGAGCGCGGACGACATCAAGTCGGGCAACTGGTTCACCAAGCTCTGTGCCCAAGCCATGAGTTCCTACACCGCGAAGGTCGACTGGCAGTACTTCCAGGAGCGGTATGAGGGCGTACCCCCGGATGGCATCGTCGACCAGCGGATCAAGATGGCGGCCCGGTACGCCGCGCTCGAAGGCGGGATCTCCGCCGGGGCCTACACCGCGGCCGTCGCCTCCACCATCGGGACCCTCGGCGGGGCCTCGCCGGCCACCGTTCCGGCCGCCGTCGCGACGCTGATGGTCGATGTCGCGTTCACCACCCGGCTCCAGCTCCGTCTGGCTTACGACATCGCAGTCCTCTACCAGGTCCCGCTCGACCTGTCCGACCCCGATGACCTGTGGAAGCTCATACGAGTGGCCTTCACGATCAAGAGCGGGGAAGTGGTCCGGGAAGGTGTGGTCAAGGCGGTTCCGGTCGTCGTACGGCCGGTGATCAAGCGCTTCTACTCCAAGGGGGTACTGACCGCCGCGAAGGGGCTCCCCTTCGTCGGGAAGTACCTCCTGCAGCGCAACGTCATCAAGATCGGCATCCCTGTGGTCGGCGTGCCCCTCGCGGTGGTGCTGAACCGCTATACGACGCTGGTCGCGGGGCGGCACGCGCAAGCCGTCTTCCGAAACGAGGCTCGGGTGATCGAAGTCGCCGAAGGACTGAGCAAGCGGAGTCGGCACCCGCAGTCGATGCTGTGGGTCGCGTGGCTCGTCATCAGGGCGAACCGCAAGATCGCCGACGATGAGGCACTCTTGATGCGCCATCTGGTGAGGCTAGTCCGGGAGCAGCATCAGGTCGTCGACAAACAACTCGCTCGCCTTGTCGACATCGACCCCGCCGAGGTGTGGCAACGCCTGGACGCCGAGCCAGGGGATCTGAGCGACCTCCTTGACGTGGCCGAACAGGTGGCCGCGGTGGATGGCGATGTTAACGCACTTGAGAAGGCCGTCATTTCGGATCTTCGAGTTCGCTGCCATCGAGGCTGACTGACATCGCCGTACGCCTCTACCCACAAGAAGCACGGCCACGGCCTGGAGACCGTCGCAATGTAGAGGGGCGTTGCCGAGGCTGATGGCTTCGACAGCGCCTACGCGGTGTGTCTCTCAACGCCCGAACGCGAACCGCACGAACGGTGCCCAGCCCTCACGGCCGGCAATGAAGGCCGGGCGGCTCACGTCCCTGGAATCCCGTACATAGACAGCCTGTTCTGCGATGCGATCTCGACGCAGTCATCGCCCTGGCTGCCGCTGTAGCTGGACTTGAACCAGGTCAGTTCCGTCGCACTGCCGCTCATAGCTCTCCGGTCCGAGTTCAACCGGCCGTTCTCTTGCCCTTCGGAGTAGCCGAGCCGCTGTCCCGCAGAGGTCTCCACGATCCGCACCGGCCCATCCAGGCACGGGTGCAGCCCCGCCTCAAGCGGCACCACTTGAAGCGTCACATTACGCGGAGCAGTGCGCTCAAGGACATGGTCGAACAGCTCGCGCATCGCCTCCGCGTCCCCGAACCGCCGCCGGAACACGTGCTCCTCCAGGATGAAGCTGAACGCCACGGTAGGCCGTTCCCGCATGATCCGCTGACGGTCCATCCGCACGGTGAGCAGCGCCGCCAGCTCCTCGTCGGTCCGCAGCGGGATCGTGCCCTCTAACACCGCCCGCGCATACGCCTCCGACTGCAACAACCCCAGCACCAGTCGGCACTCGTACGTACACAGACTCACCGCGTCGCGCTCCAGCCGAGCCCACCGGCGGAACCAGGCCGCAAGTCCCGCCTCGCCTCGGGTGAGATGGCGAGCGGCCTTGCGCAGCGCCCCGGTGATTCCGGTCGCCCCCTCCCTCCACGAAGGCCTCGTCCGGCATCCGGCGGCCCAACTCCACCGTGTGCTTGGAGTACCGCACGATGTCGGCGAACTCACTCCGGCTGAGCCCCGCGTGCTCCCGCAGGGCCTGGACGACCGCGCCGAACGTCCGCAGACTGTCCGACGGATGGGGTTCGCGCTCCCACTCCCCCGCCGGAACCGCCTGGGCGCCCACGCCCGTGGCCGCCTCCCCTTCGACGTTGTCCATCCGCCGCCCCTCTCTCCAGCCGCTCGCGCCCGCACACGTTCAGCACACAGCGTGACGGGAGGGCCCGCGTACTTTCCACTCTCTGCGCCTGTACGCTGACTCTGCGTACGGGGCCCGGAGCTCGCAGCCTTCACGGGCGCCACGCTGGCGCGCCATGAAGCAACTCGCTCCGCAACTCGCCACCTCCCTGCACACCTTCACGCAGCTGCTCTCCTCCACACGGCGCGGCGCTCGGCTCGCCAGCCTGCTAACCGTGAGCCAACTCCAGTCCTGGGTCGCCCCGCAGGCCCTCACGGAGCGTACCGAAATCGTCGTCGCGGAGCTTGCGGCGAACGCCGTACTCCGCGGCAGCCTGCCCGGTCGTAGCTTTCGACTGACCCTCGTCTGCGAGGCCTCCCCCGGTCTCCTTCGCGTCGAGGTCACCGACGCGCGCGGAGGCAGATGGCCGCAGGCCCGTCCCGCGAGCGCCCTGAGCGCCCTGTCGGACGCGTCCCTCCACACCAGCGGGCGCGGCCTCGCGCTCGTCGCCGCGGTCGCCGACCACTGGGAGACGCTTCCCTATTCGCCCAGCGGCAGACCGTGCGGGCGGAACTGGGCAGTCCGTCCTGAAGGAGCGCCCCGCAACAACCAGCCACCTCACCCGATGGGCAATGACCTCGCATGGCGCGCCACATCCGGACTCGATCAGAACCCGGAACACCGCGGCGTCGAATGCGCGTGAGGATGAAGGTTGGGGCGGGCATGCCAGAAGGTCACCCGTCACAGCTGAGGCTGCGCTGCGAAGACGCACCAGATGGGCAGCTTTGCCCCACAGTGCCCGTCCGCCGGCTTTCGCGATCCTCCGACTCGCCATCCGCACGCCTCGTATGCTCCTCTCATGATCAAGCTGATGTACCGCGGAGGGGCGGCCAACCTGCAACTCTTGGCGGAAGAGATCCGGGAATCCCCAGAACTGAGCCAGCATTGCACGGCCGAAGTCACACACCGAGAGACGCAGAGCGATTCACTGCATCACGGGCAGTTGGCGGACATCGCCATCTCGGTAGCGGCAGGAGTTGCTACCAATGGCCTGTACGACGCGATCCGAGCTCTCATTGACCGAGCCCGTGACCGCGGCTCTGTAGAATCCGTCGATCCAATCGAACACGAGAATGATGAGTAGCTACAGCAGAGAACAGGATTCCCAATGAGCTCTCCGGTCCTGCACAGCACAACTGGCGCTCAATTAAATCTAAGAAGCCACCTCCTATTCCACGACAATATGCGCGACAATCCCAACGATCTAGTCACGTCGCTCATGTCGTGGAACTTGGTCCATGCGCACGAGACGAGCCACTGGGCCCGATTCCACGGCTCTACCATTGGCGTGCTTCTCACGTTTCTACGTGCTGCCCGAGACTCTCTGGCCGACTATTCGATCCGTAACCTCGACAGTAACGACCGAGCCATTTTCGAGAAGCACCGCAACGATGGCATTCCCCTCTTCGCTTGGAATCGGAAGGCTAGTGCCTATTCACTCGGAAGCGAAATAGCTGACCACTGCCTCACATGGCTTTCCCTGCATCGCACCTACTCAATCCTCCTCGGCTTCGAGCCTCTCAACTGGTCCAAAATAAACCAGGAAGCAATGCAGGACTCGCTAACCTTGGCTTTGCATACGACCTGGAGGCAATGGGCCGGAAGGGGTATGTTGCCTCTGGGCAATGAGGACTATGCTCACGTGCATAGTTTCGAACCCCTCCTTGGAGGCGACGAGCCGATCACAACGCGACTCCTCCTTGAGTGCGCGGGCCTACTGGACGAGGGCTACCTCTTCCGCGGACCTTATCCAGAAATCATGGATCGAGGACTCCAGAGAATGTGGGACATAAACAGGAGAGGAGAATACGGGAAACCCTACCGCCTCGCAGAATCCATGGCAGGCCGAAGCCTCTCTCATTCTGAAGTTCTGACTCTTATCGACTTCGCCTTGAACCCTCCATTACCTGGCCTGCACAAGGGCGTACGCACCATTGACTGGCGCGAACTCTACCCGCCATATCGATTCCTCTTCGCTGCGGCAGAAATGGCAGAGCGTCGTGCCTATAGGCATTCAGAGGCAGTCAATGCACGGCCCACGATTGACCACGTCAGCGACTTCTTCAGCACGGTCACTCGAGTGAGTGATGTCCGCGTGGGGTCGATCGATTGCCAACTGACGGAGGACTCAGACCTGCGTGACGTCGCGGACCCCAGACGCCCCTTTGCGCGAAGGATGATGGGCATCCCACTCCTCTCAGCCGATCGACTTCACAGAGAGCGACGCGCGGATGTCAGATCAATATCCCACTTCGGCTCCTTGTTGATCGACATTGACGGATATCGCCTGCTGGACGCAGAGGCTCCGGACTACCCATGGTGGTTCTTCCCGCCTCTGAAAGTCATCAACGACGGAGTGTACGGCTGGCCTGCCAATCGCCTTACTCTCGACGAGGCCACTGACCTACTCATCGGTTCTGCCATCTCATCGGCATACGACGACGTCGTGAATGGGGTCGGCCCTCTAGCCCGCGATCACCTACCAGCGGCACCATTTCGAAATCCAGATGAAACCGCAGCACTGAACGACATGGCCCGATATCACCTAGGAGTAAATATCGGATGGACGTAAAGTCGAACGATGTCGTCACAACGACGCACTGCCTGCGTTGAACCTACTCCGCCGCCGACCGGGACATGGGTCCGTCACGACCCTGAGTCGTTTTGACGGTGTCAACATGTAACGCCTCGGGCGCCTCGCCGAACAGGGCAGGGCCAGTTCGCGGATGTGAGCACTCCGTCCGCCGCCGGGAGCGTACTGCCCGTCCAGGCGGTGACAGGATGCGGGATCCGGTGTGGTGCGGGGGCCGTTCGGTCCCGCACCACACGTCCCGAGGAGCATCACGTCGTCCCCACCTATCCGCGCAGCCCGCGAGCCAGCCACTGGAGCACCGTCCCGTAGCCACTGTCAGGCGTTGTCGTCGTGGATCCGCACCCCCAGGTCCTCCGCCCACTCCAGCGCCCACGCCTTGAGCTCCTCGATCTGCCGGGCAGTGAGCCCGTACGCGGCGTAGTCCTCGTCCTCGTACCTGTCAGCACCAATGAGCTTCTTCAGCGTTGCAGCTCCAGTGTGAGGACGGCCTTGGCGATTGACGTCATGCGGTTGGGGCTGCAGCGGGACCTGCGGAAGATCCGCCAGGACTTCAGGCGGGCGACGCCGCGTTCGACGGGTGCGCGTGCTGCGGCCAGGGCACGGTTGCGGGTCTTGTCGGTGGGGGGCAGTTCCTGCAGGGGCTTGCGTTTGATGCCCGTGGTCAGCCACGGGCCGGCGCCCTGGTAGGCGAGATCGGCCACGATCGGAACGCCCTGGCGCTCGCAGATCCGGATGATCCGGTGGGTGCGGGCAGCGGTCAGGTCGTGGGTGCGGCCCGGTAGGGCGGGCGAGAGCCACAGCAGCCGGCCGCCGGGATCGGTGACGACCTGCACGTTCACGCCGTGGCGTCGGTGTTTGTGGGAGTAGTCGGCCCGGCCGTCGCCGACCCGGTCGCATTCGGCGAGAGTGCCGTCGAGCAGGACGAAGTCGGGTTCGTGGTCGCGCAGCGTCTTGAGCAGGCCCGGTGCACGGGCGGCGAGAAGGTCGACGACCGCGCTGGTGTAGGCATGGGCGGTGGACTCGCTGATGCCGAACCCGGCGGCGATCTTCGCCAGAGTGGTGTGTTCGCGCAGGTACACCAGTGCCACCATCGCGCGCTGTGACGGACGGAGCTTGCAGCGCCGGTCGCCCTCACGGGTGACGATCAGCATGGTGACCCACTCCACGAGTGCATGTGGCAGGTCGAGTGCGGCAGGATGCATGACCAACGAGGCCCCCGAGCAACGTGATTGAGACGTCAGACATTTCGATCAACAGCCCGGGGGCCTCGCTCGTTGCGCTTCACAGACCGTCACCCGACCGGTGGCCACATCGAAGAAGCTCAATGAGCCGGTCGCGGAGGTCCTCGAGTCTGAACTCGTCGTGGGCGCGGCGGCGGCCGAGGGATTCGAGGTCGGCTGTGGAGCGGTGGCGGGAGGCGGCCTGGACGTCGATGAGGTCGCGGACGGTGCCGCGGTCGGCGAAGGCGCGGACCTTGGTGCCGATCACGTCGTCGAGGGAGAGGACTGGGCCGTAGGGAGTCTGGGCGGGCGGGACCCAGAAAGCCTCCCTGAGGACGTCGACCTCGCACTCCTCGCCGGTGTCCGGGTCGGTGACGAGGAACCGGCCGCTGAGCGGGTCGGTCTGGACATGCGTGGTCCGCCAGCCGCGCGCGTTGAGGCCGGCTGTGAGGGAGGCGACGATCTTGTCCATTGGGGCGGGGGTCTCGGTGGCGACGTCGAGGTCGCGGCTGAAGCGTTCGACCAGGCCGTGAGCTTGCACGGCGTATCCGCGGGTGAGGACCAGAGGGTAAGGGGAGCCGAGGTCGTGGATGTCGGCGAGGAGACGCTTGTGGAGCGGGGTGAGTTTCACGCGGCGGTCGCGTCGGCCGGAGCGGTGCGCGGTAGCTCGGGGAAGGCGTCCTCCCAGACCTCACGGATGTAGGGGCTGATCAGGCGGCGCAGAACGGGCCACCGCTCGGCCAGCAGCCGGTGATGGAGGAAGGTCGCCAGATCTTCGCACAGGCCCTCGGCGAGGACGGTCTGGTAGAGCGTCATGCGGGACTTCGGGCGGTCCAGGCTGTAGCTCGTCCGCCCGGACCAGGCGATGTGCAGCGGCAGGTCGACCGTGCCCTCCATGGGGCCGGCCAGCTCCTGCAGGTGCTCGGGCAGCCGGCTGCGGTAGCGGTCCCGCAGCACCTCGGCGCGGGAGGGGCGGTGGTCGTCGCGTCCATGCGTCCAGCATCGCTGGTGGGAGGCGGCGCCACGGCGGATACGGGGCTCCCGACGCGCTCCGCCCCGGCGAACACAGCCTGACGCTGGTTGCCGCGCAGCAGTTCCTGGGTGGGCCGGGTCTCACGAGTCCGGTCCGACTCACCGAGCAGGCGACGGATCTTCCTGAGGTTCGGATCCTGGGTCTTCGAACTCGATGGGGTGTGGCGGTGACGGCCCGATGGCCGGTTACCGTGCGTGAGGGCTCTGGGTGCGGGTGGCCCGGACGCAAGGAGCCCGCGGATCTTCGTGATGTTGGTTGTTTTCCAGGCAACCAATCATGAATATCCACGGGCTTGAACATCGACGATGCCGGGATCAGCGAGGCGGTGACGCTACTACTGGGTCGAACCCCCGAGCCGGGACCCGGAGGGCACCTCGTCCCCACGATCAGCGCCGGCCCAGCTCGACGGCGGCTGTCCGAAGACGATTCGTGCGTACGTGATCGTCGCTCCCCCGAGGACAAGGCTACCGCCGGCGCCGAGCGCGGCGCCGACGCCAAGTGGCACCTGTTCGCTTAGTACCAGGACCCCTCGCTTGGTCCCATACTTGGTGATGAACTGCGGACGCAGCGCCTTGTTGGCCTGGTTGATCGCGCTCATGGGGATCGAACCGACGATGCGCCGTGCCCAATAGGGGCCGGTGTGCTCGACGACCTTTTCCAGTTTGCGCACCGCTGCGCCGCCGAGGACCACGGTCGTGACCAGGCGCCTGCGTTGCTCGAAGTCCTCGGAATGCAGGCCATGGATCTCGGCCAGCGACAGCAGGTAAAACACTGACGCTTCGGTGAAGGCTATGACGTGAGCCGGAGCCGCTGGGATTCCGACACCGGGCATGGTCGCTGCCACGCCGGATACTGCGCCGGACACAGTGATGCTGGCAAGGTAGGAGCGTTCCAACCGCCGGATCAGCTCCTGTGGTGTGTCGCTGGGGTGGACTCGTCGCAGGCGCTCGACGTTCTTCCTCGCCCGGGACTCCTGGGCGGCCAGTGTCTTGTCGAGAGCCTGCTGGACCAGGCTCTCGACGTCATCAGCCTTGCTCATCGGGTTGTGGTCCTCTCGGAGCTCGAGCGCCTCGAGGGCGCCGGGAGCGACGTGGGTGCGGCTGACAGCGAGGTGTCGCGCCATCACCGCGTTTGCACCCACCCGTGCAACCCCTCCAGGTGGCGCGGCAACCGGCTCCCCTGCCAGCCCAGCACCAGCCGCTGACGCGCGCGGGTGATCATGACGTAGTAGGCCATGCGGAGGGCCGCCGACGTGGGGTCGATGCCTGAGTCGGACTCCGCGTCGGCGATGACGACGGTGTCGAAGTCGAGCCCCTTGGCACTGGCACGGTGGACGAGGACGACACCGGGGCGAGCAAGGTCGAGGTCGCGGTAGCGTCCGGAGGGGGCCGCCGAGCTGTAAAGCTGGGGTTCGTGGGCGAGGCCGGACCGCTCCAGGCGGCGCATCAGGTCCGCCGCCGTGCGCAATGAGTTGACGATGACACCGATGCGGTCCCGCGGGTGCCGGGCCGCCAGGGTGGTGATCTCGTCGGCGAGGTCCTTGACGCCCGAGTAGTGACGGACCGTGGGCAGGGCGCCGCTGCGGAAGGGGACATCGGGGCGGGTGCCGCCGGTGCGGAAGTGTTCGGCGAGGGAAGCGATCTCGCGGGTGTTGCGGTGGTTGCCGAGAATCTCGACGCGTCCGGTGGAGCGGCCAAGGGCCTCGGCGATCTCGGTGAGGGTGGAGTTCGTCTCGGTGAGGCGCTGACACTCGTCGGCGAAGACCGTCACGGAGGCGGCAGCAAGGCGGGCCATTCGGTAGAAGCCCGGCGGCAGGTCCTGGCCCTCGTCGACGACGAGGTGGGGTGTGGCGGCATCGTGCTCGCCAACAGCGCCGGCGGCCTGGTGTGTGAGAGCCGGCCAGTCGAACCAGCTGTCCTCTGTCCGCGGTGCGTCACGGCCGAAGCGGCTGTAGACCCAGAGGTGGGCGGTGGATGCCTCGACAGGTGCGCCGGGGACCGCGAGACCCGCGAGGGTGTCGCGCAGGAGCTGGCGCAACAGGTTGGAGCGCGAGATCAGGAAGGTGTGGCGGCCAGTGAGGGCGAGGTGGACGGCACGATGCGCGGCGAGCAGGCTCTTGCCGCTGCCGGGCGGGCCGCTGACGACGTGGTTGCCGGTCAGCGGCAGCGCGTCCAGACAGTCGCGCTGGGCGGGGGTGAGGTCGGGGTGGAGGACGGGGGTGTTCGCGATGGTCATGGGTGTCTTCCCAGGGCGGTGGCGGCCGCTTGTTCGCGGCTCGCGGTGAGGACGTCGGTGAAGTAGCCGGGGACGCGGGCCGAGCCGACGACCAGGGCGCGGTCGAGGAGGGTGTTGCCGGTCTGGCAGCTGGTCTCGGGCAGCAGGGTGCAGGCGTGGCAGGCGGCCCGGTTGAGGTTGCCGAAGCCCTGGCCGGTGTGCTCGGCGCACAGCGGGTCGGCGGAGCACCAGGCAGCCGCCTCCAGCATCCGGATGAGCGTCTCGGCGAAGTGCGGCGCTTCGCCCTGTCGGACCAGACCGCCGAGGGTGCCTTCCGCGTCACCGGCGGCCGTATAGATCAGCAGTCCGCGCTGGCCGTACTCGGGGCGGCCGTACACGCGCTCGCGCAGGCTGGCGGTGGTGTAGCCGGAGTCGAAGGACAGCTGGCGGATGAGCAGGTGGGCGACGGTGTGCAGGAGCAGGAAGCGGGGCGAGAGTTCGCTGCCGGTCGTCTCGGCGAGTTGTTCCTCGCGGAACGACGCGTCGAGGTCCGTACGGATGTCGTGGACGTAGGCCTGTACGCGGGGGTCGTTCTCCCAGACGGTCAGGCGCTGTTCGTCGAGGGTGAGGACGATGCCCTCGCCGTAGACCTCGATCGCGGGGAGCCAGCGCAGGCGGCCGCTGGTGTCGGCGGGAACGAGGGTGCCGCCCGGCGAGTGGCGACGGAAGCCGGTCAGGGCACGGACCTCGCGGAGGCGGTCGAGGAGGACGACGCCGTCGATGTGCGCGTCGAGGGTGGCCCAGGGCTCCTCCTTCTCGCCGTCGAGGCCGAGTCCGCCGCGACGAATCGCGAACTCCTTGGTGGGCTCCGGGAGCCGGATCGCATCGAAGGCGAACCACTCGTCGCGACTCAGGTCGATCTTTCCGGACTTTCCAGGCTCCGGCTGGTCTGCAGGCAGTGGTGCGGGAGCGCCCGTGGCCTCCGCGACAAGCTGATCGATGAGGCTGCCGGGGGCTTCGGTGTCCTCCTTGATCATGCCGCGGAAGGTGTCGGCCCTGGGCGTGCCGAGGGCTTCGAGCAGGATCGGCCAGTAGCCGTGGCCCAGGACGGCCTCCGCCATGTCCTGCTCCGCACGCGGGGCTTCGGTGGTCTGGGGGATGTCGAGGGCCGAGTAGACGACCGGGTAGTAGACGTTGCCGGCGGTGCGCTGCACGATGTGCACCTGCTGGCCGCAGGAAGCCCTCGCGTCCCAGCGCTGCCAGGGGTTACGGCCCGAGCAGTGTCCGCCCTGGGGGCCGAGCACGTCGAGCAGGTCACGTTCGGCGCCGCACGGCTTGCCGCCCAGCCCGGTCGCTCCACAGCGCACTGAGAGCGCTTCGAGTCCGGAGGCGCGGTCGGCGACGCGGAAGCTGAGCCGACGTGCCTTCCAGGCCTGCTTCGACTCGGAGCACGAGTCCCGCAGTTCGGGCGCGAGCTTGGAGTGGGCCCAGTACCACCAGTCGACGTCGTCGAGGTGTCCGTCCGGGCAGATGCGGACGAACCGCATCGGAGTGAGGCGGGGTGCGGCGGCGCAGGAGGTGCAAACGGGCGGCTCGCCGGGCTTCTCGTTCTCGCGCAGGAAACGGACCATGGCCCGGCAGGAGCCGCAGAACAGCCAGCCGGGGAAGCGCACATAGGGGACGCCGGGGCGGTCGGGCTTGTCGTAGCGGTCGTTGAGGGTGTGGGGCGCGGCGAAGAAACCCATCACGCCGAGGCGGGCGGCGAGCCGTTCGGAAGGGACGGGGGTCTTCAGCCCCGGCCAGTTCTCGATGCCGGCGGCGACGAACGACTCGCCCTGGACGTCGAGTACCGCGCCCACGCCGAACGGCAGCACGGTCTGCGCCTGGCGGACCCGGAGTTTGCGCTTCACTTTCCTGCTCCCGTCACGGTGATCTGGCACTCGCGGTCGACGCTGCGCATGGAGTTGAGGGTCTCCCACAGGCCGTAACGCTGCTCGAAGGCCTTGAGCAGGTTGTGCTGGCCCTTGCCCTGGCTGCGGTAGTAGAGGTCCTTGCCCTCGGCCGCGGCGGTGTCGGCCTGCCGGTACCAGTCGTCCAGGAGGTAGCCGAGTTCCGCTCGTACGTCGGCGCGTACGGCGTCGGCGTCGGCTCCCGTGGCGCCGCGCTCGGCGGTCGCGGCACGCTCAGCGAGGGCGTCGGCGATCCGCCCTGCCTCTTCCTTGTGGGCGGTAATCCGTCCGGCCCGGTTCTCGGCGGCCAGGCCAAGCCGGTGGCGGACCAGGATGACGAGCGCGGCGTGCAGGGCGCGTCGGCGTGCAGGCAGGGACCAGGGAGTGACGCTGGCGGGTTCGACGTAGCGGTAGAGCGCCCGGTGGTAGTCCATGAAGGTCTCGTAGTGGGACCGGTCGCGCGGGCGGGTGGCGTTGAAGTAGGTGATGACGAGTCCGGGCACGTGGTGGCGGCCGACGCGGCTGGTGGCCTGGATGTACTCGGCGGTGGTCTTGGGCTGGCCCTGCATGAGCATGTACGCGAGCCGCTTCACGTCGACGCCGACGGAGAGCATGTTGGTGCACGGCAGGAACGACACCGACCGGGGGTCCGTCCAGGGCTTTTCAAGGCGGTCGAGGAGGATGGGCTGATCGGCGCGCTTCACGCTGCTGTCGAGTTGCTGTACCTGCTCGCCGACCAGCTCGCGCGTGCCGGCACCCTCGTCGAGGCCGCGGAGCTGGGCGGGGATGTCGTCGCCGGCCGCGGTGACGGTACGACCGAGTTCGCGCAGGCTGTGGTGGTAGGCAACGAGTGTCCAGTAGTCGTCGCGGTGTTCCTCGGGGAGCTGGTGGACGCCCTGGAGCATGGCCGCCGTGGTGGCGACGGCTCCGCGGCCCGCGGTGTGGCCCTGAGCCATGACGCCGAGGTAGAGGCGGCCGGGGCGGCCGGTGTCGGGGACGGCGAAGAAGCTGTCGCGGGCGTCGAGCCCGGACGGCGGGAAGAGCTGGACGTCCTGGTGGTGCAGGGCTCGGACCTGTTCGGCGGAGCGCCGGATGGTGGCCGTAGCGGCGACGATCTTGGGCGAGCGGCCGTCCGGGCCGGTGCACAGCTCCAGGATGGCCGCCTCGTAGAGGCCGACCGTGGTGCCGAGCGGTCCGGTGAGCAGGTGCAGCTCGTCCTGGATGATCAGGGACGGGGGCAGGTTGCCGGTGCCGGCGCCGAAGAGGCTGCCGGAGTCAGGCTCCCAGGCGAGCCGGGCGAACTTGTCGACGGTGCCCAGGACGAAGGTGGGCGGATCCTCGTAGAGGTGCTGGTCGACGACGGCGACGGGCAGGACGTCGTGGAAGGCGCACTCGTCACGGGTGCAGTAGAAGGTGAACTCGTCCGTTTCGGCGCGGACTCCGTAGTCGGAGCGGACGCTGGACCGGGTCGGCGGCAGGATGCGGGTGCCGCACCACGGGCAGCGGTCGAGAATGAAGACATCCTCGGGGTGGCTGGCCTCGCGCTGCTCGTCAAAGGCGTCCTTGGCCGCCTGAAACTTGTTCGGGGTGGTGGTGTCGCCGACCCACAGGCCGATGGTGATGGGCTCGCCACCGAGGCCGAGTCCGGGTTCGGCGCGGCGAAGGTGCTCCAGAGCACAGATCGTGGTGGCGGCGCGCTGGAACTGCTGGGTGGTGAGCAGACTGAGGGTGTAGCGGCTGAGCACGGTGGTCCCGCCGCCTTCGCCCCGAATCCGGCGCAGGGCGATGGTGAACGCGGCCAGGAGGAGATACGCCTCGGTCTTGCCACCACCGGTGGGGAACCAGATCAGGTCGGTGGTCTCGCGGTCGCGGTGTCCGGGGTCGGCGACGCCGTCGAGGGCGAGGAGGAAGAAGGCGAGCTGGAAAGGGCGCCAGGTGGCCTTGGGGTCGACGGGCGGGTCGATGCCCACGGTGTCCGCGCGGTGGCGCCGCTGACCGGCCTGGTCGGGGGCGGAGTGCCGCATCTGCAGCAGCATGGCGCGCTGGGCGACGCGGAAGGCGTCGAGGAGTTCGGGCCGCTCGGGGTCGCACAGGGTACGCACGCCAGCCTCGATGCGGGTGACCGCCTGCCGGACCCGGTCGAGGATCCGCTCCGCGGCCTCCCGGCCCCATGGCGGCACCTCGACGGAACGCTGTCCCACGTACCAGGCGTGGTACGCGGCAGCGAACTCAGCAAGCTCCTCACGGAGTTGGCCCCTATCGACGGCCGGGTCGGCCAGGTGGGAGATGGTGAGCGCGGGGGCGTCGAGCGGGCCGCCGGCCCGAAGAGCGGGTACCTCGGCACGTGGCAGGGCTTCGCAGGCGAGGCGTTCGACACCGCCGTCCTCGCCGTGGTCTTCGCGGACGGCGCAGCCGTGGCCGACGGCATGGGTGACGACGTGCCGGTACTGGAGGCGCAGTTCGCGTTCCTCGGGATCGCGGCTGGCGAGCCGGACGCTGGGGTACGGCAGCACGGTGCCATCGGCGGGGCGGACGCTGAGCCGGCACTGGAACAGCATGTCGTCCCAGTCCGGCGCCTTGTCGTCGGCAGGGTCGTGATGCTTTTCGTTGACCAGGGCCACGGTGATGAGGGTGCCCGCGCCGTAGGAGCGGCGGGTCAGCTGGATCTTCGCGCGGCCGTCGAAGACGGGCACCTCCTCCCGGTCGGGGCCGATCGCGTGTGTCTCGGGCCTGAGGGGGATGCGCTGCCAGCGCCGCCCGCGCCCGGGTTCGTTCCGCTGCGTCTCGTAGCGGGCGGCGGCGCAGCTGACCTCGACGTCGACGGCATCGGTGTAGAAGCTGATGCCGAGGGACGCGGGCAGCCAGCTGTTGGTCTCGGGCACGGGGTCGGGGGCCGGGCCCACGTCGGGGGCGTCCTGCTCGGCACCAGGTGCCTCGGGGTCGTCGGCGGCGAGGTCGAGCCGGCGCTGACGATCCGCCTGTTGCGGGTAGAGCGTGCCCATCAGGTACTGCCGGTCCGGCGGTGCGTCGAGTACCTCGTCGTCACCGCCGGCGGGGCCGACGAGCTGGCGGGTGAGGTAGTCGACCAGCTCTTGGCGCGGGTCCATGTGCGGGTTCCTTCGATCGAGTGGGGGCGTTGAGCGGGAACAGCTGTGGGCCCGCCGTGAATTGCGGTCGGTTCAGAGGTGCGACGGGATCATCCCGTGACGGATCAGCTGGCCACGAAACTTCGCCTTGGCCTTCGACTCGACTTGGCGGATGCGCTCACGCGTGACACCGAAGACGACCCCGATGTCCTCAAGCGTGTCCGGCTCGTCCCCGTCAAGACCGGTGCGCCGGACAAGGACATGCCGCTCACGTTCGGAGAGGTGCTCCAGGACGTGCCGCAGGCGCGCCTGAAGCTCCTTGCGAATCAACACGACAGCGGGCCCGGGCAGTCGGCTCGGCCCGATGATGAGGTCGCCGAGGGCAGTGTCGTCGCCGATGATCCGGTCCAGGGAGTCGGTGGGCCGGCTGATCCTGCGTACCTCCTCCACTTCGGCGAAGGTAAGGCCGGTGGCGTAGGCCACGTTGTCGACGGTCCTGGCCCGGCCCTCACTCAGCAGCTTGCGCTCGGCCACAGCGACCTTGCTGACCTTTTCGTGCATGTGCACCGGCACCCGGATCAGAGTGCCCTCGTCAGCGATGGCCCGGGTGATGGCCTGCTTGATCCACCACGTCGCGTAGGTCGACAGCTTGTAGCCCTTGGTGGCGTCGAACTTGCGGACCGCGCGCATCAGTCCGATGGTTCCGTGCTGGACGAGGTCGTCGATGTCCAGTCCGCGTCCCTGGTAGCCCTGCGCGATCTTCCACACAAGCCGCCGGTTGTGCAGCACGAGGCACTCATAAGCGCACCACTGCTCGCCGTCGCGGGGTAGGGCCCCGATCTCCTCCGCCGGAATATCGCGGCCGAGGCGGTCGGTACTGCCCCGCAGAAGAACGGCGAGCCCGACTTCCTCGTCCGCCTTCAGCAGGACCCTGGACGGCTCCCGCCGCCACCGGTCCTCCTCCAGCACGGCCCGAGCCGCGCGGACGGCGTCGGCCAGTCGTGCATCCACAGCGGTGGACGCAACTCGGGCACGCTTCCCGCCGATCGACGGTCTCTGGGGCGTGGCCTTGGACGCCGGAGCGAGTGCAGACGCAGCGGAGCGGGCCTCACGACGCTCCACCGATTCGGCGGGCACGCGGGGCGTTCCGGGGCGGGTGATCGGGAAGTCGGCGGTCAGCTCACGCGCTTCGGCAGGGCTGAGCCCGTGGAGCCGTACAACTCCGTCGTGGGCGAGCTTGCTCACGGTGCCGTCGGCATCGGTATAGCGGGCGAGCATGCGCCGGGCCTGGGCCAGGCGTCTGGCTGCCTCCGTCGCGGCGAGCCCGGTTTCAGGGGCGGCGGCCGGTGGGGCGGATGCCTTCGGCGACGGGGTCACAGCCCGCGCCTCAAGATCAGCGGCGGGCGTGGGGCGGTGACTCACCCGCCCTCGGCGGGACGGCTTCACGTGAATGCCAGCAGCAGCCAGCCCGCTACGAAACCTTCGCCGCTGTTCGTCGGTCCTCAGCCCGAGTCGCTCCGCCTCCAGCGCGAAGGCCCGCTGGCTGACAATGCCCGAACGAGACGCGCAGCGCGTCAGTCTCTCGATGACGGACGGCAACTCCGCCTCGATCGTGCGCCGTTCGGACTCGCCCACGGACTCCCCACCCATAACGCCCCCACTCCAGCGACCACGCGCCAGTTCCGCCCGAAAGACCCGGTCGGCGGAACCACACAATAGGCCGAGTGCGTTTACACCGTCAACGTGCTGAGCCGACTTGTTTACGAAACGTCCAAGTCACTTGACAGCGTCAACAGGTAAGGTGTGCGGTGTTCACGCATGCCTCGTCCCTACCTCGGAAGGTCACCCATGCCGCACTCCGACCGCCTCCCCGGCGCCCCCGAGTTCCGCATCAAGCTTCCCAAGGATGGCGGTGAGGCGCGCGGGTATCTGCTCGCGGAGTTCGGCGGCAACGGCACGCACAAGTTCCTCCTGCTGGAGGGCTCGATGGTGGTGGCCGAGGCATGGCCCGGGCTTGGCGATCACGCACGCCGGATCCGCGCGGAGCTGCGCGCGAGCGGCGGGCTCGTCGACGCGCCTGCCGAATCCGACCGGCCGGAGGCACCGCCGCGTTGGGTGGCGACCCGGGACATCGCGTGCAACTCGTCCTCGGCCGCCGCCGCGCTGGTGTACGGCTACGACGCATCCGGCCCGGAGTCCTGGCGAACCGCCGAGGGCCACGCGCTCGCCGACTATCTGTCCACCGGCTGGCGTGCCCCACGCAAAGCGTGGCTGGTGCGCGGCTCCAATGTCTCCGGGCACAACCTGGTGCGGCAGCTGTGGCTGAAGGAGGGGGTCGTCTCGCTCGCGGGCGCGCACCTGCCGCCTCTGGAGGAGACCGATCCGACCAAGAGCGTGCTGCGTCGCTACGTGGAGGAGGGGTACGAGGGGGCGGCCTCGTACAACCAGAAGCGGGGCCTCGTCGACGAGCTGCACGCCTTCCTGACGCAGATGCGCGTGGGCGACACGGTGGCCACCATCGGCGACGGCCGGCTGCACGTCGGGCGGATCACCGGGGAGGCCGTGCAGACCTCGTCGCCGGGCGGGCTGTCCAATCTGCGAAGAACCGTCGCCTGGCTGCCGCAGGGCCATGCGTACGAGGAGCTGCCGGAGGAAGTGCAGCAGAAGTTGTCTGTTCAGCATGACGTCGTCGACCTGACCGGTGTCCTGGAGGCGCTGGACGGGCTCACAGGGCATACGGACCCGGCAGCAGCCGACGACACCGGCGAGTTCCCCGCCGTCGAACGGCAGGCGCTGCGGGAGCTGTCGCTACCGGACATCACCGAGGCATTTGCGTCGGACCTCCTGGTCCACAACCGCGCCTGGCTGGAGGAGATGCGTGAACTGCTGCTCGACGAACGGCAGCTGGTGCTCTACGGCCCGCCGGGCACCGGTAAGACGTATCTGGCGATGAAGCTGGCCGAGTACTTCGGCGGCGGCCCGGAACAGGTCAAGATCGTGCAGTTCCACCCTTCGTACGCCTACGAGGACTTCTTCGAGGGGTTCCGGCCCGTCGAGGATCCCGAGACGAGGGAGGTTGCCTTCCGGCTGACGGCGGGCCCGCTGCGGGAGCTCGCCGATCTCGCCTCCCGCGAGGGCAACCGGCACATCCCGCATTTCCTGATCATCGACGAGATCAACCGCGCCAATCTGGCGAAGGTCTTCGGCGAGCTGTACTTCCTCCTGGAGTACCGCACGAGGTCGGTGCGTCTCACCTACTCCGGCGACGACTTCGCGCTGCCGCCGAATTTGTTTGTGATCGGCACGATGAACACCGCCGACCGGTCGATCGCCCTGGTCGACGCGGCGATGCGGCGCCGTTTCGCGTTCGTGGAGCTGTCTCCGCGCGCCGAGCCGACCGCCGGGCTGCTCGCGCGCTGGCTGAAGCGCGAAGGCAGGGACCCGGAGCCCGCCCGTCTCCTCGACGCCCTCAACGCCCTCATCAACGATGCCGACTTCGCCATCGGCCCCTCGTACCTGATGAAGCCGGGCGTGTACCGCAAGGGCGGCCTCGAACGGACCTGGCGCACGAAGATCCTGCCGCTGCTGGAGGAACACCACTACGGCGAGGGCCTCGATGTCGCCGCACGCTACGGTCTCGACTCGTTGCGCGAGCAGCGCCAGTGACCGCGCCCGTGCCCGTGGGTGAGGTGACGCTGCGCGAGTACGGGCCCGCCGTCTCCGTCCCTCTGGGCTCCGAGGCCGGGCGGGCCCTCGCCGTCTCCGGCATCCTGCAGAGCGCGACCCCAGATCCCGGCCGCAACGGGCACTGGCTGCTACGGGCGGGCAGCCGGGTCGGCGCCGTGCGGACGCCCGGCGGGCCGGTCGTACGGATCACGCCCAAAACCCCCGTGAGCCGGCTGTTCTTCCTTCTCGGGTTCAGTCTCGACCCGGCACGTGCCTGGCGTGACAGTCGGGAGGGCACCGTCGACACCGGAGCGTACGACGACGTCGTGCCCGCACTCGCGCACGCCGTGGAGCGGCAGATCGACGCGGCACTGCGGCAGGGGGTCCTCCGGGGCTACCGGGAGGTAGAGGAGTCCGCGCTGGTCGTGCGCGGGCGGCTGCGCGAGGCCGAGCAGATCCGGCGACACTTCGGCCGTACGCCGCCTGTGGAGATCGTCTACGACGCGTACACCGTCGACACCGCCGAGAACCGCATTCTGCGCGCCGCCACCGAGCGGTTGCTGCGGCTGCCGGGCGTTCCCAGTCCCGTCCAACGGCGTCTCGCCCACCAGCGCATACGTCTCGCCGACGCACTGCCACTGATACGGGGACAGGAACTGCCGCGTTGGCAGCCGTCACGCCTGAACTCCCGCTACCAGCCAGCACTGCGGCTCGCCGAGGCCGTTCTGCGCGGCACCTCACCGGAACACCGGCCGGCCGGGGCCGAACCGCTCACTGTCGACGGCTTCCTGCTCGACATGAACAAGTTGTTCGAGGACTTCGTCACGGTCGCCCTGCGTGAGGCCCTTCAGGAGCACGGCCTGACCGCGCGCCTCCAGGACCCCCACCACCTCGACACCGCGGGTCTGGTACGGATTCGCCCCGATCTCGTCGTCCGCACCGGCGACGAACGCACTCCGCTCGCCGTCGTCGACGCCAAGTACAAGGTCGAGAAGGCCGACGGACTCCTCAACGCCGACCTGTACCAGGCGCTGGCGTACGCCACCGTGCTCTCTCTGCCCGAGGCGCACCTGGTGTACGCGGCCGGACGGCAGCCCGAGCGCTTCCATGAGGTGCGCGGAACGACGGCCGGGCCGGAGGGACGGGGAGTGCGGCTGTACCAGCACAGCCTCGACCTCTCCCGCGAACCCGAACAACTCCTGTCGGCTCTGAAGGAGATCGCCGGACGGCTGGCCGGAGCCACCCCACATCCGTGACCATGAAACACGGTCAGTCAGAAAGGAAGGGACCTCATGCCCCGGCTCGCCTTCGCCCAGAGCTTCTGGGACGGCTACGACACCCTGGAGAAGCCCATCCGAGCCGGAGTGCGCAAGGCCATGGCGAAATTCCAGGCCATGAGCGTCGCCGATCTCAACGCGGACAAGGGACTGCACCTGGAGTCCGTCGAGAACGCCCGTGACCCGCGGATGCGCACCATTCGCATCACCGACTTCTGGCGGGGCGTCGTCCTCGCCCCCGACGACGGCAGCGACATGTTCCTCCTGGTCAATGTGCTACCGCACGACGACGCCTATACCTGGGCGGCGAAGCGTCTGTACAGCGCGAACTCCGCGACCCGGGCCCTGGAGATACGCAACGCCGTCGCCTTGGACGAGCTGACGCCGCTGTACGAGACAGCCGCACGCACGGCTCCACGGCTGCTTTTCGCGGATGTCTCCGACGGCACGCTGCGCGAGCTCGGCATCGACGATCAGGTGCTGCGCGCCGCGCGTTCGCTGGTGGACAAGGCCCAGCTGGAGGCGTTCTCCACGCTCCTGCCGGAGGATCAGCGGGAGGTGCTGCAGTATCTCGCCGAGGGGTTCAGCCCCGAAGAGGTCTACCGGGACGTCGTGGCCGTCCGTCGGCCCGCCGATGCACCCCCTGAGCCGGTGGAAGACCTGGCCACGGTGATCGCCAACACTCCCGCACGCGTCCGCCTGATCACCGGGCCGCAGGAGCTGGAGGAGATTCTGGAGAAGCCGTTCGAGGCCTGGCGGGTCTTCCTCCACCCCTCCCAGCGGCGCGTCGCCTACCGCACCTCGTACGGGGGTCCCGTACAGGTCGCTGGCGGACCCGGGACGGGCAAGACGGTGGCGGCCCTGCATCGGGTCAAGCACCTGCTCGGCCGTTCCGAGGACGGCCGCATCCTGCTCACCACGTTCACGAACGCGCTGGCCGCCGGACTGCGTGAGATGCTCGGCCTACTCCTCGACGAGGACGAGAAGCTGCTGGCCCGGGTCGACGTGACAACGGTCGACGCCTATGCGAACGGCATCGTGCGCGCGAAATCGGCGGCCGCGCCCAGACTGATCGGGGACCGGGAACAGCGGCAGTTGTGGGAGAAGGCCGTCAAGCAGCTCGATCTGCCGTTCACCGCCCAGTTCCTGGCCCAGGAGTACCGGCACGTCGTACTCGGTCAGAACCTCCGCGATCTCGACGCCTACCTCGGGGCGAGCCGTCGCAGCCGCGGCACCGGCCTCGGCCCCACGCGCCGCCGGGAGGTGTGGAGCGGCGTGGAGCGGTTCGAACAGTTCCTGCGCGACCGCGGCGAGACCACACACCTGCGCGTCTGCGCCCGCGCGGCGGAACTCCTCGCTGGCGAGCCGACTCCGTACGCCCATGTCGTCGTCGACGAGGCACAGGACCTGCACCCCGCACAGTGGCGTGTGCTGCGGACCGCAGTGTCTCCTGGCCCCGACGACCTGTTCGTCACCGGCGACCCGCATCAGCGGATCTACGACTCCCGGGTCTCGCTCGGCTCCCTGGGCATCACCACGGCCGGCCGCAGCTTCCGGTTGCGCGTCAACTACCGCTCGACCGAGGAGATCCTCGCCTGGTCTGCGCGGCTCCTCGCGCCCGTCACCATCGACGCGCTCGAGGGCGAGGGAACGGACTCGCTGGCCGGGTACCGCTCCCTGCTCCACGGGCGCCGCCCCCAGACGCAGGGGTACGCGACCCGGCAGGAGGAGACCGAGGCCCTGGTGGACCGGGTCCGGGCGTTGCTCGCCGAGGGCCTCGCACCACACGAGATCGGCGTGTGCGCACGCTTCAACCTTTCTCTGGACGCGGCCGAGGAGAAACTGAAGGCTGCGGGCGTCCCGGTGCTGCGTGTCAAGGGACAGGTCGCGCAGGGAACTGAGGGTGTACGGCTGGCAACGATGCACGCGATGAAGGGGCTGGAGTTCCGCGCGGTGTCCGTCCTCGGTGTCACTGAGGGCACCGTCCCGTTCGCTCGTGAGATCACCCCACGCGAGGTGGACCCACTGCTGCACGACGCCGACCTGCTCCGCGAACGCTGCTTGCTCTTCGTCGCCTGCACTCGCGCTCGGGAAGCGCTGAGTGTGACGTGGAGCGGAGCTCCGAGCCCGTTTCTGCCACCCGCCGCCTCATGAGAGCTGTCGCCTGGAACGGGCCGGTGCGGGGCACCCACCTTGGTCCCCCGCGCTGTCTTCACTCCTCCGGGGCCAGGGCGCCCGTGGCAAGGCCGTCACGGGCGACTTCGGCGAGCTGCCGGCTCAGCTCGTCGACCTTGCGCATGCCTTCCTCGAATTCGGACAGGGCTCGGAAGGCAGTGCCGTACCGACGCTGCTCATCGATGTTCATGCGGGGGATACGGGAACCCCTGCCGTCAAGGCGGTAGGTCCCGCTGGCACTTGTGGACCGACGGGTGTTGACAGAGCTGCGCAGGAATCCCTGCAGATAGTCCGTGTCGAGCTGTTCGCTGGCCGAGACCGGTTCCGGACCGTCGTACGTGACGAGCCCGGCGCGAGCGAGATCCGCGACGCTGGTGGTGGCGCTGTCCAGTGAGCCTGGTCCACCGCCCGCCGCAAGCTCGGGCAGAAGTGCGGCGAGTCGGCGGATCTGGTCCTCCAGCTCCTTATGCAGGGCGGCGTACTCACCGGGATAGTCACGGTGCCGGGACCGGAGATAGCTGCCGGGGGTCAGGTCGACCGTGTCGTCGAGGAGTTCGATCAGTGGCACGTCGGCGACCTGGTCGGGGCGTGGTTCCAGGCTGCCGTCGGGACTGTTGCCAGTCAGGTCGACCATACGTACGGTGTGGTTCGTATCCGCACTTGCGGTGCTCTCGGGACGCTGCAGACACCACAGATGGACGGGCAGGGCATGAGAGGTCGCCGTCCCCGGCGGCAGGGCGACCACTTGGCGCACGATGCCCCGACGTACAAGTTCTGATCGAATGCGCCGACCTGCCTTGCGGTAAGCGACCGAGGCCGGCATGACCATGAGGACCTGGCCGCCGGGCTCTGTGTGCGCATAGGCGTGCTGGAGCCACGCGAGCTCTCCTTCGGCCTTGGACGGGGTGCCGAGTTCCCAACGGGAGTCGAGCAGCAGTTCCTCTCGCCCCCACTCGGTCACGCCGGCCGGCGGGTCGCAGACGACCAGGTCCGCCTTGAGATTCGGCCATTCGTCCGCGCGCAGGGAATCCCCCGCCAGGATGCGCACGCCTGATCGGCCCAGGAGGTCGGCGCGAAGCTGCGCGTAGCGGGCGCTGTCAGCGTCCACCTCCTGGCCGTAGCAGCCCATCCCGGCCTCGGAGGCGACGGACAGGAGCAGCACCCCGATGCCGCAGGCGGGATCGAAGACCGTGGCGTCGGCAGACAGTTCGGGAGCGAAGTGGCACATAGCCCGCACCACGCGCTCGGGAGTCACCTGGTCCGATCCCGCGCGCCGGGCAGAATCCATGAACCGTTCAGTCAGTCCGTTCACGAGGTCGACGGGCGCTTCGGTTTGAGCGAGCTCCCGTACACGGGTGGCGACGTCATCCGGCAGTCTCGGCTGATGTTCTCCGGCCAGCACCGCGGCCACCTCTGCCAGGCCCGTGATCATCTGTTCCCCGTACGCAGCCCGCATCGCCTGCCAGAGCTCGACCTCGGGTGACACCTCCTGGCCTTTGCGCTGCTTGTCCAGCCACTCCTGGACCTCGGCTAGCGCATAGAGCGGACTGTTCGCGGCACCTCCCGCCGGCGAGGGGAAGTCGTCGTAACGCCGACGCCAGTTGGAGACAGCGGCCCGAGTGACTCCGGCGAGCCGAGCAATCTCAGCACCGGTGACAAGAGGTCCGGCCGATGAAGCGGCATTGTCGGTCATAGCCCCAGCGTACACGGGCCGTCAATCGAATTCGAGCATTAACCCCGTTGACGACGTACACGCACTCCAGACTCTTGCAGGCACTTGGTTTCTTCTGAACCAGTGCGACATCGGCATCCCCTCACCTCAGCTCCCTTTCCCCGTGCCTCCGCCCCAAGGGGTCCCCGTACCCGCCTGACCGGGCAGCCGGTACAGGGGTGTCCCGCCGACGTACTCTGTGTTCGGCCGCAGGTCCGTGGGCAGGTCCCTCTCCACATGGCGCTTCCAGACCTTCGCGGTGGCCGGCGTCAGGGACGTCGTCGGAGGCGTGCCGTCCGCGAAGTACCGGCCGTCCGCCCTCAGGGTGGAGCGGGGCACCGGTTCCGGGCAGAGCCCGTCGCCGACCCCCAGACGCCCGAGGAAGTCCCGCCAGTCGTCCCTGCTGCCGCCGCGGAAGACGGCGTGCTCCGGGGGCACGGTCAAGCGGCCCCGGAGCTCCGCGATCTCCTCCGAGACGTCCTGCGCGCGGTCGATCAGCTCTGTGAGCAGCTTCGCCCGCTCTCCGCCCCAGTCGGCGCAGAACAGGGCCTTCGAGGCCGGAATCCACACACCGTCGGCGCCGAGGACGAGCAGCTCCATGTCCTGGATGTCGCGCCACGGCGCGGTCTCGCTCCGGGAGAGCCGAAAGGCCCAGGTGAGGACCTCCGCCGCGAGCTCCGGGGTAGGTCTGTCCCGCAGCGAGCGCGCGACCAGTGCCAGCAGTTCGTCGGCGCGGTACTCGTTGACCAGGCCGCCGTCCTCCAGCATCCGGCGGCCGGGCTGCTTGGTCGTGACGCTGCCGAGGCGGTTCTTCCACGGGATGTTCCGCGACACGAAGAAGACCCGGTGGCGCAGCGACCGCGGCAGGCCGGGGCCCCGGCCCGTGCGTGCGGAGCCCGGCTGGTCCTCGCCGTCCGCCCTGGGCGAGAAGAAGGCCGTGGCGCGCCGGGGCGTCCTGCCGTCGGCCGTGTTGCACTTGCGGAGCTTTCCCTCGTCGTCCACGAGGATGCGGCGGCCCTGGAGGGAGCGGGGCCGCTCGACGCAGCCGGCGAGCTCGTCGTAGAAGCGTGCCCAGTCTTCCGCCTGGAAGGGTGCACCGGCGAGGCGGCGGGCGAGGCTCTCGGCCCAGGTCGCCACGAGTTCGTCCGACGGCCGCAACGAGCGGCCGACGAGCGTGACCACGGCCTTCTCCAGCCGGGCCGCACGGTGCCCGGTGACGGACGGGTGCACGAGTACGGAGTCCGCCTCCCTCGTCAGCCGGTCGGTAGTGAAAAGGGTCCGGTCCTTGTCGTCCCACAGGCGGGTCTCCGCGAGGGAGGCCCACGGCCGCCGGGAGCCGGGAGCCAGGGGGACGACCGGGGCCGTGCCGACCTCGTGTCCGAGCCGCTCGAAGGCCCGGGTCAGCCGGTCGGACATGGACGCGTCCCAGCTCAGCAGATCGGCGCAGAGGGTCGGTGGGAGCTCGACGGTCCCGGCGGAGCAGGCGAGGAGCGTCTCGGCACCGAGGACGGCCAGCTCGTCCAGGAGGAAGTCGTTGAGCGGGACCGTCTTCTCGAGGTCGACGCGGGCAAGCTTGGCAAAGAAGGGCGCGTTCACATGGGCCGGCAGGGGGGCAACGGCCTGCTCGCCCATCGGCAGGTGGGTGTAGAGGCGTCCTTCGGCCGGTCCGTCCCCAACGGGAATCGCGAGGGTGACCCGGGCGTCTCCCTGCCAGTCGCGCCATCCCTCACTGATGTGGTCGCCGAGCACGCTGCGCTCGATCGCGTCGCCGAACTCGTCCGCCGCCACCTGCCGGTCGAGGAGGACAAACACATCTCCGTCGCCGACGGTCACCGTGCTGACCGTGAGCCGGTCGAGGACGGCGTCCACCCGCTCGGTCCGGACCAGGGTGCGCCGAGCGACCTCGCCGTCCTGCCTCTCCTCGACGGTGAGTGACCCGATGCGGCGCAGGAAGAGCAGCACCGGCGGGCCGGCGGACAGCGCGGTCAACTGCTCGGCCGCCTCGACCCGTGCCTCCTCGCTCTTGAGCGGCAGGCGCAGCACGGTCACGTATCCGTCGGCCGCGAAGCCGTTCACGGCGTCGGGGACGCCGTCGAGGGGGACAGGCAGACAGAGGTGGAAGACGTCGGCGGCCACCTCCGCTGCGAGGGTCACGTCGCCGCCCAGGAGATCCTTGAGCGAGGTCTCGTCGGCGAAGGTGAAGCGATAGCCGTCGAAGACCCGGCTTCCCGCCCCGGCGACCGAGTAGACCTGGGGTGCTCCGGTCAGCTGGAGAACGCTCTTGAAGCCGATCCCCTTGTTGCCGATGCCTTCCTCCGGTCGCTTGTCCGACTGTGCGATGTCGGTCATCGCGTCGAAGTTGCTGCCGCTGACGGGCCGTCCGGTGTTCGCCACGTACACCGCACCGTGCGGGCCCTCGTCGTGGTCGAGCCTGATCAGGACCCTGCCGCCGGGGTCATCGGAGTCATGCGCGTCGTGGGCGTTCTGAAGGAGCTCCACCAGGGCGCGGTGTCGTAGTCTCGGACGGCCTGTTCGATGAGGTTCTTGAGGCTCCGGAACAGGTTCCAGCGGTCCTTGGACTCCTGGTACGAAACAATGCGGTCGCGCGTCTTCGCACGCACTTCGGCGCTGCGGTCCGGCATAGTCATGTCCCCCTTTAGACGCGTTCGAGCGCACTGAACAGTACGGCGGTAGCGACCGCGGGGGCCACATGAAGGGGTACGAAGCCAGGGCGCCTGCCAGATGTCCTCGATACGGGCTGCGGCGCGGCCCGCGGGCAGCACTGTGCTGCCATCCGTCTGGTCACTGGGAGTATGTGTGGGTGAGTGCTGATGTGTTGGGACGCTGGGTGCCAGCTCGTCCCGAGGACGTGGCCACGGTCTTCACCGAGGCGGACTTCCCGTGGTGGATTGCCGGTGGTTACGCGATCGAACTCGCGGTCGGGCACGAGTTGCGGCCACACGGCGATCTCGACCTCCTGGTTCTCCGGCGTGACCAGGTCCGCGCACGGGGCCTCCTGGCCAGCTGGGACCTTTACGTGGCGGACCCGCCCGGCCAGGGAAGGCTGAGAACGTGGCTTCCTGGAGAGGTTCTTCCGCAGCCACTGCACGACATCTGGTGCCGCCGCACGCCCGAGGCCCCCTGGTCCATCCAACTCATGCTGGACGAGGCGGAGGGCACCCAATGGGTCTCGCGGCGTGACCCGGCAATCCGGCTCCCGATCGACCAGCTCGGGCGCACGAGCAAGACGGGCATCCCGTATCTCGCGCCCGAGGTCCAACTCTTCTACAAGGCCAAGGCGACCCGGAACAAGGACGAGGCCGACTTCGAAGCTGTACTGCCGCTGCTCGACGCTCCGGCGCGCGCCTGGTTGGCGGACGCGATCAACGTGATCGTGCCCGACCACCCCTGGCTTCGGCGGCTTCTACCTGTCAGCCGAACTTGAACAGAGGAACGTCGCAGAGGTCAGGTTCCGGTACCGAGTCACCGCGGGCAACACGCCCTCCGCAACAGGACTTGGCGCTGAGGAGGTGGTAAGTCCTGGTCACACACGCCGTGCTGGCGAACATGAGGCACAGTCGCCCTCATCGCACGTGTACTGGGCCGTAGCCCTTCGGACACTCCGTCAGGAGGCGTTCAGCAACTCACCAGTCTCCTCAGCACACCCCCACGACAGCGTGACGCCGGCGCCTCCGTGCCCGTAGTTATGTACGACCAGCCTGCCGTCCTCCTGTCGATCGGCCTCCACGCGGACCGTGGCCCGCGTTGGCCGAGCGCCGATCCGGTGCTCCAGAACACGTGCCTCGGCAAGACGAGGCTCGACCTTGGCGCAGCGGGCCAGGATGTCGGCCGCCGCACTGTCGTCGGGGGCGAGGTCGCCCTCACCGTCGACGGCGGTGCCTCCCAGGACGACGGTGTCACCGTGCGGATAGAAGCACAGCAGGTCCGGCGAGAGACCTGTGTCCTCGGAGAAGAACTCGGTCAGACCCGGATTGGTGACCACGACGTGCTGACCGCGGATGGGCCGAAGGTCCGGGTCCGGAACCAGGTCCTTGGCACCCAGTCCGGCGCAATTGACGATCACGGGGGCCATATCGGCGTCCGCGAGCGAGGTCAGGCGTCGCCGCTCAACCGTTCCTCCAACGGCATCAAGCCGACGCAGGAGGTAGTCGAGGTAGGTGGGCATGTCGATCAGCGGCACGGTGAACCAGTACCCGGCGGTGAACCCGGCCGGAAGCTCGGTCTGCTTGCACGGCCGGAAGCCTGGCAGAGTGATAGCCCAGTCCGGTGGCGCCTCGGCCGTGCGGGACGCCTCAATGCCGCTGGTCAGCCTGACGCCCGTCGACGGGTCCTCCGCCAGCTTGCGGAAGATCTCCAGGGAACGCTGCCCCCACTGGTCGACCTTGTCCTTCGGTTCGACCAGGTACGGCCCCCACATCGCCCCCGCCGCCAGCGACGTGACGCCTGGCACCTGCTCGGCGATCACGTGCACCGAAGCACCGGCCTCGGCGAGAACGACGGCGGTGGTGAGCCCCGCCACCCCAGCCCCGACAACGACAACGCGCTCCCCTGCGGTCATGATCCCGACCCTAACGGCCAGGTGGCGTCGACGGGGCGTGTTCGGCGAGGGCGTGTTCCAGGACCGGCAGGAAGCTGCGCACGTGGGAGTTGCGCTGTCGGCGCCGCAGGTCTGCGGCGAGCTGGTGGAGCAGGGCCGCACTGCGAGGCGAGCGCACGGCATCGAGGCGGTCGGCGGCGATCTGACCGATCTCGCACGCGGCCTCCAGGTCACCGTGGGCGCTGTGCCCCAGGGCCAGCCAGGCCCCTTCGAACATGGCCCTGCGCTGACTGGGGTCGCCTCGCGGGACGTCGTACGCTCCGGAACGAAGCATCTCCGCCCCTTGGGCGAGGAACCGCCGTCCCCTCGTTCCACCGTCCTCCTTCAGCTGCGCGCGGCCCATCTGAATGAGGCCGTACCCCGCCTGGCAGTCCAGGTGGTTGTCGGTGAGGAAGTACATCCAGCGAGGCTCTTCCTGGCTGCCGTCCCGGCTGGCGATCAGCTCGCGGGCGGCCCCGCGAGTGTGGGCGAAGTCGTTGTCGCGGCCAGCGGCGGCGTACGCGTAGGCGAGCCGCGACAGGACGGATGCCCGGACGATCGGCGGGGCGGCGTCGCTGGCTCGGCGGGCGGCCTCACCGAGAGCAATGGCGTCCGCGGGGTGGCCCCGGCTGGCCGCCTGGAAGGAGAGGTCGCCGAGGATATGGGCGCACAGGGGCAGGTCGTTCACCTGGTGCGCTGCCCGCAGCGCGGTGGCGAAGTAACGCTGCGCCAGATCGTGATCGGCGGCGTCGAAGGCCATCCAGCCGGCCAGCTGGCCGATCTCCGCGAGCGCGCGGATGAGGCGGCTCGCAACGGCGGGAGGGTGACCGCCTTCTCGGATCAGCAGCCCCACCGCACGGAACTGGGCACCCACATAAGGGAGGTGACGTGCCCCTCCGTGCTCGTCGTCAAGCGCGGAAAGCATGGGAAGGTGCTGTTCGACCTGGTCCACGAGCGGATCGCCACCCATGGACGGCGTGATCCGAGGTGTGTATTGGCCGCGCCCCGCGGTGCCGTCGAGGTACTGGGCGACGATCGCCAGGAGTCCCGCGCCCGAGATCGCGAGGAACCGGCGTCGGTCTACGAGCCCTCCCATCACCCAGTCCTCCACGATCGCCTCCATACCCTGCACGGTCCAGGGCCGTGCGAGATCCGTGTCCGCAGGGACGAGCGCCGAGGAGTCGCCCACGCGGCCCTGCCAGAGTTCGCCCACCGAGACAGGTCTACCCAGTTCCTGGGAGAGCACGTAGGCGGCCATCATCGGTAACGGCGAGCGCGGCAGCGAGCCTGCATCCCGCCAGTGGTACGGCGCCGACTCGGCCACCGTCCCCGCTCCGAACACCCTGTTCAGCTTGCGAGCAAGCGCCTTGGGGCTCCATCCGAGTTCATCCAGGCACCCCGCCAGTACGACATTGGGTTGCCCTGCCTGCGATACCACGTACGACCACCTCTTGCCCCAGTGGTTCATCCATCACTTGTCGCGCTCCCTCATGGTGACGCCCTCGGACAGCTGATTCACCTCCTTCTCAAGGAAGTTGACCGAGTTGACCCGTTGATCGGGTCCTGCGCGACCCCCCTCCTCCGGTGTTCTTGGATCCCGGCGGAAGGTGCCGCCCTCGGTGCCGACGGAAAGAGGTGGGACTTGAGACACCGCACGAGCACCTCCCCAGGCCGTCTCGGCATCGTGCTGGACCACGACGCCGAGCGTCCGCTCCGAGTCCCGGCGTCCGGGCACACCGACGGCGCCGACGCGACCACGCTGATCACGGATCTGCCGTACGGGCCGAAGGCGGCCGAAGTCGCGCGGGAGGCTGTGGCGGTCGCCCTCCACGACGCCCAGGCGGACCTGCTTGATGACGCCCGCCTGATCACGTCGGAGCTCGCGACGAACGCGTTCGCCTCGGGCAGGCCGCCTCTGGTCCTGTGCGTCGACCGCAGGAGTCAGACCGCCGGTGACCTGGAGGTCGAGATCACGGTCACCGACGGCGGCTGTTCTGACCCCGCGCCCTGCTCTCCTCCAGCTCCTGAGGAGGAGGCCGAATCGGGACGAGGGCTGGTCATCGTCGAGGCATTGGCCGATGCCTGGTCGCTGACGACCGGTACCCACGGCACCCGTGCCTGGTGCCGACTCAGGCGCGGGTCCCACCACTCGCCCGACGGCACCCATTGATGTCCACGCCCACGACACCCCTTCTTCGAAGGAGGCACCACACGGTGCGCATCGACCATGCCACTCCACCTCCCCCGCCGACGGCCGCCGTACCGGAGGCGGTCCGCCAGCCCCGTGTCGTCGTCGCCCTCCACGAGGGCTTCTATGGTGCGGCGTCGGGCACCGGCTTCAGCAACCGCGCCTTCCTCACGGCCCTCACCCGCCTGCTGCCGCCGGGCCACCTCTCCGTCATCACCCCGCATGTGTCGGGGACAGCGGGAGCGCACGACCGGCGGTGGGCCGGCGAAGTCCAGCAGATGCTGCGGCAGGCCAGGGCCGACGTCATCACGATCCCGGAGGTCCAGGCGACGCCGGACTCGATCCACGGCTCCATGCAGCTGTGCGACCTGGCAGGCGAGGCGGCCGTACGTGTCGCCGACCGCGCGAGCCGGTGCCTTCTCATCGGCCTCGACATCCCCTTCCTCGGGCTGGCCCCCTACACGTCGCCGACCACGGACCTGCTGCTCGTTCCCCGCTCCACGACGGCGCTGACGAGGCCCAAGGACATGTCCCGAGTCCGCTGGGAGCGGGACGCCCTGCGGGCGGCGACCGTCCGAGGCGGGCGGATCGGCGCCATCTCCTCCCACATGCGCGGCCACCTCGTCGTCAGTTACGCCGTCCCTCGGGGAAGCATCGTCAGCGTCCCGAACGGGCTGATCCGGGAGGAGATGGCCCCGCCTACGAGCGCGCCGCCCCTGCCCTTCAAGGCCCGCGCCGGGTTCCTTCTCGCCATGGGCCGTGCCGTGCCGACGAAGGGCTTCGACGACCTCCTGGAGGCGCTGCACATTCTCAAGGAGCGCGGGTTCCGCGCCCCGCACCTGGTCCTGGCGGCGGCGACCTCGGACGCACACGAGCGCCCGACGTCGTACCAGGAGGACCTGGCGGCGCGCATCCGCGCGTACGGCTTGGACGCGACGCTGATCACGCGCTTCACCCCCGCGATCCGCGCCTGGCTGCACAACCCGGCCCTGCGTGCGGTCGTCGTTCCCTCGCGGGAGGAGCCCTTCGGGCGCATCCCTCTGGAGGCGTTCGCGGCCGGAGCGGGCCCGGTGGTGGCAACCACGGCCGGCGGACTGGCCCAGACCGTCGTCGACGGCGAGACCGGCTTCACCGCCGCACCCCGTGACGCCAGGTCCCTGGCTTCCGCGCTTCACCGCGCCCTGACCGTCCTGCCCCGCGAACGCGACCGGCTCCGGAGCGCCGGGGCGGCCCTGGTGCGCTCGCGCCACGACTACGAGGCCAGCATCGGTTCCGTCGTCGAACGCATCGCTCCTTGGGCTCTTGTGCCGGCGTCGAGCGCGGTGGGCCGAGCGCGATGAACCGGCCGGTCGTGTTGATCAGTCTGGAGTCCCCGCACTCCTTCTGGCGGTTGTCCGCCGAGCACGAGCGGGCGCTGTCTGCCGCCTTCCCCGGTGTCGAGTTCCGTACGGCGACTGAGGAGGTCGTGCCGCACCAGCTGGCCGAGGCGCACGTCTATTTCGGCTGGACGTTCAAGCCGTCGTGGCTGCTCGGCACGCCTCATCTGAGGTGGATCGCGTCCCCGGCAGCCGGCACCGACCATCTGCCCGTCGCCGAGGCCCACTCCGTCGGGGTGGCTCTGACCCGCTCGTACGGGTTCCACGGCATGCCCATGGCCGAGCACGCCATGGGGATGCTCCTGGGCTTCTCACGCGGGCTGTTCATGAGCCAGCTCGCCCAGCGGAACCGGACCTGGTGGAAGGGCGACCTGGCCGAGGAGTTCTTCGACCTGGCGGGGGCGACGATGACCATCGTCGGCTGCGGCAGTATCGGCGGACACCTCGCGCGTGCGGCCCGCTCCTTCGGCATGGACGTCATCGGCGTACGGCGGACGCCGCCGGTGGCCGCCGAGGGCGGGATCACGTGGATGCACACGTCGGCGGCGCACCAGGCGGTCGCTGTCGCCGACGTGGTGGTCGATCTGCTGCCCGCCAACCGAGCCACGGACCGGTTCTTCGACCACGACCTCTTCACGGCGTTCAAGCCGAAGTCCGTCTTCCTCAACCTCGGCCGCGCGGCGACCGTCGATCAGGCAGCCCTCCTGGCCTCGCTCAACGTCGGCCACCTTCGCGGCGCCGCCTTGGACGTCTTCGACCCGAAACCACTGCCCGCCCGCCATCCACTGCGGCTCCACCCCCGGGTCGTCCTCACGCCGAAGAGTTCCACGCTCAGCCGCACGTACATGAACGAGGCGGTCGCGTTCTTCGCCGACAACCTGCGCCGCTACCTCACCGGCCAGCCGCTCAACGGTCTGGCCGAGGTGACCGCTGCCCGCTTTCCCCTCGTAGGAGGCTGACCGATGCCCGCCACACGCCACCGCGACCTGGCCGCCGCCTTCGCCGCGACCGGCCGCAACCACCCCTACCTGGCCTTCACCCTGAACTCGCTCTGCAACCTGGACTGCGTGTTCTGCAAGCCACGCTGCATGCCGGACTACGGGCACAAGGACCGTCCCCTGACCGCCTCCGACTACGCGGCCATCGCCGCCGAGGCCGGCGCCTGGAAGATCAAGAAGGCGCACTGCTCCGGCGGCGAGCCGACCCTACGGGCGGACATCCTCGACGTGATCGCGGGCCTGGCCGCCGGCCTCGGACCCGACGCCGCGATCGGGATGACCAGCCACGGCAACCTGCGCCGCGGCCTGAGCGTCGAGAAGCTCCACAGCGCCGGCCTGACCTACCTCAACCTCAGCCTCCACAGCCTCGACCCCGACCGATCCGCCGAGATCATGGGCGGCGGCGACCCACGCGTCACCCGGCGCACCCTCGACACCGCCCTCGCCCTCGGCCTGCGCGTGAAGATCAACTGCGTCCTCCAGCGCACCTACGTGGACGACGCCTTCACGGTGGCCGGGCTCGCCCGCGAACTGCCCATCGCCGTCCGGCTGATCGAACTCCAGAACATCGGCCCCGCCCAAGCGCTCTTCGACACCGAGTTCATCAACGAGGCCGAGGTCCGCGACCGTCTCCACGCGTGGTTCGCGAACGCAGGCGAGGTCCGCAGGGACGAACTCGGGGTCCGCGGCCCCGGGCAGTACCTCCGCCCGGACGGCTGGGCGGGCTCGATCGGCTTCATCTCCAACTCCAGCTGCGCCACCTGCTCCGATGCCAACCGCATCAAGATCACGCCCACCGGTGTGGCACGCCCTTGCATCCTCCACAACCGCGACATCCCCCTGAAGCCCCACCTTGCCGAGGGCACCCTCGGCGACGCCTTCGCCCACCTCTTCCAGGCCATGCTCGACCGCAACACCAACGACGCCTGGCAGGGCTTCCACTACGTCGACTACGACCTGCGCTGGGACCGGATGGAGCGCCCCGAAGGCACCCCCGTCCTGCCCGTGCTGCCTCTGGTCACCACGGACGCGGCCCGGCCCGCCTGCGCCCGCGCCTCATCGGGGGAACGGTGATGGCGGTGGTCGAAGCACCGTCCCTCTACCTCGGGCTCGGAGCGCTGTACGAACGCGAGCTGGACGCCCACGGCGTCGGCGCGGTGATGCTCACCCACAAGTGGCAGCCGGCCGACCTGCTGGCTCCCCACTCCGACATAGACGTACGGGTCCTCCTCTCCCGGGCCCCGACGGACTGGGAACAGTGGAACCACCGCCTGGCTGCCGCGCACACCGCCGCGGTCGGCCGGGAGGTCTCCCACCGGCGTCTCCTGGAGCATCCGCCCGGCTTCGCCTTCACCGTGGCCGAGGTGGACGGACGGCTCGTCTCCGCGCCCGAACTCGCGACCTGGTCGTTGATCAGCGGGAGTGCGCGGGACTTCCAGCGTTGGAAGTCCCGGGCCCAGATGGCGCCATGGTGCGACGTCGACGAGCGGTTCTATCGGGGCATCCTCCAGGGGCGGCTGGGCGGCCGGTACCAGCTGGCGGCGGACAGTACGGACAACGTGGTGGAGGACATCGCCGCGTACCGGCGCCACTGCGTGGCCTGGCACTACCTGGCCCCGTGCTGGTTCGCCGCAGCCGCGCTCGCGACACGGACGCGCTGTCCCGGTAAGACGGCCGCGCTCACACAGTGGCGGCCGGATGGGTTGGACGGGTACGCCGAGCTGTTCCTCGGGCACGCCGAAGATCGACCCAATGCCCGTCGGCGGAGTCCGCGTCACCTGCTCCGCACGGCCCACGTCGCCCTGGAGGCTGCGATGCGCCGCGTTCCCGACGCGGCCGGCACTACCAGCAAGATCAATGAGCAGGCCCGTACAGACTGGGTGATGACCGCCGGGATGCTCCGCGTACGAGTCGCCCGCTGGCTGTACTACCTCGACCCGCCGCCCGGCGTGGCGACGGACTACCTGATCCGGCGCGAGGCGAAGGAACTCCGAGCCGCCGCACAGGCCCTGAACGCGCTCGCGGCCGACGAGGCCACTCCCGCCCAGCGGCTGGCCGCCCGGATGGCGGCGCTGATCCCCACCGGACCGACCACCGCCGGCACCCTGCGCGCAACCCTCTCGCTCTGGCACCGGCAGAAGTCCACCGTGCAGGACTTCCTCAGCCTCACCCCCGGCGACGTCCACCCCTGACCCAAGGAGTCCCGCCATGCCCGCGCGTGCGCCCATGCCCCGCACCCTGAGGACGGCCAAGATCAAGATCACGACGAAGTGCAACCGATCCTGCGACTTCTGCATCTTCGCCGACGGCGCCCAGGGCGAGAACATGTCCCAGGAGCTGTTCTCCACCATCCTGACCAGGCTGGAGACCATCCCCTTCCAGCAGCTGCACATCAACGGCGGCGAACCCACCGTGCACCGGGACTTCCCCGCCCTCAGCGACGCGGCCCGCACCCGCCTGCCGGACAAGGCCATGGTCCTGGGCACGAACGCCATCACCCTGGCCCGCAACAAGCGGATCATGGAGGCGACCCTCCGCTCGTACGACCAGGTCCTCATCGGCTGCGACGACGAGCACGAGAACTACGACGAGGTCCACGCCGTCGTTCCCCGCCTCCGCGAGGCAGGCAAGACCGTGGTCATCAACAGCGTTCTGGAAGGCATCAGTTCCACCCGCCTCACACATCTCGCGAGGCTGTGCGACACGTACGGCGCCATCCACGTCACCAACCACGTGCACCACGTCGACGTCGGTCAGCCGGTCAACGAGCTGCGCGGCATCTGCGACCGCTACCTCGACCAGCACCTGATGATCGAGATGGACGGGTCCTGCTACCGCTGCTTCAACGCCATGGCGAAGGACGACAGCGAATTCAGCATCTGGGACGAGGACTTCGCGGCCAAGGTGTTCGCGCCTCGTGACCACCACTTCCGGTTCTGCCTGCGCTGCCACGAGTACACCGACTCCGGCGCCGCCCTCCTCCCCACCCCGGCCCTCACCGTCTGACCCCAGACCGGAGGTACACCACCATGCCCGCAGTCCTCGGACTGAACTTCCACCACGACACCAGCGCCGCCTTAGTCGTCGACGGCCGCCTCTACGCGGCCGAGGAAGAACGCTGGAGCGGCGTCAAGCACAATCACCCCACGCGCAAGGGCACGCTCGCCGCCCCGACCCGCGCGCTCCAGTGGTGCCTGGAGGCCGCCGGCCTCGAACCGCAGGACATCGACGCCGTCTGGGCCGCCTCCATGCGCCCCAACCCCGCCGCCGGCTGGTGGCTGGCCGAGGAGCGTGACGAACTCGCCGCCCTCCTGCCCGCCCCGCTCGGCGAGCACCTCCGCCTCCTCTCCCACCACACGGCCCACGTGCTCTCCGGCTACCTGCTCTCCGGCCACGACCACGCGGCCGGCCTCGTCATCGACGCCGGCGGCTCCTCCCTCGGCTCCGACTTCGGCCCTGGCCGGGAGCGCATCACCGGGTACGACCTGCGAGCCGATCGCATCGACCGCCTCCACCAAGGCATGCCGACCGTCGTGCCCAGCCCGGCCGGCCCCCGGCGCGTTCACTCCTCCCTCGGGCACTTCTACCGGAATCTCGCGCGGCGGGTGGTCCCGCCCGGCGACGAGCCCGAGGGCAGCATGATGGCGCTCGCAGCCTTCGGCGATCCCCAGCATTACGGAGCGCAGATCCGCGAGCTGATCCGGCTCGGCGACGACGGCGAGGTCCGCATCGACCACCCCTGGGGCTCGGCGGACAGCAGCACCCCGCTGCTGCTCGGTGGTCGGGCCTGGACCGCCGACAACGTCGCGGAGCAGCCGGAACACGAGCGGGCCGACCTGGCCTCCGCCGTCCAGGAGGTCTTCGCCGAATCCGTCGTCCACATCGCCCGCCACCTGCAACGGCTCACCAGAGCCTCAACGTTGGTGTTCTCCGGCGGGTGCGCCCTGAACTCCCATCTCAACGGCCAGCTGGCAGCCGACAGCGGCTTCGACACCCTCTTCGTGGCACCGGCCCCACACGACGCGGGCACCGCCGTGGGCGCCGCGCTCTACGGCTGGCACTACCAGCTCGGGCAGGAGCGCCTCCCGGTGCCGACCGACGCGGCCTGGGGCCCGCAACCCGGCGCCCTACCGACCACCGCGGTGCCGCCCGGATACCGCGCGCTGACCGACCTCGGCCCGGGTCTGGCGCCCACGGTGGCCGCGCTCCTCGCGGAACGCCACATCGTCGGCTGGGTGCAGGGGCAGCTCGAATTCGGGCCGCGAGCCCTCGGTCATCGCTCGATCCTCGCCCACCCCGGCCACGCCGCCACGCGCGACCGGCTCAACGCGATCAAGAAGCGAGCCGCATACCGCCCCTTCGCGCCGGCGGTCCTCGCCGAGCACGCCACGGAGTGGTTCATGTCGGCGGGCGACCCCTTCATGAACCGTGTCGCCCGCGTCCGCCGATGCCGAGCGGACCGCATCGCCGCAGTCACCCACCACGACGGCACCGCCCGCGTCCAGTCCGTCGCCCCCGACCACCAGGGCCTGCACGAACTCCTGGAGCGCTTCCACGAGCGCACCGGACTGCCGCTGCTGCTGAACACCTCCTTCAACCGCAAGGGCACCCCGATCCTGCGGACCGCCGAGCAGGCCCTGGCGGCGGCGGCAGACCTGGGCCTCGACGCCCTGGCGGTCGGCGACACCATGCTGCTCGCCGACCACGTGCCCGACCCCCGTGCCACGGCCGCCCGTACGAGGTGAGGCGGATGAACCCCATCGACCTGGACCACGTCCTGACCGTGCTCGGCGCCGCCGCGTGGGGCACGGACGAGCAGTCCCGCGCCCGCGTCGCCGGCGCCCTCGCGCTAACCGTGTACGACGGCCACACCCGCGACCAGGGCACCCCGTACCTGGAACACCCGCTGGCCGTCGTCACGCTCCTGCGCACCGAGATCAGGGTCAGCCACCCCGAGACCCTGCTCATCGCCCTCCTCCACGACGCCCTGGAGGTGGCCCCCGAATCGGAGGCGCTGCTCGTCCAGCACCTCGGCGCCCCGTTCACCTGCCGCCTGCGGGCGATGACAGCCGACCACCGCCTCGAACAGCGCCCCAAGGCCGCCGACGACGAGTCCAGCTGGCGCTTCAAGCAGGCCGCGCTCCCGTCCGCGGACCTCCTCATCCGGCTCGCCGACCGCCTCCACAACCTGCGCGATGTCGCCGCCTCGCCCAACGTCGACAGGCGTCGGCGGTTCCTCCAGAGCCTGCAGGACTTCTACCTCCCGCTCGCCGACGCCGCCTGCGGCCTCAGTCCCCACCTAGCGGCTATGCACGCGCTGCTCCACGCCGAATACGTGCAACGCCAACAGGAGGTACACCCGTGAAGCGGATCGTCTACTCGATGGAACCGGTCGGCCGGACCGGCGGCCGGGTCTACCTGCGGATGCTCCACGAGGCGACGGCCGACGACGTGGAGTGGCGCACGGTCCCGGACCACAAGCGCACCTACCGCGTCCGCCGCTGGCGCAAGCTCCGCCACCTCGCCCGCCTGGCCCCGACCATCCGGGCGCTCGACAGCACCACGGGTATCGTCGTGTGGGACGACCTGAGCCTGCTGCTCTTCACGCCGGAGATGCGGGCCCGCACGGTGTTCCTCCTGCACCACTACGAGCCCCTGCAGCACGACTCCGCTCCCGTCGAGGCCATGCTCTGGGAACACCTGTTCCGCGCACTGCCCCAGTGCGCCGCCGTGGTCTGCGTCGCCCCGTACTGGGCCGATTTCCTCCAGGCCCGAGGCGTCCGCAACGTCCGGGTGATCTACAACGCCTTCGACATGACGGAGGTCGAACGGGCCCGCGGCTTCGACAGGACCGAGTGCCGCGCCGAGTTCGGTCTGTCGCCGGACGTGATCGGGGTGTACGCGGGCAAGGCCGTGCACTGGAAGGGAACCGAGGAGGTCTCGGCAGCCCTGGCCAGCACCCCCGGGCTGCGGGTGATCACCAGCGGCAGCAACACCATCGGCTTCGACGGCGCACACTACGACGTGGAACGCGAGCGGTACCTGCGGCTGCTGTGCGCGTGCGACGTCGGCGTCTTCCTCCCCCAGATGCGGGAGGGCTGGAGCCGCTGCGCGGCCGAGGCGCTGCTGCTCGGCCTGCCCTGCCTGATCCGCCCGGTGGCCGGCCTGGGCGACCTCGCCAGACTGACCGGCCAGCCGTTCCCGGACCTCGGCCGCCTGTCGGCGCAGGTCCGGGAACGCGCGGCGGCGCGCCAGACCGAGGCCAAGGCCGCTTACGAGGCCCTGGCCCGGTTCGATATGAACTACTTCGGCAACGCCTGGGGCGACCTCCTCGCGAAGGTCGCCTGACCGACGGGCTACGCCTGCGCGGCGGCCAACTTCTTCGCCGCCGCGTCCAGACGGGCCAGCACGCGGTCCCGGCCGAGCAGCTCCATGGACTCGAACAGCGGGAGTCCGATCGTCCGGCCGGTGACCGCGACCCGGATGGGCGCCTGGGCCTTGCCCAGCTTGAGGCCGTGCTTCTCACCGACGGCGAGCAGGACGGCCTTCAGGTCGTCCGCCTTCCAGTCCGCGACGGTGGCCAGCTCGGCACGGGCGTCGGACAGGATGTCGCCGGCGCCCGCCTTCATCGCCTTGTTCCACGACGCCTCGTCATCGACCGGCTCGTCGAGGAACAGGAAGTCCACGTAGCTGGTGATCTCCGACAGCAGGGCCAGTCGGGTCTGGGCCAGCGGGGCCGCCACCTCGAAGAGGTCCTTGTCGAACGCCTCCGGCGCCCACGGTGCGTACGGAGCGACGAGCCACGGCGCGCAGGCGTTGGCGAACTGCTCCGGCGAGAGCGCGCGGATGTAGTCGCCGTTGAACGCCGTCAGCTTCTTCACGTCGAAGAACGCCGGCGCGGTGTTGACGTCCTCGATCCGGAAGAGCTGCTCCAGCTCCTCGTACGGCATGATCTCCCGGTCGTCACCAGGACCCCAGCCCAGGAGCATGAGGTAGTTCACCATCGCCTCGGGCAGGAAGCCCTCAGCCAGGTAGTCCTCCAGCGCGACCTTGTCACGGCGCTTGGACAGCTTCTGCCGCTTCTCGTTCACGATCACCGGCAGGTGCGCCCACACCGGCGGCTTCGCACCGAGCGCCTCCCACAGCAGCTGCTGCTTCGGCGTGTTCGACAGGTGCTCCTCGCCGCGGATGACCTGCGTGATGCCCTCGTCCAGGTCGTCGACGACGTTGGCGATCAGGAAGACGGGGGATCCGTCACCGCGAGCGATCACGAAGTCCTCGATCGCGCTGTTCGGGAACGCCGGCTCCCCGCGGATCAGGTCGACCACGACGGTCTCGCCCTCGTCCGGCGTCCGGAACCGCAGCGCCCGGCCCTCCTCGAAGGCCAGCCCCCGGTCGCGGCAGAAGCCGTCGTACCCGAGGTGATCCGAGCCCGTGCGCTCCTTCAGCTGCTCTCGGGTGCAGTCGCAGTAGTACGCCCGCCCGGCCGCGAACAGCTGCAGACCCGCCTCGCGGTGCCGGTCGGCGTTGTGCGACTGGAAGTACGGCCCCTCGAAGGCCGCGTCCTCACCGTGGATGCCGATCGCCGCGAGCGCGTTGATGATCCCGTCGATCCACTCCGGCTGGTTCCGGGCCGCGTCGGTGTCCTCGATCCGCAGGACGAACGTGCCGCCGGACTGTCGCGCCACAGCCCAGTTGTAGAGAGCGGACCGTGCACCACCGACATGGAACATGCCGGTCGGGGACGGGGCGAAACGAACGCGAACCGGAGCAGTAGACATGCGCTCCAGAGTACCGACGCCGAACACCCTCTCTGGACCACCCCGCCCACCCTCACCCCATCGTTTTCGAGCCTTCCTCGCCCTCTGTTCGTACGCGCCCTGCCCGCGGTCGAGCAGCTGCTCGACCACATCGGCATCGGTCTAGGCCGTGTTTTGAAAATCGGCTCGGCGCCTCGTCCCGCATCGCGATGATCTGGGTGTGGGGCGAGGGGATCTTTCTGACGAACAGTGGG
>NZ_JBIBWV010000034.1:0-61392 GCF_043081625.1 Streptomyces sp. NPDC014861
GCGCCCACCTCGCCTTCACCACCCACTCCATCCCGGACTCCGCCGCCGACACCTCAGGACCCGTCACCGACCACGCCCCCGGCGGCGCCTACGTCACACAGCACCTCGACGTGGCCCGGACCGTCGCCGACGCGGTCCGCGAGCGGACCGGCGTCGACCACCCCTGGAAGCTCGTCTACCAGTCCCGCAGCGGCGCCCCCCACATCCCGTGGCTGGAGCCCGACATCTGCGACCACCTGGAAGAGCTGCACACGGCCGGCGCCCCCGCCGCCGTCATGGTCCCCATCGGCTTCGTCTCGGACCACATGGAAGTCCTCTACGACCTCGACACCGAGGCCACCGCCAAGGCCGCCGAGCTGGGCCTCCCGGTCCGCCGCTCCGCCACCGTCGGCGCCGACCCCCGCTTCGCCGCCGCCGTCCGCGAACTGCTCCTGGAACGCGCCGCCACCGAACGCGGCACCCGCGCGCAGCGCTGCGCCCTCGGCGCCCTCGGCCCCTCCCACGACCTCTGCCCCATCGGCTGCTGCCCCGCCCGCACCGAACGCCCCGCCGCCGCCGGCGCCGACAGCCCCTGGCACACACCCGTCCCGGCGGGGTACGAGACCGGCGCCCGCGCCCGCGCCGAGTGAGACGGGCGGCCCGTGACGGGCCGGTGACGACGGCGCGGGCCGGCACCGAAGGGACCGTGGGCCGGGTGCCGCACCACGCTTCTCGCCGGCGCCCCGTCCCCGCCGCCTCGTCCCCGTGCCGAGGAGGCGGAGCGGGCGCGACTGTTCAGGAGCCGTAATGGGCGATACATTTACCGCCTGAAGTTCAGCATTCTGAAACGGGGGGCGCCGGACCGCACGTCTGTGCGCAGCCTTCGACGAGCTCCCGGCGGAGAAGGGAAACCCATGAGCGCCACCTTGGCCGACGAGATCCGTGGCCGGCTCGGCGAGCTGAGCCCCGCGGAGCGAAAGGTCGCGCGGGTCCTGCTCGCGGGGTACCCCGCCGCGGTCTTCGAGACCGTCGCCACCATCGCGGACCGCGCCGGGGTCTCGGCTCCCACCGTACTGAGGTGCGCCGCGCGGCTGGGGTACCGGGGTTTCCCCGATCTGCAGGCGGCCCTCCGCTCGGAGCTCGACGCGCGCAACGCCTCGCCCATCACCCTCTACACGGCGGCGGACGCCGCGGAGGGAGCGGCCGCGGCGACCTCGGGAGGTTCCTCCGCGTCCTCTCTCGGTGAGCGGTCGGGGCGCGTGCAGCAGGCGGTGGCCCAGACCTTCGACGAGGTGGCGCCGCACGAGTTCGAGGACGCGGTGGCCCTCCTCGCCGACCCGAGGCGCCGGGTCCATCTCGCGGGGGGACGCTTCACCCACCTGCTGGCCGAGTACCTGGGGCTGCATCTGACGCAGTTCCGGGACCAGGTGGGGCTGGTGCCCCACAAGGATGTCGAGCGCACGTCCTTCCTCACGCAGCTCGCCCGCCGGGACGTGACGGTGCTGTTCGACTACCGGCGTTACGAGACGGACAAGACCCTCATCGCCGAGCTGGCGCGCGAGCGGGGCGGCAAGGTCGTGGTGTTCACCGACCCGTGGCTCTCCCCCGCCGCCGCCCACGCGGACGTGGTGCTCATCACCCAGGTCTCCTCCGATTCCCCGTACGACAGCCTGGCCCCGGCACTCGCCCTCGTCGAGTCCCTCGTCGCCGCCGTCCTCGACCGGATCGGCGGCGACGGTCACGAGCGGATGAAGGAGGCCGAGAGGGTCGCCCGGCGTATCGGCCTCCTCTGATCTCCTGGACCCGGACGGGGGGCCGTCGCACGATGTGACGGCCGGGCAGGGGTGTCGCGGGGGCCGCCCGGCCGTCGGTTCACCGCTGCGGGGCGATGTCGATCCGCAGGGAGACCAGGGTCCGGGCGGTGGTGTCGTCGTCGGTGAAGGCGGCGAAGCCCCGGGCCTTGGTGAAGGTCACCGTGAACCGCGGTCCGTCCTCGAAGGTCGTCGCGGTCGCGTGGTCCTGCGCCCGGGTGGCGGCGAGGGCGCGGGCGGTGGTGCGGAAGGAGTAGGCGCGGCCGTCCGGGTTGGAGGGCGAGAAGAAGACGTCGTGGTCGGCCGGCACGGGGGTCGCCGCGACAGGGCGCAGGGGCCGCTTGGCGGGGGCGATGTGGGGGGTCCACGTGCGCGCTTCGTACCGGTCGCCGTCGGTGAGGTAGCTGTAGCGGGCGCGTCGGAGCACCCAGCCGTGCTCGGTGTCGTGCGCGCGGGCGTCGCGCAGGTCGAGGACGGCGACACCGTTCGGGCCGAGGACCGTCATGTGCTCGCGGGGGGTGCCGGGCCGGTCGACGACCAGGGCCGTGTTCTCCTCCAGGGCGTAGACGCGGTCGTTGCCGGTGTCGGCGGCCAGGCGCAGGGCGCGGCCCTCACGTCCGTAGGCGCCGGTGTGGGTGTCGACGAGTCCTGACCGGAGGAAGCCGAAGCCTCCCTGGGGGATGTAGCCGAGGCGGGTCGGGTCGTCGAAGTAACCGGGGGCGCTGCCGTCCCGGAGGGCCTCGTAGGACTCGCCTCCGCTGACCATGTCGGGGCCGGCTGCGATCTGGGCGCCGGCGGAGGATCCCGCGACGACCGCCCCGTGGGCGAGCTTGGCACGGATGGCGGCGAGGACCTTGGAGTCCTTGTGCTCGTCGCCCCGGAGGAGGGTGGTGACGTAGCGGTACTGGTCGCCTCCGCCGAAGAAGAAGCCGGTCATGGACTCGACCTGGGTGACGACGGCCTCCGAGTCGGCGTTCGCCACGTGGTCGATGTCGAGGGGGATCCACTGTGCGTCGGCGGCGCCGTGCCGCTCGAACAGGGCGCTGTAGTAGGCGCCGTTGCAGGCCGAGTTGCTGCACAGGTCGGGGTCGGCGGCGTTCGGGTCCTGGCTCTCGGGGACGGAGGCGGCGGTGATGACGCCGATGCGGGCCTTCGGGCCACCGGCCCGCCTGATGATCTCTCCGTAGATCTGCGTGTTGTTCTCCTTGAGTGCTCCGCCGACCAGCACGAGGGAGCCGGCGCGGGGCCGGTCGGGGCGGGATTCGGCGTGTGCGGCGGACGCTCCGGTGAGGAGGGCCGCGACGAGGCCGCAGGCGAGGGCGGTGCGACGTGCGGGCAGGGGCGGGACGCGCATGGTGCCTCCGGGGTGGGGATCGGGAAGGGCGGTACTCGTACACCTGTCGGGCTGACCGGACCGGGCTGGTGCCGGTGTCGGTCCGCGCGGCTCGGCCGGCGCGAGGGCGGAGGGCGTCCGCGACCTCGCGCCGCCGTGGTGCGTTCAGGTGGTGCCGGCGTCGCCCTGGTTGAGGCGGTGCCGGTGTCGCCGTGGTTCAGGTGATGCCGGTGTCGCCGTGGTTGAAGTGGTACCGGTGTCGCCGTGGTTCAGGCGGTGCCGGTGTCGCCGTGGTTCAGGCCGTGCCGGTGTCGCCGAGCGAGGCGATCAGGCCGGCGAGCAGGGCGACCCGCTGGGGGACGCTGGTGATGTCGAGCCATTCCTGAGGCGTGTGGTCGGCGCCTCCGACGGGCCCCAGGCCGTCGAGGACGGGGATCCCGGCGCCGGCGATGAGGTTGGCGTCGCCCACTCCGCCGGTCGCGGCGGCGCCCAGTTCGATCCCGACCGCGGCGGCGGCGCGGCGGGCGTGGTCGAGCATCCGCCTTGAGGCGGTGGTGTCCTCCATGGGAGGGCAGAGGTCGAGCTGCTCGACCTCGACGGCGACGCCGGGGACTCCCGGGTGGTCGGCGGCTTCGCGGATGGCCCGGGTGACACGTTCGATGTCGGCCGTCGTGGCGGCGCGGACCTCGATGCGGAGTTCCGCCTGAGGGCAGACGATGTTGGCGCGCGTGCCGGCCCGGACGACGCCGACGTTGACCGTCACGTCCTCCCAGTGCCCGTTGAGGGCCTGGAGCGCGACGGTGAGGTGGGCGGCGGCGAGGGCCGCGTTCGCTCCGCGTTCGGGTTCGATGCCGGCGTGGGCCGCTCGTCCGGTGACGGTGAGGCGGAAGTCGGCGACTCCCTTCCGGGCGATGACGAGGTCGCCGTTCTCACGGGCGCATTCGAGGCCGAGGCCGTAGTGCATGCCCGCGGCGGTGTTCTCGATGAGCGCCCGGCTCGCGGGTGAGCCGATCTCCTCGTCGGGGGTGGCGAGGAAGACGAGTTCGTCGTAGGCGTCGGCGCCCGACTCGCGGAGGATCTCCAGGGCGGTGAGACCCGCGAGGAGGCCGCCCTTGTCGTCGCTGACGCCGGGGCCGTACGCCACGGAGCCCTCGACGCGGAAGGGGCGGGCCTCGGCGGTGCCGTCCTCGAAGACGGTGTCCATGTGGGCGGCGAGAAGGATGCGGCGGCCGCCCTCGGCCTCGGACAGTGCGCCTCGTGCGCGGGCGACGAGCGCGTCGCCGGTCCGCTGCCCGTCGGGCGCGGCCGGGAAGCGCACGCGCTGGACGTCGAGGCCGAGCCCTGCGAGTCTGCGCTCGATCCAGTCCGCGACCTGGTTGACGCCATCGGCACTGTAGGAGCCGGAGTCGATGGAGACGAGCTGTTCGAGGTCGCGCAGGTAGCGGGGGCACAGTGCCTGGGCCGCGTCGAGGAAGGGGGCGCGCGTCTCCTGCCGATGGGCGGGAGCGGTCACCTGCCGGCCGGCGGGGGCGCTCACAGGACCTTGGACAGGAAGGCGCGGGTGCGCTCCTGCTCCGGGTCGACGAGGACCTGCCGCGGGTCGCCGGCTTCCACGACGACGCCCTCGTCCATGAAGACGGCGGTGTCGCCGACCTCCCGGGCGAAGCCGATCTCGTGGGTGACGACGACCATGGTCATGCCGTCGGCGGCGAGCTGCCGCATGACGTCCAGGACGTCACCGACCAGTTCGGGATCGAGGGCGGACGTCGGCTCGTCGAAGAGCATCAGCTTCGGCCGCATGGCGAGGGCGCGGGCGATGGCGACACGCTGCTGCTGTCCGCCGGACAGCTGGGCCGGGTAGTGGTGGGCCCGGTCGCCGAGACCGACGCGCTCCAGGAGGTCCCGGGCCTGCTCGCGGGCGGCGGCGCGGGAGACCCCGGAGACCTTGACGGGGGCTTCCGTGACGTTCTCGGCGGCGGTCATGTGCGGGAAGAGGTTGAAGCGCTGGAAGACCATGCCGATGTCCCGGCGGCGGTCGGCGACCTCGCGCTCGCGCAGCTCGTGCAGCTTGTCGCCGTGCCGGCGGTAGCCGACGAGTTCTCCGTCGACGGTGAGCCGGCCGCCGTCGACCCTCTCCAGGTGGTTGATGCAGCGGAGGAAGGTGGACTTGCCCGATCCGGAGGGCCCGAGCAGGCAGCAGACCTCGCCGCGTTCGACCGTGAGGTCGATGCCCTTGAGAACGTCGAGCTTGCCGAAGTGCTTGCGGACGCCTTCGGCGCGCACCATGGGTGTGCCACTCATCGGCCCTGCTCCTTGCTGTTCTTGCCGAGCCGCTCGATGGTCCCGCCGAGCAGCCGGCGGAAGGGCGAGACGTGTCCGGCGCGCGTGGTGCCGCGGCCGTAGCGCCGTTCCAGCCACGCCTGGGGCACGCTGAGGAGCGTGACGAGGGCGAGGTACCAGATGCTGGCGACGACCAGCATGGGGATGACCTGGTAGTTCTGGGCGTACACGTCCTGGATGTTCGACATCAGGTCGTGGGCGGAGATGACCGAGACCAGGGCGGTCATCTTGAGCATGTTGATGGTCTCGTTGCCCATCGGCGGGATGATCACGCGCATGGCCTGGGGCAGGACGATCCGGCGCATGGTGAGCGCGGGGCGCATGCCGAGTGAGTGGGCGGCCTCGGCCTGGCCGGGGTCGACCGACTGGATGCCGGCGCGGACGATCTCGGAGGCGTACGCGGCCTCGTTGAGTCCGAGGGCGAGCAGGGCGGCGATCGCGGGGGTCAGGAGCGCGTTCGTCTCGGCCTGGAAGAACGTGATGTCGGTGAAGGGGACTCCGATCTTCACGTACTTGTACAGCGCGGCCGCGTAGCCCCAGAAGATGATCTGGACGAGCAGCGGGGTGCCGCGGAAGACCCAGACGAATGCGTTGGCGAGGCCGTAAAGCACCGGGCTGGACGAGAGCCGCATCACGGCGATCAGCGTGCCGAGCGCGAGGCCGAGGAGCATGGCGGCGGCGGTCAGCCAGAGCGTGGTGGCCAGGCCGTCGAAGATGAGGTCGGCGAAGAGGTAGTCGCCGACGACGTCCCAGCGCAGGTTGTCGTTCTTCGCGAGGGATCCCACGAGGCCGACGAGGGCCATCAGGGAAGCGACCGCGGCGATCCAGCGCCCGTGGTTGCGGACCGGGACGATCTCGAGTTCCCCGTCGTGCGTCTCCGTGCCGGCGGTCCGCTCGGGGGTCTTGGTGGTACCGGGCATGTCTAGTCCACCGCCGCGTTCTTGGTGGCTTCCTTGATGCCGATCGACGCGACGCCGTACTTGCCGTAGATCGCCACGGCGGTTCCGTCGTCGATGAGCGCCTGGAGCGCCTTCTGGATCGCGTCGGTCAGCTGCGGCAGGTCCTTGCTGACCGCGATGCCGTTCGGGGAGGCGTTGTATCCGCCCGGGGCGGCGGGGTCCTCGGCGAGGTCGAAGGCCTTGCCGTCGTCGGCGGTCTTCGCGACCCATCCGGCGGCGGGCTTGGTCAGGACCTGGGCGACGACCTTGCCGGAGCGCAGGGCGAGCTGGGCGTCGGAGTCCTTGGGGAAGGTCTGTATGTCGATCTTGCCCTTGCCCGCGGTGGAGCACTCGGCCTGGTGGGTCTTGAGGAGGTCGAGCTGGTTCGTCGCCGTCTGGACGGCGACCTTCTTCCCACAGAGGTCGTTCAGGGTGGTCACGTTCGACGGGTTGCCCTCGGCGACCAGGATGCCGGAGCCGGACTGGGAGTAGTCGACGAAGTCGACGACCTTCTGCCTCTCCTTGTTGTCCGTGATCGCCGACATGGCGACGTCGAACTTGCCCGCCTGGATGGCGGGGACGATGCCGTCGAACTTCTGCGGGGTGAAGGCGAACCTCACGCCGAGCTTCGCGCCCAGGGCCTGGCCGAGGTCGTAGTCCAGCCCGGTCAGGGTGGGCTCCCCCTCCTTGACGAACATCTCGAACGGCGGGTACGGGACGTCGGTCGCGACGCGGACCTCGCCCGCCTTCTTGATCTTCTCCGGGAGGAGGTCGTGCAGCTTCTGGTCCTTGACGACCTCTGCGCCGGCGACGACGACCTTGCCGATGGGGGCTGCGGTGTCCTCGCCTCCACAGGCGGACACTGACACGAGCACGGCGGCCGCGAGGGCGGCGGCCGCGGCGGGGCGTGCGAAACGAGCGTTCATCGCGTGGAACCTCTCGGTGGTCTCCTGCCGACGGATTCTGGCCGTCGGCCACAGCAGAGAAGTTACAGATCATCGCCATTACTGGCTAGATGTAAGTTCCATTACGTTCATGTAACGCGCGCTCCGAGATCACCAAATGAGCTTTTCGCGGGGATTCGCAGGCTTTTGGCCGCCCTCCAGGAAGCGATTGAAGCCCAGAGTCGACTTACATCTTCCGCCTCAAGGCCACTACTTGTATGTTCCGCAACCAGCCACCTGACCCGTCGGGTCATGGTGTGTCGATCACCCCCACCCTTGGGAGCCCAGATGCCACACCGTTCACTCAGATTCACCTCCGCGGCCGTCGGACTCGCCGCGCTCACCACCGCGCTGACAGCTCATCAGCCGGCGCAGGCGGCGACTGACAGGATCCGGCTGGGCAGCGCGTCGGACGTGTCCCGGGCGTCGTGGAACGGCCCCGCGTTCACGATGAACGGCGCCGGCGGCGTCGTCGCCGCCTCGATGGCGCGGGCCGTCGACGACATCAGGGGGGCGACCGGATCCCTCGACGTGGTCGTGCTGTCCGGTTCGTCACCGACCTCCGGGAGCAAGACACCGGAGTGCGACACCATCACCGGCCTGGCCGGGGTCAACTCGTGTACGACGTGGACGCTCACCGCGGCGAACGACGGCAACAGCAGCCAGGTCAACGCCGACGTCCGCAACGCCGAGTTCGTCTACTTCGCGGGCGGCGACCAGTGCCGCTACGCCGCCTGGAAGGGTACGGCCCTGGAAGCTTCGGTCGAGTCGGTGGTGGCCAAGGGCGGGGGCTCCGGCGGGGGCAGCGCGGGCCATCACATCAACAGCCCGATCGTCTACGACGCGTGCAACGGCAGCGTCACCAGCTCCGAGGCGCTCGCCAACCCCTACGACCGGTACATCAGCTTCACCACCGGCATGTTCCAGTGGGCGAACTACGGGGGCGTCGTCAACGACTCGCACTTCGTCACCCGCGACCGCATGGGCCGCACCATGGCGTTCCTCGCCCGATCGGTGAAGGACGGCCTCGCGCCGGGAGGTGCCGCCTGGGGGGTGGGCGTCGAAGAAGGCGGCGGCTCGCTCTTCCTCGATCGTGACGGCATGGCGACCCAGTACGGCAAGGACGCGTACGTCGTCCTCGCCGACCACCAACCCGAGCAGGCCGTCGACAGGAAGCCGCTGACCTATTCGGGCTTCAAGATCTGGCGCCTGACGCCCGGCTCGACCTTCGACTTCAAGAACCGTCCCACCTGCGGCTACTACCTGCGCAGCGTCACGAACGGCGTCGCCGAGGCGAACCTCTACAACGGCACCCCGGTGACGAACTGCGGCAGCCAGGGCGGCGGCGGCGCGCTCGCCGAGAGCGAGCCGAACGACAGCCGGGACACCGCCGACGACGCGACCGGGCTCGCCTCACCCGCCTCCCTGTCCGGCACCATGAAGTCGACCAGCGACCGCGACTACTTCAAGCTGTCGGTGAACGCCGGCCAGACCGTCACGGTGAACTGCGCCGTGCCCTCGGCCTACGACGCGGACCTCTACTGGCTCGACGCGAACGGAAGCACGCTGGAGCGGTCCGTCGGCGACGGCCTCGGCACGGACGAGGCCCTGTCCTTCACCCGAACCGGTTCCGGCACGGGCACCTACTACCTCGACGTGGAGGCCTACAGCGGCTCCGGTGCCGCGACGTACGCCTGCGCCGTGACGAAGAGCTGAGACCGCCGCGCCCCGCGCGGCCCGACCCGGTGCGGGTCGGGCCGCGCGGGGCCGCCGGCGGCCCCGTACAGACCTCAGGCAGGACGGCCCCGAGTCCCTCTTCACCAAGGCCGGGCGAGGCGCATCGGGTCGAGAAGAACGTCGAGTTCGCCGTCCGGGAGCAGCCCGTCTCGCAGCGCCAGCTCGCGGACGGTGGCTCCTGTCTCGCGGCACTCACGCGCCAGGGCCGTGGCCCGCTGGTACCCGACCACCGGATTGAGCGCCGTCGCGAGACCGGCGCTTCGCTCCACCAGCTCGCGCAGGCGCTCCTCGTCGGCCTCGATGCCCGCGACGCAGCGTTCGGCCAGCAGCCGGCAGGCGGCGTCCAGGCGGTTGGCGGAGTTGAGCAGGTGATGCGCCATCAAAGGCTCGAAGGCGTTCAGCTGGAGCTGGCCGGCCTGGGCCGCCGCGCAGACCGCGGCATCCGCTCCGACGACATCGAAGCAGACCTGGTTGACGGCCTCGGGCAGCACCGGATTGACCTTTCCCGGCATGATGCTCGACCCCGCCTGCAGCTCCGGCAGCCGTATCTCCCCCAGCCCGGCACCGGGACCGGAAGCCAGCAGCCTGAGGTCGTTGCACATTTTGGACAGACGCAGGGCGAACTGTCTCAGGGCCCCCGAGAGCCTGAGGAAGCCGCCCACTCCCTGGGTGCCCTCGACCAGATCGCGAGCGGCCCTGACCGGGGCGCCCGTGACGGTACGGAGGTGGCCGACGGCGAGACGGGCGAAGCCCGCGTCCGCGTTGAGACCGGTACCGATCGCCGTTCCGCCCAGATTCACCTCGGGGAGGCAGTCGGCGGCCTGCCGGACGAACTCGGCGTCGTCCCGCACGGTGAGGGCGAACGCGTCGAACTCCTGGCCCAGCGTCATGGGCACCGCGTCCTGCAGCTGGGTGCGGCCGAGCTTCACCGTCTTCGCGAACGCGCCGCCCCGCTCGGCGAACGCGTCGCGGAGCACGGCCATCCCGTCCAGCAGACGCCCCGAGGCGGAGTAGAGGGCGAGCTTGACAGCGGTGGGGTACACGTCGTTGGTGCTCTGGGACCGGTTCACGTCGTCATGGGGGTGCAGGTGCGCGTAGCTCCCCCGCGCGTGCCCCAGTAGTTCGAGGGCGCGGTTGGCGATGACCTCGTTGGCGTTCATGTTCGCCGACGTGCCGGCGCCGCCCTGGAGGACGTCGACGACGAACTGGTCGTGCAGGCTCCCCTCACGGATCTCCCGGCAGGCGGCCACGACGGCGAGCGCCCTCTCCTGAGCGAGGGTGCCGAGGTCGAGGTGGGCGAGCGCGGCCGCCTCCTTCACCCCGGCGAGCGCCACGACGAGTTCGGGGTGCGCGGAGAGGGCGATGCCCGTGAGAGGGAAGTTCTCCAGCGCGCGCAGCGTGTGGATGCCCCAGTAGACGTCCGCTCGCACCTCTCGTACACCGATCAGGTCCCGCTCCTCGCGACGCACTTCGTTCTCCTCCGCGCTCGATACCTCAGGATCTACCGTTCGACGGAAAGTATCGTACGTTACGTAGCGGGCATTCAAGGTTGCATCAGAAACTCCTGTTACTTAGGTCGGGGCGGTGGCGTCAGGCGCGGGTCGGGACGTCAGGCCGACGGCGGCGTCAGGCCCGGGGCGGGGACGTCAGGAGATCTCGGACGCCCCGCGGGGCTCGGCCAGGGCACGCAAGGCGCCCTTGGTCACCTTCCCTCCCGCGTTGCGCGGGAGCTGAGGGAGGGTCATGAGGTCCTTGGGCATCTTGAAGGAGGCCAGTCTCCCGTCGAGGAAGGCGAGCAGCGCGGGGAGCGACAGGTCCGATCCCGGGACGACCGCGACGAACGCGACGGGGACCTGACCCCACCGCTCGTCGGACCTTCCGACCACCGCGACCTCCCGGACCGAGGGGTGCTCGGCGATGACGTTCTCCAGTTCGGCGCAGTAGATGTTCTCCCCACCGCTGATGATCATGTCCTTCTTGCGGTCGACCACCCAGATGAACCCCTCCGCGTCCTGCCGGACCAGGTCCCCGGAGTGGAACCAGCCCCCGCGGAAGGCGTCCGCGGTCTCCTCGGGCTTGTTCCAGTAGCCCTGGGTCACCGTCGCGCCGCGGTAGACGATCTCCCCGACCTCGCCGGTCGGCACGTCGCGCAGCGAGTCGTCGACGATGCGGTACTGGAGGTTCGGAAGGGGCCGGCCGACCGAGCCCAGCTTGCGCAGGGAGTCCTCGCCGCGCAGGACGCAGGTGATGGGCGAGGTCTCCGTCTGGCCGAAGACCGCGACGTTGAGCGCGGCGGGGAAGCTCCGCTCCATGGCCCGCAGGGTCGCGTCGGTGGCCGGGGCCGCTCCCCAGCTGATGACGCGCAGTTTGAGGTCCCGCTTGTCGATGTCGGGCTGGGCGCAGATCAGGTCCCACTGCTGGGGCACGTTGAAGACGATGGTGGCGCCCTCGCGTTCGTAGGCGTCGAGGACCGCCTCCGGGTCGAACGCGCCGAGCGGGTGGATCACCACCGTGCCGCCGAGGAGGAAGGCGGCGACGATCGAGCCCAGGCCGGCGATGTGGAAGAACGGGGCCGTCAGGAAGCTGACGTCGGAGTCGTCCGACATGTCCATCGCCCGGACGCAGGTGATGGCCTGCACCTGCATGTTGCGGTGGGAGAGCATCACCCCCTTGGGGCGACCGGTGGTGCCCGAGGTGTACATGATCAGCGCGGTGGACTCCTCGCTGACGTCGGGGAGTTCCATCGGCTCGTACGCGGCCAGAAGGTCCTCGTAGCCGAACTCCTCCCCCGCCCCCTCCCCGGGCGCGTCGGGTTCGCCGATGACGATCACCGTCGCGACGGAGGCGGCGGCCGGGGTGGCCCGGAACAGCGGGAGGAGCCGGGCGTCGACCACCGCGGCGGCGGGGGCGCAGTCGTCGAGGATGTAGCCGAGCTCCGGGGGCGCGAGCCGGAAGCTGAGCGGGACGGCCATCGCGCCCAGGCTGTTCACGCCGAAGACGCTCTCCACGAACCAGGGGTGGTTGAGGGTGAGCAGGGCCACCCGGTCACCGGCCCGAACGCCCCGGTCGGCGAGGGCGGCGGCGAGCCGGAGGGAGCGCTCGGACAGCCGGGCCCAGGTCGTGGTGGCTCCCGCGTACCGGAGTGCGGGCTTGTCGGGACGCATCATCGCGTGTGTGGCCGCCTGGGCCATCCAGTGGTGCCGGAAGGACCATGCGGGAGCCGTACCGGGGGACATGCCACTCCTCGGGTTCCAAGCGGACAGAGGTGGATCCTGCGGTCACTATGCACGAGAGGGAGCGGCCCAGGAAGGTTTTTGTTAACCGGAAATCACATCGGGGGGGCCGGGTGACGCCGACTTCGGGCGCGGGGGCCGGGTACCGCCGGGAACGGTGCGGGTGGACGAACCGGAGTGGGCCTCGCGCGGGCGCGCGGCGCCCGGGACGGCGCCGCAGGGACACTCCCGCCGGGCGGAGGAATCTTCCCTCGTACGCGATTTCTCGTTCGCTCTCGCACCTTCGCCCGAGGGCCAAGTCCCCTGCCCACCACGCCGGAAGCAGGGCCCCATCCCACTTACATGCTTGTCCGCCGATGTGATTTCTGATTAACATCGTGGTGTGTTCGGTCGTCGGCGGGACCACTGCTCCCTGTCGGCGTGCCGGCACCGTCCGCGCCGCCGGAAGAGCCCGCCGCGTCCGTCACGGCCACACCGGCCACCCCGTCCGCCCCGCGTCCGTCGGCACCACGAGGAGCCCCATGCGCACGGAGAAGGAACAGACCGAAGACCATCGGCCCCGCTCGGGAGCCGGCACGACGGTCTCCGTCCTGCTCTCCCGCGGCACCACGCTCGGCGAACTCGTCGAGGCCGAACTGGACGAGCCGCGCGACGACGAGGTCGTCGTCCGTGTCGAGGCCGTCGGGATCTGCCACACGGACCTCCTCGCCCGGAAACGGCTCGGGAGCCGGACGGCCGTACTGGGGCACGAGGGGTGCGGCATCGTGGAGCGGCTCGGACCCGGCGCGGAAGGGCTCTCCGTCGGGGACCGCGTCGTCATCGCCTTCGCCTCCTGCGGAGAGTGCGCGCCGTGCCGGTCCGGCTTCCCGGGGTACTGCGCCCGTTCGACCGTGCTCAACGGCTCGGGACGGCGGCAGGACGGCTCACCGACTCTGCGCGTCGGCGGCGAGCCCGTGTTCGGCTCCTTCTTCGGCCAGTCGTCCTTCGCCACGGCCGTGTTGGCCCGCGCCCGGTCCTGCGTCCCCGTGGGGGACCTGCCGCCTGAGGTCGCCGCTCCCCTGGGCTGCGGCTTCCTGACCGGCGCGGGCGCGGTGCTCAACGTGCTGCGGCCCCGGCCCGGCCAGCGGCTGCTGGTCGCCGGCGCCGGCGGCGTGGGGGCCGCCGCGGCCCTGGCGGCGCTCTCCGAGGGCGTGGAGGTGGTCGTGGCGGAGCCGGTCGAAGCCCGGCGCGCGCTGCTCGCCGCGTACGGTGCCACGGCCGTCGCCTCGCTGGACGAGCCGATTCCCCCGGTCACCCACGCCCTGGACACCACGGGGCGGCCGGAGGTGATCGCCCGCGCGCTCTCTCTGCTCAGGCCGCGCGGCGCGCTCGCGCTCGTCGGGCTCGGACCCGCCGAACTCCCGCTCGACGTACGGTCCCTGACGATGCGCGGGCTTCGACTGATCGGCAGCGTCGAGGGGGACGCCGAACCCGGCGTGTTCATCCCCGAACTGATCCGACGCCATCGTGACGACCTGCTGCCCCTCGACCGGCTCGTGACCACCTATCCCCTCGACGCCGTCGAGCGCGCGGTGGCCGACCAACGCGCGGGTCTGACGCTGAAGGCGGTGCTGCTGCCCCGAGCCTGACCGGCCCGTTCCCTCGCCCTCCCCCTCCGCATGCCTTCCCCTCCGCCTGCCTCACCTTCCGCCTGCTCCCCTCCGCCTGCCTCACCTTCTGCGTGCCACCTCCGCGTGCCTCACCCTCCGCGTGCCTCGCCGAGCCGCACCGCGGAGCTCGCCTCCGCACCCGCGCCACCACCCGATCCGAGACAGGGGTTCTCCATGACCGACGTGATCTCCGCCCGCCGCGCGCTCTACGAGGACGAGCACGAGCTCCTGCGCGAGACGGCGCGGGCCTTCGCCGACAAGCACGCCGCTCCGCACGCCGAGCGGTGGCGCTCCGAGGGGCGCGTCGACCGCGCACTGTTCGAGGAGGCCGCCCGCGCGGGGATCCTCGGCTTCAACATCCCCGAGGAGTACGGCGGCGGCGGGGTCACCGACTACCGCTTCAACTCCGTCGTCGGAGAGGAGTTCTCCCGTCACGCCGCCTCCGACGGTCTCGCCGGCGTGACGCTCTCCAACGACATCGTGGTGCCCTACTTCACCGACCTGACCGACGAGGAGCAGAAGGCCCGGTGGCTGCCCGGCATCGCCGCCGGGGAGCTGATCGTCGCCGTGGCGATGACCGAACCCGGCACCGGCAGCGATCTGGCCGGCATCTCCACCACCGCCGTCCGCGACGGCGACGCGTACGTGGTCAACGGCAGCAAGGTCTTCATCTCCAACGGCCAGAACGCCGACCTTGTGGTCACGGCCGTGCGCACCGGCCCCGACCGGCACGGCGGGATCAGCCTGCTGGTCGTCGAGGCGGACCGGCCGGGCTTCACCCGGGGGCGGAATCTCGCGAAGGTCGGTCTGCATGCCCAGGACACCAGCGAGCTGTTCTTCCAGGACGTACGGGTGCCCGCGGCCAATCTGCTCGGCGAGGAGGGCTCGGGCTTCGCCGCTCTGATGCGCAACCTCGCCCAGGAGCGCATCTCGATCGCCGCCAACGCGGTGGCGTCCGTCGAGGGCGTGCTCGAACGGACCCTGGAGTACGTCAGGGAGCGCAAGGCGTTCGGCCGGCCGATCGGCTCGTTCCAGAACACCCGCTTCGAGCTGGCGGAGATGGTCACCACCGCCCGGGTGGGCCGCTCCTACCTGGACGACCTGCTCGCCCGGCACTCCCGGGGCGAGCTCACGGCGGTGGACGCCGCCGCCGCGAAGTTCTGGGCCACCGAGCGGTACGTGGACATCGTCGGACGCTGCCTGCAACTCCACGGCGCGTACGGCTACATGCTGGAGTACCGCATCGCGCACGACTATCTCGACTCGCGCATCACCACGATCTACGGCGGCACCACCGAGATCATGAAGGAGATCGTCGGCCGAGACCTGGGCCTCTAGGGTCCGCATCTCCGCTCCGGGGTGTCCCATCCCCGTCGAGCACACGGTGTCCGGCTCCTCCGTCCGGACAAACACGGTGTCCGGCTCCTCCGTCCGGACACACACGCTGTCCGGCCGAAGTCCGGACCAATCCCGCCCCAGGAAGGGGAGCGTCATGTCCGACGCCTACATCTACGACGCCGTGCGGACGCCGCGCGGCAGGAACCGCGGCGGCGCGCTGCACGGCACCAAGCCGGTCGACCTGGTCGTGGGGCTGATCCACGCCGTCCAGGAGCGCCACCCCTCGCTCGACCCCGCGGCGATCGACGACCTCGTGCTCGGAGTCGTGTCCCCGGTCGGCGAGCAGGGCGGCGACCTCGCCCGGACCGCCGCGCTGGTGGCGGGGCTGCCGCACACGGTGGCCGGCGTCCAGGTGAACCGCTTCTGCGCCTCCGGTCTGGAGGCGGTCAACCTCGCCGCCCAGAAGGTGGCCTCCGGGTACGAGAGCCTCGTACTGGCGGGCGGCGTCGAGTCGATGTCGCGGGTCCCGATCGGTTCGGACGGCGGCGCCTACGCCCAGGACCCCACCACCGCCTACGACGGCTTCTTCGTGCCGCAGGGCATCGGCGCGGACCTGATCGCGACCCTGGAGGGCTTCACTCGCGAGGACGTCGACGCCTACGCGGTCCGCTCACAGGAACGGGCCGAGACCGCCTGGCGGGAGGGCCGCTTCGACAGGTCGGTCGTGCCCGTGCGCGACATGAACGGGGTCCTGCTGCTCGACCACGACGAGCACCGCCGGCCCGGCACGACGGCGGAGAGCCTCGCCGCGCTGCCCGCCGCGTTCGCCGGTGTCGGCGAGGCGGCCGGTTTCGACGCGGTCGCGCTGCAGAAGTACCACCACCTGGAGCGGATCGAGCACGTCCACCACGCGGGCAACAGCTCGGGCATCGTCGACGGCGCGGCGCTCACCCTGATCGGCAGCCGGGAGATCGGCGAGCGCCTGGGGCTCGTGCCGCGCGCCCGGATCGTGGCGACGGCCGTCACCGGCGCCGAGCCCACGATCATGCTCACCGGTCCGACACCCGCCACCAGGAAGGCCCTGGCGGCGGCGGGCCTGGAGATCGACGACATCGACCTGTTCGAGCTGAACGAGGCCTTCGCCGCGGTCGTCATGAAGTGGCAGCGCGATCTGAAGGTCCCCGACGACAGGGTCAACGTCAACGGCGGGGCCATCGCCCTGGGCCATCCGCTGGGCGCCACCGGGGCCATGATCCTCGGCACCGTCCTCGACGAGCTGGAGCGGACCGGCGGCCGCCGCGGCCTCGTGACGCTCTGCGTCGGTGCCGGCATGGGCATCGCCACCGTCATCGAACGCATCTGAGCCCGCGCGCAGAAGGAGACCCACCGCCATGACCGCCACGACCACACCCGCAACCGACACCACGACCAACACCGTCACCACCACCCCGGCCGCCGCCACCACCGCGACCGCCATCGCCTACCTGCGCGACACCGCCGGCGTCGTCACCCTCGTCCTGGACGACCCCGTCTCCTCGGTCAACACGATGAACGACGCCTTCATGGTCGGCCTGGAGGAGTGCGTCCCGAGGCTGGAGGCCGAGCGCGACGAGATCACCGGCGTCCTGCTCGTCTCCGCCAAGAAGACCTTCTTCGCGGGCGGCGACCTCAACCGGCTGCGCGCGGGCAGCGCCGACCGGGCGGCCGAGGAGACCGCCTACATCGACCGCATGAAGGGCTGGATGCGCCGGCTGGAGAAGCTCGGCCGGCCGGTCGTCGCGGTGCTGAACGGCACGGCCCTGGGCGGCGGCCTGGAGGTCGCCCTCTGCGCCCACCACCGGATAGCCGTCGATCTGCCCGGCAGCCGCTTCGGCCTGCCCGAGGTCGGCCTCGGCCTGCTGCCGGGAGGCGGCGGCATCACCCGTACGGTGCGCATGTTCGGCCTGCACAAGGCCTTGTCCGACATCATCCTGTCCGCGCGGAAGTTCGACCCCCGGGAGGCGCTGGCCGTCGGTCTCCTCGACGACGTCGCTCCGGACGCGGAGGAGGCCGAGGCCCGGGCGCGGGCCTGGATCGCCGGGCATCCGGACGCGTCGCAGCCGTGGGACGTGAAGGGGTTCCGGCTTCCGGGCGGCGAGGTGGGGAGCCCGGAGATCGCCGGCACGCTGCCCGCGTTGGCGGGGCTGCTGCGCAAGCGGACCCGGGGGGCTCCGGCGCCGGCCCCGCGCGCCGCGCTGGCCGCCGCCGTCGAGGGCGCCCACGTCGACTTCGACACCGCCTCGCTGGTGGAGACCCGGTATCTGGTGCATCTGCTCGGCGGGCAGGTCACCAAGAACATGATCAAGGCGTTCTTCTTCGATCTCCAGGAGATCAACTCCGGTGCGAGCCGCCCCGACGGCTTCGAGCGCTTCACCGCGCGGAAGGTCGGGGTCGTCGGCGCGGGCATGATGGGCGCGGGCATCGCCTACGTGAGCGCCAGGGCCGGCATCGACGTCGTCCTCAAGGACGTCACGCCCGAGGCGGCGGAGCGGGGCAAGGACCACTCCCGGGCCCTGGAGGCGAAGGCCCTGGCCGCGGGACGGACGTCCCGGGAGCGCTCCGACGCGCTGCTGGGGCGCATCCGCACGACGGCGGACGCGGCCGACTTCGCCGGGGTGGACCTCGTCATCGAGGCCGTCTTCGAGTCGGTGCCGGTGAAGCAGCAGGTCTTCCAGGAGATCCAGGACGTCGTGCGGGACGACGCGGTGCTCGGGTCCAACACCTCCACCCTGCCCATCGGTCTGCTGGCCAAGGGCGTGGCGCGCGAGCGCGACTTCATCGGGATCCACTTCTTCAGCCCGGTCGACAGGATGTCCCTGGTCGAGATCGTCCGGGGCGAGCACACATCCGACGAGACGCTGGCCAAGGTCTTCGACTACGTCCTGCGGATCGGCAAGACCCCCATCGTCGTCAACGACTCGCGAGGCTTCTTCACCTCCCGCGTGATCGGCCGCTTCATCGCCGAGGCGGTCGCCGCCGTCGGCGAGGGCGTCGAGCCGGCCTGCGTCGAGCAGGCCGCGCTCCAGGCCGGCTGTCCGACGGGGGCGCTCCAGCTGCTGGACGAGCTCACGCTCTCCCTGACGCGGAGGATCCGCGTCGAGACCCGGGCCGCGGAGGAGGCCGAGGGGAGGACGTGGGTGGCGCACCCCTCGGAGGACGTCATCGACTGGATGCTGGAGCAGGGCCGCGTCGGACGACGCGAGCGCGCAGGCTGGTACGACTACGACGCCTCCGGCAGGCGGACCGGCATCTGGCCGGGCGTCCGCGAGCGGTACGGGTCGGGGCGGCTCGTGCTGCCGCTGCGGGACCTCCAGGAGCGCATGCTGTTCGCGGAGGCCCTGGACGCCGTCGACTGCCTCGACACGGGCGTGCTGACCAGCGTGGCCGACGCGAACGTCGGCTCCGTCCAGGGCATCGGCTTCCCGGCCTGGACCGGTGGCGTCCTGCAGTACGTCAACCAGTACGAGGGCGGCCTGCCCGGCTTCGTCGCCCGGGCGCGCGAGCTGGCCGCCGCGTACGGCGACCGGTTCCAGCCGCCCGCGTCGCTGGTGGAGCGGGCCGAGCGGGGCGAGACCTATGTCTGAGGCCGTCGCCGCCGTGCCACGTCTGCGCACCCGGTTCACGGAGCTGCTGGGGATCGAGCACCCCGTCGTCCAGGGCGGGATGATGTGGGCGGGGCGGGCCGAACTGGCCGCCGCCGTCTCGGAGGCGGGCGGGCTCGGCATCGTCACGGCGCTCACCCAGCCCACCCCGGCCGACCTGGCGCGGGAGATCGAGCGGACCCGCGCGCTCACCGACAAGCCGTGCGGCGTGAACCTCACGATCCTGCCGACGATCGCGCCGCCGCCCTACGACGAGTACCGGCGGGCGATCGTCGACTCCGGGGTGACGATCGTGGAGACGGCGGGCTCCAGCCCCGAACCTCACATGGAGTTCTTCGCGAGCCATGGCGTGCGGGTCCTCCACAAGTGCACGAGCGTCCGGCACGCCGTGAAGGCCGAGCGGCTCGGGGTGGCCGCGGTGTCGGTCGACGGGTTCGAGTGCGCGGGCCATCCGGGCGAGGACGACGTGCCGGGCCTGGTGCTGATCCCCGCCGCCGCCGACGCGCTGACGCTTCCCTTCATCGCCTCGGGCGGGTTCACCGACGGGCGCGGCCTGGCGGCGGCGCTCGCCCTCGGCGCGGACGGGGTCAACATGGGTACCCGCTTCCTCTGCTCCGAGGAGGCGCCGGTGGCGGAGACCGTCAAGCGGAGGATCGTCGAGGCGTCCGAGCTCGACACCCGGCTCATCTTCCGCGAGCTGCGCAACACGGCCAGGGTCGCCCGCAACGCGGTCAGCGAGGAGGTCGTCCGCGTCCTGGCGGACGGCGGCGCCTTCGCGGACGTCCGACCGCTGGTGGCGGGGGCGCGCGGTCGCCGGGTCTTCGAGGACGGCGACCTCGACGCGGGCATCTGGTCGGTCGGCCTGTCCCAGGGGCTGGTGCGCGACATCGCCCCGGCCGGCCTGCTGGTGGAGCGGATCGTGCGGGAGGCACGGGAGGTGATCGAGCGGATGGCGGGAACGCTCGGCGACGAGGGACCTGACGAACAATCAAGTCAGTTACACAGCAGTTGACTTGATGCCATACGTCCGGTGGCGGCACCGTGCCCCTCCGGCATGTCCGGACCCTTGACGCCTCGTGATACGGGTCAATAGCTTCAGTAACATCGACTCTCCAGGAGTCCGCCGACTCCCGCACGGCCCGCACCTCCGGGGTCCCCGCCGCCCGCGACCCGCGCGGCACCGTGTGACGGCCCCGCGCTCCGATGTCGCCCCCGCTCCACGCCCCTTCCCCACGTTCACTCGCACCGCGCGCCGGCGGCGGCGGTGCCGACAGGAGGGACCACCCATGGGCCGCTACAGTCGGCTCCGCCGCATCCGGCGGATGGACCCGCGACAGGACCACGAGCTGATCTTCCGGTGGATCACCCAGTACGAGTTCCCCCGCGACTACCTGCACGGCACCTCGATCGCCTTCCTCCGCGACTACGGCGTCCCGCGCGTCTCCCGCCTCCTGGACCGGACCCAGGAGTTCGAGCGGGCCGGCCAGAAGCGCTACGACGACACGGTGCTGCTCGCCTACGAGCTGGTCCGCGAAGGGATGGACTCGGAGCATGGCCGGGCGGCCGCCCGGCACCTCAACCGCATCCACGGGCGCTACCGCATCCCCAACGAGGACTTCCTCTACGTCCTCGCCACCACGGTGGTGGGACCGAAGCGGTGGATCGACCGGTACGGCTGGCGGCGCCTGTCCCGGCAGGAGACCGAGACCCTGGCACTGGTGGGACGGCGGATGGGCGAGATGATGGGCATCTCCGGTGTGCCCGACACGTACGCCGCCTTCGAGCGCCTCCACGACGCCTACGAGCGCGAGATGTTCGCGTACGACCCCGCCAACCGCAGGGTCGCGGCGGCCACCCTGCGGGTCATGGCCTCCTGGTATCCGGCCCCGCTGCGGCGGGTGGCGTCCCGGATCGTGCTCGCCGTGCTGGACGAACCACTGCTGGAGGCCCTCGGCTTCCGCCCGCAGCCGCGCCCGCTGCGGGCCGTGGTCCACCGTGCCTTCCGTGTCCGGGCCGCGCTGATCCGGCTGTTGCCCGGCCGGCCGGAGTGGCTGCCCCGCAAGCCCGTGGCGCGGACCTACCCCTTCGGCTGGACCCTCGACGACCTGGGCCCCCACTGGGCGCACTCCCGCGCGCCGGAACCCCTCGGGGACGAGTCCCCGCCGTCCCTCGCCCCGCCCCCCGTACCGCCTTCCACGGCGCACGCCTTCCGTCAGGAGCCCTGATGACCGACACCACCGCGACCGCCGCGGTCTTCGCCGTCCACTCCCCCGCGACCGGCGAGCCGATCGCCGAGCACACGGTGGCCGGCCCCGAGGAGGTCTCCCGCGCCGTGGAGCGGGCCAGGACCGTCCAGGCGGGGTGGGCGGCGCTGCCGGCCGCCCGGCGCCGCGACCACCTGCTGCGGTGGAAGAAGGCGCTCGCCACCGAACTCGACGCGGTCGCGGCCGTGATCGCCGAGGAGACCGGCAAACCCGCCGGGGACGCGGCGCTGGAGGTCGTGCTCACCCTGGAGCACCTGGCCTGGGCCGCCCGCAACGCCGGGCGCGTGCTGCGTCGGCGGAAGGTGGGCACCGGCCTCTTCACCCTCCACCAGCGGGCCTCCCTGGTGCACCGGCCGCTGGGGGTGGTCGGAGTGATCGGCCCCTGGAACTACCCGCTGTACACGCCCATGGGTTCCCTCGGCTACGCCCTGGCGGCGGGCAACGCCGTGGTCTTCAAACCGTCCGAACTGACGCCGGGCACCGGGGTCCTGCTGGCCCGGCTCTTCGACGGCGCCGTGCCCGAGCACGCGGGACTGCTCACCACCATCACCGGTCCGGCGTCCACCGGGGACGCCCTGGCCCGGTCGGGGGTCGACAAACTGGCCTTCACCGGTTCGCCGGGGACCGCCCGCAAGGTGATGGAGGTCTGCGCGCGGACCCTGACGCCGTTCCTCGCCGAGTGCGGCGGGAAGGACGCGGTGATCGTCACCGCGGACGCCGACCTGGACGCCGCCGCCGACGCGATCGTGTGGGGCGCCCTGAGCAACGCCGGGCAGACCTGCGCGGGGGTGGAGCGCGTCTACGCCGTACGGGAGGTCCACGCGGCACTGTGCGAGCGGGTCGTGGAGCGGGCGGGGGCACTGCGCCCGGGCACCGGGGCGGACTCCCCGTACGGCCCGATGACGCTGCCGGCACAGCTCGCGGTCGTCGAGCGGCACGTGACCGGGGCGGTCGGGCAGGGAGCGCGGGCCCTGTTGGGCGGGCCGGACTCGGTGCGCGCGCCGTTCGTCTCGCCGGTGGTGCTCACCGGGGTGCCGGAGGACGCGGAGGCGATGACGGAGGAGACCTTCGGGCCCGTGCTGGTGATCAATCCGGTGGCCGACGCGGACGAGGCCGTGGCCCGGGCCAACGCCTCCCGCTACGCCCTGGGGGCGGCGGTGTTCTGCGGTGACGCGCGGACCGGTGCGCGGATCGCGGCGCGGCTGCGCGCGGGCGCGGTGTCGGTGAACTCGGTGCTGGGCTTCGCGGCGGTGCCGGCGCTGCCGTTCGGCGGCTCGCGGGAGTCCGGCTTCGGGCGGATCCACGGCGAGGAGGGGCTGCGGGCCTTCAGCTCCGTCCAGTCGATGACGGTGCAGCGGTTCGCCCCGCCGCTCTCCCTGACGTCGTTCACGGCACCGGCCGCGGCCCGGGAACGCGCGGTCCGGCTGGCCCGGTCCCTGCACCGGCGCCGCTGAGCGGCCCACGGGCCCGTCCCGCCCCGCCCGTCGGGGCGGGCGGCCGGGTCAGGCGTGCAGGAGCGGGGCCAGATAGCGGCGGGCGAAGGCGCGCGCCTGCTCCTCGTCGTCCATCGCGACGCAGCCGGCCGGATTGAGCAGGAAGGACACGGCGACGCGCACCATCAGTTCGGCGAGCGGGCGGGGGTCCTCCTCTGGGCGGCCCTCGGCCTTCCGCGCGCGGCTCAGGTGGACGGCCAGGTAGTCGACGGTCGAGGCGAGCGTGGAGCTGCCCCGTACGGTGAGGTGGGGCAGGACCAGTTCGGGTTCGAGGCGCAACAGCCCCCCGAAGAGCGGGTGGACCCGGGTGTGGCGCAGCGCGACGGCGAACCCCTCGACGACCCGGTCCTCCATCGTCGGCAGCGGCGCGACCGTCGCGTCCAGCAGCTGGTGGAACCGCGTGAGTTCACGGAGCAGCGTGGCCTCGACGAGCCTGTCCTTGCTCCGGAAGCGCCGGAAGACGGTGACGCGGGAGACCCCGGCGCGCTTGGCCACGTCGTCCACGGAGGAGCGGCGCAGACCCAGCAGGGTGAACTGCTCCAGGGCGGCGTCGAGAATTCTCAGCGCCGTGCGGTCCTCCGCCTCCACCCGGACGGCTCCCCCGGGATGGTCCGTGTCAGAGCTCATGACGCTCACGATACCGGCGCCTCGCGCCCGTGCCGCCGAACCCGACCCCGCCCCAAACCGGCATCCGCATCCGCACCCGCACTCGCACTCGCACTCGCACTCGCACCGACACCGACACCGACACCGACACCGACACCGACGAGAGGACATCCGCATGGACCTGCACGAGGCCCGCGCCCGGTTCCGTAAGCTCCAGGAGCTCGGGGAGGAGGACGGGCCGGTCGCCCCGGCCGAGCTCGACGCGATCTGGGCCGCGCTGACCGCCGTCCGCCCCGAGGACGTCCTCGGGGCGTGGAAGGGCGGCGAGTTCCGCACCGGCCATCCCCTGAACGGCACGCTGGCGAAGGCCGGCTGGTACGGCAAGACGTTCGTGTCCCCGCACGACGCCAAGCCTCTGATCTGCCGGGACGCCGAGGGGGCGTTCTACTCCGACCGCGCGCTCGGCAAGGGCGAGGCCAGCCTGTGGAGCGTCGAGTTCCGCGGGGAGACGACGGCGACCATGGTCTACGACGGGCAGCCGGTCCTCGACCACTTCAAGCGGGTCGACGACACCACCCTGATGGGGATCATGAACGGCAAGGGGGTACCGGCCGACGGCCCCTTCTTCTACTTCTTCCTCGAACGCGCCCCGGAGGCCGACGACGACGTCTGAGCCGCCCACGGCACCGGGCGCCGGCCGTCCGCCCGCGAGGACGGCGACCGCCTTCCGCCGGCGGGGACGGGCAGGTGACGGGGGTGCGGCGGAAGGTCCCCTGCCGTCCGGGGGCGTGTGATTCACTGATCGGCATGGTTCCCGCCGCCCCGTCCGCCCGCCCCGTACCGGCCACCCGGCCGCGCAACCGCAGACAGCTCATCCTCGACGCGGCCGGCCGGGTGTTCAGCGAGCGCGGCTACCACGCGGCCTCCATGGAGGAGGTCGCCGTCGGCGTCGGCATCACCGCGACCGCGCTGTACCGGCACTTCCCGAACAAGTACGCGCTGTTCGCCGAGTGCGCCGACGTCATGGTGGACGGGCTGGTCGAGGCCCTCGACGAGGTGGCGCCCGAGGCGTCGGCGGCCGAGGTCCTGACCGCCGCCGCCCGGATCACGGTCGCCCATCGCGCGTCGGGCGGGGTGTACCGGTGGGAGGCGCGGTACCTCAACCGCGAGGACCGCCGACGGCTCGGGGTGAAGTTCGACCGCCTCGTGGAGCGGGTGGACTCCGCCGTGCAGAAGGAGCACCCGCTGCCCGACGGGCGGCTGCGGGCGACGGCGGCCCTCGGCGCGATCGGGTCCATCACCATGCACCACACCTCCATCGCCCCCCGGCGGGCCGAGGAGCTGCTGGTGGCGTCCGCGCTCCGGGTGGCCGCGACCGACCCGGCGGCGGGGACGGGTGACGCGCCGGCCGTCGCGCTGCCCGTACGGCCGGTGCCGCGCACCCGCCGCGAGGAGATCCTGGCGGCCTCCGTCCCGCTGTTCGCCCGGGACGGGTTCACCAGCGTCACGAACGGGCAGATCGCGGAAGCGGTGGGGCTGACGCCGTCCGCGCTCTACCGCCACTACCCCGGAAAGATCGACATCCTGTCCGCGGCCTGCCTCCAGGCGGCGGAGCTGCTGTCCCAGGGCGTGGAGCGGAGCCTCCACGGGGTGACGGACCCGCGGGAGGCCGTCGTCGCGCTCGCGGCGACCTACGTGGCCTACAGCTTCGAGTACACCGATCTCAACAGCGTCGCCGAGGCCGAGCTCCCCGGCCTTCCCGAAGGGCTGCGGGGGCCCCTGGTCCTCGCCCAGCGACGGCACGTCGGCGTGTGGGAGCAGCAGCTGCGCCTGGTCCGCCCGGAACTGGACTCGCGCCAGGCCAGGGCGCTGGCGCACGCCGCGTTCGGCGTGGTGGTGGAGGCGGGCCGCCATCTGCGGTGGCGGGACGGCCCCGCCGAGCGGGCGGCCACGACCGGCCTGGCCATGGCCGCGCTGGGCCTCTGAACCCCCGGCCGGACGGCAGCGGAAGGGTCCCCGGCCGGGCTCGGCGGAAGGGGGTCCCCGGCCGGGCGTCCGCTGGAGGGGCGGACCCGGGTGGGCGGGCCTCAGGCCGCCCTGTTCCCCGTGGGGATCGTGATGGGGGTCGTCTTTCCCGAGGAGCCCTTGTTGAGGAAGAGCATGGCCAGGGCCCGCACGAACTGGTCGAACATGTAGAAGCTCTTCGGCATGATCGGCGACAGGCCTTCGCGGAAGAGGATGAAGGCCGGCCAGGCGGTGCGGACCAGCGCCGCCGCGGCGTAGTCGCGCCGCAGTCCCAGCCAGTCGCCCACCTGGTCGCTGAGGACGTAGCGCACGAACTCGTTGAGGAAGCCGCGGGTGACGCCCAGGTCGATCTGGGCGGTCAGGCCGAGCAGGTCCTCGGCCAGGGCGATGCCCTCGGTCGACGGTGTGAGGATCGGGGTGAGGACCTGCGCCGACTGCCGCTCCGCCTCCGCCCAGGTGCGGGGGATGTGCTCGACGGGCACGCCGAGGAGGTGCATCGCGACCTGCCAGGAGTGCAGGAACGCCTCCTGGTCGGCGGCCGGGAAGGGTATCCGCCAGTCCCGCAGCTTCCGGTACACGTACGTGCCCAGGCTGTGGAAGGTGACGAGGATGTCGGCGGCGCTGATCGGGACGGTCTCGTCGGCCACCGCCCGCCAGTGCGGCGACTGCGGGAGGAGGTGGCGGACGGCGGCGTGCACCACGCGCGTCTTGTTGGCCGTGACGACGAACTGCCCCGAGGGTTCGAAGGCGTTCAGCTCCGCCAGGTCGTAGCCGAAGGTGAAGGTCTTGGCCGCGCGGTCCTGCATGTCCGCGCCGCCGGCGGACCAGTAGACGCTCTTGGCCTCGCGGGGGATGACGGTGCTCATGATGCCGCTGCCGAGCCCGTACAGCATGAAGAGGTACGTGTCCCGGCGGCGGTTGAAGTCGGCGGCGCGGGCGAGCTTGGCCGGGTCGGCCCAGGAGGGCAGCCTGTTGACCCGCCCCAGGTGGGCGGCGAACTCGGGCGGCAGGCCGGCGGGCAGCGGGTCGTCGTTGTTCACCCAGGACGCCCAGGTGGCGTTGATCCCCGGCACCTTGCCCTGTTCGAGCATCGCGGCCATCAGCGGGTCCGCCGCCTCGTCCCAGATCCACTCGGGGCCGGTGCCCGCGGCGGCCCCGCCCGTCGCCGCCGGGCCCGTCGCGGCCCACGCCTGGAGGGGGTTCGCCGCGCTCACGAGGCCGAGGGCCACACCGAGCGACAGCGCCTTTCGCCTGCTGAGGTTGTCCATTGACTTACCTGCTTCCCTGAGGGATCGGAGGATTCGAGATGCCGTGGTGGACTTACCGTTCGAGCGGCACGCGTGCAGCGGACCCCCGTCACGCGCATGTGATTTTCGATTAACATAGCGAGGTGCTCCCGCCTCGGCAATGGGCATGACACAGGGCTTCTCGACCTTCGTGCGCCGACCTCGTCAATCCCCCGGGGGCCGCTGTCCCCACGCCCGGTCCCACGGTCGTCCCCTCCGGAACCCGCCGGGTTCAGGACAGCGGCGACGGCGGGTGCGTGGCCAGCCAGTGCCGGGCGATCTGCTCACGCGTGGCGCACCACGCCCCGCCCCGCCCGGCCACGTGCCGCAGGAAGGCGTCCAGCGCCCGGATCCGGCCCGGCCGGCCGATGATCCGGCCGTGCAGACCGACGCTCATCATGCGGGGCCGCTCCGCCCCCTCCGCGTGCAGCGCGTCGAAGGTGTCCACGAGGTAAGCGAGCATGTCGTCCGCGGTCGTGAAGCCGTGCACGAGGAGGAACTTGAAGTCGTTCGCGTCGAGGCTGTACGGCACCACGAGGTGCGGGCGGCCCGCCGCCTCGACGTAGAAGGGGAGGTCGTCCGCGTAGTCGTCGGAGTCGTAGAGGAACGTGCCCTCCCCTGCGACGAGGCGCCGCGTCGCCTCGCTCGTCCGGCCCGTGTACCAGCCGACCGGCCGTCGGCCCACCAGCCGCCGGATCGTCGCGACCGTCCGCGCGACGTCGGCGCGTTCGACCTCCTCCGGGACCTCGCGGTAGTCGGTCCAGCGCCAGCCGTGCCCCGCCACCTCCCAGCCGGCCTCGGCCATCGCGCGGGCCGCCGCCGGATTGCGCTCCAGCGCCTGGCCGACGGCGTGCACGGTCACGGGCGTCCGGTGGGCCACGAGCGTCCGGTGCACCCGCCAGAAGCCGGCCCGCGCGCCGTACGCGAACATCGACTCCACGTTGAGGTCGCGGCCGCCGGCCACCGGCGACGCCCCGACGATCTCGTGCAGGAAGGCCTCCGAGGAGGCGTCGCCGTCCAGGACGCTGTGCTCGCCGCCCTCCTCGTAGTTGAGGACGAGACTGACGGCGACGCGGGCCCCGCCGGGCCACGCGGCACGGGGTGGCACGGCGCCGTAGCCGACGAGATCGCGCGGGTGCTCGGACACGGGCGGCACGCTACCCGTACGCGGACCGTCGTCCGCGCGACGCGCTGCGCGTCCCCGCGGGCCCCACGCGCACGGACGCGCCGGACCCCTCCCGTACATCTCACTGAGGAGGCCGAGTCCCCGCGGGTAGTACCGGAGACGGACCCCGTCCCCGCACGGGGACGGACATTGCCCCCGTCGCGGAACCCCCGCCCGCCGACGCCGTCTTGACCCCCGCACCGGCTTGATCGTCGAGCCGGCGGAAGACAGAAGGAGGACCCGATGACGGGTCGGACCGGCACACGGCCGGCGCGGGCGTCCGCGCCCGAGTACCAGGGGGCCCTGGGCTCCCTGTCGGTGAACGCCTCCCTCCCGGAGGTGCTGGACGAGGCCCTGCGGGGGGTCCGCGCGGCCGAGCGGTCCGGAGACCTCCACGAGGTGGCCCGCTGCCGGCTGGCCGTCGCGGAGGCGTGCCGGAGGCTCGGGCGGATCGAAGAGGCCGACCGGGCGTGGAAGGCGAGCTACCGGGCGGCCCGTACCGCCGGCCACGAAGGGGCCATGGCCTGGGCGCTGTGGAGCGGCGGGACGCTGGCCCGGCAGCGCGGCGCCTTCCGGCTGGCGTACCGGCTGCTGAAGCTGGCGTCCGAGGCGGGCGAGCGGGGCGGTGACGTCGTCGCCCGGGGCTACTCGCTGGCCGGCCTCGCCGAGACCGGGCGCATCCAGGGCGACTACGACGCCGTGGCCCGCCTGCACGAGCAGCTGCTGACGGAGGCGCGCCGGCGCGGCGAGGCCCGGCACACCGTCTGGGCGCTGGAGGGCATCGCCCAGATGCACCGGAACACCGGGCGCTTCGACGAGGCCCTGGCCCTCTTCGAGGAGGCGGCGGAGACCGCGTCGCGCGCCGAGGACCGGCGCGGCTGGGCCTGGGCCCTGAGGGGCATCGCCGACGTGGTGTCCGTGCGCGACGGGGACGTCGAGCGCGCCCTCGCCCTGCTGTCGCGGGCCGAGGAGGCCTGCCGCGAGATACGGCTGCGCGGCGCGCTCGCGTACAACCACAAGATGCGCGGCAACGTCCTGTACCGCGCGGGCCGGTACGAGCAGGCCCGCGAGCAGTACGCGCGCGCCCTCGGCGAGTTCCGCTCGATGGACGAGCCGCGGGGCACCGCCCTGGCGCGCCTCGGACTCGTCAAGGCCGAGGCGCGCCTCGGCGGCGACGCCGCCGGCACCGTCGCCGGGCTGACGGCGCTGCGCTCGTCGCTGGAGCGCATCGGGCTGCTCCACGCGCGGGAGCTGGTGGACGGGGCCGCCGCCGAACTGGGTGTCGGACCGCTGCCGGAGCCCGCCGGGCACGGGCCCGCGGCGGACGGTCCGGCCCTGCCGGACGTCGGGACCGAGGCCCTGCGGACGGCCGACCCCGAGGGGCTTCGGACAGCCGACCCGGAGGGCGCGCGAACGGCCGACCCCGGGGAGCCGCGGGCGGCCGACCCGGAGAGTGGGCGGGCGGACGGTCCGGAGGACTCGCGATGAGCGCCCGGCCGACAGCCTCGGCCCCGGTCCGCCCGACGGCCGGGCCGGACGGCGTCCGGGGGGCGGAGGCGAGGGGCGGGCCGGGGCGCTCCCCCGGTCGCGAGGGCTCGACGCCCGGCGTCCTGCGGCGGTGCCGCGCCCTGGTCAGGCCCGCGCTGGTGGAGGCGGTCGGCCGACTGCACCCCTGGACCGGTGAGATGGCGGCGTACGCCCTCGGCTGGGCCGGACCGGACGGGACGCCGGACCCCGCCGGATCCGAGGGCAAGGGGGTGCGTCAGGCCCTCGCCGTGCTCGGGGCGGAGGCCGTCGGGGCGGACCCGGCCGACGGGGTCCCGGGCGCCGTGGCCGTCGAACTCGTCCACACCTTCTCCCTGCTCCACGACGACATCATGGACGCCGACGCCCTGCGCAGAAGGCGTCCGGCCGTCTGGACGGCCTACGGCACGGGTCCCGCCGTCCTGGCCGGGGACGCGCTGCTCGCCCAGGCGGTGACGGGGCTCGCCGAGGTCCGCGGCGACCGCGCGTCGGCCGCGGTCCGCCGTCTCTGCGGCACCTTGAACGCGCTCGTCGCCGGGCAGGCGGAGGACCTGCGCTTCGAGGAGCGGCCCTGGCTCGGGCCCGGAGCGGTCGAGCCGGAGCGGTACCGGTCGATGGCCGAGCACAAGACGGGCGCCCTGCTGGGCTGCGCGCTCGCCCTCGGGGCGGTCCTCGGAGGTGCACCGGAGCCGACCGTGGCCGCGCTCGACCGCGCCGGCCGCGAGCTCGGCCTCGCGTTCCAGGCGATCGACGACGTCCTCGGCATCTGGGGCGACCCGGAGAGGACCGGCAAGCCCGTCCACGCGGACCTGCGCCGGGGGAAGAAGACCTACCCGGTCCTCGCCGCCCTGGCCCGCGGAGGGCCCGCGGCGCGGGAACTCGCGGCACTGCTCGCCTCGCCCCGGGCGATCGACGACGCGACGGCCGCCCGCCTCGCCGCGCTCGTCGAGACGGCCGGAGGCCGCGCCGCGGCCCACGAGGAGGCGCACCGCCGGCTGGACGCCGCGCGCCGCGCCCTGCGCGCCGTGCCGCTGGTCCCCGCCCCCGCACGGGAGCTGGACGAGCTGTGCACCGACCTGCTGGAGCGCGCCCGGTGAGCCCCTCGTCCGGGGCGGGGCCCGCCTCGGGACCCGCCCCGGACGAGGCTCACGGCAGGATCGAGTCGACGTACCCGCCGTCGACCCTCAGGGCACCCCCGGTGGTGGCGGAGGCGTGGTCGGACGCCAGGTAGACGACCATGGCGGCGATCTCCTCCGGCTCGATCAGGCGTTGCAGCAGCGACTGGGGGCGGTGCTCGCGCATGAAGACCCGCTGGGCCTCGTCCCAGGGCAGGGAGCGGTCGACCAGCTCGTACACGAAGTCCTCGACCCCGCCGGTGCGGGTGGGCCCCGCGATGACGGAGTTCACGGTGACGCCGCTGCCCGCCGCCTGCTTGGCGAAGCCACGTGTGACGGCCAGCAGGGCGGTCTTGGTCATCCCGTAGTGGATCATCTCCGCGGGGATCACCACGGCCGAGTCGCTCGCGATGTTCAGCACCCGGCCCCAGCCGCGTTCGCCCATGCCGGGGAGGTGGTGGCGGATCAGCCGCACGGCGGCCAGCACGTTCACCTCGAAGTAGCGCCGCCACTCGTCGTCGTCGATGGTCAGCGGGTCGGCCTCCCCGAAGATGCCGAGGTTGTTCACGAGGACGTCCACCCGGGGCAGCGCCTCCGCGGCGCGCCGGGCTCCCTCCTCGCTCGCGACGTCGGCGACGACGGGGACCAGCTCCGCGTCGGGCACCTCGGCCCGGATCCCCGCGATCGCGCGTTCCACCCGCTCCTCACCGCGCCCGTTCACCCCCACGCGGGCGCCCGCACGCGCCAGGCCGGTGGCGATCGCGGCGCCGATGCCCTGCGTGGAACCGGTGACCAGAGCGGTCCGTCCTGTCAGATCGACGAGCATGGGAGGGCCTTCCTGCGGATCGGGGGACTGCCTTCTGCCGTGTACCCGGTCCGTGTACCCGGTCCGCGGCCGGCGGCATCAGAAACCGCCCGTCTCGCCCAAGGCCCCCGCGCTCGGGGCGGTCCCCCGTCCGCGGGTCCCGCGACCGCCCTCGTACGGTGGGGTCATGACGATCAATCGTCCCGGGCTGCCCGGGGACCTTCCGCCCGCCGAGACGCTGTGGGCCCGCTGGGCGCTGGTGGCCGCCGTGCACACGACCGCCGCCGTGGAGAGCCGGCCGAGCGTCCACCGCACCGGCCACTGGATCGAGGACGACGGTCTCCACCGGGACGACGGCGGCTGCACCTGGTGGGTGATGTCGCGCGCGGGGGACGGCCGTTACGTCCTGTACGGCGAGGACGAGTCCAGCGGGACGCGCCGGCACCGGCCGCCGGTCGACGTCCTCGCCGGCGGCCCCGCGTGGCTTCCGTGGGAGGAGCTGGAGGACCGCAGGTCCGGCGGCGAACTCGGCTGCGTCTACTGGTACGAGGACGGCGCCTGGTCCCGCGCCCCCTACCCGGAGGATCTGGGCGACGACGGCCTCGACTGCGGGATGGCCGAACTGGCCGACCGGACGCAGACGGCCCGCCTGCTGGTGGAGCGGCTCGCCCCGGTGGAGGGCGGGCCCGACATCGAGGCTCTTCTCGCCGAGGCGGAGGCCGGCCCGCTGCGGGACGTGGGGGCGCTGCTGGCACGGCTGCGCGACCCGGACGGCGGGGAGCCGGAACCGGACGTCGTCGCCCGCGCCCTCACCCGCGCCGGCCTGGCGGGCACGCCGTAGTTCTCCGCGATCCGCGCCACCGGGCGAACTTCCGGCCGACCGCCGCACGTCCCGCCGCGCCCGTGCCGCTCGGTCGACGGCGGGACGTGCCGTGTCCGGTCATGGTTCGGGCCGGTGCGTCGTGCCGAGCCGGCCGAGTTCCTCGGCGGCGGTCCGTCCGAGAGTGTCGGCCAGCTCCTTCGCCTCCTTCGCGCTTCCGGAGACCTGTTCGTTCGCGCAGAGCGTGCCGGCTTGCGCGAAGTGGGCCCGGAGGCTGTCGACGAGGATCCGTTCGAACGCTGCGCCTGTCGCCGCCCTCGCTTCGGCGAGGGTGCCGAGGCTGACCATGCCGGGCATGTCGTGGCCCTCGTGGGGGCGGGTGTCGGGGACTCCCGCGAGGTCCAGCAGAGCCCGCAGTCGCCCCTCTTCCTCCCGCAGCCGCGTTCCCGTCCGGGCGGCCAGCTCCGCGAGGGCGGGATCCGCCGTGCGTGAGGGGGCCAGGCCGGTGAGCAGGCGGGCCCGTTCGTTCATGGGGATCATCAGCTGGATCCACGCGGTGTCGGTGGCGTTGAAGGCCGCCGCCCGCGGCGGTCCGGTCACCGGCTGCGGGGTGCAGCCGGTGACGAGGAGCGCCGCGAGCAGGGCCCACACCGTCCGGAGGGTCAGAAGGTGCCGGCGGAGTTGCACTTGGCGCTCTGCACGATGCAGTCCTTCACCCGCCGGCCGAGCTCCGCGTTGTCCCAGGCGTTGAAGAAGTCGCCGTGGATGGAGGACGCCATGCCGGAGGACAGGGAGAATCCGGCGGCGTTCCCGGAGGTCGGGTAGCTGATGACGAAGGAGACGGACGGGATGGCGACGGGGTGGTCGCCGCCGCACGCGCCGCTGTAGGTGAAGGCGACGTGGGACTTGTGGTCCGGGCTGTCGAGGTGCTTGCCGTCCCAGCAGTCGGGGAAGACCAGCTGGTGGACGAGCTTGGCGGTCGGTGCGCAGATCGGCCAGTTGCCGTCGGCGCTGCGGCCGATCTCGCCTCCCTCTCCGGCGCAGAAGAACTGGTTGGCCGAGCCTGCGGGGGTGGGGACCTGGGACTTGGCGTTTCCGGCGATCATGCGGAAGCCCTGGGGGAAGGGGACCGTCGCGGCGGGGTCGGGCAGCCTGGAGCCGTAGTAGACGATCATGCCGTCGCTCTCGACGGCCCTGCCGTCCTGGTAGAGGGTGGGGACCCAGTAGGCCGACAGGTCCTTCGCCGGGGCGCAGCTGGTGCCGGGGTTGGCCAGCAGGCTCTGGGTCGTGGTGTGCGCGTCGGTGCTCCTGTTGCCGAAGAAGCTGTGCATGTGGGAGGCGCCGGGCAGGCCGGGGGCGACGATCGGGTCGTCGGGGGCGGAGTGGCTGTAGGCGCAGGTGGCGTTGAACTCGGGGACCCGTACGTTGCCCGCAGGGACGGGGGCGGGGGTCATGGCGCGGAACTGGGCCAGCTGGGTGTCCCATGCGGCCTGGTCGATCGCGACCCAGCCGGGCCCGCCGCCCGTGGCGCCGTCGCTGAAGGAGAACCAGTTGATGTTGACGAAGTCGCCGGGTGCGGTGCCGCGCACGACGGCGAACAGCGTCTGCGGGCCGGTGGGGTGGGTGGCGACGGTGGCGGTCCGGGTCGTCCAGCTCTGCCATCCACCGGTCTGGGTGACGGCGAAGGTGGCGAGCAGGGGGCCGGTGGCCGAGCCGGTGCGCAGTTCGACGGTGCCCGGCCCGCCGGTGGCGGAGGCGATGCGGGCCGAGGCGGTGAGCGGGCCCGAGGCGCCGAGGTCGACGCCGTCGAAGCGCATCCAGTCGCCGTCGGCGAGGTAGGCGGCGTTCTGGCCGCCGCCGGTGTCGGCGGTCGCCTCGACGGTGACGCCGGACTGCGCCGCGTAGGACTCGGCCTGGACGACGAGGGTGGCGGCCCACGCGGGCCGGCTGGTGAGCGTGAGGCTGAGGGCGGCGGCCAGGACGAGGGCCAGTCCACCCGCTATCAGGGTGCCGAGGCGGATCGGTGGATGTCTGTGCACGGCTGTTCCTCTCGTGTCACGGCTGAGGGGGGAAGAGGAGGTGCGGGAGCTCTGGCCGGTCGCGGACGCGTCGGGGGCCAGGGTGTGCGGGGTCGGCGGGGCCGCCTCCGGTGTCCGCGGCGGCCCCGGCGGATTCCCCGGTCGATGGCGGCGGCTACTGGTAGACGCGTACGTAGTCGACGAGCATCCTGGCGGGGAAGGGGGTGGTGGTGTCGGTGGGGCCGGGCCAGTCGCCGCCGACCGCGAGGTTGAGGATCATGTAGTGCGGGTGGTCGAAGATCCAGGGGCCGCGGGTCCGCTCGATCTCCTCCTTGTCGAGGGTGAGGACCGTCCGTCCGTCGAGGCTGTAGACGATGCCCTTGCTGGTCCAGTCGGCGGCCCAGGTGTGGAAGTCGTCGGAGAAGTCGGCGTCCTGGGGAAGCCTGTACGGTGCTCCGATGCCGCCGGCGCCGTTGTAGGCGGGTGCGTGGACGGTGGAGTACGAGGTCTTCACGTCCTTGCCGAGGACCTCCATGATGTCGATCTCGCCGTTGTACGGCCACGGCCGGCCGCTCAGGAAGTCGCCGCCCATCATCCAGAAGGCGGGCCACAGGCCGTTGCCCTTGGGGACCTTGACGCGGGCCTCGACCCGGCCGTAGGTGAACTGGAACGTGGATCCGGTGTTCATGCGGGCCGAGGTGTACTGGCAGGTGGTGCTGCCGGTCAGCGGGTCGGGCGGGCAGCCCTTGCCGGGGGTGGCCTGCTTGCGGGCCTCCAGGACGAGGTGGCCGGCTCCGTCGAGCGCGGCGTTGTCGTGGTCGGTGTAGTACTGCAGCTCGGCGTTCTGACCGGTGCCCGGGTCGGCCTTCCACTTGGCCGGGTCGGGCTTTCCTCCGGCGGCGCCGTCGAACTCGTCGCTCCACACGAGCCGCGGCGGGTTCGCGGGGTCCTGCGGGAGCGGCGGGGCCGGGTTCGGGGCGCCGCCGGTGCCGTACACCTGGAACTCCCACAGGGAGTAGCCGTAGGCGGTGGCCCGCTCGGTGCCGTACATGCGGACGTGGCGGCCGGTGCCGGAGACGGCGAGGGTCTGCTTGAAGCCGGCCCCGGTCGTGGTGGAGTAGATCGGGGTCCAGTCGGTGCCGTTGTCGGAGACCTGGATCTGGAAGGACCTGGCGTGGGCGGGGTCCCACTGGAGGACGACCTTCTCGATCTTCGCGGGGGCGCCGAGGTCGACCGCGATCCAGGCGGGGTCGGTCCAGCCGGTGGTGGAGCTGGTCGCCCAGCGGGAGGCGGGGTCGCGGTCGAAGGCACGGGCGGGGGTGCATTCCCAGCAGTTCTGGTCGCTCTGCGAGGAGGACGCGGAGCCGGGCCGGCCGTAGGAGAGCAGGGTGCCGCCGGTGTTCCCGCCGTCGGTGCCGGTGGTGCGGACGGCGAAGGTCCACAGCGAGTAGCCGTAGGCGGTGGCGCGTTCGGTCGCGGCCATGCGCACGTGGCGCCCGGTGCCGGAGACGGTGAGGTCCTGCGTCCCGCCGGCGCCCGACGTCGTCTCGTACAGGGTCCGCCAGGACGAGGCGTCGTCGGAGACCTGCACGCGGAACGACCTGGCGAAGGCCGCCTCCCATGCGAGGGTCACGCCGCAGATCTCGCGTACGGCTCCGAGGTCGACCTGGATCCACTGGGCGTCGGCGAAGGCGCTGGACCAGCGGGTGCCGGCGTCGCCGTCCACCGCGTTGCCCGCGGTGAGGGCGCCCTCGCTGCTGGACGCCGTGGCGTTCCTGCCTCGGGCGGCGTCGGTGCCGCCGCAGCCGGCGCCCGCGGTGCCGTGGACCTGGAACTCCCACAGGGAGTAGCCGTAGGCGGTGGCGCGTTCGGTCGCGGCCATGCGCACGTAGCGCCCGGTGCCGGAGACGGGGAGGTTCTGGACGCCGCCCGTGCCCGACGCCGTCTGGTGGAGCGTGGTCCAGGTGGTGGCGTCGGTGGAGACCTCGATGCGGAAGGTCTTCGCGTACGCGGCCTCCCAGCGGAGCGTGACCTGGCTGATGGTGGCGTTCGCGCCCAGGTCGACCTGGATCCACTGGGAGTCGGTGAAGGCGCTGGACCAGCGGGTGCCGGTGTCGCCGTCGACGGCGGCGGCCGGGGCGAAGGCGCCCTCGCTGCTGGAGGCGGTGACGTTCTTGCCCTGGGACAGCGGGACTTCCGCGGCGCGGGCGGAGGTGGAAGGAACGGTGGCGAAGGTGAGCAGGGTGGCCACGACGGCGACAAGCAGACCGACGCGGCGGAGCAGCGGACGCACGGCGTCTCCTCGGGTGGGAAGGGTCAGGGAGCGCTCCCTGAGGGGTGAGAATGGGCCGGTCCGCATGGGCTGTCAAGGCTCCGGTTTACTTGCCCGACACATCGATGACGCCGTAACTGCCTTTCCGGGAGCGGTTTCTGAGTGCCTGTTCGGTGCGGATGGGGGCCTCTGACCGGGGTGAAGATGCCCGGCGGACGGCGGAGCGGGGAGCGTCCGTACGAAGACGAGGCCGCCTGCGCGGGCCCGTTGACATGGGCGGGGCCGGCGTTCATTCTCGCCAGAGAACGCTCCCTGAGCGCTCCCCGGTGGTTCTGGCACCTTCGATCGAAATGGACGTCGATGAAACGGCCCACGCTGGAAGTGGTCGCTGCTCGCGCGGGTGTGTCGAAGTCGAGCGTCTCGCGGGTCGTCAACGGTGAGACGACCGTCGCCCCGCAGATCCGCGAGGTCGTGATGCGGGCCGTCCGCGAACTGGGCTACGTGCCCAACGCGGCCGCCCGGAATCTCGTCACCCGCCGCACGGACGCCGTGGCCGTCGTCGTCGCCGATCCGCCCCAGGGAGTGGTCTCCGACGATCCCCTGTTCGCCACCGTCGTGCGCGCCGTCAGCAGGGAGCTGGAGGCCGCCGGCAAGCAGGTCGTGCTGATGCTCGCGGAGTCCGACCGCAGCCGGGCCCGGGTCGAGGCGTACGTGGCCGGCGGGCATGTGGACGGCGTCATGCTCGTCGCCCTGCACGGTACGGACCCGCTGCCGGCCGCCCTGGCCCGGACGGGCATGCCGATGGCCTCGTTCAACCGCACGTCCGTACCGGACGTGCCGTACGCCGGGGTCGACAACAGCGGCGGCGCCGCGCTCGCCGTGCGGCATCTGCTGGAGCGCGGACGGCGCCGGATCGCCGCGATCACGGGGCCCCTGGACCTGTTCGAGGCCCGGGAGCGACTGGAGGGCTACCGCGAGGCGCTGCGGGGAACCGGCCGGCGGTCGATCGTCGCGCTCGGCGACTTCACCCGGGCGTCGGGCGCCGAGGCCATGCGGCAGCTCCTCGACGACGATCCGGCGCTCGACGCGGTCTTCGCGTCCAACGACCTGATGGCGATCGGGGCCCTGCGCACGCTGCGGGAGGCGGGCCGCCGGGTGCCCGAGGACGTGGCCGTCGTCGGTTTCGACGACATCGAGGCGGCGGCGTACACCGCCCCGGCGCTGACCTCCGTGCGCAGCCCCATGGCCGACCAGGCGATCGCCACGGTCCACCTGCTCCTCGGCCTCATCGAGGGCGGCCCCATGACACCGGTGGTCATCCCGAACGAACTCGTCGTCCGCGAGTCGACCTGATCACACCGCACGGGCACGTCGTCCGCGAGCAGGCCTGATCGCATCAGCACGAACTCGCCGTCCGCGAATCGACCTGATCACACCGGCATGAGCACGTCCGTCCGCGAGCCGACCCCGAACCCGCACCACCTCGGCCGGCCGGCTCAGCCGGGCGTAGCCTCACACCGGGGCCAGGGCCACCGACGGCCCGAACCGGCCGGTCGGCGCGCGGCTCGGTGGGGTGCCGGCGGTGTGACAGGCGCCTCGCGGTGTTGCGCGTGTGAGGCGGGGGGCTGATGGGAAGTGAAGGATCGTTCGAGTGGAGAGTGTTCGTTCTGTGGGGGAAACCTTGAGTGTGTGCGTGATCGGTGCGGGGCTGTCGGGGCTGGCGACCGCGCGCGCTCTGGCGGCCGCGGGGATCGACTTCGTCTGCCTCGAGCGGGCGGGCGATGTCGGCGGGATCTGGCGGCAGCCGGGAGCCGGTGAGCCGGGACCCGGGTACCGGTCGCTGCATCTGAACACCGCGAAGCAGCTCACGGGGTACACCGAGTTCCCGATGCCGGACACGTACCCCCTCTATCCGCGGCACAGCGAGGTCGCGGCCTATCTGCGGTCCTTCGCGGAATGGGCGGGGGTGCTCGACCGGATCGAGTTCGGCGTCGAGGTCGTGACGGTGCGGCAGGAGGGTGGCGATCCGTCGTGGACGGTCGTCAGCCGAGGGGCGGACGGGACGCTGGAGTCGCGGCGGTTCGCGCATGTCGTCGTCGCCTCGGGGCACAACACGGTGCCGACGCTGCCGAAGCCGGCGCCGCCGGGTGCCGACGGCTTCGCCGGCCGGATCCTGCATTCCGTCGACTACCAGGACGGGGCGGACTTCGCCGGACAGCGCGTCGTCGTCGTGGGTCTCGGCGCGTCGGCGGTGGACATCGCCACGGACCTCTCCCGGCACGCCGCCCGTACCGTGCTCTCGGTGCGGCGGGGACTGCACATCGTCCCCAAGCAGCTCTACGGCATGTCGGTCGACGAGATGGCCGAGGTGCCGTGGTTCACCGCCATGTCCCTGCCCGAGCAGATCGAGTTCGCCGAGCGGGCCCTCCAGGTCGCGCGGGGCAGCCTGTCCGACTACGGACTGCCCGAGCCTGACCACCCGCTCTTCTCCTCCCCCGTGACCATCTCGGACGAGATCCTCAGCCGGATACGCCACGGCGCGGTGCACCCGCGGCCGGGGATCGCGCACCTCGACGGCAGGCGGGTGGTCTTCACCGACGGGACCTCGGAGGAGGCCGACGCGATCGTCTACTGCACCGGCTACGAGATGGACTTCCCGTTCCTGCCCGAGGAGTGCCCGGTCGGCCCGGGCGGGTCGGTCGAGCTGTACCGGCGCGTCGTCGCTCCCCGTCGGCCCGGTCTGTACTTCGTCGGCCTGGTCCGGCCGATGGGCGCGATCACCCGGCTCGTGGAGGCCCAGACGCACTGGGTCGCGCGCATCATCGCCGGCGAGGTCGTGCTGCCGGACGCGGACGCGATGCGCGAGGAGGTCGACGCGTACCTGAGCGGCATCGCGAAGCGCTACGGCACGGCGGAGGGCGGCACCTCCATACAGGTCGACGTCGGTCCCTACCTCAAGGAGATGCGGGGACTCCAGGCCGTGTGACCCGTGCGAGGGCCTGTCGTCGGAGCCGGTCCGTGACCGACTGCGGCGACGGGGCCCCGGTGGAGGTCCACCGGGGCCCCGTCGTCCAGTCGTGCGGTCGTGCGGTCGTGCGGTCGTGGCTAGACGCCCGCCGCCGCGCGGCGCCGCAGCTTCGCCGGCGGTCTGACGGCGTAGGCCTCGGAAGACAGGTACGCGGTCACCCGGGGCGGATGGCCCTGCTGGTGGACGAGCGCGAGATAGGCGATGAGGCCCACTCCGTCCTCGGGCCGCCGCGGGGTGAGGGCGGGCAGCGAACGGATCAGCGGGAGGGGGTCCATGCCGTGGCTCCGCAGGACGTCCACCGCCCGGTCGAGGACCTCGCCGTCGTCGCGGGCGTAGTCGCGGACCGGGATGTGGAGGGTGAAGCCACTGGGACGGCCGGTCTCCGTCTCGGTGAAGGAGTGGCAGGACAGGCCCGGCCTGCGGAGGAGGTTGTCGGTGGCGGCGGTGGCCCGGAAGAAGTCCTGGATCTCCGCCGGACCGGGGCCGGAGCCGGTACGGGACAGGCCGCCCGCGTCGGTGACCGAGAGGTCGAGATGCCGGGTGTAGACCTTCACCCGCGGCGTCTCCCACCGGCCCAGGTCCAGGGCGAGGAAGGGGTGGCCGTCGGCCGACGGCAGTGCCTTGTACGCCTCTCTGTGCCCGAGTCTTCGCAGGGCCTTCCGCAGCGTCTTGGCGGAACGTTTCTTCCCTGACGCGGCTGGGTTCAGATACACCTTGACCTTGGGCACGCCGCCGGGCACCAGTTCCAGGGCGATCCAGAGCGCCAGCGGACCCTTCGGCTGGGCGGGGAGGAAGAGGTCCTCGATCTCGTCGAGCCGCTCGGTGGAGAAGTCCCAGCGCCGGGCCATGGCGCGGACGGCCTCCAGACCGATCCGGCCGTTCTCGGCACGGGAGTCGGCGCCGCAGCCCGGCTCGATCAGCACGCGCAGCGACGGGGCGCGGCCGGGGCTGAAGGAGAGCGAGTACTCGACGGGCGTGTGGTCGTCCGAGAGGAAGGTCCGCGTCGGGGGAGGCAGGGCCAGCGACCGCTCGGCGGACGGGCCCAGCGCCTCGACCAGGGTGCGCGCGTACGTCTCCGTGTCGGCCGCGGAGAGACCGACGACCTCGCACAGCCGTACCAACTGGGCGCGGGTGAGGGCACCGAGCGTGCCGGGCCCCGGGTCCGGGGAGATGCCGAGCGTCGAACCGGCCACCGGCACTCCGGCGGGAGCCTCGGGTACGCAAGAAGATACCCGCCCACGAGGGCGGGTATCCCGGTGCGCACCGTCCTGGGACGGTGGCTCCTCCACAGCGGTGTCGGTGGATATGTGGTCCACGACATCTCCTCTACCTCATACGCAACTTCGGTGACGAGTCGATCACTACCCTGGCGATCGAATAGTCATGCGGAATGAGACAGACTACGGGCCCCTTGTCGATCAGCTGGTGAGCCAGGACAGGAACTGGCTCCAGCGGCCCTTCCGTTCTTCCTTGCCCTCGCCGCCGGTCCGGTCGCCGGCCTGCGCGCCGGACGCCGTGCCGCCCGGGTCGGGCCGCGTGTCGCCGCGTCCGGACCCCGGGACGGGGGTGAACTTGGCGGGCAGCGTGGCCAGAGCGCGGTTGAAGGGGCCCGGACGCCAGATCAGGCTGTCCTCCGGCACGGCGAGTTCGACGTCCGGCAGCCGGTTGAGCAGGTGCTCGATGGCCGTGACGGTGATGTGCCGGGCCGGCTCCTTCGACGGGCAGCCGTGCAGGCCCGCGCTCCACGCCAGGTGCGAGCGGTTGCTGCCGGAGGAGCGGGCGGCCGTGAGGGCCGGGCTCGAGTTGGCAGCGGCGAAGCTCACCAGCAACAGGTCACCCGCCTGCACCTTCTCCCCCCCGAACTCCATGTCGTGGGCCGGGTAGTGGGGCGCATAGTTCGACATCGGCGGGTTGTCCCACAGCGTGTCGTCGAGCGCCTCGTCGATCAGTCCGCCGCCGTCGGCGTAGCGGTCGTCGGTGAGCAGCCGGTGCAGGGTGTTGCCCAGCAGGTTGCGCAGCGGTTCGGCGCCCGCGCCGAGGAGGAGGGCGAGCTGGTGGACCATCTCCTCGTCGCTCAGCTTGGCGTGGTGCTGCATCAGCCAGGAGGTGACGTCGTCGCCCGGCCGGCTCCGCTTGAGAGTGACGAGTTCCTGCACGGCCCCGAACAGCACGGCGGTGGCCTTCTCGGCGTTCACGCCGTCGAACATGCCCGTGATGCCGAAGAGCACCCGGTCGCCGATGCCGGCCGGGCAGCCGAAGAGTTCGTTGAAGACGAACAGCGGGAGCTGCTTGGCGTAGTCGCCGAGCAGGTCGGCCGACCCGCGGGAGCCGAACTGGGAGATCAGGTAGTCCGAGATCCGCTCGGTGTTCCGGGCCAGCCGCTGCGTGTCGATCCGGGCCATGCTGTCCGTGATCGCCTGGCGCAGCCGCAGGTGCTCGCCGCCGTCGCTGAACATGGCGTTCTGCCGGTAGGCGAGGAGGGGCACGACGGGGCTGTCCTGCGGGACCCGGCCCTCGTTGAAGTCCCGCCACAGACGCGCGTCCTTGCGGAAGGACGCGGGGTCCTGGAGCAGCTGGAGCGCGGTGGCGTAGTCGGTGACGAGGGTGGCGTCGACCCCGGGGGCGAGCTCCACGGGCGCGGTGGGCCCGTAGTGGCGCATGTACGCGTAGTACGCCTGCGGGTCCGCGGCGAACTCCGGTCCGTGCAGCGGGATCCGGGCGCCCGAGGCGTGGGCGGGGCAGCCGGGCGGGGGCACCGGGGCGGGGGTGTGGGTGTCCATGGCGGCTACTGCTCCTGTCGTGCGCGGTCCAGCAGGAAGCGGACCAGGGTGGTGAGTGCGCCGGCGGACGACTGCTCGTCGCGCGCGTCGCAGGTGACGACGGGGGTGTCGTCGAGCAGGTCCAGCGCCTCGCGCAGCGCCGCCTCGTCCCGCAGGGGCGTGCCGTCGAAGTGGTTGACGGCGATGGCGTATTCCAGCCCGTACTGCTCGATGAGGTCGATGACCCCGAAGGAGTCCGCGAGCCGCTCGGGGTCGACGAGGACCAGCGCGCCGAGGGCGCCGCGGGCGAGGTCCTCCCACATCTGCACGAACCGCTGCTGGCCGGGGGTGCCGAACAGGTAGAGCACGATGCGGTCGCTGATGGTCAGCCGGCCGAAGTCCATGGCCACCGTGGTGGTGGTCTTGCTCCGGACGCCCTTGAGGTCGTCGACGTGCTCGGCGGCCTGCGTCATCCGCTCTTCGGTGGTCAGCGGCTCGATCTCGGAGATGGCGCCGATGAACGTGGTCTTGCCCACCGCGAAGTGCCCGACGACGAGGATCTTCACCGGGATCTGCGAGGCGCCGTCGCGGACGTAGTCGTGCTTACCCAAACTTGGCGCGGAGACCATTCAGCACCTCCTCCAGGATCTCCCGGTCGGCGAGGGCGGCTCGGCGCACCGGGGAGCGGGTGATGAGGTAGCCGCCCTCGGTCAGGGCGGCGAGGAGGATCTTCACCACGCCGAGGGGCAGCCGAGTGTGGCCGGCGATCTCGGCGACCGACAGGTAGCCGGCGGCGCAGATGTCGATCAGCCGCTGCTCCTCGGGGGAGAGCCGGGTGGGGCGCTGGCCCTCCTCCGGTGCCGCCGTCACCAGCGTGATCAGGGAGAGCTGCTCCTCGTCGGGCAGGCCGCGGCCCTTGGTGATGACGTACGGCCGGACCAGCTCGGCGGTCTCCGGCTCCCACTCCTCGCGTCCCGTCATGAGCGGGTGCCGAGGTTCTCGCGCGGCGGCGTCATGAGGACCTTGCCGAGCTGGCCCACGAGCTGCTGCATCCGGAAGGTGATGTCCGCCATGTCGACGTCCGGGGACGCGGAGAGGCCGAGGTAGGCGCCCTCACCGGCGGAGATCAGGAACACCCAGCCGCCGTCGAACTCGACGAGGGTCTGCCGCCACCGGGCGCCCGGGTCCTCGCAGAAGAAGGCGAGCGAGCGGCTCAGCGACTGCACACCGCTCATCGCGGCCGCGACACGGTCGGCGTTGTCCTTGCCGTAGCCGTTCGACCTGGCCATCAGCAGGCCGTCGGCGGATATCAGGACCGCGTGCAGCGCACCGGGAATCTCCAGGGCGCTGTCGAGCATCCATGACAGATCGTCGTTCACGAGACCTCATGTCCTTCGCTGCTTGCACGAGATGTGCCGCTCGCGCCGTCCGGTGCCTCCGGGAAGGAGGCCCGGCCGGACTCCGTGCCTCGCTGGAAGGCACCCATGATCGCCGCCGCTTCGGCGTCGGAGCGGCTCGGAGCCTGCGCGGGGGTGTTGCTGGGCACGATGGCCATCGGCCGCTTGCGGCGCCGCTTCGGCAGGCCGTCGGCGGTCGCGGAGGCCGAGGAGGGCGAGGGGTGCGACAGCACGGCTTCGGGACCGCCCGGGTTCGGGGTGCTGGGAGTGATCACGGGCGGTGCCGCGGGCTTCTGCACCGGCACGCTGGTGAGCAGCTCGTGCGGCAGCAGGACGACCGCGCGGACTCCGCCGTACGGGGAGGAGGAGTCGACGGACACCTCGAAGCCGAAGCGCTCGGCAAGGACGCCGATCACCGCGAAGCCGAACTGCGGCGGGTTGCCCAGTCCGGAGACGCCGTTGACGCGGTCGCTGGTGAGCAGCCGCTCGGCGCGCGCCCGCTCCTCGTCGCTCATGCCGACGCCGGCGTCGTCGACGACGATGCAGACGCCCTTGGGGACGGTGCGGGTGTTGATCTCGACGACGGTGTCCGGGCTGGAGTAGCTGGTGGCGTTGTCGAGGAGCTCGGCGAGCGCGAGCGCCACCGGTTCGACGACCCGGCTGGTGAGGCCGAAGTCGACGCGCGAGAGGATCTCCACGCGCCGGAAGTGCCGGACACGGCCCTGGGCGCTGCGGATCACGTCGTAGACGGACGCCACGTCGCGGTGGCGGCCGAGCCAGCCGTCGCACAGGACGGCGATGGACTGCGCGCGCCGGCCGAACTGCGAGTTGGTGTGGTCGATCTCGAGCAGGTCCTGGAGCATGGCGGACTCGCCGTACTTGCTCTGCAGTCGCGAGACGACGAGCTGCTGCTCGGCGGCGAGGCCCTGGAGCGTCCGCATCGCGGACTTCAGGACCGTCTTGGTCGCCTCCTCGGCCTGCTCCTGCGCCGTCTCGACGGACTGCGTGTAGTGGTTCTCCAGGTCGGAGTAGTGGTTCCGGAGCCCGTCGATCTGCTGCTTCAAAGCCTTGGCCGACCTGCGCTGGCGCACGATCACGGCGATGGCGGCAGGAACGAGGACCAACAGAGCCCACAGCGCCGGGTTCTGTATGTATTCCGTCATAAGACTCTCTTCAGGCGGCCGATGGCCAGTAACTGAATTCCGGTCGATGCGGTGCCCCGGCGAACCGTCCGCATCGGAAGACCTGCGCGGAACACCTCTGAGGTCGGAGGTGTCGAACTGCGCTCATCCACCCGCCCTGCTTGCGCCAAGATCGTACCACTGTGCGATTACATGACTGTCCGTCAATAGACAGGGTGACCAGACAAGTCGGATGGTACGGGGCGGGTTCCCGGCGCGCGGAGCCGGCGCTTCCGGCCGAAAACCCGTCGAGGGTGGCCCTTCACCCCAGGTCACGGGCACAGGTGGCCGATCCGGGCGGCATCCCGCCAATCTCGTTCGATTCCGGAACCGACGGGGCTCCGCCCGGACCGCGCCGCCGACATTCGGAATATGATCTTCCGAAAGCGGCCACGGCGGTCGTGCAAGGAGGGCCCAGGCATGGACGACCGCACCGACCCGACGCCCTCACGGTTCCTGCGCCTCGTCCTGCGCGCGGACGCCCTCGCGACGTCCAGGATCGGGATCCTGACGCTGATCCCCCTCCTGCTCGTCCTGGTCGGCACCGACACCGTCGTGGGCCACGTCGCCGCAGGCGCCCTCTTCGCCGCGCTGGTGGCCGTCGGGGTGGTCGGACGCCGGTGGGACCGACCGACGTCCTGACCGCGACGCCCCGGTGCGACGTCTCCGCGTGGGGGCGGTGCGGTGCGCGGCACGGCTTCCAGCCCCGGGCGAACGGCGTTCCCGCCCCGCGTGAACGGCGGCGACGTCGCGCGGGGGCGGCGACGTCACGCCGGGGCGGCGCCCAGCGGAGGGTGATCGAGCACGCGGGGCTTGTACTCGACCAGCTGGATCCGGCCGTCGAAGGTGCGGTGCTCGACCATCTCCAGGGCGACGTCCGGGTAGCCGTCGTAGATGCGCTCCTCGCCCGTGGCCCCGGTGATCACCGGGAACATCACGACCCGGAAGCGGTCGACGAGTCCGGCGCGCAGCAGGGACCGGGACAGGCTGAGGCTGCCGATCGTGCTGAGGAGCCCCGGGCCATCCGCCTTCATGGCCCGGACCGCGTCGACCGCGTCCTCACGGACGAGCGTGGCGTTCTCCCAGGTCAGCGGCGCTTCGAGCGAGGAGGAGAAGACCACCTTCGTGGCTCGCGTGAGCTCGTCGACGGACGCCTCCTCCTCCGGCCTGAACTCGTCCTGTCCGTCCGGGACCTGACCAGCGGCGAAGCCCGACATCAGACGGTAGGTGTTGGCTCCCATCAGATAGGTGGCCTCGGGCTGCTCGCCGAGCCACGCGAGGTACTCCGGGCCCTCCAGGCCCCAGAAGCCGGGCCATCCCTCACCCGACGCGTAGCCGTCGAGGGAGGTGATGAAGTCGACGAGAAGCTCCGACATGGCGGTGTCCTTTCCTGCGGTGTCACGAGCTTGGACCGGCCGGGAGCCGCGCACTCGTCCGCCGCGCTGTGAGGTACCGAAAAATCCGCCGGTCCGTGGCGCCTCGCCGCTCGGGGCGGTCGCGCCGCGCGCCGGCGAGACGCCGTCCCGGCCTCAGGTCTCGTGGAGGCGACCTCCGGGGAGGCCCGTACGGTCGCCGATCGGCGTCCCCGTGACTCCGCGGGCCTCCCTGACGGACGACTCCGCGTCGAGGCGTTCGCCACGGGCCCGGGTCGTGAGGAACGTGTCGTCGCCCAGTGCCGCGCGGACGCGCGTCTCGATCCGCTCCACGTCCCCTCGCTCCGCCGGGGGCAGCGGCGCGCCGGTCGACGTCCGCAGCGCCCCCGCCGTACCGAGGAGCAGGGCCGCTCCCTCACCGCGCCCGCCCAGGGCGTGGGCGCCGGCCAGGCCCTCCAGCGCCAGCGCGACCGCTCGCGGGTCCCCGCTCGCCAGAGCCGTCGCGTACCCCTCCTCGTGCAGCCCGAGCGCCGCCTCCGCGTCGCCCCGCAGCTCCGCCGCGAAGCCCAGCTCCGCCAGGATCAGCGCGTTGGCTCCGTCGAGCCCGACCAGCCGGTGCCAGGCCAGGACTTCCCGGAGGTGGACCTCGGCCTCGTCCAGCAGACCCTCCCGGCGGGCTCCGAGACCCAGCCCGAGGACGGCGTTGATCTCGCCCGCCCGGAAGCCGACCTCGACGGCCTTGTCCCGCCCCGCCCGGTGGTACGCGCGCGCCTGCGCCGGCTCTCCCCTCAGGAGCGCGGTCCGGCCGAGCCCCGACAGCAGGTCGGGCACCTCTGTGGTGAGTCCGAAGCCCTCGGCGGTGTCCAGGGCGGCACGCTTCAGCGCGTCCGCCCGCTCGTACTCGCCGCGGATCTCCGCCACGGTGGCCAGCGGGTACACCGACCACAGCCCGCCGCAGACGTCCCCGACCTCCGAGAAGAGCGCGGCACTGCGGGCCGCGTCGCCCTCGGCACCCGCCAGGTCGCCCCTGAGCAGCCGCTGCACGGACCGGTCGCCGAGCGCCGCCGCCTCGCCCCACGTCTCCCCGGTCCGCGTGAACCCGTCGAGCGCGGCGTTCGTCAGGTCCTCGCCCTCGCTCTGGCTTCCGGTGCCGCAGAGTGCGTGGGCGAGGAACCAGCGGGCCCAGGCGAGCACGGCGGGGCCGTCCCCGTAGGCCGTGTCGACGGAGTCCAGCGCGCTCGCGATGCGCCGGTGGCGGTCCGCGCCGTCGCCGCTCATCACCGTGAGCCCGGTCCACCAGACCGAGACGCGGGCCCTCAAGCGGGCGAGGACGCCGGATTCCGGCACCGGACCGGCGGAGGCGACCGGGGCACCCGGCGCCGCGCCGGTGCCGGTGGACGCGGGCAGGGTGCCCCGCGCGGGGCCGGTGAGCGCAGCCAGGGTGTCCGGTGCGGGGCCGGTGGACGTGATCGGGATGTCCGGCGCGGGGCCGGTGGATGCGATCGGGATGCCCAGCGCCGTCGCCGTCGAGCGGACCGCCTCGCCCAGGCGCCCGCGCAGCACCCAGTACCAGGCCAGCGCGTCCACCAGCCGCAGCGCGTGTTCGGCCTCGCCGCGCAGCGCGGCACCGTCCAGGGCGGCGCGAAGGTTGGGGGACTCGGCGTCCAGGCGGGTCAGCCACTCCCGCTGCCCGGGCCCCCGGAGCTCCGGCGCCGCGGCCTGGACGAGACGCGTGTAGTACGTCAGGTGCCGGCCGCGGACGTCCTCGGTCTCGCCGGCGTCGGCCATCCGCTCGACGCAGTACGCGGCGACGGACTCGAGCAGCCGGTAGCGCGGCCCGTCCTTCCCGTCGACGGCGACGACCAGCGACCGGTCCACCAGACGGGCCAGCAGGTCGAGTACGTCGTCGGCCGCCACCTCGCCGCCCGCGCAGACCTCCTCCGCCGCTTCCAGGGTGCAGCCCTCGGCGTGGACGGCCAGCCTGCGCAGGACCAGGCGCTCCGGTCCAGGCAGCAGTTCCCAGCTCCAGTCGATCACCGCGCGGAGCGTCTGCTGCCGGGCCGGGGCGCCGCGCTGTCCGGCGCTGAGCAGCCGGAAGCGGTCGTCGAGCCGTTCGAGCAGCCGGTGCACGCCGAGCGCGCGCACCCGGGTGGCGGCCAGTTCCAGGGCGAGGGGTACGCCGTCGAGACGGCGGCAGATGTCCTCGACGGCGGCCAGCCGGGAGTCGTCCAGGACGAGCCCGGGCGCCGAGGCGACGGCCCGCGCCACGAACAGCTCGACGGCTCCCGGGAGGTCGAGGGGCGGCACCGGCCACAGCGTCTCCCCGGCGAGGGCCAGGGGCTCCTGGCTGGTCGTCAGCACAACGAGCTCGGGGACGGTGCGCAGGAGCAGCTCCGCCAGTGCGGCGGCCTCGTCGATGACGTGCTCGCAGTTGTCGAGGACGAGCAGCATCCGCCTGCCGCGCAGGACGGCGGCCAGCCGCTCGGCCCCGCTCGGTGTCCGTCCCGCCTCGGGTCGGACACCCCACGCCCCGTCGTCGCGCAGTTCCATGGCGGCGGCGACGACCTCGGCCAGCTCGCCGCGCGCGCCGGCGAGCTCGACCAGCCACACGCCGTCCGGGAACAGCCGCCGTGCCTGCCCCGCGGCCTCCACGGCCAGGCGTGTCTTGCCGACGCCTCCGGGGCCGGTGAGCGTGACGAGCCGGCGTCCGGCGAGCAGCCCGCCGATCTCCTGGACGGCCTCGTCCCGCCCGACGAGCCCGCTGATGGCCGTCGGCAGATTGCCGCGCGTCCCGCCCCCGCCGGTACCGTCCCGGCCCGCGTCCGGGTCCTGCGCCGGGGCCGGGCGGGCACCCGGCTCGCGCCGCGCCGCGTCCGAACCGAGCGGGGCTGTGTCCGGCCCCCGTCCGTCCGCTGCGGACTCCCGTGGGCCTGCGTCCGGTGCCGGGGTCGGCGCTCCGGCGGTCTCCTCCCCCGAGGCGGTCCGGGTCCCGGTCCGTGGAACTTCCAGCGCGGGATCCTGGCGGAGCATCGCCCGTTGGAGTCCGACCAGCTCCGGACTGGGGTCGAGGCCCAGGTCCTCGGCGAGGCGGATCCGCAGCTCCTCGTAACCCGCCAGTGCCTCGCTCTGCCGACCCGAGCGGTAGAGCGCGCGTAGCTGTACGGCGCGCAGCCGCTCGCGCAGCGGATGGCGTACGACGATCTCCGCCAGCTCCCCCACGAGCAGCGCGTGTTGGCCCGCTGCAAGGCGCGCCTCCGCCGCCTCCTCGTGGACGACGAGCCGTTCCTCCTCCAGGCGGTTCACGGCTGCCCGGGTGAACGGTTCGTCCGCGAAGTCCGCGAAGGCGGGTCCGCGCCACACGGCGAGCGCCTCGGCGAACAGCGCGGCACGGCGCTCCGGGTCGGGTACGCCACGGGCGCGGGTCGCGAGCGCGGCGAACCGTTCCGCGTCCAAGGCGCCTTCGGGGAGCGCGAGTTGATAGCCGGGAGCGCGGGACACCAGCAGGTCGCGGCCGCCGGGTTCGGCCTCCTCCAGAACGCGTCGCAGCTGGGAGACCTTGGCCTGGAGGGCGCGCAGCGGTCTGCCCGGCGGGTCCTCGCCCCACAGGTCGTCGACGAGTCGGTGCGTGGCGACCGGTCGGCCCGTGTCGACGAGGAGCGAGGCGAGCAGGGCGCGCACCTTGAGTTCGGGGACCCGGACGGGGCTCCCGTCCTCGGTCCAGACGGCCGTCTCCCCCAGCACCCCGAATCGCATGGGATCACCGTAACTCCCGCCCGGACAGGACCCGAACCGGGCCCGGACCAGCCCGAACCGGGCCCGAACAGAACCCGGGCCGAACCCGAACCGCGCTCCCGCAGAGTCATCCCCGTCAGCAGGAAACACCACCACCGAGGAGACTCCGATGGCCCGCTCCACCACCCTCACCGGCAAGACCGCGCTCGTCACGGGAGGCAGCCGCGGCATCGGCCGCGCGATCGCCCTGCGGCTCGCCGCCGACGGCGCCCGCGTCGCCGTCCACTACGCCACCAACGAGGCCGCCGTGAAGGAGACGGTCGCGGCGATCGGGGAAGCCGGCGGTTCGGCGTTCGCGATCCGCACCGAACTGGGCGTCCCCGGGGACGCCGAGGCCCTCTGGAAGGCCTTCGACGAGCACGCCGACGGCGTCGACATCCTCGTCAACAACGCCGGGATCGCCGGTGCCGGCACGATCGACGAGGTCGAGGAGGCCGACTACGACCGGGTCTTCGCGGTCAACGCCAAGGCGCCGTTCTTCATCGTCAAGCACGGGCTCGGCCGTCTGCGGGACGGCGGCCGGATCATCAACATCTCCTCCGGCGTCACCAAGGTCGCCTTCCCCGGCATGACCTCGTACGCCGCCTCCAAGGGCGCGGTCGAGGTGCTGACCCTGACCCTCGCCCAGACCCTCGGCGCCCGGGGCATCACCGTCAACGCGGTCTCGCCGGGCACGATCGAGACCGACATCCACCCGTGGATGGCCGACCCGGCCGCCAAGGCGCACGCCGCCGCGTTCTCGGTCTTCGACCGGGTCGGCCGGCCCGGGGACGTGGCCGACGTCGTCGGCTTCCTCGCCTCGGACGACGCGCGCTGGGTGACCGGCCAGAACATCGACGCGAGCGGCGGCTCCGGCCTCGGTCTGTGACACCCGCCGTGCCCGTCCGTCCCCCTCCCACCCCTCCCGAAGGAGGCCGCCGCCGTGCCCCGCCACACCCTGCTCGTGCACGCCCACCCCCGTACCGACTCCCTGACCGCCCAGGTCACCGACCTCCTCCACGCCCGGCTGAAGGACGACGGCTCGACCGTCGACGTGCTCGACCTGTACGCCGAGGGTTTCGACCCCGTCCTGCGGCCGGCGGACGAACCGGACTGGGAGGACCGGGAGAAGGCCTACTCCTCCGAGGTCCGCGCCCATATGGACCGGATCCTGGCCGCCGACGACATCGTGGTCGTCTTCCCGGTCTGGTGGATGGCGCCGCCGGCCGTCCTGAAGGGGTGGATCGACCGGGTGTGGAACTACGGCTTCGCCTACGGCCGCAGCAAGCCCCGGCTCGCCGGCAAGCGGATGCTGTGGCTCGCCCTGATGGGCAACGCGGAGGCGGAGATCGAACAGCTCGGCCTCTCCCCCGTCCTCGACCTCCAACTCCGGGTCGCGGTCTCCCGGTTCTGCGGGATCGAGGACTCGTCCGTCGCGATCGTCCACGGCACCGAGCTGTCGGGTGTGCCGCGCGCCCTGCGCCCGCAGCGGGTGCGGGAACTGCTGAAGTCCGCCGAGGAATCCCTGAACGGAGCGCTGCCGCGATGAGCACCACCCACACCGACCCCGATTCCCCCTCCCCCGCCGCCCCGGCCGGGGCGGCGCCGGCGAAGGCCGGTGCCCGCCAGTGGCTCGGCCTCGCCGTCCTCCTCCTGCCGGTCACCCTGATGACCGCCGACCTCGGCGTCCTCTGGCTCGCCACCCCGTACCTGGCCGCCGATCTCCGTCCGAGCAGTGCCCAACTCCTGTGGATCACCGACATCTACGGCTTCCTCACCGCCGGCACCCTGGTCATCATGGGCACACTCGGCGACCGCCTGGGCCGGCGCAGGCTGCTGATGGCGGGCTCGGCCGGCTTCCTGCTGGCCTCGCTGCTCGCCGCGTACGCCCCGAACGCCGGAACCCTGATCGCCGCCCGCGCCCTGCTGGGCGTGGCGGGGGCCGCCGTACTGCCCTCCACGCTCGCCCTGATCAGCCACATGTTCGCCGACGCACGGCAGCGGGCGACCGCGATCGCGATGTGGGTGACGGCGCTCTCGGTCGGCCTGGCGATCGGCCCCGTCGTCGGCGGGGTGCTCCTGGCGTCGTGGTGGTGGGGTTCGGTCTTCCTGATCGGTCTGCCGATCATGCTGCTCGCCCTGGTCACGGCGCCGGTGCTGCTGCCGGAGTACCGCGATCCGGGGGCCGGCCGGATCGACCTGCCGAGTGTGGCGCTCTTCCTGCTGGCGGTCCTGCCGCTGGTGTACGGGGTGAAGTCGGTCGCCTCGCACGGCCCGACGGCGGAGGCCGCGGCGGCCTTCGCCGGCGGAGCGGTCGTCACGCTGCTCTTCGTCCGCCGCCAGAACCGGCTGGCCACGCCCCTGCTCGACCTGCGGCTCTTCCGCGACCGGGCCTTCACCGGGGCGCTGCTCACCCTCCTGCTGGGCATGACCGCGCTGAACGGGGTGGAGTACCTGGTCCCGCAGTACCTCCAGGCGGTCGCCGGGCAGTCGCCTCTGGAGGCCGGGCTCTGGCTGCTGCCGGGGGCGGTGGGCCTGATCGCCGGGTCGCAGCTGACCCCGCCGCTCGCCCGCCGCTTCCGCCCGGCGTACGTCCTGATCGGCGGTCTGCTGGTGTCGCTCACCGGGTACGCGGCGATCGCCCTGACCTCGGGGGTCCTGCCGGCCTCCCTGGGCCTCGCGGTGATCATGTTCGGGGCGGCCCCGATCAGCGTCCTCGGCACGGCCCTGGCGGTCGGCGCCGCTCCCCCGGAGAAGGCGGGCGCGGCGGCGGCGACCGGCCAGACGGCGTACGACCTGGGTCTGGCGCTGGGGATCGCGGTCACCGGCAGTGTGGCGGTCGCGGTCTACCGCGGCGGCATCCCGGACGACGCGCCGGCCGCGGCCCGGGAGTCGCTGGGTGCGGCGAGCGAGGTCGCGGACGAGGGACTGCTGACGGCCGCCCGGGAGTCCTTCACGACGGCTCTGCAGTCGGCGTCGGCGCTGAGCGCGGGGTTCGCGGTGCTGACGGCGGTGCTGGTGGCGGTGCTGCTGCGGAAGGTCCCGAGGATCGCGCAGGAGACGTAGCGGCGAGGGGGAATCGAACCTGGGCCCGTCCTGAGGACGGGCCCGGACTCGTTCCCGAGGACGGGCCCAGATGGTTTCCGGATGACGGGGGGGGCGGATCGTCCGGAGGGCCGCGCCCGGCCTGCGGCGGGGGGGCCGGCGCGAGGGTGCCGCGGACGGGACCGATGAGTTCCCGGGACGCGGCGAGTCCACCCTGGGCGGATGCTGTCCTGGAGCGATCGATGGAGGAAGCCGTGGAAGAAGTCTGGTCGATGGTCCACGCGGAGCGCGCGGCGCTCATCCGCGACCTCGAACGCCTCGACGACGAGCGGTGGGAGCAGCCGTCGCTCTGTGCCTCGTGGACGGTGCACGACGTGGCCGCCCATCTGGCCGACACCGCCCGGACGACGCGACTGGGTTTCCTGGTCGGCCTCGCCCGGGCACGGTTCGACTTCGACGCGCAGAACGCCCGCGGTGTCGCGCGCGAACGCGGGGCCTCACCCCAGGAGACCCTGGCGCGGCTGCGCCAGGTGGCGTCGCGGAGGTCGACCCCGCCGGCGCCCCTCGACAGCCGGCTCGTCGAGGAGATCGTGCACGGCGAGGACATCCGCCGGTCCCTGGGCCTCTCCCGCGCCTACCCGCAGGAGGCTGTCGTCCGCTCGCTGCGCCTGCAGGCCCGCACTCCGGCCTCCTTCGGTGGGGCCAAGGAGCTCGTGTCCCGCACCCGGCTCACCGCCACGGACGCCGACGTGTCGATCGGCGCGGGTCCTGAGGTGCGCGGGCCCGCGCTGTCCCTCCTCCTGGCCGTCGCGGGCCGGCGCGTGGCACTGGACGGCCTCGACGGACCCGGACTCGCCGTGCTCGCCCCGGCGATCTGAGCCCCGCGCCGCGCCCTACGGGCCGGGGTGCAGGCCGGGGCCGTCCGACGGCCCGGCCAGCGGCGTGGGCGAGAGGCCGGAGGGCTCCTCCCCGGGTTCGAGGAGGGTGTCGGCGGCGCCCACGATGAGGGGATCGGGCCGCCCCACGGCCTCCTCGTCCTTGCCGGCGTAGTCGACCCGCCCCAGCAGGCTGCGCATGGCCTCCAGGCGACCGCGCCGCTTGTCGTTGCTCTTGACCACCGTCCACGGCGCGCGTTCGGTGTCGGTCGCGCGGAACATCTCGACCTTCGCCGTGGTGTACGCGTCCCACAGGTCCAGGGAGGCCAGGTCCGTGGGCGACAGCTTCCACTGGCGCACCGGGTCGACCTGGCGGATCGCGAAGCGGGTGCGCTGCTCGGCGCGGGAGACGGAGAACCAGAACTTCACCAGCAGGATCCCGTCCGCCACGAGCATGGACTCGAAGGCGGGGCACTGGCTCAGGAACAGCTCGCACTCCTCCGGGGTGCAGAATCCCATCACCTTCTCGACCCCGGCGCGGTTGTACCAGGACCGGTCGAAGAAGACGATCTCACCGGCGGCGGGCAGGTGGGCGATGTACCGCTGGAAGTACCACTGCCCCTGCTCCCGCTCGGTCGGCTTGTCCAGGGCCACGATCCGCGCTCCGCGGGGGTTGAGCCGCTCCGTGAAGCGCTGGATCGTGCCGCCCTTGCCGGCGGCGTCCCGGCCCTCGCAGATCACCACGACCCGGGCGCCCGTGGCCTGCACCCAGTGCTGCAGTTTCAGCAGCTCGATCTGAAGGACCCGTTTCGTCCGCTCGTACTCCCGCCGCCGGACCTTGCGGTCGTACGGATAGTTCTCCCGCCAGGTACGGATCGGCGCCCCGGAGCCGTCCAGCAGAACCGGCTGCTCCGGGCGGCGGTCGTCCACACTGAGGCCGGAGAGCAGGTCCTCGCCCGCCGTCGGCCGCGATTCACGATCGTCACTCACACCCCGCGCCTACCCGGTCGCCGCCGGAACATGACGAAACGATCCGCCGGGTGAGGGGGGCGGCGGCGCGGTGCCGGCCCGAGGGGGGATCCGTCACCGCGCGGGGCCGCCTTCCCACCGGACGCACGGTTGTCCTCGCGCCGGTCTCGCGCCCCGTCCTCAGCCGGGCCATCTCCTCGCGCGGGGTTCCGCGCCCCTTTTCCTCACGTTCCCGCGCACCGCATCAGCGGACTCGAACATTCTTCCCCTCCTTTCGACAGCGGCCCCGGCCGATCGCCGCGACCGCACGGCGGGGAACCGTCACGACAGGGGATTCCGGGAAAGCCGGACGACAAAGGAACGGCCCGTCGACCGGCAGGTTCACGACGTCGACGGTCGCCCGCGGAATGGGAAGTCGCTCCCCCGTATCGGCAGATACGCGACTTGGCGAAGTCGTCACGGGTCTCCGGTGCTTCCGGCTCCCCCTCGCCACCCCGGCGACCCCGCCCCCTCCCACTCGAACCCCTCACGACCTGCGGATACCTCCCGTGCCGCCGGAACAGTGGCGGAGCCGGGCCGCGGCGGGGCGCCGGAGGAGTGGTTGTTGGTGTCGGGAATCTGCCAGAGGATGGCGTCCGTTCCTGCTGGACTAGAGACCACGCTCCGCATGTGAGGCCCAACTCAGGACGGAAATCATGTCCACAGCAACCACCCCTTCTGTCCAATCTCCCGCATCTCCGGATCGGTCGCCCCTGGTTTCCTGGCTGGCGGTCGTCTCGATCATGCTGGGGATTTTCTCCATCGTCACCACCGAAATTCTTCCGATCGGACTGCTCACCTCGATCGGGTCGAGTTTCACCATCTCGGACGGAATGGCTGGTCTGATGATGACCATGCCCGGATTCCTGGCCGCGGTCTCGGCCCCTCTGGTCACGGTGGCCACGGGGCGGATCGACCGGCGGGTCATGCTGGGCGTGTTCATCCTGCTGCTGGCACTGGCCAATTTCCTCGCCGCCGTCGCGACGAGCTATTGGCTGGTCCTGGTCTCCCGCGTCATGGTCGGCATCACCATCGGTGGCTTCTGGTCCATCGGGGCCGGCCTCGCGAGCCAGCTCGTGCCCGCGAAGTCGGTGGGACGGGCGACCTCGGTGATCTTCTCCGCCGTGCCGCTCGGTTCCGTGCTCGGCGTACCGCTGGGCACGTTCATCGGCGACATCGCGGGCTGGCGGACCGCGTTCCTCGTCATGGGCGTCTTCACCCTGGCCGTCCTCGTCCTCCTGCTCGTCGTCGTCCCGCCGCTCCCCGCCCACCAGGCGACCCGCCTGAACGTCCTCGGCGAGATGCTCCGCAGCGTCAACACCCGCTTCGCGCTGGTGATGACCTTCCTCGTCGTCCTCGCCCACTTCGGAACGTACACGTACGTCACCCCCTTCCTGGAGCAGGTGACCCACGTGAGCAGCGGGCTCATCACGGTCTATCTGCTCATCTACGGCGCGGCCGGCATCGCCGGCAACTTCCTCGGCGGGTCCATGGTGGGCCGCTATCCGCGGGCCACCTTCGCCGCGGCCGCCGCTCTGATCGGCGGTTCGACCCTGCTCCTCCCCGTCCTCGGCGGGTCGGACTTCGGCGCGGTGGCGCTCCTGGTCGTCTGGGGCGTCGCCTACGGAGCCGTACCGGTGTGCTCCCAGACGTGGTTCTCCAAGGCCGCGCCGGACAACCCCGAGGCGTCGTCCGTCCTCTTCACCGCCTCCTTCCAGGCCACCATCTCCATCGGGGCCCTGGTCGGAGGAGCCGTGCTCGACCGCTCCTCGCCCTCCACCGTCATGGTGCTGGGCGGGCTGGCGGCCGTCCTGATGGTGCTCGTGGCCTGGGCGCACCGGGCGGGGAGGCACACGTGGCCCGCGGCTTCGTAGCCTGACCGCGCCGAGCTGCCGTCCTCTCCCCGCACCTGTCCCACCACGCGCGTGCTCTCGTCCCGTCGCGGCCGGCCCACCGGGTCGGCCGCGGCGGGCGGCACCTTCCTTTTCCTCTCCCGGACCCTCTCGATGAGCCAGGTGCTCACGTCCTACCTAAGGAGAACGTCGCTTATGTGCGGCATTGCGGGCTGGATAGATTTCGGGCGCGATCTCACCCAGGAGCGCGCCGTCGTCGACGCCATGACGCAGACCATGGCCTGCCGCGGTCCCGACGCCGAGGGCGTGTGGATCGACCGGCACGCCGCCATCGGGCATCGCCGGCTCTCGGTCATCGACCTGGAGGGCGGACGGCAGCCGATGACCGCCGAACGGGACGGGCGCGTCCTGGCGGTACTGACCTTCAGCGGTGAGATCTACAACTACCGCGAGCTGAGGGCGGAGTTGATCACGCGTGGACACCGCTTCCGCACCGAGAGCGACACCGAGGTGGTCCTCGAGGGGTACCTGGAGTGGGGCGAGGGCGTCGTCGACCGTCTCAACGGCATGTTCGCCTTCGGCATCTGGGACGCCCGGACGCAGGAACTGCTCCTGGTGCGCGACCGGATGGGCGTGAAGCCGCTGTACTACTTCCCCACGGCGGACGGCGTCCTGTTCGGCTCGGAACCCAAGGTGATCCTGGCCAACCCGGAGATCCCCCGCCGGGTGAACGAGAACGGGCTGCGCGAGCTGCTCGACATGGTGAAGACCCCGGAGCACGCCATCTTCACCGGCATGTACGAGATCCGGCCGGGACACACGGTCCGGGTCCGCCGCCAGGGTCTCGTCAAGCGCCGCTACTGGGCGCTGGAGGCCCGGGAGCACACGGACTCCCTGGAGACGACGATCGACACGGTCCGGGGGCTCCTGGACGACATCGTGAGCCGGCAGCTCATCTCCGACGTACCGCTGTGCAGCCTGCTCTCCGGTGGTCTGGACTCCTCCGCCGTCACCGCGCTGGCGGCGAGGGCGCTGGCCGCCCGCGGCGCGGGGCCGGTGCGCTCGTTCTCCGTCGACTTCGTGGGCGCCGAGGAGAACTTCGTCCCGGACCCGCTGCGGGCGACGCCGGACGCGCCGTTCGTGCGCGACCTTGCCCAGCACGTGGCGGCGGAGCACAAGGAGATCCTGCTCAACAGCGACGACCTCAGCGATCCCGGTGTCCGGGCGGCGGTCCTCGCCGCCACCGACCTGCCGCCCATGTGGTACGGCGACCTGTGGCCGTCCTTGTACCTGCTCTTCAAGGCGGTCCGGGAGCGGTCCACCGTGGCCCTGTCCGGCGAGTCGGCCGACGAACTCTTCGGCGGGTACAGCTGGTTCCACGACCCCGAGGTGCTCACGGCCGAGACGTTCCCGTGGCTCACCTCGACGCCGGGTCCCTTCTACGACGGTACGCCGCTGTTCGACGGCGGGCTCCTGGGCCGGCTCGACATCCCCGGCTACCGGCGGGCGAGCTACGGCGACGCCATCGCCGAAGTGCCGGTCCTCCGGGGCGAGACGGGCCTGGAGAAGCGGATGCGGGAGATCAGCTACCTGAACCTGACCCGCTTCCTCAACACCCTGCTCGACCGCAAGGACCGGATGAGCATGGCCGTCGGCCTGGAGGTGCGCGTCCCGTTCTGCGACCACCGGCTCGTGGAGTACGTCTTCAACGCCCCCTGGGCCATGAAGACCTTCGACGGACGCGAGAAGAGCCTGCTGCGCGCGGCCACCCGCGACGTGCTGCCCGAGTCGATCGTGCAGCGCGTGAAGGCTCCGTACCCGAGCACCCAGGACTCCGGATACGAGAAGAAGCTGCGCGACCGGCTCGCGGAGATCCTCGGCAACGGCGACGCCCCCATCCTGCCGCTCCTCGACAAGGAGCGTGTCCGCGGCCGGCTCGACGGCAGCATCAGCACCGCCAGCACCCAGATCACCCGCATCGATCTGGAGGTCCCGCTGTGGCTGAACGCCTGGCTGGAGTCCTACGACGTGACGGTCGACCTGTAGGCGCGGCTCCCGCATAGCCCCGCGATCGGCCGGCGGAGTCCGGCCGAGGGGCACGCACTCTCCCGGTGGCCCCTGCCATCCCCCGTCAGGGGCCACCGGGCTTTCTCGCGCCGGCGAGGAACCCGGCATCCGGCTCCGACCACCCGGAAGGCATCCCCAGATGGACGCTGCGCGACCGAACCGCCCGTCCGCGCCATCCGCTCCGCCGCCGCCATCCGCACCGCCGCCGGGCGTTCCGAGGGAGGTGGCCGACCTGGCCGACCACCTGGGGCGCCTCATCGGACGGCTGCGGGCCCTGGACCTCCACGGCACCGCCCCGGCGTCCGTCTTCCGGGTCCCGGTGCCCACCTCGGGGGGCCGCCGTGCAGCCCTTTGAGCTCACCGTCGAGGACGCCTCGGCGGCCATCGCCTCGCGCGCCCTGTCCCCCGTCGAACTCGTCGAGTCCGTCCTGGCCCGGTGCGAGGCCCTGGAGAACTGGCTGCACGCGTACGTGACCGTCGTGGCGCCGCAGGCCCGGCAGGACGCGCGGCAGGCGGAGCGGGAGATCCTCGAAGGGCTCCACCGGGGGCCGCTGCACGGCATCCCGTACGGCCTCAAGGACCTGATCGACGTCACCGGGATCCCCACCACCGCCAGCTCGCGGGCCTGGGCGGACCGTACGCCGGGCCGGGACAGCACGGTGGCGGCGCGGCTCACGGCCGCCGGCGCGATCCTGATCGGCAAGACCCACACCCACGAGTTCGCCTACGGACTGCTCACTCCGCAGACGGCCAATCCGTGGCACGAGGGCGTCGTCGCCGGAGGATCCAGCGGCGGCTCCGCGGTCGCGGTGGCGGCCGGATCGGCGATGTTCGCGCTGGGCACCGACACCGGGGGCTCGATCCGCATCCCCGCGGCGCTCAACGGCACGGTCGGTCTCAAGCCCACCTACGGCCTCGTCTCCCGTCACGGGGTGGCGCCCCTGTCGTGGTCCCTCGACCACGTCGGTCCCCTCACCAGGACGGTGCGGGACGCCGCCACCGTGCTGGGCGTCCTGGCCGGCCACGACCCCCTGGACCCCGCGAGCGCGATGCCGCCGGCCCACTGGTCCGCGGCGCACCCGGCGGACGCCCGCGGGCTGCGCGGGGTGCGCGTCGGCGTACCGGGCAACTACTACTTCGACCGCGTCGATCCGCAGGTCGAGGCCGCCGTCCGGGGCACGGTCGACCTGCTGGCGGAGCTCGGCGCCATCGTGCTGCCCGTGGAGGTCCCGCTCGTCGAGTACGTCGAGGCGACGCAGTGGGGCCTGATGGCGCCCGAGGCGTCCGCGGTCCACGAGGAGGCGCTGCGCGCGTCGCCCGACCTGTACGGCGCGGACGTCCGGCTGCTCCTGGAGGCGGGACACCACGTGTCCGCCCTGGACTATCTGCGGGCCCAGCGCACGAGGTCCCTCGTCCGCGACGCCTGGACCCGGCTCTTCGAGGACGTCGACGTGATCGTCGCGCCCACGTCGCCGATCACCGCCGCACGGCGCGGCCAGGAGACCGTACGCTGGCCGGACGGCGTCACCGAGACGGTCACCGACGCCTACGTCCGGCTGTCCTCGCCCGCCAACATCACGGGGCTTCCCGCGCTCTCCCTCCCGGTGGGCAGGGACTCCGCCGGCCTTCCCATCGGCGCGCAGCTGATCGGCGCCCCGTTCGCGGAGTCCCTGCTCTTCCGGGTGGGAACGGCTGTCGAGGAACGGCGGACGGACACCGGAGGACTCGCCGGCGCCCTCCGGCCGGACGGCATCGACGGTCCTCAGAGGCATGAGGCAGGAGCTGGAGGCTCATCCCGTGAACAGTGAGTTCGTCGCGTCCCCCGATTCCTTCTACCGCGCTCTCGGGGACGGCCGCTTCGAGAGCACGTCGGCCACCGCGGGCCCCTGGAGCGCGAAGTCCCAGCACGCGGGGCCCCCTTCGGCCCTGGTGGGGCACGTGATGGAGCGCCACGATCCCCGGCCGGGGCTGCGGATCGCCCGCGTCACCGTGGAGTTGCTGCGCCCGGTGCCGGTCGCGGACCTGACGGTCGAGGTGCGGACGGTGCGGTCCGGCGGCAGTGTCGAGGTGCTCGAAGGAGAGGTGTCGGCGGACGGCGCCACGGTGCTGCTGGCCCGGGCCTGGAGGCTGGTCGCCGCTCCTGCCGGGACTCCGGCACTGAGGCCCGTGCCGGCCGCCCCCGCGCTGCCGGGGCCGCAGCCGCCGCACACCATGGCGGGCGCCCATCTGGACGGCTACGTCTCGGCGATGGAGTGGCGGTTCGCGGACGGCGGAGGCTTCGACTCGCTCGGCCCGGGGACCGCCTGGGCGCGGCAGCGCGTTCCGCTGGTGGCGGGGGTGCCGGACTCCCCGCTGACGCGGGCGCTCACGGTGGCCGACAGCAGCTGGGCGGTCGGCTTCGAGCTGGACCACCACACGAACCTCGTCATCAACACCGACGTGACGCTCGCGCTGCACCGCGATCCCGTCGGGGAGTGGCTGTGCCTGCGCTCGCGCACGGCGGCCAGTCCGCACGGTTCGGGGCTGGCCGTCGGGGAGCTCGACGACGCCTCGGGCAGCTGCGGGCAGGTGCTGCAGACCCTGCTGGTCACCGAACGGCGCGTCGGACCGTGACCGGCGGTGCCGGGAAGCCGGCGGCGGGCGGGGGGGGGGGGGGGGGGCCCCCCCCCCCCCCCCCGGGGGGGGGGGGGGGGGCCGCG
>NZ_JBIBWV010000034.1:61402-66106 GCF_043081625.1 Streptomyces sp. NPDC014861
GGTCACCTATCGGCGGGGCGGACCTTGACGGGGGGGGCGGGGACGCGGGGGGGGGCGGGGGGGGGGGGGGGCGCCCCCCGCCGGCCGCCGTTCGGGTCCGAGGGGTCAGCCGGGCCACTCGACGAGGAGGCTCCTGGGGCCGCGGAAGGAGACGTTGGCGGGGAAGTCGAAGTCCTGGTTCTCCACCAGCTTCATGTCGGGGGCCCGTTGTGCCAGCAGGTCCAGGGCGACGCGGGCCTCCATCCGGGCGAGCGGGGCCCCGATGCAGTAGTGGATGCCCTTGCCGAAGGCGAGGTGGCGGCGGGCGTCGCCCCGGTGGATGTCGAAGGTCTCCGGGTCCTCGAAGTGGTTCGGGTCCCGGTTGGCCGCGCCGAGCAGGATGAGGACCTTGGCCTCGGCCGGGATCTCGACCCCGCCGACGTCGACCGCCCGGGTGGTGATCCGCCGCCACGCGGGAATGCTGCTGTCGTACCGCAGCAGTTCCTCGATCGCCTTGGCTATGAGTCCGCGGTCGGAGCAGATCGCGGCCCACTGCTCGGGGTTGGCCAGCAGCTGGCGGATCGCGTTTCCGGTGAAACTGGTCGTGGTCTCGTGGCCGGCGAAGCTCAGTCCGTAGGCGACGTTGGTGATGTCCTCGAGCGACAGCGTCTCGGGGCTCTCCTGGTGGATGCGGATCAGATCGCTGGTGAAGTCGTCCACCGGTTCCGCGGCGCGCTTGGCCACGAAGTTTTCGCAGTATTCCCAGTAATGCGTCATGTTGGTGGCGATCTCGCGCTGTTCGTCACCGCTCGGCCGACCCCAGCTGAACGCGATGCGGTTTCCGCACCAGCTCTTCAGCATGTCCATGTCCTCATCGGGGAACCCGATGAACGTGAAGATCATGTACGCGGGAAGCGGATAGGTCAGGGCGTTCACCAGGTCCACCCGACCGGGCTCGATGGCGTCCACGAGCTCCGTCGCCTTGGCCCAGACCTTCGGCTCCAACGTGGCCAGCCGCTTCGGTGAGAAGCCCGTCATGTTGTGCTTCCGGATGCGGGTGTGCCGCGGCGGGTCGCAGTCCGACATCACCGGATAGGCGCGGAAACCATTCTTCAGAATCTCTTGCGACTCTTCCGACAACGGAAAGACCGGCCTCTGCCCGACGGCGGCGGAAAAGGTTCCCGGGTCCTTGAGAACGGCTTCGATGTCGTCGTAGCGGGTGATCACCCACATGTCGATGGCCGCCGCGTAGAACGCGGGGGTCTCATCCCTCACCGCGGAATGGATCGGGTAAGGATCGGTGACGTAGGCGTCGCCAAGCGGGTCGAAACTGTGGTGCACCGGGCACCCAGAGGCCGAATTCGTCGGCATCATCGCGCAACCTCCTCGACTTGGTTCTCCAAGTCTCCGTCATGACCCTCGAATTGAAAAAGGGAAAATGATGAAACGTGTTATGGGATTCCCTAATGACTGAGCGCATCAGCCTGCGCCGCCTGCACGCGTTCGTGGCGTGCGCCGAGGCCGGGACCATGACGGGGGCGGCACGGCGCCTTTTCGTGTCGCAGGGCGCGGTGTCGGTCGCGATCGCCCAGCTGGAGCGCGAGGTCGGTGTGCAGCTGCTGCTGCGCTCCAAGGCGAAGGGGCTGACACTCACCGCCGCCGGCCGGCTCCTCCTGCCGGAGGCCCGGTCCCTGCTCGCCCGCGCCGACGAACTCCAGTCGGGGATGCGCGACCTGGGGCTCGCCCCGTCGGGGCGCCTGGTGATCGGCTGCTTCACCACCATCGCCCCGTTCTTCCTGCCCCGGGTGCTGGAGGAGTTCCAGCAGGCCCATCCCCAGGTGACCCTGGACTTCGTGGAGGGTTCGCTCACCGAGCTCCAGCGGCGACTGCGCGAGGGGGAATGCGAGGTGGCCGTGGTGTACGGCGTCGACATCCAGGCCGGCATCGACTACGACACGCTGTACACGACCCGCCCGTACGTCCTGCTGCCGGCCGCCCACCCGCTGGTGGAGAAGGACGAGATCGGGCTGACCGATCTCGGCGAGCACGACATGGTCGCCCTCGACGTCCCGCCCAGTCTGCGCTACTTCAACGAGGTCCTGAGCTCGGCAGGGGTGTCACCCCGCATCCGGCACCGCACGGAGAGCTTCGAGACGGTGCGCAGCCTCGTCGCCCGGGGTGTCGGGTACTCCCTGCTCATCCAGCGCCCCTTCGCGGACGTCAGCTATGAGGGACGGGGGCTGGTGACCCGGCCGATAAGCGACGGGATACGCCCGCTGGATGTCGTGCTCGCCCGCCCGGCGGGCGTCCGGCTGACGCGCCGGGCGGCGGCGTTCACCGCGTTCTGCCACGCCTCGGTGGCACCCCGGCTGAGGGAGTGAGGGCCCCGGCTGAGGGAGTGAGGGCCCCGGCTGAGGGAGTGAGGGCCCCGGTCCGCGGCCGTCGGCCGCACCGGCCCCTCGCCCTCCCCCACCGCACCCGCGTGCTCCCCGCGCCGGACCCGACACACGTACTCCCCCGCGCCGGATCCGACGCGAGGGAGTACGGGTTCCGATGCGCGCACCGCCGGGCCGCGCCGCGGTCGCGGCGGCCGGGCGGAGGCCCGGCGCCTCCTATGGCTCCAGTCGCACGAAGCGCACGGACGACGCGTCGAGGGCTGCCCCGAGCGCGTGCACGACGCTCTCGGGGACGTCGCTGTCGACCGACATGGCCGCCATCGCCCGTCCGGCGGCGCGGGCGACCTCCATGCCGGCGATGTTGACGCCGGCGGCGCCGAGGAGGCGTCCCGCCGTGCCGATGGCGCCGGGTGCGTCGGTGTACCAGAGGAAGAGCATGCGGCCCGTGAGGTCCAGGTCGGTCTCGTGCTCCCCGACCTCCACGAGCTTGTGGGTGAGCTTCCGGCCGGACAGCGCGCCGGCCACCGCCAGGGACGTGCCGTCGGCCAGGAGGCCCCGGATCGCGAGGGCGTTGCGGTGCCCGGTGCTCTCCGAGCTCGTGGAGAAGCGCACGGAGACGCCGAGCTCGCGGGCCACCTCCGACGCGTTCACCGGCGAGGGCGGCGCGGCGGCGAGCCGGGTCAGGACGCCCGTGAGCGCGCACGCCTCCAGGACGGTGACGTCGCGGCGGGTCACCTCGCCGCGGACCTCGACCTCCAGCCGCACGGGGCGTCGCCTTCCCGCGAGCTCGGTGAAGACCCGCCCGAGGTCGTCGGCGAGCGCGAGGTAGGGGTGGACCTCCTCGGCGACGGGGCCTCCGGGGGCGTTCACCGCGTCGGGCACCAGCTCCCCGGCGAGGGCGCGGCGCACCGAGTGGGCCACGGCGGTCCCGGCCTTCTCCTGGGCCTCGTGGGTCGACGCGCCCAGATGGGGGGTGACCACGACGTTGTCGAGCCCGAACAGCGGGGAGGCGGTGCACGGCTCCACCGCGAACACGTCGAGACCCGCTCCGGCGACGCGCCCGTCCTTCAGCGCCGCGGCCAGCGCCTCCTCGTCCACGATGCCGCCGCGCGCCGCGTTGACGATCCGCACGGACGGCTTGACCAGGGCCAGCTCCCGCTCGCCGACGAAGCCGACCGTCTCGGGAGTCCGGGGCAGGTGCACGGTGACGAAGTCGGACTGCCGGAGCAGGTCGTCGAGCGGGACGAGGCGTGCGCCGGCGCGCACCGCCCGCTCCTCCGTGGCGTAGGGGTCGTGGGCGAGGATCCGCATGCCGAAGGCGGACATCCTCTGCGCCACCAGGGTGCCGATGCGGCCCAGGCCGATGACGCCCAGGGTCTTGTCCGCCAGCTCGACGCCCACGTACCTCCCCCGGTCCCACTCACCGCTCTTGAGCGAGAAGTCGGCCTGCGGGATGGTGCGGGCGGTGGACAGGAGGAGGCCGCAGGCCAGTTCGGCGGCGCTGACCACGTTGGAGAGGGGGGCGTTGACGACCAGGACGCCGGCCTTCGTGGCCGCCGGGACGTCGATGTTGTCCAGACCGACGCCGGCCCGTGCCACGACGCGAAGGCGGCGTGCGGCGCCGATCACCTCGGCGTCCACGCGGGTGGCACTGCGCACCAGGAGGGCGTCGGCTTCGGCGACGGCGGCCAGCAGAGCCCGCCGGTCGGCACCGGCGCAGTGCCGGACGTCGATGTCCGGGCCGAGCGCGGTGAGAGTGGAGGGCGAGAGTTCGTCGGCGATGAGGACGAGGGGCTTGGCCATGGTTTGGACTCGATCCGTGAAGGGCTCGTACGGGCGGAGGTGTCGAGCGGTACGGAGGCGCCGTCGCCGGTCCGCTCAGCTCGCGGAGGGCGCGGGCAGGGCTTGTACGACCGCGTGGTCCGCGGCGAGCGGGTCGGCGTCACGCGAGCCGCCGGGGAGCCCCAGGCCGTCGAAGGCCTCCCGGTCCGCTATGCGGAAGGCGCTGAAGTCCTCCGGCAGGTCGTCCTCGTAGAAGACCGCTTCCACGGGGCAGACCGGCTCGCAGGCTCCGCAGTCGACGCATTCGTCCGGCTGGATGTACATCTTGCGGGGGCCCTCGTAGATGCAGTCGACGGGGCACTCCTCCAGGCATGCCTTGTCCTTGATGTCCACGCAGGGCTGAGCGATGACGTAAGCCATGGGTGCCTCCGGTGTGAGGGTTCCGTCGGGCTGTCAGCCGACGACGGTCCAGGTGTCGTTGCCGGCGAGGAGTCGGGCGAGGTCGCCTTCGCCGTGTCGTTCGGTGGCCTGGTCGAGCTGGTCGGCC
>NZ_JBIBWV010000035.1:0-65287 GCF_043081625.1 Streptomyces sp. NPDC014861
AGCGGAGGCTCCCGGCGGGGACGGACACGAGGGCGGTGATCGGGGCGGCGGTGGCGAAGGTCTGCATGATGACTGCTCCTGCGGGCTCGTTGTCGCTCTTGCTCCGTCGGCGTTTCCGACATGAGAAAAGCTACGTTGCTTTCCAAGACTCGACAAGTCACTCGTTGCACTGGAAAAGCATTGATGCAGCTCAGAGTGCATATTTTATTGCAATGAAATCAACATTGACGCAACGACATATGCCCGGGCATTGCAATGAGGCGGGAGTGAACGCTCCGCGGCCCCCGCCCCCGGGCCGAAGAAACACGTCGGCCGGCACCCGGAGCGATCCGGGTGCCGGCCGAGGGGGAAGGCGGGACGGGGTTACGCGACGGCCGCCGCCTGCGTCCGCACCGCCCCGACGCTCGCCGCGATGACGAGGGCGATCGCGAGGCCGTCCGTCAGGGCGAGCGCCTGGTGCAGGACGAAGAAGCCCGCGGCGGCCGCGATGGCGGGCTCCAGGCTCATCAGGACGGCGAAGGTCGGGGCGGGCAGCCGGCGCAGGGCGAGCAGTTCGAGGGTGTACGGCAGCACCGAGGAGAGCAGGGCGATGCCGAGGCCCAGCGCGATCGTCGTCGGTACGAGCAGCGCGTCGCCCGCCTCCGCGATGCCGAACGGCAGGCTGAGCACCGCGCCGAACGCCATGGCGAGGGCCAGGCCGTCGGCCTGCGGGAAGCGGCGGCCGGTGCGGGCGCTGAAGACGATATACGCCGCCCACATGGCGCCCGCCGCGAGCGCGAAGCCCGCGCCGAGCGGGTCGAGGCGGTCGAAGCCCCCGCCGCCGAGCAGGGCGACGCCGCCGAGCGCGAGGCCGGCCCAGAGGAGGTTGACGAGCCTGCGGGAGGCGACGACGGAGAGGATCAGCGGCCCGAGCACCTCCAGGGTGACGGCGGCACCGAGCGGGATCCGGTCGACGGACTGATAGAAGAGCATGTTCATGCCCGCCATGGCGACGCCGAAGGCGACGACCGTGCCCCAGTCGGCGCGGCTGTATCCGCGCACCTTGGGCCGGCAGACCAGCAGCAGCACGAGCGCGGCGAGCACGAGCCGCAGCGTGACGACGCCGAGCGCGCCGGCCCGGGGCATCAGCAGGACGGCGATGGCCGAGCCGAACTGCACGGAGAGCCCGCCGGCGACGACGAGCGCGACGGGCCCGAAGCGGGTGGAGCGGGCGGCGGCCGGGGCGGGGGAAGCGGCCGAGGCGGTCGAAACCGCACCCCCTGAAGCCGCACCCGCCGAGGCCGCGGCCGGTCCCGTCACCTCCGGAGCCGTCACCGTCATCGCGGTCACCGCCGTCACCGCGCCCGCCGCCTGGCTGTCCACGCCCACCACCACTCCTCTCCGGCCCTCACCGGAACCGGCCACGCAAGTTCACTCCATTAAACTCTCAGTCCAGAGTAGTGCACTCCCCCGCCACCCTGACGACCGAATTCCGCTTCCACGCTACGGAGTCGGGCGCGGCGACGGAAATGCCGATCGGCCTGCGGTTATGCTCCAGAGGCATGACCGTGAGCATCGAGTTGCGTCACCTGCGCTGCTTCCTCGCCATCGCCGAGGAGAAGAACCTCACCCGGGCCGCCGCCCGCCTCCATCTGACGCAGCCCGCCGTCTCCCGCACCCTCGCCGCCCTCGAACGGCACCTCGGCGCACGCCTGGTCGACCGCTCCACCCACCACCTCGCCCTCACCGCCGAGGGCCGCGCCTTCCGCGAACGGGCCGCCGCCGCCCTCGCCGCCTTCGACGCGGCCGTCGACCCCGCCCGGCTGCGCAGCCGCCCGCTCCGCCTCGGCCACGCCTGGTCCGCCTTCGGCCCGTACACGACGCCGCTGCTGCGGCGCTGGCAGCGCGAACACCCCGAGACCCCGCTCGAACTCCTCCGCGTCGACGACCGCACCGCCGGCCTCGCCCGCGGTCAGGTCGACGCGGCGCTGCTGCGCGGGGCCGTCGACGCGCCCGGTCTGGTCACCGCCGAGCTGACCACGGAACCCAGGGTCGCGGCCCTGCCCTCCGACAGCCCGCTCGCGGACCGCCCGGGCGAGCTCACCCTCCTCGACCTCGCGGACCAGACGGTCGTCCTCAACACCGTCTCCGGCGCGACCGCCCTCACCCTGTGGCCGCTGCCCGCCCGCCCCACCCGCACGCTCACCGTCGCCAACACCGACGACTGGCTCACCGCCATCGCCGCCGCGCGGGGTGTCGGCGTCTCCTCCGCGTCGACGGCCGCGCTCCACCCCCACCCGGGTGTCACCTACCGCCCGCTGCCGGACGCCCCGCCCCTCCCCGTCCTCCTCGCCTGGCGCGACGCGTTCCCGCACCCGGCCACCGAGGCCCTGGTGGCGATGGCCCGCGAGATCGTCAGTGGGGCCGGGTAGCGCCCGAGCCCCTCCCCCCGAACCTGCCACGCGCCCGAACCCGTCCCCCGAACCCGCCCGCGCCCGTGCACCTCAGCCCCCGCCCGTGCACCTCAGCCCGCGCCCGGGGCGCCCGCGCCGCGCTCGACCGCCTCCGCCAGGACCTCCGCGAGGTGCCGGCCCTTCCGGGCCGTCAGGTGGGCGATCTGGGTGCGGCAGGAGAAGCCGTCGGCCAGGAGCTCCGCGTGCGGCGCGGCCGTGCGGAGGGCCGGGAGGAGCTGGTCCTCCGCACAGGCCAGGGAGACCTCCTCGTGGCCGGGTTCGAAGCCGAAGTTGCCCGCCAGGCCGCAGCAGCCGCCCGCCAGATCGCCCGTCAGGCCGGCCCGGGCGCGGAGGCGGCGGTCCGCCGCGTCGCCCAGGACGGCGTGCTGGTGGCAGTGGGTCTGGCCCGCCACCTCGCGGTCGACGCGCGGCGGGTCCCAGTCGGGGGCCAGCCGCTCCAGCGCCTCGGCGAAGGTGAGGACCCGGGCCGCGAGGCGGGCCGCCCTCGGGTCGTCGGGGAGCAGTTCGGGCAGGTCGGTGCGGAGCGCCGCCGCGCAGGAGGGTTCGAGGACGACCACGGGGCCGGGCTCCTCCCCCGCTCCCTCCCCCATCACGTCCAGCGTCCGGGCCATGACCCGCCGGGCCGCGCCCAGGCGGCCCGTCGACACGTACGTGAGGCCGCAGCAGACCCTGCCCGGTGGCAGGGTCACGCCCAGGCCCGCCGCCTCCAGGACCCGGACCGCCGCGCGGCCCGCTTCCGGGGCGAGGTGGTCCGTGAAGGTGTCGGGCCACAGCGTGAGGTCCGGGGGGCGGACCGATCCGCGGTCGGCGAACCAGTCGCCGAAGGTGCGGGGGGCCACCGTCGGCAGCGGGCGGGTGTCCGTGACGCCGGCGAGGCGGGCCGCGAGGGGGAGGCGGGTCATCGTGTTGAGCGTGCTGCCGAAGAGGTCGAGCCAGCGCGGGAGTCCGCCCATCGTCCAGTGCGCGCGCGGGCGGCGCAGGAGGCCGGTGGGGCCGGCGTAGTGGCGGTCGAGGAACTCCGCCTTGTAGGCGGCCATGTCGATGCCCACCGGGCAGTCGCTGCGGCAGCCCTTGCAGGAGAGGCAGAGGTCGAGCGCCTCGCGGACCTCCTCGGAGCGCCGGCCGCCGGTGACGATCTCGCCGAGCGCCATCTCGTGGAGGAGGCGGGCCCGGCCGCGGGTGGAGTGCTTCTCCTCGCCCGTCGCGCGGAACGACGGGCACATCACCGAGTCGCCCGTACTCGGGCCCGCCACGCGGCACTTGGCGACGCCGACGCACCGCGCGGCCTCCCTGCCGACCCCCACCAGCGGCAGGCCCTCGAAGCGGAGGCCAGAGTCGAGGGGGTCCGGCCGGACGAGGATCCCCGGGTTGAGTCCGCCGTCCGGGTCCCACAGGTCCTTCACGGCGCCGAAGAGGGCGACCAGTTCGTCCCCGTACATCCTCGGCAGGAGTTCCGCCCGCGCCTGTCCGTCGCCGTGCTCGCCGGAGAGGGAGCCGTCGTGGGCCACGACGAGGTCGGCCACGGCCTCGGAGAAGCGGCGGAAGTCGCGGACGCCCTTCCCCGTCCACAGGTCGAAGTCGATGCGGACGTGGACGCAGCCGTCGCCGAAGTGGCCGTACGGGGTCCCCCGCAGCCCGTGCTCGGCGAGCAGCGCGCGGAAGTCCCGCAGGTACGCGCCGAGCCGGGCCGGCGGCACCGCGCAGTCCTCCCACCCGGGCCAGGCGTCCCCGCCTCCGGGCATCCGGGTGGCCGTGCCGGCGGCGTCCTCCCGGATCCGCCACAGCGCGCGCTGCCCGGCCGGGTCGCGGACGACGGCGGCGTCGACGGCGTCGGCCGCCCGTACGAGCGCGCGGGCCGCCGCCTCCCCGTCGACCTCGCAGAAGAGCCACGCCCCGCCCCGGGGCAGGCCGGTGGCCCCGCCGACGAGGTCCGCCGCCATGCCCTCGACGGTGAGCGGTCCGAGCGGGAGGAGTCCGGCCGCCGCGTCGGCGGCGGCGGTCTCGTCGGCGTACCCGAGGACGACGAGCACCGGCGCGGCGGGCAGCGGGACGAGCCGTACGGTCGCCTCCGTGACGACGCCCAGCGTGCCCTCGGCGCCGACGAAGGAGCGGACGACGTCCGTGCCCCGCTCGGGGAGCAGGGCGTCGAGGGCGTAGCCGGAGATGCGGCGGGGCAGGCCGGCGGGGTAGCCGGTGCGGAGGAGGGCGAGGTGGCGGCCGACGAGGTCGAGGAGTCCCGCGGGGGCTCCCCGCCCGTCGCTCCCGAGCGTCAACCGCTCGCCCCGGTAGGTCACCACATCCAGGGAGAGCACGTTGTCGGCGGTCGTGCCCCAGGCGACCGAGTGGGCGCCGCAGGCGTTGTTGCCGATCATGCCGCCGAGGGTGCAGCGGCTGTGGGTGGAGGGGTCGGGGCCGAAGGTGAGGCCGTACGGGCGGACGGCCTCCCGCAGCCGGCCGAGGACGAGACCGGGTCGGACGACGGCGGTGCGGGCCTCCGGGTCGACGGAGACGAGGCCGTGGAGGTGGCGTGTGAGGTCGAGCACGACGCCGGTGCCGGTGGCCTGGCCGCCGATGGAGGTGCCGGCGCCGCGCGGGACGACGGGGACGCCGCGGGCGCGGCAGACCGCCAGGGCGGCGGCGACGTCGTCGGCGTCGCGGGGGGCGACCGTTCCGGCAGGTACGCGGCGGTAGTTGGAGGCGTCCATGGTGACGAGCGCCCGGGCGGCGGCGGTGAAGTCGACCTCCCCGGCGACGGCGGCACGCAGGTCGGCGGCGAGTCCTTCGTCTGTTCCCACCACGCAAGCATGTCTCGTCGTTCGTCTCATCGGGCGGACATCCGGCGACCGGCGCCTTCCCGAACCGATACTCTCCGGCTCGTGGCCGATATCCAGATTCCCGCTGACATCAAGCCCGCAGACGGCCGTTTCGGCGCGGGCCCCTCCAAGGTGCGGACGGAGGCGCTGGACGCCCTGGCCGCCACCGGCACCTCTCTCCTGGGCACCTCCCACCGCCAGGCTCCGGTCAAGAACCTGGTCGGCGAGGTCCGTGCCGGCATCTCCGACCTCTTCTCGCTGCCCGAGGGCTACGAGGTGATCCTGGGCAACGGCGGTTCGACCGCCTTCTGGGACGTCGCGACCCACGGTCTGATCGAGAACAAGTCCCAGCACCTCTCCTTCGGCGAGTTCTCCTCCAAGTTCGCGAAGGCCTCGAAGCTGGCCCCCTGGCTGGCCGAGCCGACCGTGATCTCCTCCGACCCGGGCACCCACCCGGAGCCGGTGGCCGAGGCGGGCGTGGACGTCTACGCCTACACGCACAACGAGACCTCGACCGGTGTCGCCGCCCCGCTGAAGCGGGTCGCGGGCGCCGACGAGGGTGCGCTCGTCCTGGTCGACGCGACTTCGGGCGCGGGCGGTCTGCCGGTGGACATCACCGAGACGGACGTCTACTACTTCGCTCCGCAGAAGTCCTTCGCGGCCGACGGCGGCCTGTGGCTGGCGGCGTTCTCGCCGGCGGCGCTGGAGCGGGCCGCGCGCGTGCACGCGTCCGGGCGCCACGTCCCGGAGTTCTTCTCGCTGCCGACGGCGATCGACAACTCGCTGAAGAACCAGACGTACAACACCCCGGCGCTGTCGACCCTCTTCCTGCTGAACGAGCAGCTGAAGTGGATCAACGGCCAGGGCGGTCTGGACTGGGCCGTGGCCCGGACGAAGGAGTCCTCGGACGCGCTGTACACGTGGGCCGAGGAGTCCAAGTACGCGACGCCGTTCGTGGCGGACGCGGCGAAGCGCTCGCAGGTCATCGGCACGATCGACTTCGCGGACGAGATCGACGCGGCGGCGGTGGCGAAGGTGCTGCGCGCGAACGGGATCGTGGACACGGAGCCGTACCGCAAGCTGGGCCGCAACCAGCTGCGGATCGCGATGTTCCCGGCGGTCGACCCGACGGACGTGCGGGCGCTGACGGCCTGCATCGACCACGTGATCGAGAAGCTCTGACCCCAGGGCGCGCCTTCGGGTGTACGGAAGGGCCCGCACCGGTCGTGACCGGTGCGGGCCCTTCCGCGTGTGCGGGGTGTCAGCGGCTGAGGCGCTGGAAGCGGCGGACCGCGAGCGGCAGGAAGACCGCGGTGAGCACCAGCGGCCAGACGACGGCCATGAGCACGGCGTTCTGCTCGACCCAGGTGGCGCCGCCGGCGCCGGGGTTGCCGAAGAGTTCGCGGGTGGCGGCGACCGTGGAGGAGATGGGGTTCCACGCGGCCACGGGTGCCAGCCAGTCCGGCATGAGCGAGGGCGCCACGTACACGCTGGAGATCATGGTGACGGGGAAGATCACCGCGTAGAGCGCGCCGGCCGACTCGGCGTTGGGGACGACGAGTCCGCACCACACGCCGACCCAGATGAGGCTGAAGCGCAGGAGCAGGAGGAGGCCGAAGCCGAAGAGGGTGCCGGCGACGCCTCCGTCGGAGCTCCAGCCGATGGCGAGGGCGGTGGCGGTGAGGATGGCGAGTTCGGCGGAGGCGACGATCAGGTCGGAGAGGCCGCGGCCGGTGGTGACGGCCGAGGGGGCCATCGGCATGGAGCGGAACCGGTCCATGACGCCCTTGGCGGAGTCGTTGACGACGGCGGTGGCGGTGTTCATGAGGCCGAAGGTCATCGTCATGGCGAACATGCCGGGCATGAGGAAGTCCTTGTAGTCCCCGCCGCCGGGGACGCGCATGGCGCTGCCGAAGACGAAGCCGTAGAGCAGGACGGAGACGATGGGGAAGCCGAGCTGCCAGAGGATGGCGACGGGCTGGCTGCGGTAGTTGAGCAGGGTGCGGCGGACGAGGGTGAGGCAGTCGGTGACCGCCCAGTGGGCGCGGCCGCGGGACGGGGACGTGAGGCCGGGGGTCGCGGTGGTCATGCGGCGACGGCTCCTTCGGTGCTGTGGTCGCTCTGTTCGCTCCGGTCGGCGTCCTTGCCGGTGTGACCGGTCAGGGTCAGGAAGACGTCGTCGAGGCTGGGGCGGCGCAGGCCGATGTCCTCGACGGGGATCCGCTCGTCCTGGAGGGCGCGGGCGGTCTCGGTGAGGGCGGCGACGCGGTCGCTGACGGGGGCGTGGACACGCCGTCCGGCCTCGTCGGCGGTCGGTTCGGCGGAGGACACCCGGGCGAGGATCTTGCGGGCGGCGTCGAGGTCGGCGGGTTCGGCGACGACGACCTCGACGCGGTCGCCGCCGACGCGGTTCTTGAGGCCGTCGGGGGTGTCGTCGGCGATGGCGCGGCCCCGGTCCATGACGGTGATGCGGGCGGCGAGCCGGTCCGCCTCCTCCAGGTACTGGGTGGTGAGGAGGACGGTGGTGCCCTCCGCGACGAGGGCCCGCACGGCGTCCCAGACCTCGCCCCGGCTGCGCGGGTCGAGCCCGGTGGTGGGCTCGTCGAGGAAGAGGACCTCGGGGGCGAGGATCAGGGAGGCCGCCAGGTCGAGGCGGCGGCGCATGCCTCCGCTGTACTGGCCGGCGCCCTTGTCGGCGGCGTCGGCGAGGCCGAAGCGGTCGAGGAGTTCGCCGGCGCGGCTGCGGGCGCGGCGGGGGTCGAGGTGGAAGAGCCGGCCGAAGAGTTCGAGGTTCTGGCGGCCGGTGAGGTTCTCGTCGACGGCGGCGTACTGGCCGGCCAGGCCGATCCGGGCGCGGACGGCGCGGGCGTCGCGAGCCACGTCGAGCCCGGCGACCTCGGCGCGGCCGCCGTCGGCCTTGAGGAGGGTGGCGAGGATGCGGACGGCGGTGGTCTTGCCGGCGCCGTTGGGTCCGAGGAGGCCGTGGACGGTGCCGCGGCGGACGGTGAGGTCGAAGCCGTCGAGCGCGTACGGCTCCGGGGCGGCGGATCCCTTGCGGGAGCCGGCGCCCTTGGCCTTGTACCGCTTGCGCAGGCCCTCGGCGAGGACCGGGTGTTCGTACATGACTGCCTCCACTCGCACGCGCTGGACGGCTCGCCCGGCGGCGCCGGACAGGCCCCGCACCGGCACCTGTCCCGGCACCGGAAAGCGAACTGAGTACACCGTACCCCATTACGGGTACGGTGTACTCAGTTTTAAAGTGAGGGTATGACGGACCAGACGAGCAGCAGCCTCGAACTCCTGTGGGGCACGGGCGGACGCCCCAGCCGGGGCCCCAAACGGGGCCTCGACCTCGACCGGATCGTCGGGACGGCGGTCGCGCTCGCGGACGCGGAGGGGCTGGACGCCGTGTCGATGCGGAGGGTCTCGGCCGAGCTCGGCGTGGGGACGATGTCGCTGTACCGGTACGTCCCCGGCAAGAACGAACTGCTCGACCTGATGCTCGACCGGGTGCGGGGCGAGGAGCTGCCGGACGGGCCCGTGGAACCGCCCGCGCACTGGCGCGAGGCCGTCGAGGCGCTGGCCCGCGGCCACCTCTCCCTCTACCGGGCGCACCCCTGGCTGCTCAAGGTCAACGAGGCCCGCTCCCTGCTCGGCCCGAACACCCTGCGCAGCTTCGACCTCTGCCTGGCCGGGCTCACCGGACCGCACGGCATGGGACTGAGCGACCCCGAGACGGTGTCCGCCATCGTCACCGTGCAGAGCTTCGTCGCCGGCATCGCGCGGATGGAGCTCCAGACCACGGAGGCGGCGAAGGAGACCGGCGTCAGCGACGACGAGTTCTGGCGCGCCCAGACGCCCTACCTGGAACGGGCCATGGCCAGCGGCGACTACCCGGTCGTCGCCGGCCTCGCCGACGACACCTTCACCCGCGAGATCGACCAGTTCGCCTTCGGTCTGGAGCGGATCCTGGACGGCTTCGAGGTGCTGGTCAGCCGCGCCGCAGCAGGCGCTTGATCCCGAGGACGAGGACGGTGCCGCCGGCCAGCACGAGGAACCCCGTGGTCGCACTGCCCCGGGGCTCGCCGTCGGCGGGCGCGGGGCTCGGCGCGGCGGTGCCGGAACCGGGACCGGGGGTGGCCGGATCCGGCCCCTCGGCGCGGGGCGCGTCTGGGCGGTCCACCCGCACCACCCGGCTCCCCTGCCCCTCGGAACCGAACATGAGACCCGAGCCGTCGAGGGTGTACGTGACCGACTCCGCCTGCCCCTGGAAGGGAGCACCCGGCGAACTGCCGTCGCCCTCGATCCGGCCGTCCCTCCAGTCGTACTCGCGGGCACTGAAATAGCTCCGCAGCAGGAGCTTCCCGCCGTCGGGCGAGAAGGCGCCGTCGGTCACCCAGGGCACCTCACCGACGCGCCGGAAGGTGTTGGTGCCGGAGGCCGAGAGGCGTTCGGGGCCGGCGTAGAGACCGCCCCCGTCCTCGTTCTTGCTGGCGATGTAGACCCGGCCGGTCTTCGGATGGACCATCAGCGCCTCGGCGTTGCGCGGGCCGTCGGCGTACTTCACCACGTACTGCCGCGCCCGGACCGTCTGGTCCTTCAGGGTCTTGGGCTCGGGGAAGCGGTAGATCCAGACGTGGTCCCAGGAGCCGTCGAGATTGTCGCCGATGTCGCCGACGTAGATGTCGCCGTCCGGGCCGACCGAGATCGCCTCCATGTCACGGGGGGTGCCGACGCCGGTCAGGGTCAGGGTCGCGACCGTCTTCCCGGTGCGGGAGTCGACGCCGAAGACGCGGGGCTCGTCCTGGTCGTTGTGCGTCCAGTAGATCCCGGGGTGGGCGCGACTGGCGGCGAGGCCGCTGGACTCGGTGATCCGGGCGTCCTCGATCGTGAAGTCCCGGTCCGGTTCCTGCCCTTCGGCGAAGGCAGGGCCGGCCGGGAGCAGCGCCAGGGCGGCGGCCGCGCCGAGGGCGCACAGAGCAGATCGCATGGGACCAAGCCTGCCACGGCACCGGGGGAACCCGCTTGACCTGCGCGAAGACCGCTGCCGTGATCCCGCCCGCGCCCTCCTTCCGCGCCCCCGACGGCACCCCGCTCGCCTCCCGCCCGTCCGGCTCCGGCGCTCCGCCGCGACGGTCGCGGACCTCCTGCGCCGAGGGCCGGCCGCCGGTGGGTGGCCGGGGTCACGTCGCCGGGGCGCGCGGGCGTCCGGAATGATGTGACCATGCGTTTTCTGTTCGTCGGCGACAGCATGACCATCGGACGCGCCGGCGACTGGACCTGGCGCTACCGCATGTGGCGGCACCTGGAGCGGGTGCTGCCCGGCGGGTACGAGATCGTCGGCCCCCGCGACGGCCTGTACGTGCCCGAGGGCGACCCGGACGATCCGGCGACGCGCGCCGATCCGCAGGCGTACGCCGACCCCGGCTTCCCCGCCGACGCGCGGCGACACCTCGCGGGATGGGGCGAGGGATGGCTGCACATGGCGCCGGCCGTCGGGGAGACCGTCGCCGCCACCCGCGCCGACGTGCTGCTGGTCTCGCTCGGCCTGATCGACCTCGGCTTCTACACCGACAGCGACCAGACCGAGGTGAACGTCCGGGCGTTCCTGACCGCCGCCCGGGCCGCCCGGCCGGGCGTCCGGGCGGTGCTGCTGCCGGTCATCCCCAACATCCGCGCCGGCTACGACGCCGCCTTCGCCGCCGAGTGCGCCCGCTTCAACGAACTCCTCGCGAAGGCCGTCGCCGACCTCGACGCACCGGACTCACCCCTCCTGCTCGCGACCGTCCCGGAGTCGTACGACCTCCGGGAGGACACCTACGACGGGACCCACCCGGGCCCGACCGGCGAGCACAAACTGGCCGCCGCCTTCGCCGACGCGATGCACCAGGCCTGGGGAATCGGCGGCCCGTACCGGCCCTAGGACGGCCGTGCCCGGGCACGGCCGCCCGATCCCCGCCGGACCTACCAGGCGAAGGCCTCCGGCGAGGGGCCCGGGCCCGGGAAGATCGCGTCCAGCTCCGCCAGGAGCTCGTCCGACAGCTCCAGCTCCAGGGCGCGCAGGGCGCCCTCCAGCTGCTCCGGAGTGCGCGGGCCGACGATCGGACCGGTCACGCCCGGACGGGTGAGCAGCCAGGCGAGACCCACCTCACCGGGGGCGAGTCCGTGCTTGTCGAGCAGGTCCTCGTACGCCTGGAACCGCGCCCGGTTCGCCGGGTCCGCGAGCGTCTCCGCCGCGCGCCCCGAGGTGCGCCGCCCGCCCTCGGTCGCCTTCCTCAGGACGCCGCCGAGCAGACCGCCGTGCAGCGGCGACCAGGGGATGACCCCCAGGCCGTACTCCCGCGCGGCCGGGATGACCTCCATCTCGGCACGGCGCTCGTAGAGGTTGTAGAGGCACTGCTCGCTGACCAGGCCGACCATGCCCCGGCGGGCCGCGGCCTCGTTGGCCTGGGCGATCTTGTAGCCGGGGAAGTTGGACGAGCCGGCGTAGAGGATCTTGCCCTGTCCGATCAGGACGTCGATGGCCTGCCACACCTCGTCGAAGGGGGTGGCGCGGTCGACGTGGTGGAACTGGTAGACGTCGATGTAGTCGGTGCCGAGCCGCTTCAGGCTGGCGTCGACGGCGCGGCGGATGTTGAGGGCGGAGATCTTGTCGTGGTTCGGCCACGCCTCTCCGTCGGCCCCCATGTTCCCGTACACCTTGGTGGCCAGGACGGTCCGGTCGCGACGGCCGTCGCCCTTCGCGAACCAGGAGCCGACGATCTCCTCGGTGCGGCCCTTGTTCTCACCCCAGCCGTAGACGTTGGCCGTGTCGAAGAAGTTCAGACCGGCGTCGAGCGCCGAGTCCATGATCGCGTGACTGGTGGCCTCGTCGGTCTGCGGGCCGAAGTTCATCGTGCCGAGGACGAGGCGGCTGACCTTGAGTCCGGTGCGTCCGAGCTGCGTGTACTCCATGGGCCACCAGCCAACTCCTTGGAGCGCGCTCGAAGCAAGGGGCTACCGCGCGCTCACAGGCCCGCCACGGAGGCCAGCGCGATGATCGCGAACATCAGCACGAGTACACCGGCCATGATCCGGTTACGAGTCTTCGGGTCCACCCCACGAGGTTAACCCGTGGCCTCCGCCGCGCCTCCTCCCCCCTCCAGGGGCCAGGCGTCCACCGTCTCGTACCGGGGCCGCTCGCCCGGCACCCCGGCCACCGGCAGGTTCGAGCGGACCAGGGCCAGCTCGCCGACCTGCCGGCGGGCGCCCTCGAAGCCGCCGAGGGCGTCCAGGAACGGGGTGAGCGGGACGCCTCCGTCACGGCTCCGGGCGAGGGTGAGGTGGGCCTGGTAGCGGCGGTGCTCCTCCATCGGGATCCCGGTCCTGCGGGCCGCCGCGTCGGCGCGCTCGGCGAGCAGCCGCATCGCGTCCAGGTCCCCGGCGGCGCCGGTCCACAGGGACCTGCGGCCGAAGTGCCCGCCGCCGTGCAGCCGGAGACCGAACGGCGGGGTGCGGTGGGCGGCCCGGGCCAGCCGGGTCCGGAGCTCGGGCAGCAGGGTGTCGTCGACCTCGCCCATGAAGGCGAGGGTGAAGTGCCACCCCGGGCGGGAGGTCCAGCGCAGCTCCCCGGCCCCCGGCAGGGCGTGCAGCCCGTCGACGACGGCGCCCAGCTCGGCGAGCGCCCCGGCGGGCGGCAGGACGGCGGCGAAAAGCCTCATGAGCGCCAGTCTGGCACCGGATAGCCTCGGCCGGATGAACTCCGAACCGATCACGATCAGGCGCGGGGGTCCGGCGGACCTGCCCGCCGTCCTCGCGATACTCGACAGCGCCGTCGTCTGGCTCAACGGAAAGGGGATCACCGCCCAGTGGGGCAGCGAGCCCTTCACCAGCCGCCCGAAGACGGTGGAGCACGTCGGGCGGGTCATGGGCGAGGGCACCCCGTGGATCGCCGAGGTGGACGGCGTCCCCGCCGGGACCCTCACCCTGACCCCGCACCCCGGGGCGTACGTCCCGCCGGCCGGTGAGCCGGAGCGGTACGTGCGCTACCTCGCCACCGACGGACGGTTCCACGGGCTGGGGGTCGGGGCGGCGCTGCTCGCCCACGCGGCGGAGGAGACCCGCCGCGAGGGCGTCTCGCTGCTCCGCGTGGACTGCTTCGCGGGCAGCGAGGGGCGGCTCGTGGCGTACTACGAGCGGCAGGGGTTCACCCGCACCGATCCGTTCACGGTCGAGGCGTGGCCGGGACAGGTCCTGGAGATGCGGGTGTGAGCGCCCTGGAGGCTCGACAGCGGCTCGATGGAACCCGACAGCGGCTCAGTGGAAGGTGATGTAGCCGTTGCCGTCGCGGTCGTTCGCGCGCTTGGTGTAGCTGTGCGTGTCCGCGGCGGCACCGCCCGGCTTGATCAGCTTGATCGTGTCCTTGTCGTTGTTCCAGATGAAGTTGCAGTTGTTGCGGTAGGCGACGTTGCCGCCGTCGGACTCTGTGCCCCTGCCGCCGCGCAGCTTCACGTGGTCGCCGGGCTCCAGGTAGTGGTTGGCGCGGAAGGTGTAGCTGTTGCCGACCGCGTCCTTGACGACGTACCCCTTGAGGTTCACCCGGCCGGAGCGGGCGAAGTTCTTGATCGTCAGGTACTCGGCCTTGGTGTTGCCGCTGGTGCAGCTGTTGCTGTCGCGGCCCGGGGCGTCGTACTGGACGCCGGCGATCTTCAGGGCCGAGGAGTACTCGGCGGCCTGGGCCGGGGTGGCGACGAGGGCGCCGGTCAGCGCGCCGGCGGCGAGGGCCGCGGCTATGGCGGGGCGGATGGAGCGGGTACGCAAAGGGAACCCCCCTGGTGGTGCCTGTGATTGACGGCTCAACATACACAGGATCGCCACATCTCGGTGACACAACGTTCATTTCCGGACGCGCCGGCGGACGAGTCGAGGGATCCACCGCGCGCGGGACCCCGGCCCGGAGCGGGGGCGGACGCGCCGGAGGGCGGGCGGGAACCGTCGGCTCCCGCCCGCCCTCCGGCGGAACGCTTCCCCGTCAGGCCGCCGCGACCAGCCGCTCCGGCGCGACGCGCGGGACGAACCGCAGGCTCGGGTGCCCGTGGCGCCAGCCCATCGCGAGCTTCAGGTTGCCGATCCTGGCCAGGACGAGGCCGATCACGGCCGCCGCGGCGAGCGAGACGAGCCCGCCGGTCGCGAAGCCGACGCGGGCCCCGTACGTGTCGGTGACCCAGCCGAGCAGTGGCGCGCCGATCGGCGTGCCGCCGGCGAAGACCATCATGTACAGGCTCATCACGCGCCCCCGCATGATCGGGTCGGTCGCCATCTGGACGGCCGAGTTGGCGGTGATGTTCACCGTGAGGCCGATCATGCCGATCGGCACGAGCAGCAGCGCGAACAGCCAGAACGACGGCGAGAGGGCCGCCGCGATCTCCAGGACGCCGAAGACGCCCGCGGCGATCACCAGCATCCGCAGCCGGGTCGAGCCGCGGCGGGCCGCGAGCAGGGCTCCCGCGAGGGAGCCGGCCGCCATCAGCGTGTTGAGGAAGCCGTAGGTGCCGGCGCCGACGTGGAAGACCTCCTCGGAGAAGGCGGTCAGCCAGATCGGGAAGTTGAACCCGAAGGTGCCGATGAAGCCGACCAGGGCGATCGGCCAGATCAGGTCCGGCCGCCCCGCCACGTACCGCAGGCCCTCCCGGAGCTGGCCCTTGCCGCGCGGGGCGCGCTCCACCTTGTGGAGCTCGCTCGTGCGCATCAGCCAGAGGGCGGTCAGCGGGGCGAGGAAGGACAGGCCGTTGATGAGGAAGGCCCAGCCGCTGCCGACCCCGGCGATCAGCACGCCGGCGACGGCGGGGCCGACGAGCCGGGCGGACTGGAAGTTGGCCGAGTTCAGCGAGACGGCGTTGCGGAGCCGGTCGGGGCCGACCAGCTCGGAGACGAAGGACTGCCGGGCCGGGTTGTCGACGACCGTCACCATGCCGAGGAGGAAGGCGATCAGGTACACGTGCCAGACCTGCACGTGCCCGGAGAGGGTGAGCGCGGCGAGAGCGAGTCCGCACAGGCCGAGCGCGGCCTGGCTGACGAGGAGCAGGTTGCGTTTCGGGTAGCGGTCGGCGATCACTCCGCCGTACAGGCCGAAGAGCAGCATCGGCAGGAACTGCAGGGCCGTCGTGATGCCGACGGCCGCGGCCGAGCCGGTGAGGCTCAGGACCAGCCAGTCCTGGGTGATCCGGGCCATCCACGTACCGGTGTTGGAGACGATGGCTCCGGTGAAGAACAGCCGGTAGTTGCGGATCGAGAGCGAGGAGAAGGTTTCCCCCCGTCCACGGGTCTTGAGGGTGGGTTCATGGACGGGTGCGGAGTCTGCTCCGGGTCCCGTGCTCACAGGTGCGTCGCCTCCTTGGCGCTCGGTTCACAGATGGGCGAGCTTCTCCAGGACGGGAGCGGCCGCGCGCAGTACAGCCCACTCGTCCTCGTCCAGGCCCTCGGCGAGGGAGGCCAGCCAGGCGTTCCGCTTGCGGCGGGCGTCCTCGAGCATGACCTCGGCCCGCTCGGTCTGGCTGACCACCTTCTGCCGGCGGTCGTCGGGGTGCGGCTCCAGCCGGACCAGTCCCTTGGCTTCGAGCAGGGCGACGATGCGGGTCATCGACGGCGGCTGGACGTGCTCCTTGCGGGCCAGCTCACCGGGGGTGGCGGAGCCGCAGAGGGCCAGGGTGCCGAGCACCGACATCTCGGTCGGGCTCAGCGACTCGTCGACGCGCTGGTGCTTGAGGCGCCGGCTCAGCCGCATGACGGACGAGCGGATCGCGTTCACGGCCGCGGCGTCGTCGGCGGTGCCGTGGGACAGGTCAGGCATGTAGTTAGCCTAACTCATTACTCTCTCTAAAGACCAACTGGTTTCCCGTGTGTCGCACGGATCACGCCACCCCCGGGCGCGGACCCGCGCCTCCGGGGGCCACGGCACAGCACCGCAAGGTCACGGCTCGGCACCGCAAGGTCACGGCTCGACATCGCCAGGTCACGGCTCGGCATCCATGTATCACCCAAATGAGTGAGTCGGATCCGGAAAGTGACGCAAAGAGGCCCGGCCGACCCCGACCCTGAACGGCATGGGATCGACAGTGCTCAGCCTGCGCATCGACAGTGAGCTGCTCGACCGGCTCAAGGGTCACGCCGCCAAAAGAGGAATGAGCGTCCAGGACTATGTCGTCCGGACGCTCGTTCGGGAGGACTTCGACGAGCGGTTCACGACCGCCGTCGAGGAGACGGAGAAGTTCTACGGGGCGGAGCCGGAGCCTCCCGGCACCGGCGCCGCCCCGCTCGATCAGGTCAGGCCGAGCGCCGGCATCGCGTAGTAGAAGACGAAGATCGCCGACACGACGTACATGGCCACCGGGACCTCGCGGCCCCGGCCGGCCGCCAGACGCAGCACGCTGAAGCTGATGAAGCCGATGCCGATGCCGTTCGTGATGGAGTACGTGAACGGCATCATCAGCATGGCCAGGAAGGCCGGCACCGCGATGGTGTAGTCGCTCCAGTCGATGTCCTTGATCGACCCGGCCAGGATCAGGAAGCCCACCGCGAGCAGCGCGGGGGTGGCCGCCTGCGACGGCACCATGGTCGCGAGCGGCGTCAGGAAGAGCGCCACCGAGAACAGACCGCCGGTGACGACCGAGGCGAGGCCGGTACGGGCGCCCTCGCCGACGCCCGCCGTGGATTCCACGAAGCAGGTGGTGGCCGACGAGGAGGTCGCGCCGCCGGAGGCGACGGCGAGGCCGTCGACGAGCAGGACCTTGTTGATGCCCGGGAAGTTGCCGTCCTTGTCGATCAGCTTGGCCTCGTCGCCGACGCCCAGGATCGTGCCCATGGCGTCGAAGAAGCAGGACAGCAGGACGGTGAAGACGAAGAGGACGCCGGTCAGGTAGCCGACCTTCTCGAAGCCGCCGAGGAGGCTGACCTCGCCGACCAGGCCGAAGTCGGGCGAGGCGACCGGGTTGCCGGGCCACTCCGGGGTGGTGAGGCCCCAGGACGGGACGGTGGCGACCGCGTTGATCACCATGGCGACGATGGTCATGACGACGATCGAGATGAGGATCGCGCCCGGCACCTTGCGGATGATCAGGGCGAGGGTGAGCAGGGTGCCCAGGATGAAGACGAGCACCGGCCAGCCGTTGAGGTGCCCGTCGGAGCCGAGCTGGAGCGGGACGGTGGTGTGGGCGGCGTCGGGGATGCGGGAGACGAAGCCCGAGTCGACGAGGCCGATCAGCATGATGAAGAGGCCGATGCCGATCGCGATGCCCTTGCGCAGGCCGACCGGGACGGCGTTCATGACCCGCTCGCGCAGGCCGGTCGCGACCAGCAGCATGACGACGATGCCGGCGAGGACGACCATGCCCATGGCGTCCGGCCAGGACATCCTCGGCGCGAGCTGGAGGGCGACGACCGTGTTCACGCCGAGGCCGGCGGCGAGCGCGATCGGCACGTTGCCGATGACGCCCATGAGGAGGGTCGAGAAGGCCGCCGTCAGGACGGTGGCGGTGACGAGCTGGCCGCCGTCGAGCTGGTGCCCGTACATGTCCTTGGCGCTGCCGAGGATGATCGGGTTCAGCACGATGATGTAGGCCATCGCGAAGAAGGTGGCGAAACCGCCGCGGACCTCGCGGGCGACGGTGGAACCGCGCTCGGAGATCCGGAAGTAGCGGTCGAGGGCCGAACCGGTTGCCTGAGGCTCCTTCGGCTCGGGGGAGGGGGCCTTGGCGGCGGCCGTGCTGCTCATGGAGTGGGTTCCTCTTCGGGAAAGTCCTGAAGTCCTTTTTGGCGGTTCATACGAAGGAAACCCGCCATAGGCAAACCGTTTCAGTATGAACACATGAACGAGGGCGAGTCCATCTCCGCGCGTAGATCCCTGTACGGCCGTCCTTGGGAGGCGCCCGCACCGGACGCCTAGACTGGGCCCATGGCGAAGTGGACACCGAAGCACGAGGCACCGGAGCCCCTGGAGGGGCCTGTCGTCGGCACGATCACCGGCGGAACGATCCTCTGGTTCGCCCTCTTCCTCGTCCAGCTCCCCTTCTACGGCTGGTTCGACGACCGGGACCTCACCTGGTGGGTGTGGACCTGCCTGGCCGGCGGCGGCCTCGGCCTGATCGGCATCTGGTACGTGCGCAAGCGCGACGCGGCGATCAAGCGGCACCTCGCGGCGCGGGAGACGGACGGGGCACCCGCCGCGTAGCACCACAGGACGATTCCGCTCCTCCCGCGGTCGGATCTTGCCGCTTCTCGGCAGGTGAACGGTCGATTCCGGTCGTACCGTCGGAACCATGACTCAGCGGGCGAAGATCGACACGGGCGGCGGCGGCAACCGGGACACCCCGGCGGAGGCCGCCGAACCTCCCGTCGTCCACCGGCCCGCCGGGCTCACCGCCGCCGAGGTCGCCGAACGCGTCGCCCGCGGCGAGGTCAACGACGTCCCCGTCCGCAGCTCCCGCTCCACCACCGACATCGTCCGGGCCAACGTCTTCACCCGCTTCAACGCGATCATCGGCGTCCTCTGGATCATCATGCTGATCGTCGCCCCGATCCAGGACAGCCTCTTCGGCTTCGTGATCGTCGCCAACACCGGCATCGGCATCATCCAGGAACTCCGCGCCAAGAAGACCCTCGACGGCCTCGCCGTCATCGGCGAGGCGAAACCCACCGTCCGCCGCAACGGGCGCGCCGCCGAGATCTCCACCTCCGAGATCGTCCTCGGCGACCTCATCGAACTCGGCCCCGGCGACAAGGTCGTCGTCGACGGCGTCGTCGCCGAGGCCGACAGCATGGAGATCGACGAGTCGCTCCTCACCGGCGAGGCCGACCCCGTCGTCAAACGCCCCGGCGACCCCGTCATGTCCGGCTCCTTCGTCGTCGCCGGCGGCGGCGCCTTCACCGCCACCAAGGTCGGCCGGGAGGCGTACGCGGCGCAGCTCGCCGAGGAGGCGTCCCGCTTCACGCTCGTCCACTCCGAGCTGCGCTCCGGCATCTCCACGATCCTCAAGTACGTGACGTGGATGATGGTCCCGACCGCGATCGGCCTGATCATCAGCCAGCTCGTCGTCAAGGACAACGACCTCAAGAACTCCATCGCCCGGACCGTCGGCGGCATCGTCCCGATGATCCCCGAGGGCCTCGTCCTGCTCACCTCGGTCGCCTTCGCGATCGGCGTCATCCGTCTCGGCCGGAAACAGTGCCTCGTGCAGGAGCTGCCCGCGATCGAGGGCCTGGCCCGGGTCGACGTCGTCTGCCTCGACAAGACCGGCACCCTCACCGAGGGCGGCATGGACGTCACCGAGGTCCGCCTCCTGAACGGCTCGGACGAGGCGTACGTGCACAAGGTGCTCGGCGCCCTCGGCGAGTCCGACCCGCGCCCCAACGCCTCCCTCCAGGCCATCATCGCCGCCTACCCCGACGCCGAGGAGTGGCGCTGCACCGAGTCCCTTCCCTTCTCCTCCGCCCGCAAGTACAGCGGCGCCGCGTTCAGCGAGGGCGACGGCGAGGACTCCACCTGGCTGCTCGGCGCCCCCGACGTCCTCCTCCCGGCGGGCGACCCGTCCCTCGCCGAGGTCGACCACCTCAACGAGCAGGGCCTGCGGGTCCTCCTGCTCGCCCGCACCGCCCGCGAGCTCGACTCCCCCGACGTGGCGAAGGACGCCCGGCCCACCGCGCTCGTCGTCCTCGAACAGCGGCTGCGGCCCGACGCCGCCGACACCCTCGCCTACTTCGCCGACCAGGACGTCGCCGCCAAGGTCATCTCCGGCGACAACGCCGTCTCCGTCGGCGCGGTCGCCGGCAAGCTCGGCCTGCCCGGCGCCGCGAACACCGTCGACGCCCGGACGCTGCCGTCCGACACGGAGGAGATGGCGAAGGTCCTCGACGAGAACGCCGTCTTCGGCCGGGTCACCCCGCAGCAGAAGCGGGACATGGTCGCGGCGCTCCAGTCCCACGGGCACACGGTCGCCATGACCGGCGACGGCGTCAACGACGTCCTCGCGCTCAAGGACGCCGACATCGGCGTCTCCATGGGATCGGGATCGGAGGCGACCCGGGCCGTCGCCCAGATCGTCCTCCTCAACAACTCCTTCGCGACCCTGCCGTCGGTGGTCGCCGAGGGCCGCCGGGTCATCGGCAACATCACCCGGGTGGCGACCCTCTTCCTCACGAAGACGGTCTACTCGGTCCTGCTGGCGATCCTCGTGGTGGTCTCCCAGATCGAGTACCCCTTCCTCCCGAGGCACCTGACCCTGCTCTCCACCCTGACGATCGGCGTCCCGGCCTTCTTCCTCGCGCTCGCCCCCAACAAGGAACGCGCCAAGCCGCACTTCGTCCGGCGGGTCATGCGGTACGCGATCCCCGGCGGCGTCGTCGCCGCCGCGGCCACCTTCACCACGTACCTCCTCGCCCGCCACCACTACACCGGCGCGGACGCCCTCGGCGCCGAGACCAGCGCCGCGACCCTCACCCTCTTCCTCGTCTCCATGTGGGTCCTCGCGATCATCGCCCGCCCCTACACGCTGTGGCGCCTCGCCCTGGTCGCCGCCATGGGAGGCGCCTTCCTCCTGGTCCTCGTCGTCCCCTGGCTCCAGGACTTCTTCGCCCTCAAGCTCGTCGGCACCACGATGCCGTGGGCCGCCGTCGCCGTCGCGGCGGCGGGCGCGGCGGTCCTGGAGGTCAGCTGGCGCTGGGTGGACCGCCGCTTCCCGGCGTGACGCCGCCCGCGGGCCGCGTCAGTCGAACCAGCGGTCGCGGGCCAGTTCGGCGGTACGGGTGGGGTCCTCCAGGAGGGCGGCCACCTCGAAGCGGCGGGGCCACTGGGCGGTGGCCCAGGCGAGGGCGGCGGCCACGCCCTCCAGGGTGGCGGCGTGGAGGGTGCCGTCGGGGGCGCGGCGCCAGTCCAGCTCGGTGCCGCCCGCGCGGAGCTCCTCGTGTTCGAGGTAGGTGGCCGGGGTGGACGGGCCGAGGAGGGCGTGGACGGCGGCGGGGACCTCGTGCTCCTCGCCGTCCGAGGTGACCTCCGCCTCCACTGCCTCGCTCAGGCGGCGGACCTGGAGGAGGTCCGCCAGGTCGGCCGCCCGGGACGGGGAGACCGGGAGGAGCGGGACGCCCGCCGTGAGCGGGAGGAGGTCCGGGGCGTCGGCCACCAGCGCCTCCGCCGCGTCGACCACCACCAGCTCGCCGTCGACCACCGCGCGCAGCTCGTCCGGGAGGGTCACCTGATCCGGGTCGAGGTCCGCCAGGGCCGTGTAGAGGGCGTGCAGCTGGGCGCCGGTCACCGGCCGGTCCGGGTCCGCGAGGCGGGTCAGGAGCTCCGCCGCGCCGCCCGGCTCGTCGAGGAGCGCCGCGACCGACGTACGGACGCCGAGGGCGCGCAGGACCTGCTCGTCCTCGAAGCCGGTCGCGTCGGCGGGGTCGTACAGGCCCACGAGGAGCGGGTCCCCGCCGGCCGCGCGGAGACCGGCGGGACGGCGGCCGCCGATGACCGGGTGGTCGCGCAGCCACCACGCCGTGTAGGAACGGACCGTCTCGGTCGTGCCGTCCGGGAGGAGGACCCGTACGGGCTGGGTCAGGGCGTCCCGGAGCGGCGGCAGCGCCAGCAGCGCCAGCGCCCGCGGCCAGGCGTCGTCGTCGACCAGGTCCAGGTCCCGCACCGCCACGATCTCGGTCGCCACCGGCGGCACCACGGCCTCCGGCAGCCGGTCCAGGACGTCCTCGCACCACACGTCGACCGCGTCCAGCAGCCCCGCGTCGTCCGGCTCCGGGTAGTCGCCCTCACGGGGCTCCAGGTCGTCCGGGTCGAGCACCAGATCGGCGGCGCGGACCAGCGCGAAGTTCGCCAGGACGCCGCAGGCCGCGAGCGGGGCCTCGCCCCAGCGGTCGGCCAGTTCGGCGTCCACGTGGGCCAGTTCGCCCTCCCGCATCACCGCGTCGAAGGCCGAGCCCGGCAGCACGAGCTCCCCCGCCGGGGCGAGCTCGCCGTCCTCGTCGGGGAGGGCCAGCGCGGCGAGCCACGGCTCGTCACCGGGCTCCAGGCCCGCGTCCCGCACGAGTCCGAGCACCGTCTCCACGAGGTCGTCCGGCGCCGGTGCCTCCTCGTCCAGGCTCCAGAACTCGTCCGCGTCGAGGGAGGCCGCGACCGCCCCCCGGATCTGCGGGGTCGTCAGGACGGCCCGGGGCGTGGCCGGGAGCGCGCCCAGCTTCTCCAGGAGCGGGTGCGCCGCCTCCGGATGCGCCACCTTCAGCCCCAGGCGGGACAGCTCCGCCGGGGTGCCGTCCTGCGGCAGGAGGACCTGCCGGGGGCCGATCGCCGTCCGCCCCGAGTCCAGCGGCACCGGCAGGCCGGTGAGCCGGTCCGGGTCCACCCCGGCGAGGGAGTCGTACAGCCGCCGCCACCAGCCCGGCGCCCGCTCCACGCCCGCCAGCCGGTCCACCGCCTCCGTCAGCGGCACCCGGCCCACGCCCAGCGTCCGCAGCTCGGGGCGGCGCTCAAGACCCGCCGGGAGCAGGCCGGGGAACACCTCGGCGAGGACCGCGACCGTCTCCGCGCCCGCGCCCTCGACGACCTCGGCCTCGATCGGGCGGAGCGCCGGCACGTCCTCCGAGGCGACCGCCGGGGCGAGGAACGCGACCCGCGGCAGCCGGTCGAGGATCGCCTCGCGCAGCGCCCCGTCGAGCGGCCCCTTGCCGAGCGGACCCGGTACGAGGTCGAGCGCGCCGCTCGTCACCGGCCGCCAGTCGGCGAGGAGTTCGGTGTAGGCCTCGGCCGCCCGCTGCACCAGGAAGTCCGTCAGCGGACCCGGCGCCGGGTGCCGGCGGGTCGGGTCCAGCGGCAGGGAGGCGATCAGCAGGGCGGGGATGCCGAGCGGTTCGTCGGTGGGCGTCGGCGCGTGCACGACCGGCGCGGTGCGCGGGTAGCGGGGGGCGCCGGTGCCGTCCACGGGCACGGCCCAGGTGACCGACCAGTGCGGGCGCAGCCGCTCCTCGACCGGGCGGTCCGCGAGCAGGTCCGCTTCGAGAGGACCCGTACGGGTGACGGTCCGCCAGCGGTTCGGCGCCTCGGCGGCGGAGTCCGCGACGTGGACGTACCCGTCCGCCTCGGAACGGGTCAGGGTGCGGACCCCCTCCGGCGTCTCCACGACGATCTCGGCGAGACCCGGAAGGGTGAGCAGCAACGCGTCGTCGACGGAGGCGAGGAGCCGCTCGGCGAGGCCGTGCGCGGCCGCGTCGCGGAGCGGGAGGACGACGACCGTGTCGTAGCCGTCGGGCGCGGTGCCCTCGGCGGGCAGCGGCAGCCTCAGGAGGGGTACGTGGCCGTCCCTGCGGCGCAGTTCGTCGCCGAGGCCCGGGCTGTGCCGGGCCACGTCCGCGGCGAGTTCGCGGGCCTCCGCGAGGGACCAGCGGACACCGCCGTGCCGGCCGAGGACGGCGGGCTCGTCGGAGACGGCGAGGACGGCGGCGAAACCGACGCCGAACCGGCCCACGGACGTCGTGGTGTCCTGCTCGGTCCGCTTGGCGGAGGCGCGCAGCGTGGACAGCGACTCGACGCCCGTCGCGTCCAGCGGGGCACCGGTGTTGGCGGCGGCCAGCACGGCGGGGCTGTCCGCGTCCGCGGGGTGCAGGGTGAGGCGCAGCCGGCCGGTGGCGCCGGCGCGGGCGGCGGCGTCGGCGGCGTTCTGCGCCAGCTCGACGACGAGGCGGTCGCGGTAGCCGCCGAGCGCCAGGTCCTCCTCGGCGTTCGCGTCCTCGCGGAAGCGGGCGGGGGAGGCGGCCCAGGAGTCCAGCACGCCTCTGCGGAGCCGCGCGGTGCCGAAGGGGTCGCTGCCGTCGGTCGTCGTCCGGACGGTGACGCTCACGTGAGACTCCACTCTGCTGGGCCGTTCCTTCGGTACCGCGCCGAAGTTACCGCGCCGCCGGGGCTCCGCCCCGACCCGCACCCAGGAAGGAGCCCACGCCCGCACCCGGCCGCGCCGCCCACGCCCCCCTGAGCGCCCTGCGGGCCCTGTGGGGCCCGCAGACCCTAGGAGTGGCCCAGGTCCTCCGAGGCCGCGTCGGGCTCCGTCACCGAGCCGGAGTCCGTCGGCGGGCGGAGGGGGAAGGGGTCGACGGCCGTCGAGTCGAGGACCGGCTCCGCGGGGCGGGGCGGGGTCGGCATGACGGCCGCCTCCGAGTGGCCGCCGCAGCCGTACGCGAGGGAGACCACGCGCCCGTCCGCCGGGGACAGTTCGTTGGCGCAGAGGCCGAAGGACTGGCCGAGGGAGCCGGCCAGGGGCACCAGGAAGGCGCAGGACTGGCAGGTGGCGGGGGCCGCCAGGGCCATGGGGGTGCGGGGGCCGAAGGACTCGTCCCAGCGGTCGGCGGCGATCCGGAGGCCGTACCGGGAGAGGACCCGGGCCCGGCCCATGCCGAGCTCGTCCGCGACCGACGCGATCGCGCCGCGCGTCGGCGCGCGGTCGGTGATCTCGGCGTCCTCCGCGTCGAGCTGGTCCTCCAGGTCGGAGGAGAGCGCGGAGTTCGGCGGCGGCGCGTCCTCGCCGGTGTAGCCGGGCTCCAGGCGCGGGTCGTCCTGCTCGGTGGGCAGGAGGTCGCCGGGGCCGAGGTCGCCGGGCCGCAGCCGCTCGCTCCACGGCACCCATTCGGGCGCGAGGAGGGCGTCGGAGCCGGGCAGCAGGACGGTTTCGTCAAGCGTGACGTTCTTGGCCCGGGAGGCGCGGGTGACGGTGACCGCCCAGCGCCAGCCGCGGTAGCCGGGCTCCTTGCACTCGAAGAAGTGCGTGACGACCCGGTCGCCCTCCGCGACGACGCCGGAGTGCTCGCCGACGACGCCGGGGGCGGCCGCCTCCTCGGCGGCCTCCCGGGCGAGGTCTACGGCCTCGGCGCAGAGGCGGTCGGGGGCCGGGGTACGCGTGGCTCGCGGGGTACGCGGGGTACGGTCTCGCGTCGTCGCAGCACTCACAGGTCTCGCTTCTCTCCTACGCCGTCTCACGGGTGCGCCGGCCGAGGTTCGGGAGCGAGGCTCCGGGGGCGGGGCGGGCGGAGCGGACCTGGGGGCCGCATCGACGTCCGCACCCGACCGGTCTCACACGTCTCGGGCGCACCTATCGTCATCCATTCTGCGGGATGCCGAAGGGGCGCGCGGCCGAAAGGAACCGCCGGTGGCGCGCTACGCACGCTACCCCGTTCGCGGGCCTGGGCCCACCTGCGCGCCCCAAGTGACCCGGATCGGGCCCCGGAGCGCCCGACGGAACCGCCCCTTCCCGGCGTGTCCCCGCCTCTGTCCCCGCCCGTGTCCCGGGCCTCCCCGAGGCCGCCCGCGGCGGCGTTCCGACACCCCGGGGCCCGCCGACTCGGTTCGGGCGGGGCGCCGGTGGGGCACTATGAGGTGGTGGCAGCCGCACGGTCCTCCGGTCGATCCCTTGATCGCCCCGGGCCGCTCCGTCGAGCGGGCCGGGCGGTGGGGCGTGCTCTGCATCTGCCGTTCACGGGGACGGCGCGGGGCATCCGGCGGGCGACTCACGCGCACGGCGCGGGCGAATCGGGCCTCGGGAAACTGATCGAGCTGCACGCGGTGAACGGCGCCGGCGACGTGATGATCACCGTGGCGCTCGCGTCGACCGTCTTCTTCTCCGTGCCGACCGACGAGGCCCGCGGGCGCGTCGCCCTCTACCTCGCCATCACCATGGCCCCCTTCACCCTCCTCGCGCCCGTCATCGGACCGCTGCTCGACCGGCTGCCGCACGGCCGCCGGGCGGCGATGGCGGCGGCGATGGGCGCCCGGGCGGTGCTGGCCGTGGTGATGTCGGGACTGGTCGTGTCGGGCGGCATCGAGCTGTACCCGGCGGCACTCGGCGTACTGGTCGCGTCGAAGGCCTACGGGGTGGTGCGCAGCGCCGTGGTGCCCCGACTGCTGCCACCGGGCTTCTCGCTGGTGAAGGCGAACTCGCGGGTGACGCTCGCCGGGCTGCTCGCCACCGGCGTCGCCGCGCCGATCGGGGCGGGACTCCAGCTGCTCGGGCCCCGGTGGCCGCTGTACGGGGCGTGCGCGCTGTTCCTGCTCGGCGCGTACTGGGCGGTGCGGATGCCGCACAAGGTGGACTCGGCGAAGGGCGAGCGCCGGGCACACCTCCTGACGCACGGTGAGAAGAAGCCGAGCCTGCGGACGGTCGGGCCGGCCGTGCTGCACGGCCTCCAGGCGAACGCGGCGCAGCGGATGCTCTCCGGGTTCCTGATCTTCTTCCTGGCGTTCCTGCTGCGCGAGCATCCGCTGTCGGGGCAGTCGGCGGCGGTCTCCCTGGGGATCGTGGGCGTGGCGGCGGGGGTCGGGAACGCCTGCGGCACGGCGGCCGGCTCCCTGCTGCGGGACCGGGGACACCGGCCCGAGGTGATCATCGCCACGATGATCTCGACCGTCCTCGCGGCGGCGATCTGCGCCGCCGTCTTCTTCGGCGGGGTGATGGTCGCGGTGCTGGGCGCGGTCGCGGGGCTGACGCAGGCGCTGTCGAAGCTGTCGCTGGACGCGCTGATCCAGCGGGACGTGCCGGAGGTCGTACGGACCTCCGCCTTCGCCCGCTCCGAGACGGCCCTCCAGATGGCGTGGGTGGTCGGCGGGGGCCTCGGCATCGCGATGCCGCTGAACGGGACGGTGGGGATGGCGGCGGCGGCCGGCTTCCTGGCGATCGGCGCGCTCCTCGCCGTCCGCGGCCTGCTGTCGTCCCGCGGCCCGGGCGCCTCCGACCGCCCCCAGCGCGCGAAGGTCGCCTGACCCGAGCCGCGCCGGCCGGCGTACGGGCCCCGCCGCGCGGCACGCCGTACCCCCGCGTGGCAGCGGCGCGGCGGCCCGATAGCCTTCGGCTCATGACCGTTGCGTTCTTCTCCGGCTCGCGCCGCCGGGCCGCCGTCGCCCTCGGGGCCGTCTCCGCCGGGCTCCTCGTCCTGACCGCCTGCGAAAAGCCGACCCCGATCGCGACCGTCACGGTCGGGAGCGAGTCGATCAACTCCGAGGCCGCCTGCTACAACGACGGCGACCCCATCAAGGAGTCCGACGTCCAGAAGTGCCTCAACAAGAAGGCCGAGAAGTCGATCACCGTCGCGATGGACGACAAGGTCCGCTTCGGTGTCGACCCGTCGATCGCCGACAACGGCTGGACCATCTTCCTCGGCGGCCAGCAGGCCGAGCCGGAGCCGTACAAGAAGACCTACCGGACCATTCCGGCCAGCGCCTTCTTCACCGCCGGCCAGACCGGCGAGACGCCCGACGAGACGCAGGTGACGATCGTCGAGAACACCGGCAAGACGCTCACCGGCATCTGGCACTTCAAGCTGAAGAAGGAATCCTGATCCTCCGGTGCACCGCCGGATCCTGATCGTGACGGCCGTGGCGGCGGAGGCCGACTCCGTCGCCGGCGGTCTCACGACACCCGCCCGCCCCGGCGGGGAGCTCCCCGTCCCGGGCGGCCTCGTGCTGCGCCGGTACGCGACGGAGCACCGCACCGCCGACGTCCTCGTCGGCGGGGTCGGGCCCGCGGCCGTCGCCGCCGCGACCGGGACCGCGCTGACCCGCGCCGCCCTCGCCGGCGAGCCGTACACGCTCGTCGTCTCCGCCGGGATCGCCGGCGGGTTCCCGGGCCGCGCCCCGCTCGGCTCGCTCGTCGTCTCCGACACGATCGTCGCCGCCGACCTGGGCGCCGACACCCCCGACGGATACCTGCCCGTCGAGGAGCTGGGCTTCGGCCGCTCCGTCCACCGCGTGCCCCCCGCCCTCACCGGGCCCGTCGCCGCCGCCCTCGGCGCGGCCGGACTCCCGCACACCACCGGCGCCGTGCTGACCGTCTCCACGGTGACCGGCAGTGCGGCCCGCGCCGCCGAGCTCGCCACCCGCCACCCGGGGGCCGCCGCCGAGGCGATGGAGGGCTTCGGGGTCGCCGAGGCCGCCGCCGCGCACGGCGCGGCCGTCCTGGAACTGCGGGCCGTGTCGAACGCCGTCGGGCCCCGCGACCGCGCCGCCTGGCGCATCGGCGACGCCCTGGCCGCGCTCCGGCGGGCCGCCACCGCCCTCGACACCACCTTCCCGGAGGCACGGCCGTGCAGCTGAAGATCGCCTACTCGCCCTGCCCGAACGACACCTTCGTCTTCGACGCCTGGGCCCACGGCCGCGTCCCCGGCGCCCCGCGCCTCGACGTCACCTTCGCCGACATCGACGTCACCAACGGCTGGGCCGAGAGCGGCACCGACACCCACGACGTCCTGAAGGTGTCGTACGCCGTCCTGCCGTGGATCCTCGACGAGTACGCGCTGCTGCCCTGCGGCGGGGCGCTCGGCCGGGGCTGCGGCCCCCTCGTCCTCACCCGCGAGCCCGGCCTCGACCTGCGGGGCAGGACCGTCGCGGTGCCGAGCGAACGCTCGACCGCGTACCTCCTCTTCCGCCTGTGGGCGGCCGAGACCGTGCCCGGCGGCGTCGGCGAGGTCGTCGTGATGCCGTTCCACGAGATCATGCCCGCCGTCCGGGACGGGAAGGTCGACGCCGGACTCGTCATCCACGAGGCCCGCTTCACCTACGCCTCGTACGGGCTGCACCGCCTCGCCGACATGGGCGAGCACTGGGAGTCCACCACCGGGCTGCCGATCCCGCTCGGCGCGATCGTCGCCCGCCGCTCCCTCGGCGCCGAGACCCTGCGACTGCTCGCCGACTCCGCCCGGCGCTCGGTGCGGATGGCGTGGGACGACCCGGCCGCCTCACGGCCGTATGTCATGGAACACGCGCAGGAGATGGACCCGAAGGTCGCCGACCAGCACATCGGGCTGTACGTCAACGAGTTCACCGCCGACCTCGGCGAGGCCGGCTACGCGGCGGTGCGGGGGCTGCTCACCCGCGCCGCGGCCGAGGGACTGGTGCCGCCCCTCGGCCCGGAAGCGCTGTCCTTCCCCTGACGGGTCCTACACGTCGAGCTGGTCCGCGACCGCGCGCAGCAGGCCCGCGATCTTCCCGCCGGCCGCCTTGTCGGGGTACCGGCCGCGCTCCAGCATCGGCGTGATGTTCTCCAGGAGCGTCGTCAGGTCCTGCACGATCGACGCCAGCTCGTCGGGCTTGCGGCGCTGCGCCGCCGCCACCGACGGCGTCGGGTCGAGAATCGTGACCGAGAGCGCCTGGTCACCCCGCTGACCCGCGACGACACCGAACTCCACCCGCTGTCCCGGCTTCAGCGCGTCGACTCCGGCGGGGAGCACCGACGAGTGCACGAAGACGTCACCGCCGTCGTCGCGGGAGAGAAAGCCGAAGCCCTTCTCGCTGTTGAACCATTTGACCTTGCCGGTAGGCACGTCTGTCCTCGTCCTCGTCGACTCGTCGGGGTAGCAGAAAGAGCGGGTCGTGACGACCCGCCGTCACCAAGGCTAATGGGCTGGGGGCGGGTGACAAGACGCCGCCGAAGTGTTCCTCCGGCCTGGGAACTACCCTGGCCGCATGCGCAGTGAAACCCCCGCAGGAGCGGTGAGCGATTCCGTGGACGACTCCGCCCCGGGCGACGGACTCGTCAAGGCAGGCGTCGTCGTCTTCGCGATCGGCGCGCTCGCGACGCTGGTCACGGTGGCTCCGCTCTTCCTCGGGACCGACCCCTTCCCGACCGTCGCCTATCTGGTGTCGATGCTGATGGGCGTCGGTTTCGCCCTCGCCGCCGCCGGCGTGCTCCGCTCGGTCGCGGCGCAGCGCCGGCAGGCCCGGAGCGGCGTCTCCTAGACGGTCAGGAGAGGTACGACTCCCACCAGGCGCGGAAGTCCGTCAGGTCCTCCAGGACCACGTCGGCGCCGGCCGCGCGCAGTTCCCCGGGGTCGCACGGGCCGGTGGCGACACCGACCGAGAACGCTCCGGCAGCGGCCGCTCCCCGCACATCGCCGACGTGGTCGCCGACGTACACCGAGGCGCCGTGGGCGCGCAGCGCCTCCGCCTTGCCCTCGGCGAACAGGCCGCCGACGACCGCGTCCGGCTCGATCCCGAGGTGGACGAAGTGCTGCTCGGCGTGCGGGCCGTTCTTGGCCGAGACGACGATCGTCCGGCCGCCCGCCTCCCGCACCGCGTCGAGGGCGTCGCGGGCTCCGGGCATCGGGACGGTCGGGGCGAAGGCGTGGACGCCGTACAGGGCTCGGTAGGCGGCGACCATCTCGGGGACCTGCGCGGCGGGCACCCAGTGGGCCATCTCCTGCTCCAGCGGCGGGCCGAGGCGGCTGATGACGACGTCGGTGTCGACCTCGACGCCGTACCGCTCCGCGAACGCCTGCCAGGTCTTCCTGATGCCGGGGCGGGTGTCGAGCAGCGTCAGGTCGAGGTCGAATCCGACCGTGAGCGGGCCCGTGGGCGGGGTGGACTGCGCGTTCGTCGTCATGGGGGACATTGTGCCCGTGTGTTCGAACGCGGCTCCGGGGTGCGGTGTCAGCGGCCCCCGGGGGGTGCGTGTCAGCGGCCCCCGGGCGCGGGGTGTCAGCGTCGGCGGGCGTGGTGGAGGAGGTAGAGGGCGGAGAGGACGGCGGCGGCGCGGAGCGTCCAGGGCCAGGTCTCGGCGAGGGCCGCGCCCAGGGCGTCGGGGGCGATCGGCGCGCCCCAGCGGCCTTGCGTACGGCCCCAGAGCCACGCGGCGCCGCCCGCCGCGGCGACGCCGGGGAGGACGAAGACGGCCGTCTTGATCTGGCCGGGGGTCAGGCGGCGGGAGCCGTACGCGACGAGCCAGCCGAGGGCCAGCGCGAGCAGCCAGCCGAAGGCCGCGCCGGCGATCAGCGACAGGGCGGCGAGCAGGAGGAAGGGGTGGGCGAGGCCGCGCACCCGGGGCTCGGGCGCCGCGTCGGGGATCGGGTCCGCGTCCGGTGTCCGCGGGGGGCGGCGGCGCAGAAGGCGGGCCAGGCGGCGGCGGGAGGCCGGGGGGCCGTCGAGCTCCGGGGCCTCGGGCTCCGGGGGGTCCGGGTCCGGCGGGCGGAAGAGCTCCGGCGCCTCGATCCCGCCGATGAAGCCGGGCGCCGGCGATTCCGCGTCGTCCGCGCCGCCGTGCCACACGCCGCGCGGGCGCGGCACGGCGGCGGCCTCGGCGGAGGGGCCCGCGGAGGGTTCGTCGGCCGTCGGGGCCTCGGCCGACCACCACGGCGCCGCCCGCTTCACCACCTCGTCCGGTGTGCCCAGGTCGCCCAGGATGCCCCGGACGGCCCCCGCCGACTCCTCGCCGTGCGTGGTGCGGCGGCGGTCGATCTCGTCGCGCAGGCCCGCCACGAGGGCGCTGCGCTCGCCGGGCGGGAGGTGCCGCTGCTGGGCGAGGTCGCCGACCTCGCTCAGGTAGTCGAAGACCATCCGGTCGCTCTCGATGCCCACGCCGCCCCTCCACCGTCCGGCCGAACGCCGTCCCGGTCCTGACGGTAGCGCCTGTCCAGCGGATAACGTGGTGCGGATGGGGATCGGCGAGCTGGACCGGGAGGCGCACGTGCCCGAGGGACGTCCGAGTGGGACCGCGGCTGGCCCGCGCACGCTGGCCGAGGCGCTGCGGGCGCGCGGGGACGACGGTCTCGCGGCGCTGCTGCGGGCCCGCCCCGACCTGCTGGGGCCGGTGCCGAACGATCTGACGCAGCTGGCGACCCGGGCCGGGACCCGGGCGTCCGTGGTGCGGGCGCTCGAACGGCTCGACCGGTTCTCGCTGCAGGTGGCGGAGACACTGGCGGTGGCTCCGGACCCGGCTCCCTACCCGGTCGTGCGCGATCTGCTGGGCGGCGGGGACGTACCGGAGATCGGGGCGGCGCTGCCCCGCGCGGTGGCGCTCCTGCGCGAGCAGGCGCTGGTGTGGGGCGAGGACGACCGGCTGCGGCTGGTGCGGACCGCGCGCGAACTGCTGTCGCCGTCGCCGCAGCACCCCTCCCCCACCGGGCTCGGGCCGACCGTCGCCGAGGCGACGGCGGGAATGTCGCCGGGGCGGCTCCAGGAGATCGTGGCGACGGCCGGGCTGCCGTCCACGCACGACCCGGTGTCGGCGGTCTCCGCGCTGACGGCGCTCTTCACCGACCGGGAGCGGATGGGCGCCCTGCTGGACACGGCCCCGCCGGAGGCGCTGGCCGTGCTCGACCGGCTGGTGTGGGGTCCGCCGTACGGCGAGGTGACGGCGAAGCCGACCCCGCCGGTGGGGTGGCTGCGCGACCGGGGGCTGCTGCTGCCGGTGTCGCCGCGGACGGTGGTGCTGCCGCGCGAGGTGGCGCTGCACCTGCGGGGCGGGCGGGCGCACCGGGCGCCGGAGCCGCGCGCGCCGGAACTCGCGGTGGCGCGGGAGTACGGTCCCCAGGCGGTGGACGGCGCCGCCGCCGGGCAGGCGTACGCGGCGCTGGCGACCGTCGAGGAGCTGCTGAAGTCCTGGGACCACGGCGGCCCCGCGGTGCTGCGGGCCGGCGGCCTGGCGGTGCGGGACCTGAAGCGGACGGCGGTGGCGCTCGACGTGCCGGAGCCGGTGGCGGCGTTCTGGCTGGAGCTGGCGTACGGGGCGGGGCTGCTGGCCTCGGACGGCGAGGCGGACGAGCGGTACGCGCCGACGCCCGCGTACGACGACTGGCTCGACCAGCCGCCGGCCGAACGCTGGGCCCGGCTGGTCACGGCCTGGCTGGCGGCGACCCGCACGCCGGGGCTCGTCGGCGGACAGGACGCGAAGGGGCGGACGCTGTCCGCGCTGGGGCCCGACCTGGACCGGGCGGCGGCGCCCGAGGTGCGCCACCGGGTCCTCGGCCTGCTGGCGACGCTGGAGCCCGGGGTCGCGGCCGTGCCGGAGAGCCTGCTGGCCCGGCTGCGCTGGGAGCGCCCGACGCGGGGCACCGCCGGATCGGCGTCCCGCTCGCCGGGGGCGCAGGCGCCCGCGCCCGCCCCCGCCGCGGAACCCGGTGCCGCCGGGACGTGGGCCTCGGAGGCCCGGCCGGCCGCGCCCGCGCACCCGACGCCCGGCCGTCACCCCGCCGACCTGCGCGAACGCCTCGCCCGCTGGGTCCTCGACGACGCCGAACTCCTCGGGATCACCGGCCGCGGCGCGCTCTCCACGGCCGCCCGGGCACTGCTCAACCTGCCGCTCGCGAAGGCCGCGGCACCGGCCGCCGAGGGCGGCGGGGTGGAGCCCGAGGTCGCCGTCGAGCGCGCCGCGGAGCTCCTCGAACCGCTGCTCCCGCAGGCCGTCGACCATGTCCTCCTCCAGGCCGACCTGACCGCCGTGGCCCCCGGCCCGCTGCTGCGCCCGCTGGCCGACGCGCTCTCGGTCCTGGCGGACGTGGAGTCGAAGGGTGGCGCGACCGTGTACCGGTTCACGCCCGGTTCGGTGCGGCGCGCGCTCGACACCGGCCGCTCCGCCTCCGATCTGCACGCCTTCCTCGCCGCGCACTCCCGCACGCCGGTGCCGCAGCCGCTCGCGTACCTCATCGACGACGTGGCGCGGAAGCACGGGCATCTGCGGATCGGGGCGGCGTCCGCGTACGTCCGCTGCGACGACGACGCGCTGCTCGGCGAGATCCTGGCCGACCGCCGCTCCGCCGGGCTGCGGCTGCGCCGCCTCGCGCCGACGGTCCTCGCCGCGCAGACGGACCCGGCGTCGCTCCTGGAAGGGCTGCGGTCGATGGGATACGCGCCGGCCGCCGAGTCGGCGGCGGGCGACGTCCTGATCACCCGCGCCGACGCCCACCGCACGCCGCCCCGCACGGCCCCCGCGCCCGTCCCGGACGGCCCGCCGGCCCCGGACGCCACGCTGCTGACGGCGGCGGTCCGCGCCATCCGGGCGGGCGACCGCGCGGCCACGGCGGTACGCAAGGAGCCCGCGGCCCCGGTCACGGCGGGGGGTCTCCCCCGCACCTCGGCCGCCGAGACCCTGGCGACGGTCCAGGCGGCGGCGATGACGGGCACGGCCGTCTGGATCGGCTACGTCACCGCCGAGGGCGCCGCCAGCCAGCGGGTCATCGCCCCCGTCCGCGTCGAGGGCGGCTTCGTCACCGGCTACGACCACACCGCCGACGAGGTCCGCACCTATCCGCTGCACCGCATCACGGGCGTGGCGGAACTGGCGGACGAGGAGGCCTAGAAGCTCCGGATCCGGCCCGGCCCCGGTCCGCCGGGCAGCCCGGCCTCCCGGACTTCCTCCATGGTCCAGGGCCCGTGGTGCGGATCGTGCGCGACGCTCATCCCGCCACCTCCCTCGTGCGGAACCGGTCGATTTCGGTGTGGCGGTCCCCACCGACATCCGTCGGGCGTCGTGCAGACTGGATGTTTGGCCGCGCGGAAGGGAACCCACAGACGTGAACGGTCCACTCATCGTCCAGAGCGACAAGACGCTGCTCCTGGAGGTCGACCACGAGCTCGCCGAGGCGTGCCGGCGGGCCATCGCGCCCTTCGCCGAGCTGGAGCGGGCGCCGGAGCACATCCACACGTACCGGGTGACGCCGCTCGGGCTGTGGAACGCGCGGGCGGCCGGGCACGACGCCGAGCAGGTCGTGGACGCGCTGGTGGAGTACTCGCGGTACCCGGTGCCGCACGCGCTGCTCGTGGACATCGCCGAGACGATGGGCCGGTACGGGCGGCTGACGCTCTCCAAGCACCCCGCCCACGGTCTCGTGCTGACGACCACGGACCGGCCGGTGCTGGAGGAGATCCTGCGGTCGAAGCGGGTGCAGCCGCTGGTAGGGGCGCGGATCGACCCCGACACGGTGGCCGTGCACCCGTCCGAGCGGGGGCAGATCAAGCAGACGCTGCTGAAGCTGGGCTGGCCCGCCGAGGACCTCGCCGGGTACGTCGACGGCGAGGCGCACGCGATCGAGCTCGCGGAGGACGGCTGGAGCCTGCGGCCGTACCAGCAGCACGCCGTGGAGGGGTTCTGGCACGGCGGCTCCGGAGTCGTCGTGCTGCCCTGCGGCGCGGGGAAGACACTGGTCGGCGCGGGGGCGATGGCCAAGGCGAAGGCGACGACGCTGATCCTCGTCACCAACACCGTCTCCGCCCGGCAGTGGAAGAACGAGCTGGTCAGACGGACCTCGCTGACGGAGGACGAGATCGGCGAGTACAGCGGGACGAAGAAGGAGATCCGGCCCGTCACCATCGCCACGTACCAGGTCCTCACCACCAAGCGGAAGGGCGTCTACCCGCACCTGGAGCTCTTCGACTCCCGCGACTGGGGCCTGATCGTCTACGACGAGGTGCACCTGCTGCCCGCGCCGGTCTTCAAGTTCACCGCCGACCTCCAGGCCCGCCGCCGGCTCGGTCTGACCGCGACGCTGGTGCGCGAGGACGGCAAGGAGGCGGACGTCTTCTCGCTGATCGGGCCCAAGCGGTTCGACGCGCCGTGGAAGGAGATCGAGGCGCAGGGGTACATCGCGCCCGCCGACTGCGTCGAGGTGCGGGTGAACCTCACCGAGTCGGAGCGGCTCGCCTACGCGACGGCCGAGGCGGAGGAGAAGTACCGCTTCTGCGCGACGACGGCGACGAAGCGGCGGGTGACCGAGGCGCTGGTGCGGCGGTTCGCCGGGCAGCAGATCCTCGTCATCGGCCAGTACATCGACCAGCTCGACGAACTGGGCGCGCACCTCGACGCGCCGGTCATCAAGGGCGAGACGTCGAACAAGGAGCGGGAGCGGCTCTTCGACGCGTTCCGCAACGGCGAGATCAACGTCCTCGTCGTCTCCAAGGTCGCCAACTTCTCCATCGACCTGCCGGAGGCGACCGTCGCCATCCAGGTCTCCGGCACCTTCGGCTCCCGCCAGGAGGAGGCCCAGCGCCTCGGCCGCGTGCTGCGCCCGAAGGCCGACGGCCACCAGGCGCACTTCTACTCGGTCGTGGCCCGCGACACCATCGACCAGGACTTCGCCGCCCACCGGCAGCGCTTCCTCGCCGAGCAGGGGTACGCGTACCGCATCGTCGACGCGGACGAGCTCCTGGCGCCTTAGGGGCGGCGGGGTAGGGGGTGGCGGGGTAGGCGGTGGCGGGGCTCAGTCCATCAGGGCCAGGAGCGGGCCCGCGAGCGCCAGGGAGTACTGGGCGACGACGAGGGCGCGGCGGGGTACGGCGAGGGCCGCCGCGCCCGCCAGGGCGGCGAGGCCCTCCGCCCAGAACGCGGCCGTGACGAAGCCCCGTCCGACGCCGTCCCCGGAGATCGCGTCGGTCAGGGTGACCGCCATGGTGGCCATCACACACACCGCGACGAGCAGCAGACCGAAGCCCGCGAAGGCACGGAGCGCGAGGGGGCCCGGCCCGTAGGGGTCGGGTGCGGGGGCGGGGTGCGGGGGCGTCGTCATGCCCCCATCCCAGCAGCGCGCCGGGGGCGCCGTCAGGGGTGCGCGTACTCAGTCGGGCGGCGGGCGGGTACTCAGTCCGGGGGCGGGGCGGGGGTGGTGGTGGGGGCCGGGTTCGAGGCGCGGGCGCAGGACGGGGGCGGAGGCGGGGCGGGGACGTGGGACGGGCGGGGGTTCCTGACGCCCGCGCCGGCGGCGGTCGCGCCGCCGGGGCCGGGGCCGGGGGCGTCGCCGTAGTGGCCCAGCAGGGCGACCTCGACGGCTGCCGAGCCGAAGGCCCGCAGGGCTGCCATGAGGTGGCGGGGACGGGGGCGGGGGACGGTGGTCACGAGGGTGAAGGTCGTCGCGGTCATGGTTCCATTCTGGAATCCGGACATTCCGAACACATCGGCCTGGGGATGGAACCCGCGTCCCCCTTACGGCGGATCCCTCCCCCTACGGGAAAACGATTCGCACCCGCCCACGGGCCGGAGCTACAATCACCGGCTTCCCCGCCTCCCGGACGCGCCCGCGCGCACGAGGAGCGCGCCGCCGTCCGGTCGGAAACCGGCGGCCACATCGCCCTGCCCGTGTGTCCGTCCGCATGCCCGACCGGAGGCTTCACCGTGTCCGCAGCTGTGCCCACCGACGACCCGCTCGTACGCGAACGGTCCCACCTCTCCGCCTCCCGTGCCGCCCTGCGCGCGATGCGCGAGGAGGTGGAAGCCCTGGACATCAAGGACGTCACGGCGAACTGGGTCAACTCGATCGTCCTGGAGCGCCAGATCGAGGACCGCGTCAAGGCGCTCGCGGACCTCGCGCACACCCCGCTCTTCTTCGGCCGGCTCGACTACCTGCCGCCCACCCAGCAGGGGCAGCGCTTCTACATCGGCCGCCGGCACGTCCACGACGCGCACGGCGACCCCATGGTCATCGACTGGCGCGCGCCGGTCTCGCAGCCGTACTACCAGGCGTCGAAGAAGGACCCGCGGGACGTGGGACTGCGCCGCCGCTTCGGCTACACGGGCGGCGAGCTCACCGCGTACGAGGACGAGCACCTGTCCGACCCGTCCGCTGAGACATTTTCCGGCTCCGCCGAGGGGTCGCGGACCAGCAAGCTGCTCCAGACCGAGATCGAGCGGCCGCGCGTGGGCCCCATGCGGGACATCGTGGCGACGATCCAGCCCGAGCAGGACGAGATCGTCCGCGCCGGCCTCTCCGGCACGGTGTGCGTGCAGGGCGGCCCGGGCACCGGAAAGACCGCCGTCGGCCTGCACCGTGTCGCCTACCTGCTGTACGCCCACCGGGAGCGGCTGGCCCGGACCGGGACGCTCGTGATCGGCCCGAACCGGTCCTTCCTCCACTACATCGAGCAGGTGCTGCCCGCCCTCGGCGAGCTGGAGGTGAAGCAGGCGACCGTCGACGACCTCGTGGCGCACGTGGAGGTGCGCGGGGCGGACGGGGCGCCGACGGCGGTCGTGAAGGGCGACGCCCGGATGGCGGAGGTGCTGCGGCGGGCCGTCCGCTCGCACGTGAAGCTGCCGACGGAGCCGCTGATGGTGGTCCGCGGCTCCCGGCGCTGGCGGGTCCCCGCGTACGAACTGGAGGAGATCGTCCGCGAACTGACGGCACGTGACATCCGGTACGGGGCGGCCCGCGAGGCGCTGCCGCAGCGGATCGCGCACGCCGTCCTGGTGCGGATGGAGCAGGCGGGCGAGGCACCCGACGACCGGGTGCAGGACGCGGTGGCCCGGAACACGGCGGTGAAGGCGGTCGTGAAGGAGTGCTGGCCGCAGATCGATCCGCCGAAGCTGGTGCTGCGGCTGCTGAGCGACCCGGAGTTCCTGGCGGAGCACGCCGACGGCGTACTGAGCGACGAGGAGCAGAAGCTGCTGCTGTGGGCGAAGCCGGCGCGGAGCGTGAAGACCGCGAAGTGGTCGGCGGCGGACGCGGTGCTGATCGACGAGGCGACGGACCTGGTGGAGCGCACCCACTCGCTCGGCCACGTCGTCCTCGACGAGGCGCAGGACCTCTCCCCCATGCAGTACCGGGCGGTGGGCCGCCGGTGCACGACCGGTTCGGCGACGGTCCTCGGCGACCTGGCGCAGGGCACCACGCCGTGGGCCACCCGGAGCTGGGAGAGCGCGCTCGCGCACCTCGGCAAGCCCGAGGCACGGGTGGAGGAGCTGACCGCCGGTTTCCGCGTGCCGAGCGAGGTCATCGCGTACGCGTCCCGGCTGCTGCCGCACATGGCGCCGGGGCTCGCGCCGGTGGAGTCGGTCCGGGAGAACCCGGGCGCCTTCGAGATCCGGGAGGCGGCCGGACCCTCCGAGGCCGCGGTGGTGGCCGCCTGCGCGGACGCGCTCCGGCACGAGGGCTCGATCGGCCTGATCGCCGCCGACGCGCGGATCGCGCCGCTGGCGGAGGCGCTGGAGGCGGCGGGGATGCCGTACCTCTCCCCCGGCGAGGAGACGACCGCGGAGTCGCGCCTCACGCTCGTGCCGGCGTCCCTGGCGAAAGGCCTGGAGTACGACTACGTGGTCCTCGACGAGCCGGCCGCGGTCGTCGACGGCGAACCGGACGAGCGCACCGGCCTGCGCCGCCTGTACGTGGCCCTCACCCGAGCCGTCTCCGGCCTCACCGTCGTCCACGCGGCCCCGCTGCCCGCGCAGTTGGCGACGGCACCCGCCTGACACCTGCCCCGCTCCGGCCGGCGACGCAGTCGGTGGCTCAGTCGGTGGCTCAGTCGGTGGCGATGCCCCGCGCGGCGAAGATCTCCGCCGCGCCGGGCACCGCGAGCACGCCGTCCTCCACGAAGGTGACCTCGCGGAGGTTGGGCAGCAGGTCGAGGTCGTCGAGCGACCGCACGTCGAAGAGGTCGTCCTCGCCGTCCCACGCCGGGGCGCAGTGGTGGAAGACGTCCGTCCCGGCGTCGAAGCACAGCTCCTCGACGGTGGCGAGCAGCTCGGCCGGGATCTCCAGCGCCTCGAAGTACTCCCGGGACTCCGGCAGCACCTCCTCGTCGAGGCCGTTCTCCAGGACGTGGGAGGCGGCGTCGCCGATGCCCTTCTCGGCCAGCCGCGCGTGCACGTCGTACACCGGGAGCAGCGTCCCCGCCGTGTACATGAGCTCCTCGATGACGAGCAGCTTGAGGTTGAAGTCGTGGAACCGGGTCATGGGGACAGGGGTATCACGGCGCTACGACAGCCCTCGCGGGGCAGGGGCAGCGGGAGCGCGGGCGGGAGCCGGGGCGGCCACCACCGCTCGCTGTCGGCCCGCCCGCCGGCCCACTCCGCCGTCGGCGGCCGGGCGACGGGGTCGCCCCGAGCCGGGACACCGTGTCGTCGGTCCCGGCCGGGGCCACCTCCGGCACGTCGAGCCCGGCCCACCGGGGGAGCCGGGTGGCGATCGGCCGCCGTACGGGTGCCGCGTCGATCACGTCCGCCGTGCGGGGAGGGCGAGCGGCCGCCCGGTGCAGGTGGGCGGCCCGGGGGCGGCTACGCGTCGACCGCCTCCCGCCAGGTGCGGACGGCGTCCGGGGAGACGGGGGCCGTCCAGCCCTGGGGGCGGGCGGCGCCGCCGATGTGGAAGGCGGTGAGGCCGGCGGCGCGCAGGCGCGGGAGGTGGTCGAGGCGGAGGCCGCCGCCGACCAGGATCTGGGGTTCGTAGCCGGGCTCGCCGGTGCGGGTGGCCTCGGTCTCGAGGACCGGGAGGCCGGCGTCCACGCCCTCGGCGGAGCCCGCGGTGAGGTAGGTGTCGAGGCCGGGGAGGTCGGCGAGGCGCTTGCGGAGGCCGTCGCGGTCGGCGGCCCGGTCGATGGCGCGGTGGAAGGTCCAGCGGGCGCCGTCGAGGACCGCGATGAGCCGTTCGACGGCGACGAGGTCGGGCTCGCCGTCGGGGGTGAGGAAGCCGAGGACGAACTCGTCCGCGCCGGCCGCCCGCAGCTCCGCCGCCCGGTGGGCCAGGGCGTCGATCGCCTCGGGGCCTCCGGCCGAGAAGCCGTCGGTGAGGCGGAGCATCACGCGGAGCGGGATGTCGACGGCGCGGCGGATGGCGGTGAAGGTGGCCGTCGACGGAGTGAGGCCGTCCGCCGCCATGTCGGTGACGAGTTCGAGGCGGTCGGCGCCCCCGGTCTGGGCGGCGACCGCGTCCTGCTCGTCGAGGGCGATCACCTCCAGGACAGCACGGTTGCTCATTGCGCCCATTCCTCCATGAATGACGACTACAGGTCTAGTCCAATGACCAGACTAGCCGTGCGAGTGACCTCCCGCATCGTGCTCGGCCGTCTTCGAGGCGGTGCCTGACGGCGTCGCCGCGGGCGCGGGGGCGGTGCCCGGCGCCCCGGCCTTCACCGTGAAGGCGGCCGTGCGGACCTTGCCCTCGTGCTGGAAGTCGAGGAAGAGGCGGTACGTGCCGGTGCTCGGGGCGGTCGCGGTGAAGGAGACGTCGGGGCCGGGGCCGCCCTCGTTGGGGTGGACGTGGAGGTAGGCGAGGTCGCCCTGGCGGAGGGCGACCAGGTGGCCGTACGCGCCGAGGTAGGGCTCCAGGTCGGTGACCGGCTTGCCGTCCTTGGTGACGGTGAGGCGCAGCTCACCGGCCTTGCCGGGGTCGAGCGTGCCGCCGAGGCGGACCTGGTAGCCGTCGACGGCGGCGGTGGGCGCGGCGGCGGGGAGCGGCTTCGGGGCGTAGGCGCCGGGGACGCCGAGGTCGACGCCGAGGGTGAGGGCCTTCGCCCCCTCCGCCGCGGGCTTGAAGTCGGCGAAGGCCTTGTAGGCGCCGGCGGCGGGGAGGTCGGCCTCGACGGTCCAGGTGCCGTCGGGCGCCTTCTCGGGGTGGAGGTGGCGGAAGACCGTCAGGTCGCGCGAGGCGACGATGAAGTGGAGCTCCTTGCCGTGCTCGGTGGTGAAGGCGGTGACCTTCTTCCCTGCGGCGTCCTTGACGGAGAACTTCAGGGTGCTGCGGCCCGCGGGCGGGGTGGGGGTCTCCAGGGCGAGGGTGTAGCCGCCGTCGGAGACCTGGAGGCCGCCGGGGAGCGCGGCGCCGGCCCGGGCGGGAGCCTCGTCGTGGCCCTCGTGGCCGCCGGCCGTGGGGGCGGGGGTGGCGGTGGCGTGCTCACCGGCGGAGGCGCTGGGCGCGGGAGCCTCGTCGTGGCCCTCGTGGCCGTCGGCGGAGGCACTGGGCGCGGGGGTCGCGGCGGCGTGCTCGCCGTGGTCGGCCCTCTTCGGTTCGTCCACCGGTCCGACGCCCTTCCCGACGCCGTAGGCGGTGCCGAAGGTCGCGGCGAGCGCGGCGGCGAAGGCGGTGATCTTCACTCCGGTGTTCATGGCTGTCTCCCATGCTCGGCGTTCCTCTTGCTCTGCACTTCACCATACCCCTGGGGGGTATCAAGTCAAGCCGGTCCGACACTTGCGCCGGATACCACTGGGGGGTATACATGAACCCACACCGCCGATACCCCCCGAGGGTATCCGGTCCACCCGCCACACGATGGAGGACGACATGGGTTCCTGCTGCACCCCCGACAACAGCTGCTCGACCGGCACCACCACCGCGGTCGCCGTCGCCGACGCCACCAGCACCGTCTACGCCGTCTCCGGCATGACCTGCGGCCACTGCAGGACCGCGATCACCACCTCCGTGAGCGCGCTGGAGGGCGTCCTCTCCGTGGACGTCGACGTCGACGGCGGCCGGGTGACCGTCACCACGGACGGCGCGCCCGACGACGCCGCCATCGCCGCGGCGGTGGACGACGCGGGCTACGAGCTGACCGGCCGCGCCTGACCGGCGGCACCTGACCGATCCGGCCGCCGGGGCCCGCCCCGTACCCCCGCCCGGGCCCCGGCCCCCGCGCACAGGAAGAATGAGGGAGCAGTTTCATGACCACGACGACCCCCGGCACCGCCCAGGTCGAGCTCGCCATCGGCGGCATGACCTGCGCCTCGTGCGCGGCCCGGATCGAGAAGAAGCTCAACCGCATGGACGGGGTCGAGGCCACCGTCAACTACGCGACCGAGAAGGCGAAGGTCACCTTCGCCGCCGACATCCCGGTCGCCGAGCTGATCGCCACCGTCGAGGCGACCGGCTACACCGCCGAGGAGCCCGCGCCGCCGAAGTCCGACGCCGGCCCCGGCGACGGCGGCCCCTCCGACGAGGAGAAGGCCGACGAGGAGCTGCGCCCGCTGAAGCAGCGGCTGATCACCGCGGTCTCGCTCGCCGTCCCCGTCATCGCGATGGCGATGATCCCGGCGCTCCAGATCGAGTACTGGCAGTGGCTGAGCCTCACGCTCGCCGCGCCGGTCGTCGTCTACGCCGCCTGGCCCTTCCACAAGGCCGCCTGGACCAACGCCAGGCACGGCGCGGCCACCATGGACACGCTGATCTCGGTCGGCACGATCGCCGCCTTCGCCTGGTCGCTGTGGGCGCTGTTCTTCGGCACCGCCGGTACGCCGGGGATGACGCACCCCTTCGAGTTCACCATCGCCCGCACCGACGGCGCCGGGAACATCTACCTGGAGGCCGCCGCCGGCGTCACCGCCTTCATCCTGGCCGGCCGCTACTTCGAGGCCCGCTCGAAGCGGAAGGCCGGAGCCGCGCTCAAGGCGCTGATGCAGCTGGGCGCCAAGGAAGTCACGGTGATCAGGAACGGGCGCGAGATCACCGTGCCCACCGCCGAACTCCAGGTCGGGGACCGCTTCCTGGTCCGCCCGGGCGAGAAGATCGCCACCGACGGCACCGTCGTCGAGGGCTCGTCCGCCGTCGACGCCTCCATGCTCACCGGCGAGTCCGTGCCGGTCGAGGTCTCCGCCGGCGACTCCGTCACCGGCGCCACCCTGAACGCCGGCGGCCGGCTCGTCGTCGAGGCCACCCGCGTCGGCGCCGACACCCAGCTCGCCCGGATGGCGAAGCTCGTCGAGGACGCGCAGAACGGCAAGGCCGCCGCCCAGCGGCTCGCCGACCGGATCTCCGCCGTCTTCGTCCCGATCGTCATCGCGCTCGCGCTCGGCACCCTCGGCTTCTGGCTCGGCACCGGCCAGGGCCTGACCGCCGCCTTCACCGCCGCCGTCGCCGTCCTGATCATCGCCTGCCCGTGCGCCCTGGGCCTGGCCACCCCGACCGCCCTCATGGTCGGCACCGGCCGCGGCGCGCAGCTCGGCATCCTGATCAAGGGCCCCGAGGTCCTGGAGACCACCCGCAAGGTCGACACCATCGTCCTGGACAAGACCGGCACCGTCACCACCGGCCGGATGACGCTCCTGAAGGTCCACACCGCCGCCGGTACGGACGAGACCGACGTGCTGCGTCTGGCGGGCGCCCTGGAGCACTCCTCCGAGCACCCGATCGCCCAGGCCGTCGCCACCGGCGCCGCCGCGAAGGTCGGCACCCTGCCCACCCCCGAGGACTTCGCCAACATCCCCGGTCTCGGCGTCCAGGGCGTCGTCGACGGGCACGCCGTCCTGGTCGGCAGGGAGAAGCTCCTGGAGGAGTGGGCGATGTCCCTGCCCGCGAGCCTCAAGGCCGCGAAGGACGCGGCGGAGAAGGCCGGGAAGACGGCCATCGCGGTCGCCTGGGACGGAGAGGCCCGCGCGGTCCTGGAGGTCGCCGACGCGATCAAGGAGACCAGCGCGGAGGCGATCCGCCGGCTCCGGGGCCTCGGCCTCACCCCGATCCTGCTGACCGGCGACAACAAGGCGGTCGCGGAGGCCGTCGCCGCCGAGGTCGGCATCGGCGAGGTCATCGCCGAGGTCATGCCGCAGGACAAGGTCGACGTCGTCAAGAAGCTCCAGGCCGAGGGCCGTTCGGTCGCCATGGTCGGCGACGGCGTCAACGACGCCGCCGCGCTCGCCCAGGCCGACCTCGGTCTGGCGATGGGCACCGGCACGGACGCCGCCATCGAGGCCGGCGACCTCACCCTCGTACGGGGGGACCTGCGGGCCGCGGCGGACGCCATCCGGCTCTCCCGCAAGACGCTCGGCACCATCCGGTCCAACCTCTTCTGGGCCTTCGCCTACAACGTGGCCGCCCTGCCGCTCGCCGCCGCCGGTCTGCTCAACCCGATGATCGCCGGCGCCGCGATGGCCTTCTCCTCGGTCTTCGTGGTCGGCAACAGCCTGCGGCTGCGCGGCTTCCAGGCCGCGGACAAGTGACCCGGAAACCCTGACCTGACGGGAGCCCGCCGTGGCCGGTTACGTGCAGCACAAGGAAGACATCATCAGAAGGCTCCGGCGGATCGAGGGGCAGGTCCGGGGGGTGCAGCGGATGGTCGACGAGGACGTCTACTGCATCGACGTCCTGACCCAGGTCTCGGCGATCAACGCGGCCCTCCAGTCCTGCGCGGTCGCCCTCCTCGACGAGCACCTGAGCTGCTGCGTCACCGAGGCCATCGCGGCCGGCGGGGACCAGGCGAAGGTCAAGGTCGGCGAGGCGTCCAAGGCGATCGCCCGGCTGATCCGGACCTGACGGAGTCCACCACCGCCCCCGCGCGAGGGGCCCGCGACCGCGGGCCGCCGCACGGGGGCGGTGGCCGTGTCCGGGGCCGTCACGAACCCGCCATCTTACCCCTGGGGGGTATACCTCGGGCGGGTGTGCGACCCGTACGATGACAGCCGCCCGCGAGGGGAGGGGATGCACGTGCGCCGGCTGGGAGAGCTGGAGGCCGAGATCATGGACCGGCTGTGGGCCTGGCAGCGGCCCGCCACCGTCCGCGAGATCGTCGACGACATCAACCGCGGCCGCCGGGTCGCCTACACCACCGTCATGACGGTGGCCGACATCCTGCACCGCAAGGGCTGGCTCCGCCGCGAGAAGGCCGGCCGGGCCTGGCTCTACGAACCGGTCCGCAGCCGCGAGGAGTACACCGCCGGGCTCATGAGCGACGCCCTCGGCGACAGCCTGGACCGCCCCGCCGCCCTCCTCCGCTTCGTCGAGGCCATCTCCGACGAGGACGTCGAAGCCCTCGACGCCGCCCTCCGCACCGCCCGCGGCGACCTCGACGCCGGGACCGGGACCGCACCGGGAGGCCACCCGTGAACCACCACGCCCTCGTGCCCCTCGGGCTCGCGCTGCTCTCCGGAGCGGGCGTGCCCTGGCTGCTCGTCCGGGCCCGCTGGGCCCAGCAGGTGCCCCGGCTCGCGGTCACCGTCTGGGCCGCCTGCGGCGCCGTCTTCGCGGTGGCGAGCGCCCTCCTCCCGGCGCAGCTGCTGCTGCCGAACGCGTCCAGCCACCGCCTCACCGACATGGTCCTGACGCTCCACCTCCCGGCCCCCGGCACCCTGCTCGCCCTGCGCGGCCGGGAGGCCGCCGCACTCCTCGTGGCCGCCGCCGTCCTCGCCGTACCGACGGCCGCCTTCGCCCGCGGACTGCTGAGGGCCCGCAGGGCCCGCCGGGCGCACGGGGACGTCCTGCGGCTGATCGGCCGGTACGACCCCGAGCTGCGCGCCACCGTCCTCGACCACGAACGACCCGCCGTCTACTGCCTGCCCGGCCGCAGCCGGCGGGTCGTCGTCTCCTCCGGGGCCGTCGCCACGCTCACCCCCGCGCAGCTCGCCGCCGCCCTCGCCCACGAACGGGCCCACATCGCGGGCCGGCACCACCTGCTGGTCGCCGCCGCCGAGGCCTTCGGCGCGGTCTTCCGGCGACTGCCGCTCGCCCGGCACGGCTCCACGGCGGTCCCGCTGCTCCTGGAGATGACCGCCGACGACCGGGCGCTGCGCCGCTGCACCCGCGACGCGCTCGCCACCGCGCTCTACGCCCTCGCGGCGGGCCGCGCGCCGCGCGCCGCCTTCGCCGCCGGCGGACCCTCGGCCGCCCTCCGGATGCGCCGGATCCTCACCCCGTACAGCGCGGGACACCCCGTGCTGCGCGCGCTCCTGACGATCGGCGCGGCCGCTCTCGCGATGGCTCCGCTCGTCGTCGCCTGTTGTTCCTTCCCGGTCTAATGTCCGGACCAACTCCGTTATTTACTAAGCGAATTCGTAGATTTCGCATCGGTCACGCGCCCCGGAACCGCTCGCTATTGTGGGTACGTTGGAGCTCCGGCTCACCACGGCGCTCGGCACGGCGAAGGGTACAGATCCAATGCAGCTCGCTGGCGTCCGTACGGCAGCCGCCGGCGACGCGACGACGATATCCAGGCTGCTCGCCGACGCGATCCGGAGCAGCTACGCCGGAATGCTGGAGGAAATCCCGCTACGCCGGCTGATCTCGACACAATGCGCGCTGCCGCGGATACGCGCGGAAATAGAAATTCCGGGAGGCGCGCCCGGCTGGCTCGGCTGGCTGGTCGCGGAGAACGGCGAGGGCCGGCTCGTCGGCGCCGCCGCGTGCGGGGTCCCGGTGCCGGGCGAGGGCGAGCTGTACGCGCTGGCCGTCGAGGAGGGCGCGCGCCGCCGAGGGATCGGTACGGCCCTGCTGGCGGCGGCCACCGACCGGACGCGCGACTACGAGGCGCGGGAACAGCGGGTGCAGCTGCCGGTGGAGGCGGACCCGGCGCTGCCGTTCTACCGGGAGCGGGGCTTCGCCTCGCTCGGCCCGACGCGCTGGGGCCGCGCGCTCTGAGGCCACCCCCGGGAGGTCGTGGGGGGCCGACGGCGCTCCGGCGGCCCTCCCCCTGGAGGCCGTGGCGGACCCACGGCCCCGACGCCCCTCCCCCTGGAGGCCGTGGCGGACCCACGGCCCCGACGCCCCTCCCCCTGGAGGCCGTGGCAGATCCACGCCATCGCGTGTTCACGCAGCCCGATCCGGTGGATCGGGGCTCCCCCGCAGGTCACGATGGTCGCAGCGGCGCGGTCCCGGCGGCACGGGCGCCTCGCCCAGGACGGCATGGACCGAGCGAGCCCCTGGAGGAGCGATGCACACCCCGAGCGGCACTTCCCTGCCCGCCGTGCCCGCAGCGCTCGCGCCGGTCCTGCCGTCCCGATACGAGCGGGAGCGGACACCCGCCGCCGGGGCGGGGGTGCGGATCGCCTCCGACGCCCTGCCCGGCCTGGAGTCCGTCGCCGCGATGGACGAGGGGTCCGTCTGGCTGCACGACGCCCTGCTCGGCCCGCACAGCGCGGACATCGTCCGGTACCTCGGCCTCGCCCGCTCCACCGGCGGACCCGTCCTGGACCTCGGCTCCGGCGCGGGGCGGCTCACCGTCCCCTTCGCCCGGCACGGCTTCGCCGTGGAGGCCGTGGACCGGGACGCCTCCGCACTGGAGCGCCTCGACGCCTGGGCCCGCCGGATCGGCCCGCAGGTGGCCGGCCTGGTGGCGACGCACCGCGCGGACCTCACCGAGCTGCGGCTGCGCGGGAGTTACCGGCTGGCGCTGCTCGCGGGCGCGATGGTGTCGGCGCTCCCGCCGGCCCGGCGCCCGGGGCTGCTGCGGGAGGTCGCGGACCATCTGGAGACGGGCGGGGCTCTGGCCCTGGACTACACCGCGCATCTGTGGCCCGGTCTGGTGGCGGAGCCGCGCAGGACCTGGGCGTTCCAGGTGCCGCGGTTCGACGGGATCGACGAGTGGGTGGTGGCCCGGCAGGACTTCGACCTGGGGTCGATGAGCGAGCGGGTCACCTACTGCACGACCAGGACCGGGAAGCTCTCCGCGGAGCGGGCGGTGCTGACCACCGACAAGTGGATCGTGGACCAGGACCGGCTGGCGACCGAACTGCACGCGGCGGGGCTGCACATCGAGGGCCGGCGGCGGCAGCGTATCGACGACCGCACGGAATCCGTGCTGCTGGTGTGCCGCCCCGACGACTGACCTCGACCGGGCGGCCCACCGGACCGCCCACCGGCCGTCCCCGGCGGCCGGCCCCGGCCCCTGCGGCCGGTCGGCCGCCTGTCGGGGCGGACGGGCAAGAGGTACGATGCCCACAAACGTTTGAGCGGACCAGATGGGCGAGAGGGCGGTCGTGGAAGAGCTGACCGGTCGCGAGGCGGTGATCCAGCGCCTGCGGGACGTGGGCCTGCGGGTCACCGGACCGCGCCTGGAGGTCCTCTCGGTGCTCGCCGCCGGCGGTCACCTCGACGTCGAGGCGATCACCGCGACCGCCCGCGAGCGGCTGGGCACGCTCACCAGCCAGGCGGTCTACGAGATGCTGCGGCACTTCCAGGAGACCGGCCTGGTCGGCAAGTTCGACCGGCCCGGCCTGCCGGCCGTCTTCGAGATCTCCGGCCCCCGCCACCAGCACGCCCTGTGCGTGCGCTGCGGACGGGTGGAGAACGTGGCGGCGCCCGCGCCCGCGCCGCCGCGCGGCAGCCTGCCCGGGTGGCGGACCGCGGAGACCGAGCTGGTCTTCAAGGGGCTGTGCCCCGACTGCGCGGAGGAAGCGGAAGAATCCGCCTGATCACGCCCGGGTCGCTCCGCCCCTGAACCTCGTGCGGAACGTTCGAATGTGTGGCAGGGTCTGCCGGGGCGTTTTTCAACGGGATCCGCGCGATCCGAGGGGAGTCTGCTGCCGCCGTGTCCAAGAACGCCGCCGGAGTACGTACAGGAGGCGAGCAGGCACTCGCCCTCTACCAGGCGCTCCGCGCCGCCCCGGGCACCCCGCTCGCCGACGCGGCCCGCGAGCTCCAGCTCACCGACGCCGAACGGGAGCGCGCCCGCGCCGAGTTGACCGAGCTCGGACTAGTCGACGCCGTCTCGCCCGCGCCCCAGGTCATCGCCCCGGACGTCGCCCTGCTCGGACTGCTGCGGCACGAGCGGGACCGGCTGGAGAGCCGGCTCGCCGAGACCAGCCGCGCGCACACCGCCCTGGAGACCCTCGCCGGACCGTTCCTGCGGGCCCGGACCGAGCCCGGCTCCGAGGTCGAGGTGGAGATCGTCGACGATCCGGCACGGATCGCCCGCGAGCTCGCCGACCTGACGAAGACCGCCCGCGGCTCCGTCCACACCATGGCCACCGGCTCGGTCCGCCGCGAGGAGATGGCCCTGGAGCTCGACCGCGACCGGGAACGGGCCGCGCGCGGGGTCCGCGTCCAGGCCATGTACAGCCACCGGGTCGGCCAGGTCCCGGAGATGGACCAGCACCTCGCCGCCCGCACCGCGCTCGGCACCGAGATCCGGCTCTCTCCCGTCGTCCCCATGAACATGGTCCTCGCCGACGAGCACTTCGCCCTCCTCCCGACCGACCCCCGCGACCCCGCCTCCCCCGCGATCCTCGCCCGCGGCCCCGGCCTCGTCCGCGCCTACCGCGCCCTGTACGCGTACTGCTGGCGTGCCGCCACCCCTTACGGCCACCAGGAGCCCGACACCCACGGCGGCGACGGACTGACCGAACAGCAGCGGGCCGCGCTGCGGATGCTCGCCTCGGGCATCAAGGACGAGCAGGTGGCCCGGAACCTCGGGGTGTCGCTGCGCACGGTCAGCCGGCTCATCTCCGAGGTCATGCACGAACTCGGCGCGGCCAGCCGCTTCGAGGCGGGCGTGAAGGCCGCCCGGCTCGGTCTGCTGGACGGTGAGAACGGTCCCGACGACCTCGGAGGGGCGGGGCGCAGCGCGTAGCCTGACGGTCCGGGACGGTCGATTTCGCGACGACGAGGGGGTGGTCCGCCATGGTCACGACGGACGGCGGCACGGGGGACGGCGGGACCGGGCTGCTGGTGACGCTCTATCAGGAGCTGCGCCGTCGCGGGGTGTCGAACTACACGGAGGTCGCCGCCGGCTTAGGTCTCGCGCCCGCCGAGTACGAGCGATGTCGGGCCGAACTGCTCTCCCTCGGCCTGATCGTCCCCACCACCAGCCGGCACGCCACCGCCGCCGACCTGCGCGACGCCGACTGGCGCCCCGAGGAGGACGCGGTCGCCTCGGTGGACCCGGAGATCGCCCTGCTGCGCATCCTGGACCGGGAGCGGGCCCGGCTCCGCGAACACCTCGCCGAGGCGGACCTCGCGTACGGCACGCTGGAGACGCTGGCCGGAACCTTCCTGCGGCCCGGCACCCTGGCCGGCTCCGAGATCGCCGTCGAGGCCATCACCGACTACCGGCGGATCCAGCAGGCCCTGGAGGACATCGTCGACGTCACCCAGGAGGCGTCCTGCTCGATGTACCCCACGGGACCGGCCCGCCAGGTCCCCGAGCGGATCTTCGAGCGGGACGCGCGCAAGCTCGCACAGGGCGTCCGGATCCGCGCGATCTACCGCACCCAGGACGCCGTCCGGCCGGAGGCCGCGGCCGTGCTCAAGCGCCGCGCCGAGCTCGGCGTCGAGGTACGGATCGCCCCCGAACTCCCCATGACCATGGTGCTGGTGGACCAGCAGTACGCGATGGTGCCGCTGCACCCGGAGGAGCCCGGCCGGGGCGCGATCCTGGCCCGCGGCCCGCTCCTCGTCGGCTCCTGCCTGAGCCTGTACGAGCACTGCTGGCACACGGCCACCCCGTACGGCGACGACGTGGCGCCCGAGCGGGGCGGCGACGGCCTCTCGGAGCAGCAGCGGGCGGCGCTCCAGATGCTCGCGGACGGCATGAAGGACGAGAAGATCGCCCGGAATCTCGGGGTGTCGCTGCGCACGGTGAGCCGCATGCTCTCCGAACTCATGCAGGAATTGGGGGCGTCGAGTCGATTCGAGGCGGGAGTGCGCGCGGTGCGGCTCGGCTGGCTCGACTGATTCCCTTCCGCATTTCTCCGGACACGCGAAAGCCCCGTGATCGTGGCAGGGCGATCACGGGGCTTCCGGAATTCCGTACCGGTGGTTCAGTTCACCGGCGGGGCGGGGGTCGCGGTGGCCGTGCTGTGCGGCCAGTCGACGGTGACGCCGGCGTGCTGGACCGGGCTTTCCGGGGCGGCGTCGGGGGAGACCGCGTAGGCCGCGCCGCCGGCGACGGCGAGACAGGCCGTGAGGGCGACCAGGAGCTGACGGACGGTCTTCCGTATTCCGGAGTTCTGCTCGACGGACATGATTCCTCCAGGATTCGTCACAGCGCGAAGGTGCTGATTCCGTCTCCGGGGGCCCGTGCCGCCGGGCCTTCCCTGAGAACAACTCCATTCTGTCCGGGGCCCGTTGGCGAATCCACCGTTCTCCCGTGCGTGGACCCGCCATGGCGCGAGTGCGTCAATCGGCCGCCGATTCAACGGAATTGGCCGGTCCGTAGCGTTCCTAATCTTTGGTCGAACCAAAAGAGATGCTAAACTCGTGCTACGGCCTTCTCGTTCCTCCAGGAGAGAGGGGCCGCCGGGGCAGGGGCGTGCCGCCGCCCTTGCCCCACCCGTGCCCCCTCCGCCCGCCGCGGCCCGGCCGGCTCCCGCACCGCCAGCGCCCGCTCGTACACCTCGATCGTGCGCGCCGCCGACCCCCGCCAGCTCATCCCGCGCGCGTGTCCGGCCGCCGCCACCCCCATCGTGGCCAGTGCCCGCGGTTCGGCCGCGAGCCACAGCAGCCGGCGGGCGTACTCCACCGGGTCGTGCCCCCGCACCAGGAGCCCCGTCACCCCCTCCCACACCGCCGTCGGCAGCCCGCCCACCGCCGAGGCCAGCACCGGCGTCCCGCACGCCTGCGCCTCCACCGCCACCAGCCCGAAGGACTCGCTCCGGGACGGCACCACCACCACGTCCGCCGCCCGGAACCACTCCGCGAGCCGCTCCTGCGGCACCGGAGGCCCGGGCCGCAGCACGTCCGCCACGCCCAGCTCCGCCGCCAGCCGCCCCACCGCCCCCTGCTCCCCCGCGCCCGAGTGCCCGCCGATCACCGGCACGAGCAGCCGCTCCCGCAGCCCCGGCGCCATCCGCAGCAGCTCCGCCACCGCCCGCACCAGCACGTCCGGCCCCTTCAGCGGCTGTATCCGTCCCGCGTACAGCGGCACGAACGCGTCCGCCGGCAGCCCGAGCCGGGCCCGCGCCGCCGCCCGCCCCGCGTCGTGACCCGGCCCCGGGGCGAAGGTCCGCAGGTCCACCCCGGGGCGGACGATGTCGGTGCGGGCCGGGTCCGCCCCGTACAGGCCGCGCAGCGCCGCGGCCTCGTCCGCCGTGTTGGCGATCAGCCGCTCGGCCTCCGCCGCGAGCCGTCGCTCGCCGAGGATCCGGGCCGGCGGCTCGGGGGTGTCGCCCTCGCCCAGGTGGGCGTTCTTCACCAGCGCCAGGGTGTGCGCGGTGTGCACCAGCGGGGCGCCCCAGCCGAAGGCCGCGATCCGGCCGGCCTGCCCGGACAGCCAGTAGTGCGAGTGGACCACGTCGTACCCCCGCTCCGCCCGGAGCAGGCCGAGCGCGAAGGGCAGCACCAGATCGGGGACCGCCTCCTTCGCCACCGCCCGGCGCGGGCCCGCCACCACCCGCCGGACCCGCACCCCGGGCGCGAGACCGGTGGTCCGGGGCTCGTCGCCGCCCTCGCAGCGGGTGAACAGGTCGACTTCCACGCCCTGTTCGGCGAGGGCGCGGGAGAGTTCGGCCATGTAGACGTTCATGCCTCCGGCGTCCCCCGTCCCGGGCTGGTGGAGCGGGGAGGTGTGGACGCTGAGCATGGCGACGCGCAGGGACACGAGGGGCTCCTGGGAGGTGGGGGAGCCGCGTGCCCCCGCGCGTGGCGCGCCGGGAGCACGCGGCGGGAGGGGGGTGGTTCGGGGATCTGTCCGAGTTCTTAGTTGCTGAGAAGTACGGGTCCGGGTGCGGTGCGAGGGCTCAGAAGCCGAAGACCGGGCCCGAGGGCGGGGCGAGCCGGGTGCCCGGCAGCGGCGGGATCAGCGCGTGCCAGTCCACCGCCCGCCCGGTCTCCACCCGCAGCGCCGCCGCCAGCCGGTCCGCGCCCTCCGGCATCACCGGCCGCGCCCACGCCGTCAGGGCCGACGCCACCGCCAACTGCGCTGCCAGGGCGGGCAGATGACGGCAGGCCGTGGTGGGCCGGCACCGTTCGTGCGCGTTGACGTGCCCGAAGTCCGCCGCCGAGCGGACCATCTCGTCCAGGACGGCGACCGCCCGGCGCGGGTCGAAGGCGTCGGGGCCGTACGCCTCCCGCAGGTCGTCGACCGCCCGGTGCAGCCGCCGCTCCAGGACCTCCCAGCCGGTGCCGCCCGGCAGCGCCTGCGGGGCGAGCCCGTCGCACTCCTCGCGGACCGCCGTGAAGAGCCGGGACAGCCAGCTGTTCCAGTTCTCGTCCAGCTCCCGGCGGGCCGCCGCCAGCCGGTCCCGGCGGAAGACGGTCCTGCGTCCCAGCGGACGGGCCTGGAGGACGTGCCGGCGCAGCGTGTCGGAGCCGTACTCGGTGAGCAGGTCGAGCGCCCACACGTTCCCCTCCCGCACCCCCTCCTCGATCACGAAGGACTCGTTCACGTTGAAGTCCTGCGGCAGCTTCACGCCCTGCGCGAGGAGGAGCACCGGCAGCAGCACCGCGTGGCAGAAGGAGTGCCCGAAGCCGCAGAAGTGGATCGCGCGGGCCGGCAGCGGCCCCTTGGCGTCGTGGCCGAACAGGTGCATCGCCGCCGCCTCGAAGCAGCCGTCGATGCGGTGCTCGGGGAAGCCCTCCACCGGCACGTCGAGCCCCCACTCCGCCGGGTGCCCGACCGCGATGTCCGGCAGGCCGTCCTCCACCAGCGACTCGCACAGGGCCGCGAGCCTCGGCGGCAGCCCGGCGGCCGCCCAGTAGTCGGCGAGGGTCTCCCTGAAGGGCTCCAGCGGGATGTACAGGCGCCGGCAGCGGCGGGCCACCGCCGGGGTGGCGCAGACCGCGCAGCGGGCGCCGATGAGGTCGCCGCCGTCGTTGGGCCGGGCGCACTCGTGGCACATGCCGCCGTCGCTCGCCGCCCCGCAGTGCGGGCAGGAACCCGTGGCGTGCGCCCCGTACAGCCACCGCTCGCACGGCTCGCAGTACGGCAGGAGGCGGGTCCGCGGGGCGATCACGCCGTCCGCGTACAGCTTCGCGAAGAGTTCCCGCACCCAGCGCCCGTACCCCCGGTCGCGGCGGGGCCGGACGATGTGGTCGAACTCGACGCCCGAGCGCAGCCAGTCGGCGGTGATCGCGGCCCGGTACCCCTCCGCCACCTCCTCGGGCTTGCGGCCGAGCTGCCGCGCCCGCACCTCGACGGAGCTCGCGTGGTCGGCGGTGCCGGTGGTGAAGCGGACGGGCTCGCCCTCGGCCCGCAGGTATCTGGTCAGGACGTCGGCGGCCACGTACGGGCCCGCGAGGTGGCCGATGTGGAGCTCGCCGTGGGTGGCGGGCGGGGTCGCGGTGATCCAGACGGGGGTGCTCATGGAAGCCTCCTGAGCGTAGGCACGAAGGGGTGGTTCGGAGGGGCGGCGGCTCGGGGCGCGCGGGTGCGCGGGGCCGGGATGCGCGGGTGCGCGGGGTCGGGGCACGCGGGTGCGCGGGGTCGGGGCGCGCGGGTGCGCGGGTGCGTTCAGCGGGGCTCGAAGTGGAAGGAGCGGATGAAGCAGTCGCGGGGCTGCTCCACCGCGTAGACGATGCACTCGAAGAGGGCCTGGGTGGTGAGCTTCTCGTCGGCGGCGGCCCCGGTCGGGTCGATGCCGTCCCACTCCGTGAAGCGCGGGTCGGCGGTCGAGAAGTCGGGCGGGAAGAGGGAGAAGACCCGCACCCCGGACGGCCGGAGCCGGCGGGCCAGGATGTCCGCGAACCCGGCCTGCGCGCTCTTCGCCGCCCAGAAGGCCTCGTGCGCCCCGCCGGCGGCGGTCGCGGAGGCGCCCTCGGCGTCCCGCACGGCCACCATGTTCACGATGTCGGGCCGCAGTGAGCCCCGCAGCAGCGGCAGGAAGTGCTTGACCATGAGGACCGTGCCGCCGGCCGTGGACTCGATGGTCTCCACGATCTCGGCGTCGCTCGTCGCCTCCAGGTCCATGGCGTCGAGCCAGCGGGCGCCGTTGTTCACCAACAGGTCGACCCGGTCGGTGTGTTCGCCGACCCGGGCCGCGAACTCGCGGATCTCGGCGGGCCGGCTGAGGTCGCAGCCGAAGGCGTGGATACGGTCCCTGGCCGAGCCCAGCACCTCGGCCCGGGTCCGCTCCGCCGCCTCCACCGTCCGCGCCGACACATAGACCTCGGCGCCGAGATGGGCGAATCCGACGGCGAGCGCCCGGCCGAAGGAGCGGGACGCGCCGGTCACGACGACCCGCAGATTCTCGAATGTCATCTGTCCCTGCTCTCCCCACGGATACGTCATTCCGGCGGTCACGGCGTTCCGGCGGCCGGTCCGTTTCAGCGTGGCAGAGGAGCGGAGCCCCGGGACCGGGGTCGCGGCTGCGCGTTCACGCCGTTGCGTGGATGCGCCACGGGAGGGGGCAGGCGCGCAGCACGGTCGCCCGTTTGTGGTGGACGCTGACCCGGTCGGGGCGGGCCGAGACGGTGACGGTGCCGCCCGGGGTCCGTACCGGCCCGTCGAGCCGGGGCACGACGGTCCCGTCCAGCGCCCCCGCCGCGGCCAGCGCCGCCGCGCCCGTCACGGCGAGCCGCGGATGCCAGCCGCCGACGGTGAGCGCGCGGACGGAGAGCCCGCCGGGCGCGGGCTCGATCGCGGCGATCTTCGGCAGGGCGGAGTCCGGCGGATGCCCGAGCAGCCGCGCGGCCTCGGCGCGCAGGGCCAGCAGGTGCGCCCGGGCGGGCGCGCGGACGTGCCGGGCGTCGACGAACACGTAGGGGTTCCCGTACGAGACGAGGCTGACCGGCACGCCGAGCAGCCGGTCCCGCGGCCGGCCGGTGGGGAGCGTGCCGGGGGCGTCCGGGGGCCGCAGGAAGTGCAGGGTGTACGCCCCTCCCGGCGGTTCCGGCTCGCACAGGACGGTGTCGCCGGTGGTGAGCGCCCGGACGGTCACCGGGCCCGGGCGGTCCTCGGCGACGACGCAGGCGAGCAGCGAGTGCCCGCAGCCGGCCCGGAAGTCGAAGCCGCCACCGGGCAGGCGCTGCACGAACCGGTACCGGAGGCCGCCGGCGCCGTCGCCCCCGTACAGCGCGATCTTGGCGTGGGCGGCGGGGAGCCGCGCCAGTTCACGGCCGAGTCCCAGCAGGCCGCCGGGCATCCGGTCCACCCGTACGACGAGCGTCGGCGCGGGCGCGCCGTCGGCCCGCACGAGCAGCGCCGGGTGTGTCACGCCGCCGCGCAGTCCGCCGGGACCCGCAGCGTGCGGACGACGTCGGTCCACAGTTCGTGGACGGCGAGGGCCCAGAGGGCCTGGGCGTCGGCGCGGTTGGGGCGTTCCAGCTGACGCGCCAGGAGGCGGGCGACGCGGTCGGCGCGGACCTTGCCGCCGAGGACGAGCCGGGCCGGGGAGAGCAGTTCGCGGACCGTGTCGAGCAGCGGTCCGCCGGGGGCGAGCATCGCCTCCACGGGGAGGGTGAAGGGCTGCTTGGGCCGGCGCAGCACCGGCGCGGGGAGCATTTCGGCGCCCGCCTCGTACAGGGCGCGTTTTCCGGTGCGCGCGGCGGACGGCAGGGCGCGGGCGTGGGTGACGACGGCCGGCTGGCAGAAGGGGAGGCGGGTCTCGACGGCCCAGGCCATGGCCAGGTGGTCGACGCGCCGCAGGTGGTAGGCGGGGAGCCGCCACCGCGTCTCCAGCGCGGTCGTCGCGGTGACCCGGTCCGCGCCGACGGCCTGCGCGGAGCGCAGTTCCTGCTCGACGCGGTCGGCGGCGGAGCCCGTGTCGGCGATGTGGGCGCGGTAGTCGGCGGTGTAGAGGTGTTCGCGCAGGAGCCGGGGCGCGGCGGAGAGCGCGTCGGTGTAGGCGGCGGCCCAGTCGGCGCCGGGCGGGGCGGCGAGGGCGGCGGCCATCCGGTCGTATCCGCCGAAGAGTTCGTCGGCGCCGTCGCCGGTGAGCGCGACGGTGAAGCCGCTGCTCCGGACGGCGCGGAAGAGGGCGTAGGTGGAGAGGGTGATGGGGTCGGCGTTGGGCTGGCCGAGGTGGCGGACGGTGCGGGTGAGGAGGGAGGGGAGCTCGTCGGGGTCGAGGGCGATCTCGTGGTGGACGGTGCGGGCCCGGCGGGCGACGGAGCGGGCGTGGGCGGCCTCGGAGCCGGGCCAGTTGCCCCGGTAGGTGAGGTGGAAGGTGTGGAGCGGCGGCGCGTCGGTCTCGCGGGCGTGCTCGGCGGCGAGGGCGGTGACGAGCCCGGAGTCGAGGCCGCCGCTGGTGACCGCGCAGACGGGGACGTCGGCGTCGGCGAGCCGGCGGACCTCGCGGCGCAGCACGTCCTGGGTGTCGCCGACGGGTGCGGCGCGGTGGGGGCCGCGGCGGCGGACGACGGGGGCGGCGCCGGGGCGGACGACGGCGGTGGCGCCGGGCGGGAGGACGCCGACGCCTTCGAGGGCGGTGGCGGTGGCGAAGGAGGTACGGGTGGCGAGGACGGTGTCGAGGGAGTCCTCGCGCGGGGCGAAGCGGACGCCTCCGAAGGCGAGGAGCGCGGGGATCTCGGAGGCGAAGCGGGTGGAGCCGTCCTCGGGGTCGTGGTGGAGGTACAGCGGCTTCATGCCCATGTCGTCGACGGCGAGGACGAGTTGGGCACGTCCCGGCCTCAGGTCGAGGACGGCGACCGCGAACATCCCGTCGAGGTGTTCGGCGAAGGCGGGCCCGTACTCGGCGTAGAGGGCGGGCAGGACGGTGCCGTCGCAGCGGTCGGGGAAGCGGTGGCCGCGGGCGGCGAGGGCGCGGCGGAGCTCGGCGTGGTTGTAGATCTCGCCGTTGAGGACGGCGAGGACGCCGGGGAGGTGGGGCAGCCGGTAGGGCTGCTGTCCGCCGCGCGGGTCGGTGACGGCGAGCCGGTCGCAGCCGAGGGACCAGCCGGGGCCGCTGAGCACCCGGTGTTCGTCGGGGCCGCCGTGCCGCTGCCGGGCCGAGGCCGATGCGAGCGCGGCCGGGTCGGGGCGGTCCGCCCCGGCGGCGAAGGAGCCGAGAATCCTGCACATGCCGGTCGCCTCCGTGTCGTCCGAAGTCCTGCGGGTCGTGGTGCGGGGTGTCGCGCCGCTCGTTCCATGAGTCGAGCAATGATTTGAATCTACCAAGTTTTTTAATGGCGCGTAAGTGCCATGTCCTGTTCACGCCACGGGACGGCCTTGCGACGCCCCCGCACCCCCAACAGGCTGGAGCCATGGAGGACTTCGCGACCGACCACCCGACCGTCCGCGGCGCGCCGGAGTCACTGCTGGTGGTGGCCGCGCACCCGGACGACATCGAGTTCTGCGTCAGCGGCACCGTCATGCAGTGGATCGAACGCGGCACCCGCGTCACCTACTGCATCGTCACCGACGGCGACGCCGGCGGCTACGACCCGATGCTCCCCCGGCAGGCGATGGCGGACCTGCGCCGCGCCGAGCAGGTCCACTCGGCGAAACTGAGCGGCGTCGCCGACGTCCGCTTCCTCGGCTACCCCGACAGCTTCGTCGAACCCGGCGTCGCACTGCGCCGCGACCTGTGCCGGGTGATCCGGGAGGTGCGGCCGCAGCGGGCCATCGTCCCCTCCCCCGAGATCAACTGGGCCCGGGTCGCCGACCTCCACCCCGACCACCGGGCCGTCGGCGACGCGTGCCTGCGCGCGGTCTACCCCGAGGCCCGGAACCCCTTCGCCCACCCCTCGCTCCTCAAGGAGGAGGGCCTGGAGCCGTGGACCGTCCACGAGCTGTGGCTGATGACCGGCCCGACGCCCAACCAGTACGTCGACGTCACACCCGTCTTCGACCGCAAGGTCGAGGCGCTGCGGATCCACACCTCCCAGACGGCCCACTTCGACGACCTGGCGGGCCTGCTGCGCACCTGGCTCTCCGAACACGCGACGGCCGCCGGCCTCCCCCCGGGACGCATGGCCGAGGCCTTCCAGATCGTCCACATCGACTGACCGGGCCGGACCGGCCTCACACCGGCAGGCGCTCGGGGAAGCCGGTCCAGCGGAGGTCGTGGGGGAGGTGGGAGGTGTCGTTGAAGAGGACGAGGGACGGCGGGCGGCCAGGAGCGTAACGGATCACCGTCAGCGCCGCGTTCGCGTGGTTCAGGCCCATCCACCGCCACGCCGGCGCGTCCAGCGCCGCCCGCACCAGCCACCCGACCAGGAAGTTGTGCGTCACGACCAGCTCGTGGCGCGGCTCGTCCCCCTCGACCGGCCCCGTGAAGCGCGCGACCGCCTCCGCCGCCGGCTCCGCGCCCCGCGCCCGCTCCGCCTCCGGGAACTGCCCCAGGAAGCCGAGCAGCGCGTCGGCCGCGTCCGCCGGCAGCTCCTCCCGGGAGGGCCCGTACGGGACGTAGTCGCCGGCCTCGTCACGGACCCGTACCGGCACGCCGTCGAGCCGCGCCCCGATCAGCCGGGCGGTCTCCGCGGCCCGGGCGAGCGGCCCGTGGTGGACCGCCGTCAGCGGGGCGCCCCGGAGCCGTTCCCCGAGCAGGGCGGCCTGGCGCCGGCCCGCCTCCGTCAGGCCGCTCTCGTCGGGCGTGGCCTCGCCGTGCCGGGTGAGATAGAGGTAGCGGGCCGAGCGGGCGGCGGTGCTGGTCATCGTCGTTCTCCTCCGGTTCCGTGATCCGCGGAGCCGTACCCGCGGACCCCGTGGGGGACGCCCACCCGCGCGGACCCGGTTGCACGCGCGCGTGCCCGCCCCCGCGCCCGTACGGGTGGACTCGCCCCCGGTCGCGACGGCAGCCGTGCCCCGGGCGCCCGCGCCGGTGCTGATCTGGCAGCGCCCGCAAGCCGTCAGCCCCCACCCGAGAAGGCGCCCCCATGCGACGACCACGACCACGCACCCACCGACGCCGGCTCCTCGCCACCGCCGTGCTCCTCGCGGCGGCCGCGCTCGCGCCCGCCGCGCTCCCGGCGACGGCCGCGCCCGTGCCCCTACCCCTCCGGCACGGCGGCGACCGCTGCCCGCAGAGCGAGCGACTGCCCTCCGCCCTCACCGCCCGGCTCGACTCCACCGTCGAGAAGGCGCGCCGGGAGGCCGGCGTCCCCGGGCTCGTCGTCGGCGTCTGGATGCCGGGCAAGGGCTGCTACGTCCGGGCCACCGGCGTCGCGGACAAGCGGACCGGCGAGCCGATGTCCGCCGACATGTACGTCCGGATCGGCAGCGAGACGAAGACCTTCACCGTCACGGCACTGCTCCGGCTCGTCGACGAGGGGAAGGTCCGCCTCGACGACCCGATCGACCGGTACGTGCGGGGCGTCCCGAACGGCCGGCGCATCACCCTGCGCCACCTCGCCGAGATGCGCAGCGGCCTCTTCCCGTACACCTCCGACCCCGACTTCACCCGCGACCTGCTGAGCGCGCCGAAGCGGCCGTTCAACCCGTGGGAGGTGCTCTCGTACGGCTACCGGCACCCCAACACCTCGGAGCCCGGCACGACCTTCCAGTACTCGAACTCCAACCTGGTCCTGCTCGGCCTGGTCGTCGAGAAGGTCACCGGCCGCCGCCTCGCGGACGTCCTCCGCGAGGACGTCACGCGCCCGGCCGGCCTGCGGCACACCTTCCTCCCGAAGGGCGCCGAGTTCCCGGAGCCCCACCCGCGCGGCTACACCGACCAGACGCTCACCGGCGCCGTCGCCGACGCGACGGACTGGAACCCCAGCTGGGCGTGGGCGGCCGGCGCGATGATCTCGAACCTCGACGACCTGCGCCGCTGGGCACCGGTCGTCGCCACCGGGAAGCTCCTCACCCCCGCCACCCAGGCGCAGCGCATGAAGACCCTGCCGACCGGCTTCCCCGGCACCGGCTACGGCCTCGGCATCCTCGACACCAACGGCTGGATCGGCCACAACGGCTCCCTGCCCGGCTACGAGACGGTCACCGTGTACCTCCCCTCGCAGCGGGCCACCCTGGTCCTGATGCTGAACACGGACTCCCTCAGCGACGGCCAGGAGCCCTCCACCCTGGTGGCCCGCGCGGTCACCGAGGTGATCACCCCGGACCACGTCTACGCGGGATCGGTGACCCCGCGCTCCTGACCTGCGCCCCTGACCTGCGCTCCTGACCCGCGCCGAAGAGCCACCGGGGGGACCGGTCCCCCCGGCGGCCCGTCGGCCACGGGCCGCGCAGGTCGAAGCGCCGGGGACGGTGGCCGCCCGCCGGCCTCGCGCCCGCCTGCGCCGGACGCCCGCGCGTGCCTACGATCGGTCCATGAGCGCTGACTGTTCCCGCTGGTCCCTCTGCTCCCGGAACTCGTTCCTGTCGATCGGCTCGGTCGGCTCGACGCTGTCGATCGGCTCGGTGGGCTCGTTCCTGTCCATCGGCTCGGTCGGCTCGGCCGCGTCGATCCTCTCCGCGGGCTCCTGGGCGAGCCTCGGCTCCGTCCTGTCCGCGGAGTCCCAGTGGTCGGCCCTGTCGTGGCGCTCCCGCTGCGGCGTCCTGGCCGCCGGCGCCGCCCTCGGCACCACCGCGCTCCTGCTCGCCCGCCGCGACTGACCCGCCCCGCGCGGGACACGGCCGCCGACGCGGACCGAGCCGGGGACGCGAGCCGGGGACGCGGGGACGGCGGCGCCCTCCGCGGGCCGGACCGCTCGGTTCGTACACTCGGATCCCGCTCCCCCGAACCCGAGGACGTACCGCCATGGCCGCCGGCACGGAAGACGTCGACGCGTACGGGATGCCGGTCGTCCCGGCCCCCGCCGGCGCGGTCTCCCGCAAGCGGCGGGCGATCATCGACGCGGCCCTCACCGAGTTCCTGGCACAGGGCTACTCGGCCGCCTCGATGGACGCCGTCACCGCCCGGTCCGGGGTGTCGAAGGCGACGGTATACAAGCACTTCGGCAGCAAGGAACGCCTGTTCCTCGCCGTCGTCGGCGGCGTCCTCCCGCGGGTCTACGCGGACCTGGAGCCCGCCCGCTCCACCCTCGCCGCCGCGCCCGACCTGCGCTCCGCGCTGGTGCGCCTGGCGACGGACCGGGCACGGATCCTGCTGCGGCCGGACGTCATGGCGCTGCGGCGGCTCGTGATCGGCGAGACCGACCGGTTCCCGCAGCTCGGGCGGCTCTGGTCCCGGATCGGCCACGCCATGGACGACGGGCCGCTGACCGAAGCCTTCGCCGAGCTCGCCGCCCGGGGCGAGCTCGACGCGCCGGACCCGGCCCTGGCGGTACGGCAGCTGCTCGCGGCGACGGTCGGCGTCCCGCAGCTCCCGCGGACCTTCTCACCGGAGGAGACGATCGACGAGGCCGAGCTGGAACGGGTCATCGGCTCCGGAGTGGACCTGTTCCTGGCGCGGTACGCCCCTGGCGCCTGACCACCGCCCGGCCCGGCGGCGCCACGGACACGGCGCTCCCCCGATCCCCCGAGCCCCCGATCCCCCGCTCCTCCGCTCCTCCGCTCCCCGGGGCGACCGGCGGGGGCGTCACCCACCGGCCGCCCTCCGGACCTCCGGGACAGGCCCGGTGAGACGCCGTCAGACCACCAGGCCCACCGCGAGGACGGCGATCAGGGCGCTCGACACCAGGCCCGTGAGGAGCCGGGCGCGCGCGCCCGTCAGGGTGCTGCCGAGGACCGTGCCGGTGGTGGAGAGGAGGAGCTGCCAGCTCGCCGAGGCGGCGAAGGCGGCGGTCACGAACACGGCCGCCCCGGCCGGACCCGTCGCGGTGTGGCCGCCGAGGACGAGGGCCGTGAAGTAGAGGACCGTCGTCGGGTTGAGGACCGTGATGCCGAGGAAGGTCCAGAAGGCCTGGCGCGGGGCCGTGACCGGCCGGTCCGCCACCGGGGCCCCGGCACGGTGGACACGGAGCGCGGTACGGGCCGAGGCCGCCGCGAGGACCAGCAGGACACCGGCGGAAGCCCAGCGGAGCGGGACCGCGACGGACGCGAGCAGAGGCACCAGGGCGGCGCCGCCGAGGACCGCGACGAGCGCGTACACACCGTCCGCCGCCGCGACGCCGAGCGCCGCGCCCGCGCCCGTACGCCACGGACTGCGGGCGGCGACCGCCACGAGGTGCGCGCCGACGGCGCCCACCGGGATCGCGATGCCGTAGCCGGCCAGCAGGCCGGCCACCACCGCGGAGGTCACGCGACGGCGGGGGCCGCGCCTCCGGGGACAGGAGCCGTCCGCTGTCGGCGGTAGGCCGAGCCGTCCTTCGTACGGGCCAGCTCGCCGCCGACGACGAGATGGCGGCGGAGCGCCGGATAGTCCTCGTGCACGGTCAGCAGGGCTTCGTTGACCTCGGCCTCGCGGTACACGCGGCCGGGCTCGAAGAGGGTCTCGGCGAGGTGGGCGAGGAGCGCGGCACGGCGGGCCGGGCGGCGCGGGATCGCGAGGAGGCGGCCCTCGGCGGAGAACAGGTCCGCGACGGGCCGGGATGCGGGATGACGGGTCATGGGGGAAGGGTGGCGGCCGCTCCCCCGCCCCGCAAAGGGTTTTCGGGCCCGGCCGCTTCCCGCCGGGTCAGCGGACCATGACCTTCACCGCTTCCTGGAAGGTCGGCAGGATCGGCGGCATGCCCGTCTCCTGGAAGATCGGGCGGGCCTTCACCGCGAAGGCGAGGAAGTCCTCCTCGGAGTCCCAGAAGTCCACCACCCGCCAGCCACCGGACCCGTCCGGCCCCGCCGCGTGCGCGAGGAAGCCCTGCGGCGGCCACCACTCGGCGTCGCCGAGCCGGCCGATCGCGGCCTCGTACTGCTCCTGGGTGCCGCCGGGGATCTCGACGGTGACGATGACGGCCATGGTGCTGCTCCCGGGGGTGCGGGGGTGGGGGTCTCGACCCAGCACACCCCCGCCCCCGGGGCCCCGCACGACGGCGGGGACCGAACGGGCTATGCCCTCGACCGGCTCACCGGTAGATCAGCAGCTCCTGCTCGGTGGCGCCGGTGAGGGCGTAGCGGGTGCGGACCAGGGGGCGGCCCGCGTAGATGCGGATGAGGGTGGCCGCGTCGCCGTCGAAGACGGCGGCCGGGCGGCCCTCGATCTCGTTGCCGAGGGCCACCTCCCCCGCGTGGTCGGCGAGCCGGCCGACCAGCCTCGGGGTCTCCCGCCGCCGGCTGGTGACGCAGAGCAGCGGCAGGGCGAGGGCGAGGGCGTCGCCGCAGTACGCGCCGGGCTCGCCGAACGCCTCCCGGACGTCCCCGGCGTGCACCCACTCCCCCAGGGCGACCGCGTCGAGCCGCCCGTCCTCGTGGCCCGCGATCACCGGCCCCGCCTCCGTGAGGCCGCGTTCCAGCTCGTCGAGGACCCGGCCGAGCGGCCACTCCTCCCGCTCGGCGACGTCGCAGGCGTTGGCCTCGGGGAGGAACACGCCCTCTTCGAGGCGGCCCTCCACGATCCGGACCAGCGCGGCCCCGCAGTGCGCGAGGACCTGGCGGGCGGTCCAGCCGGGGCAGGCGGTACGGAGCTCGTACGCCTCCTCCGGGGTGCGGCGCAGCAGCGGCATCAGGAGGTCCCGCTCGGTGGTGAGGAGCCGGTCGGGCAGCCACGGATCACGGACGACGGGCAGGCAGTCGGTACACATGCGGGCTCAGTAGCGGTAGTGGTCGGGCTTGTACGGGCCGTCGACGGGGACGCCGATGTAGGCGGCCTGGTCGTCGGTGAGGACGGTGAGTCGGATGCCGAGGGCGTCGAGGTGGAGGCGGGCGACTTTCTCGTCGAGGTGTTTGGGGAGGGTGTGGACGCCGGTGGGGTAGTCGGCGGTCTTGGTGAAGAGTTCGATCTGGGCGAGGGTCTGGTCGGCGAAGGAGTTCGACATGACGAAGGAGGGGTGTCCGGTGGCGTTGCCGAGGTTGAGCAGGCGGCCTTCGGACAGGACGATGACGGTCTTGCCGTCCTCGAAGGTCCAGGTGTGGACCTGGGGTTTGACCTCGTCCTTGACGATGCCGGGGACGGCGGCGAGGCCGGCGATGTCGATCTCGTTGTCGAAGTGGCCGATGTTGCCGACGATCGCCTGGTGCTTCATGCGGGCGATGTCGGACGCCGTGATGATGTCCTT
>NZ_JBIBWV010000036.1:0-63176 GCF_043081625.1 Streptomyces sp. NPDC014861
AACACCTCATCGCCACCTGGACCGGCACCTGCCCCACCTGCCGACAGACCGTCCCATGGCAGCCCTACGACACCACCTAACAAAGCACTACTAGAGGATGGGGCCGGTCGCCAGGGCGATGATGTAGGACAGGACGTACAGCTGGTAGGTGGTGCGGTCGGCGGCGGTGTGGCGCAGGAGCAGGGCCCGTACGGCGGCGGTCCAGCACACGGCGGCCAGCATGGTGTCGCACAGGACGATCCGCCACGCGGCGGCGCCTATGGGGGCGAAGAGTAGGAAGTGCAGCAGCGGTGGGATGCCGGCCATGAGGGCGGAGAACCAGATGCGGATGGGCCATGGGCCCACCAGGAGCGCGGGGGTTCGGCGACCGATCGCGCGGTCTCCTTCCATGTCTCGTACGTCTTCGTAGATGAGCGCGAAACAGTAGGACAGGGCGATGGCCAGGATCCACTGCCAGGTTGTGGTGTCGAGAGGGCTGACGACCTGCCAGGCCGCGGCGAGCTGCGCTACGGTGCCCGTCACCAAAACCTGGTGCTCGAATCCGCGATCTTGGCCATAATGCGCAATTCAGACGGGACCAGAGCAAAGCGGGCAGTATGAACCACGACGACCATGCGCACGAGGCAGAGCCGCGTGCGCTGCTGATCACCGGAACCGTCGGGGTCGGCAAGACTTCGGCTGCCGACCTGCTGGGCGATCTCCTGTCTGACGTCGGTGTGCCACACGCCGTCATGGACCTGGATCGCCTGTGCCAGGTGTGGCCCGCCCCGCACGACGACCTGTTCAACTCCGGTCTGCTGCTGCGCAACCTGCGAGCCCTGAGCGCCAATTACCTCGATGTTGGTGTGCGGCGGCTCGTCCTGGCCGGGGTGGCCGAGAACAGGGCAGACCGCGACCGCTATCAAACTTCCATCGGCATGCCGCTCACGGTGTGTCGCCTGACAGCGGACCTTCCCGTCGTGCACAGCCGGCTACGGCGCCGCCATGAAGCCGACAGCGACCTCGAGTCCCTGTCCTGGCACCTGGAACGCGCCGGCCAGCTCGACCAGATCCTCGTTGAGGCTGACGTAGCTGACTTCACCATCGACACGACCCACGTACCGCTCGCGGCTGTCGCGTCCGCCGTTCTCAAGGCCGCCGGCTGGACCTGACCTCATCGACGCCACCCACATGAAGGTCCACGACGGCACCGTGGCGATCCGGCCCACCTACCTTGCCCTGGCCGTCACGACCGAGGGCCGACGGGACATCCTCGGGCTGTGGGCCGGCGACGGCGGCGAGGGTGCCAAGTGCTGGATGCACATCCTCACAGAGATCAAGAACCGCGGCGCGAACGACGTCCTCATGCTGGACTGCGACGGACTGCAGGGGCTGCCCGACGCGGTCGTGACCGTCCGGTCGAAGACGATCGTGCAGACCTGCGTGGTCCACCTGCAGCGATCCGTACCGGCCCGGCGGCGAGGGGCAGGCCCCTGGCGCCCCGCCCCTCGGCTCACTCGGGGGTGTGGTGTGCGCGGTGAGGGCGTCCCCCGCATGGGCGCTGGCCGGTTGTCTGATCATGAAGCGATTGATCAGTACCGCAGCATCGGCAGCGCTCGCGCTGCTCCTGGTGGCCACGGGCGCCGCCCCGGCCCCCGCAGCAGCGTCGTACCAGTACGACCGCCAGGCCGACTGCCGCACAACGGAGCTGGGACCGGGCCGGTGCATGCCCGGCATCGTGGTCAAGCACTGGCACAAGAAGGGGGCGAAGAAGCGCGGCGTCGGCTGGGTGTACGCCTCGATGGAGACGGAAGGGCGAGCGGCGTCGGCCCGGTGGCTCTACCAGCGGCCCGGCGGCAAACTGACGGCCGCGACCGGCTGGAAGAAGGCCAAGCGCCCCCGCGCGGACACGTCGTTCGTGGAGACCGGGTGGGGCCGCGACGGCCGGACCGGGCCTCAGTACCCGAAGGGCACCAAGATCTGCATCCAGTTCCGCCTCGGTCAGCCGCTCTGCGTCCGGCTCCGCTGAAGCCCCATACTGGCCGCAAACTCACCTCTCTTAGACGTCGTTTCTTATGGTGTGATCGTTCGTTGATCCGTGCATGACGGATCTCGTGGAGCGACTGGTGCCGGACGAGTTGTGGGTGCTGTTCAGGCGGGTGGTACCACCGACTGAGGTGATACGTCCGCAGGGCGGCGGCCGGCGCCGGGCGGGTGACCGTGAGGCGCTGGCGGCGATCATCTTCGTGGCAACGTCGGGCTGCACCTGGCGGCAGCTGCCGCCGGTGTTCGGCCCGGCGTGGCCCACGGTCTACCGCCGGTTCGCCCAGTGGAGCCGGGACCGGGTCTGGGCCAGGCTCTACCGCGTGATCCTCGACGAACTCGGGGCACGGGGCGAGCTCGACTGGTCGCGGTGCGCGATCGACTCGGTCAGTGTGCGGGCCGCAAAAGGGGGCCACTGACGGGACCGAATCCGACCGACCGCGGCAAGTTGGGATCGAAAATCCACCTGATCTGTGACAGGAACGGGCTGCCGCTGTCCCTGGGCATCTCCGGCGCGAACATGCACGACAGCCAGGGCCTGGAGCCGCTCGTGCGCGGCATCCCACCCATCCGATCCCGCCGCGGGCCCCGGCGCCGAAGGCCGGCGAAACTGCACGCGGACAAGGGATACGACTACGACCACCTGCGCCGATGGCTCCGCTCGCGGGGCATCCGCCACCGCATCGCCCGCAGAGGCGTCGAATCCTCCACGAGGCTGGGCCGACATCGGTGGGTCGTCGAGAGAACCGTGTCCTGGCTGGCTGGCTGCCGACGCCTCCACCGTCGCTACGAACGCAAGGCCGAGCATTTCCTCGCCTTCGTCGGCGTAGCCGCAGCCCTCATCGGCTACCGCCGACTAGCCAGGGCAAGCACCTGACACCCCGATCTGTCACACCCCTCCGCCATGCTCTCCGACATGAACGAGAACGCCTTCTGGCAGCTCATCGAAGCGTGCAGTCCTTCTGTCCCCGATCCTGAGGGTGATGAGCTTGCCGCTGCCCTGACCGCCTGCCTGACGAACGGCCCTGTATCTGACGTGGTCGGCTTCGCCGAGCAGCTCTCCTGGGCCCTGTACAGGCTGGACCGCAAGGAGAACGGCGATGGCCTGTCGAGCGATCAGTTCCTCTACACCCGGGCTGCGGTCGTCGCGGCCGGCCGTGAGGAGTTTGAGCGCGTACTTCGAGACCCAGAGCAGTTCATGCCGTACGCCAGCGACCTCGTCTGGGCCGAAGCCCTGCTCTACGTACCCGACAACGCGTACAAGCACCTCACCGGTGACGAATGGGACCGCAGCACCCGCTACAGCTACGAGTCCTACTCCAACACAGCCGGGTGGACCACCACATAGGCGAACGCAGTCGCTCCTGCCTGCACCATAAGAAACGACGTCTTAAGAGAGGTGAGTTTCTTCGTGGACGCCGTCTGCCCGGACGACGGCCGGAGGGTGCACGAGGTACGCCCCCTCCGTACGGGGCCGGAGGCGCTTACTCGGTGGGGCGTTCCTCGAGCACCCGCCCCGAAGGGGGCGCGGGGAGATGGGGGTGTTCAGGCCTCGGTGGGGTGAGCGGGTCCTCGGGCCAGCGGATGCGGTCGGGCCTGGAGCGCGTGGCAGGCCGTCGTTCGCCGCGGTTTCCTCGGTTGCGGCGAGTGCCCGGTAGAGCGAGGCGACCGAGGGGTTCTTGTCCGCGTTCTTCCCCGTCTTGATGACCAGCTTCTTCGCGATGCCGGGGACCGGGACGCCCCCACAGGTGACCTCCAGTCCTCGTGGATGGGAGCTGCTCCCCGCGCCCGCGGGGATGGTTCCTGCTGATCGCCCTGCGCCGACGAACCCCGGCCATGGGCACCATCAGCTACATCATCCGAGAGGGCAGCTGGGGCAACGGCTATGCCACCCAGGCCGCCAACCACGTCGTCTCCGCCGCCTTCACCACCACCGGCCTGACCCGGCTGGAGGCCATGCACCACCCCGACAGCCCCGCCTCCGGCCGCGTCCTGGCCAAGGCGGGGTTCACCCCGCGTTGGCACGTCCGATCGGCACACCGACGACGGAACCGTCGCCTACGAGGTCTACGCGCTGGAGACCACGGCCTGAACCGGCTCTCCGGCCCGCATGGCGATGGGCATTCTGCTCGGCGTCCCGTTAAACGGAGGGCCCGTTGTCGGACCCGGTCCGTACCCTTGGCTGAGGTACCTGGGACAGGAGGGCAATGTGGCCCGCAATGGCATCAACAAGCGCGAGATCGACAAGTGGGCCAGGGACTTGGTCAAGGAGACCAACAAGAGCCTTGAGCGCGCTCAACGACGGAACCCTCCTCGCGTCTCCACGCAGATCGAAGCCGCCTCTAGTGGGGTGCCTGGAGAGGTGGCTGGTTACCTGGCCCGCCTGCTGCTGTGGCTGGACGACCGCGAGAAGCAGAACCCGTCGAGGTACACCGACGTCACCGCCTTCCCCGAAGAACTTGGGCTGGAGGACGACGACCCGGCCATCCTGGCTCTCCAGCTCGACCAGCACGGCCTGGTGGAGATCCTCCGTGCCATGGAGACCACGACCCACGTCTGCCTGACCGATGCCGGCCGCGTCGCGGTGCGCGAACTCAAGGACCTTCAGAAGGACCGCGTCGCCCGGATTCGCCACGCGATCGACGCACTGCTGCGGTGGCTGTTCGACACCGCCAGCGATCAGACGCCCGTCAACCCGGCCCTGTTCCTCGCGACCCCCGGCTCCTACTTCGCGGGAACCGAGATCAGCGGGACCGACCTGCACCAGGCGCTCGCCCACCTCGCAGAGCACAACCTCATTGAACACATTGGCACCGACCCGTCTATGGTCGCCATCACACCCCAGGGCGTCAGCTGCGCTCTGGCAGGAGGAAGCGTGCAGGACCACGTGAACCAGCCCCGCCCCGGCACCACGTACAACAACTTCATGCCGAACGCCAAGGGCGTCATCATTGGCGAGCAGCAGCACTTCACGCAGAACAACATCGACGGCGTCGACCCGACGTTGTTCGTCCAGCTCGCCGGGTACGTCGGCCAGGTCAGTCCCATCCTGGGTTTGTCCGACGACGACCGCGTGGAGCTGGAGCGCGTCGCCCAGGAGCTCCACACCGAGGCGACCTCTGGCAATCCCGAACCGGGCCGCCTGCGTCAGTTCGCCATCCAGCTCAAGGAGCACCTCCTGGCGGCCACCACCACCATGGCGGCAACCCAGGGCATCCAGATGGCTGAGCAGGCCCTCGCCGCGCTCGTGTAGAGGCCGCTCCAGCACCACCACGGGCCCCGAAGGATCGGACATGACATCCTCGGGGCCCGGCTTGGGGTCGCACCGTCCATGACATCGCGGCCCCCGCAGTCACGGCCCCTGCCGACGGGCGGCTGATCCAGGGCAGGGGGCCACTTCCGGGAATCTGCGGTACACCTGGCGGTATGAAGCTGAAAGACCTCGGCCCGCTGATGGCCCGCCGCCGAGCCGGCGGTCTCAGCTACGACTACGACCGCTTCCACGCCGACCCGATGGTGGCCACACTGCGGTGGCCGGACGATGTGCTCGAACAGTTCCTCTACGACTTCGGTGACAACCCCGCCTTCGTGAACGACTACGGCAGCATCGACCTGCGCGCGATCCAGTGGCGGCTCGAGACGGTCCCGGCCGCGGACTTCCACGAGATGCCGACCGGGGCGACCGACGCCGGCTGCATCGAGGAGTTCGCCGAGAATCCAGTGCACTGGGTCAAGGTCCGGCCACCAGAGGTCGGCCGCCAGTGGGAAGAGCACGGAACGTGGCTGCGCCCGCCGCTCCTGATCGACCGGCGTCTCCTGGACCCGTCGAGCAGCGGGCTGCAGGTCGTGGAGGGCCGAACCCGCGTCGGCGTCCTACGCGGCCGACTGCGCGAAGGACTGCACGTCGCGTCCCACCATCAGGCATGGGTCGGACGCCCCTGAGGACATCCCGCACCGCGGCGCGCACGCTTCGAGCACCCCGCCGCTCTTCCCTCCCTCGAAGCCGGCCGTCATCCGCCCTGCGCTCTTGGACCCCACTCACCACCAGGCTCACCACCGCACTCACCACGGGCCTCTGACCTGCGAGAGTCATCATGTGGGTCACTTCTCGACACACGGGCACCTCGGAGCCTGTCCCGTCCTTGCCTCGCTGACCACAGTCACGGGGCCATGAACCAGTGGATAGGGTCGGGCATAGCCCGCGCCGATATGGCGTGCGCGGGCGAGGCCCGGTGCCCAGCGCGCTCTGGGAGCAGTACCACCGGGCCGCCCCTTCCTTCCCGCTCCACCCGTCTCGGGCCGGTCGCCCAGTACGAGACGGACGGGCTCTCCTCGGAGGCCGCTGCTCCCCGCACGCGCGGGGATGGTCCCCTCATCTACATGGAGGCCGGGGTCTGGTGGGGTGGTGTTGGTTTTTCGGTCGCTTGAGTCGCTGTCGGTGGGTGTGGTGAGTGGGGGAGCGGGCAGCTTGGTTACTCACCATCGTGCTCACCGTGCCCGGGGTTGCTCACCACGGGTGGTTCTCTGGACCTCTGGGGCCGTTTTGTCTGTTTCGGTGAAAGTTGCTTAGGAGTCGGCCGGCGTCGGGTAGAACTGCAGGTCAGGAAGTCTGCTCCCTGCACGCGCGGGGATGGCCCCCTGCCCGCATACATCACGGACAAGGAACTGGACTGCTCCCTGCACGCGCGGGGATGGCCCCGGTACGGAAAGTCCCGCCCGGAGCGGAAGTCCCTGCTCCCTGCACGCGCGGGGATGGCCCCGAGGTGCAGCACCCGGTACGAGCCCTCCTGCTCTGCTCCCTGCGCGCGCGGGGATGGCCCCACGACGGCCGCTGCGCCCTGTGCCGGCAGGTACTGCTCCCCGCCCGCGCGGGGATGGGCCCGCCCGGCCCCTGCCGGAGTACGCGACCGCCCACTGCTCCCCGCGCACGCGGGGATGGCCCCGCCTCTGCGGCCTCCGGCGAGCTCAGCCACGCCTGCTCCCTGTGCACGCGGGGATGGCCCCGACTACGTGGTGGAGATCCGGCGAGCCAGGGTCTGCTCCCTGCACGCGTGGGGATGGCCCCCGGGCGCGGTGGGCGACCTTGAGGAGGATGGGCTGCTCCCCGCGTACGCGGGGATGGCCCCCACGACGGGGACGGCGGGACGCTCGCCGTCCGCTGCTCCCCGCACGTTCGGGGATGGCCCCGCCTTCCAGATGTCGGCGTTGAGGTCCGCAGCCTGCTCCCTGCACGCGCGGGGATGGCCCCAGGGCGGCCCGTCGGCAGGCGTCGCGCGACTCCTGCTCCCCGCGTAGGCGGGGATGGTCCTTGCGACGGCCGGTACTCTCCGCACAACCCCTCCTGCTCCCCGCGTACGCGGGGATGGCCCCTCCGCCGAGGACGTCGCCCTCCTGGCCGTCACCTGCTCCCCGCGTACGCGGGGATGGTCCCTGCGAGGCGCCGCGGAACAGGCTGTCGAGTACCTGCTCCCCGCGCCCGCGGGGATGGTCCCACGGAGAAGGGGCGGACCGCAGCCTCGGCACTCTGCTCCCCGCGCCCGCGGGGATGGTCCCGCCACGTCCGAGACGTACGAGACCAAGGGAGCCTGCTCCCCGCCCGCGCGGGGATGGTCCCTCCACCCAGAGATCGGCCAGGTAGCCGTTCGTCTGCTCCCCGCGTACGCGGGGATGGTCCCTCCAAGTCCCTCGACGCCGTGTGGCGCGAGCTCTGCTCCCCGCGTACGCGGGGATGGTCCCGAAGCCGGGCGCGGCGTGATCAAGGGGCTCGACTGCTCCCCGCGTCTGCGGGGATGGTCCCGAGATCCCGGCGATCACCCCAGGCCCGTCGTACTGCTCCCCGCGTCTGCGGGGATGGCCCCCCGAACGGCGGCGTCTTCACGGGCCTGCACGCCTGCTCCCCGTGCACGCGGGGATGGCCCTGCGGGCACCGTCGTGCCCCTGTCCCAGATCGCCTGCTCCCCGTGCACGCGGGGATGGCCCCTCCTTCGGCGACTTCCTCATGAAGAGCACCACCTGCTCCCCGTGCACGCGGGGATGGCCCCGTGAGGGCGACGCACAGGGCGGCGATGACGATCTGCTCCCATGCGCGTCTTCAAGGCCGTCAAGGAGGCTGCTTCCCGCCCGCGCGGGGATGGTCCCCTGACCCAGGACTCCACCGGCGGACTCGTCTACTGCTCCCCGCTCGCGCGGGGATGTTCCCCCGTACCAGGGGCGGCTGCTGCCCCAGGCGGGCTGCTCCCTGCCCGCGCGGGGATGGTCCCGACCACCAGGACCTCGATTCCTGGCCGGCCTTCTGCTCCCCGCCCGTGCGGGGAGCAGGCTGCCCGTGGTTCGGTGCGGCGCGGAGCTCGGCGGCCTGCTCCCCGTACGCGCGGGGATGGCCCCGCGCGCGCTCTCGAATGGGCGTCGAAGGGACGCTGTTCCCCGCGTCTGCGGGGATGGTCCCCTGGCGGACCACAACGCCAAGGTCGACGGGAGCTGCTCCCCGCTCGCGCAGGGATGGTCCCGAGGCTGCGATGTTCGCCGGCCCGTACAAGGTCTGCTCCCCGCCCGCGCGGGGATGGCTCACCTGCACCGTCCCGACCGGCCACCCGCCCACGCTGCTCCCTCCGCACGCGGGGACTGTCCCTACGCCAAGCGCATCCGCGACGCCGTCCAGTCCTGCTCCCTGCGCCTGCGGGGATGGCCCCACCGAGCGGCGGCCGGCGCTGCCGACGCGGGCCGGCTCCCCGTGCACGCGGGGATGGCCCCAGGGGGAATCCGTGGACGAGACGCTAAAGGATCTGCTCCCCGTGCACGCGGGGATGGCCCCTGGAGGGGGAGGACATGTCCGCGACGTCGTACTGCTCCCCGCTCGCCTACTGCTCCCCGCTCGCTGACTGCTCCCGGCACGCGCGGGGATGATCCCCACGACAACTGCCACTGCTACGCGGTGCCGGTCTGTCCCCGCGTTCGCGGGGATGGCCCGACCTCGCGGACGACCAGGGTGTGGTCGAGGTCCTGCTCCCCGCTCGCGCGGGGATGGTCCCAGATCCGGCCCCCACTCCGTCTGTAGTCGGTGCTGCTCCCCGCTCGCGCGGGGATGGTCCCCCGGGAGACGCGGCCCGCTACCTGTACAAGGACTGCTCCCCGCTCGCGCGGGGATGGGCCCCGTACGGGACGCGGTGGGGGTACTCGCCGACGCTGCTCCCCGCCCGCGCGGGGATGGCCCCTACCAGGTCCTCCGCCACGAGATCACGAAGAACTGCTCCCCGCTCGCGCGGGGATGGCCTCTGGGTGTCGGCGGGCCCGGGCTGACGACGAGGTGCTCCCCGCGTCTGCGGGTATGGCTCCCCAAGCAACTGCTCCCCGCCTCCGTGGGGATGTACCCGCGCGGTTGTCGGCTACGAGCTGGATGAGTGGCTGCTCCCCGCTCGCGCGGGGATGGTCCCTGTCCGGCGCCATCGCGGAGCGGGGGCCCGAGCTGCTCCCCGCGCCCGTGGGGGTCCTGCTGTCGGTTGCAGGGGCTCCACGTCTTGATCTGTCTCCGCCCGTGGGCGGCGTGTTCATGGCGCGGGTTGCTTCCCGCGTTTGCGGGATGGTTCTGTCGGTGCGGGTGCGGGTGCGGGTGCGGGTGCGGTTTTTGGTGTGTGTTGGGTGTGTCAGCCGAGGCGGCCGATGTGGATGATCACGATGGTGACGGTGGTGTCGGTGATTTCGTAGAGGACTCGGTAGCGGCCGGCGTGCATGCGGCGTAGGTCGGGGGAGCCGTAGGGGGTTGTGCCTTGGGGGCGGGGCTGGTCGGTGAGGAGGTCGACGGCGTCCATGAGTTGCCGGAGGCCTTCGGGGTCGTCTTTGAGGAAGTGGGCGGCCGCGTTGATGGCGGCCTCGTCCCAGACGATCGTGTAGGTCACGCGCTCTGCAGGCCGAGCCGGGCGCGGACGTCGTCATGGGGGACGGCCGTGGCGGCGCCGTCGGACTGCCGTTGCCGGTAGCGGGCCAGGGCGAGCTCGTCCTCGAGGTCGGCGAGCTCCTGGGGGTTGATGAGTACGGCCGCGGGCTGGCCGTGGTCGGTGATGGTGATGCGTTCGCGGGCGTGGGACGCCCGGCGGACCAGCGAGCCGAACTTCGCTCGCGCTTCGGTGATCGGCAGAGTCTCACTCATGACAGAAGTGTACACTTCTTGCGGTTTTTGGTGGGATCGAATGGTCGAACGGACAGCTCTCTTTCCCGCCCCGAGCCCTCCGGCTGTCACTGCCACGCGCGGAAACGGTCCCGACCGGCACCCCATGGAGAGGTGGCGCCAGTGCCCCACTCGCGCAGGGACGGTCCTCCTGGCTACAGCATCCCGATCTCCTCCGAGACCTGCTCCCCGCCCCCTGCAGGGATGGACCCAGGAACGCCCCGAAGACGGAGTGGACACCGATCCGCTCCCCGCGCCTGCGGGGATGGACCCTCCTGCTCGGCAGCGGTTGTGGTCGGTGGGTGTGGTGAATGGGGGAGAGGTCACAGTGGTCGATCGTCACCGAGGTCACCACGCTCGGGGGTGGTGCTCACCATGGGGCTCACCACCGAACTCACCATGTCCGGGATTGCTCACCAGGGTGCTCACCATGGGTGGTTCTCTGGACCCCTGGGGCCGCCTTGTCTGTTTCGGTGAAAGTTGCTTGGAAGCGGTCCTGCAGCGTGCAGAATTGCAGGTCAGGAAGTCTGCTCCCCGCACGCGCGGGGATGACCCCCACCTCTCCCAGCAGGCGCCCCGGCGCTGACCCTGCTCCCCGCACGCGCGGGGATGACCCCCACCTCTCCCAGCAGGCGCCCCGGCGCTGACCCTGCTCCCCGCACGCGCGGGGATGACCCCCACCAGGGGCCGCAGGACTGGGCGAAGCACCGCTGCTCCCCGCACGCGCGGGGATGACCCCCCGGGCGATCTCGTGGGGCTACGGCGACTCCGCTGCTCCCCGCACGCGCGGGGATGACCCTCCGCGGTGCTGGAGAAGCGGCTGGGCACGCTGCTGCTCCCCGCACGCGCGGGGATGACCCCAGCTCGCCAACACCCGCCAGGCGCCGAACATCCTGCTCCCCGCACGCGCGGGGATGACCCCTGTCTGCAACTCGGCAGCATCGCCTACACGGCCTGCTCCCGGCACGCGCGGGGATGACCCCACACCGCCGGACACCCCCGCGAGCAGGAACAACTGCTCCCCGCACGCGCGGGGATGACCCGCCATGGCCGTCAGCGGCGCCCCCGAGGTGTGGCTGCTCCCCGCACGCGCGGAGATGACCCCGCGCGGGCCAGGATGGACGTCATGTCGGCCGGCTGCTCCCCGCCCGCGCGGGGATGACCCCGGCCCACGGGCCCCCTCCTTAGCCACAGGACCTGCTCCCCGCACGCGCGGGGATGGTCCCCTGCACGAGCACGTCACCCGTCTGCACCTGCTCTGCTCCCCGCTTCGCGGTGCCGGTCTGTCCCCGCGTTCGCGGGGGATGTTCCCAGGCCCTTGCTTACCGTTGCGCAGCCCGACCGTTGTTCCCCGCGCCCGCGGAGGATGATCCCAGGTCCACGTCGGACTCGGGGAGTTCGAGCAGCTGCTCCCCGCGTACGCGGGGATGGCCCCGAGCGGCCGGAGCACCCGGCGCCGGGCCCGGACTGCTCCCCGTGCACGCGGGGATGGCCCCGCCCATGACGTTCGCCACCCGAGCCGGACTTGCTGCTCCCCGTGCACGCGGGGATGGCCCCCGCAGCCGGAAGGTGTCCGCGAAGATCGAGCGCTGCTCCCCGTGCACGCAGGGATGGTCCCTGGGCGAAGGAGTGGGCGGCATGACGAAGCGTCTGCTCCTCGCGCCCGCGGGGATGGCCCCGACGGTGTGTGGACCGGCGAGCCACCGTCTACTGCTCCCCGAGCCCGCGGGGGTGACTTCCAGCCGGCATTGGTGCCGGCGCTGTCGCCCATTCCCTCTCCGCTTGCGTAGGGATGGTTCCGCCTCGACGTCGTGCACCGAGCGCGTTGCGCTGCTCTCCGCCTGTCGGGTGGGTTGTGTGGGGTGTTGAGTCGCTTGGGTCGCTGCGGGTCCTGTCTCTGCTCGCCTGTCTCCTGGCTGTGGCTGGCTCACCACCATGCTCACCATGCTTGTTGCCGCTTACCACGGTGCTTGCCAGGGGTTCTCATCGATCCGGCCCGGCAGCTCGGGTGTTTTGTCTGTTTCGGTGAAAGTTGCTTGGGAGCGGGCCGGCAGTGGGCAGAATTGCAGGTCATGAAGGCTGCTCCCCGCGCCCGCGGGGATGGCCCCCAGGCCGGGATCGGCGGGCTGATCGGGGCGGCCTGCTCCCCGCGCCCGCGGGGATGGCCCCCCCGCTCGAGCCCGGACACATGATCTGCGGCGACTGCTCCCCGCGCCCGCGGGGATGGCCCCAGGCTGCGCCCCTCGCCGTCCTGGCCGGTCAGCTGCTCCCCGCGCCCGCGGGGATGGCCCCGTCGGCGTCGGTCAGCTCGGCGGCGATGCACTCTGCTCCCCGCGCCCGCGGGGATGGCCCCCACACCTCCACCAAGGCGAAGTCCGACTTCTCCTGCTCCCCGCGCCCGCGGGGATGGCCCCTGCGGCGCGAGCGGGACCGCTCCCCGAAGCTGCTGCTCCCCGCGCCCGCGGGGATGGCCCCCGTGCAGAACTCGGTCGCCGAGTCCGTGCTGGCTGCTCCCCGCGCCCGCGGGGATGGCCCCCCCCGGGAGGCGGGGCCGCTTCGCGTGCTGCCTGCTCCCCGCGCCCGCGGGGATGGCCCCGCCATTCCGACGGTCGCGATGGAGCCGATCAGCTGCTCCCCGCGCCCGCGGGGATGGCCCCGGATAGGTCTCGGTCATGTCCACCCCTCTCCACTGCTCCCCGCGCCCGCGGGGATGGCCCCCACGCCTCGTACACCTGATCCCCAGGGATCGGCTGCTCCCCGCGCCCGCGGGGATGGCCCCGCGGGGCTGCCCTTCAGGTTCGTGCCCCACTCCTGCTCCCCGCGCCCGCGGGGATGGCCCCAACAAACTGTTCCCTGGTGGTAACTGTGATCCCTGCTCCCCGCGCCCGCGGGGATGGTCCCTGCCCCGGAAATGGCTGAGCGGTCCACTCCTGCTGATCCCCGCGCCCGCGGGGATGGTCCTCCGAAGATGGAGGGGGGCCGTTCGCCGTCCGGCTGATCCCCGCGCCCGCGGGGATGGTCCCCTGTGCACGCCAACCGTGGCCGGGGCGGTGCCCTGCTCCCCGCGCCCGCGGGGATGGTCCCGCGGCCGGGACGACCAGCCGGCCGACCCGAGTCTGCTCCCCGCGCACGCGGGGATGGTCCCAGGCTGCCCTGGCACCGGTGTCGGTGACAGGCTGCTCCCCGCGCATGTGGGGATGGTCCCCGACACGTCCACCGTGGCGTGGTTCCTGGTGGCTGCTCCCCGCACGCGCGGGGATGGCCCCGGGCCGGGCTCGGTCGCCCTTTGGTGCAGTGCCTGCTCCCCGCACGCGCGGGGATGGCCCCGGCACGATGGGGGCGAAGGCCGACAGGACGAGCTGATCCCAGCCCGCGCGGGGATCGTCCCCCGGCCGCGAGTAACGCCTCGACCGGGATCAGCTGCTCCCCGCCCGCGCGGGGATGGTTTCGCCAAGAACGGCCGGCGCTGAACAAGTACGTCTGCTCCTCGCTCGCGCGGGGATGATCGCAGGCTCACGTCGGACTCGGGAGTTCGAGCAGCTGCTCCCCGCGCTCGCGGGGATGGTCCGCCGTGTGGAAAGTGCGGCGGTCGGCATCCCTGCTTCCCGTGCACGTGGGGATGGTCCGGCGTCGGCCCCGGTTGCGCGCCTCTTCCTCACCCTGCTTCCCGTGCCCGTGGGGATGTTCCTGGCGACACCTGGAAGGCGTTCTCCGGCCGGTGTTGCTCCCTGGACGCGCGGGGTGTTGTGGTGTTCGGTCGCTTGGGTCGCTGTTCGGCGCCGGCGGGGGAGGGGGAGGGCCGTTGGGTGGTTTGTCTGTTTCGGTGAAAGTTGCTTGGGAGCGGGCCGGCAGCGTGCAGAATTGCAGGTCAGGAAGACTGCTCCCCGTGCACGCGGGGATGGCCCCGCCTGCGATGCGACGTTCTCCTGGCCCTCGATCTGCTCCCCGTGCACGCGGGGATGGCCCCCAGTGCCGGACGACTGCGGGCGACCAGTAGTCCTGCTCCCCGTGCACGCGGGGATGGCCCCCAGGCACCATCGTATCCACGACCGACACGACCCTGCTCCCCGTGCACGCGGGGATGGCCCCGACCTTCCACGTCGCCGCGTCCACGACCTCCTCTGCTCCCCGTGCACGCGGGGATGGCCCCACCTGGATCGTCACATCGCTCGCCGTCTCGGGCTGCTCCCCGTGCACGCGGGGATGGCCCCTCGCGGTCAAGGCCGTACTTCTCGTCAAGGCCCTGCTCCCCGTGCACGCGGGGATGGCCCCGGCGCGCGCGGCCTCGTCTCCGTGCGGGTCGCCTGCTCCCCGTGCACGCGGGGATGGCCCCGGCGCGCGGCCTCGTCTCCGTGCGGGTCGCCTGCTCCCCGTGCACGCGGGGATGGCCCCGGCGCGCGCGGCCTCGTCTCCGTGCGGGTCGCCTGCTCCCCGTGCACGCGGGGATGGCCCCATCTGGATGTCCGCCGGGAAGTTCGTCTGACCCTGCTCCCCGTGCACGCGGGGATGGCCCCCGCCAGACCCGACTCCGCACCCTCACCGACCTCTGGTCCCTGCACGTGCGGGGATGGCCCCACCTTCTGGGCGTTGGCGGTGCTGATGCCGGCCTGCTCCCCGCGCCTGCGGGGATGGCCCTTCGCCGTCGTCCTCGCGCGGCTTGAGGTGAAGCTGCTCCCCGCGCCCGCGGGGATGGCCCCTCGACCCGAGTGCACCCGACCTCCAGCCCGGTCTGCTCCCCGCGTACGCGGGGGTGGTCTTGTGGGGTTCTTCGCCGCTTCGGGGGGCCGGCCCTGTCCCCGCCCGCGTGGGGATGGCCCCTGGTGACCCACCACCAGGAGCACGCCGACGTCCTGCTCCCCGCGCCCGTGGGGATGGCCCCAAGGCCGTGCCCATCAAGGGCTCGCTCTACCGCTGCTCCCCGCAGCCGCGAGGATGGCCCCGTGCCGGATGGGACCTGCGGGTGATCCCGCCCCTGCTCCCCGCGCGTGCGGGGATGGCCCACCTAGGGCGTCGCTGGACGGCCGTATGACCAGACTGCTCCCCGCTCGCGCGGGGTGTTGTGGTGTTCGGTCGCTTGGGTCGCTGTTCGGCGCCGGCGGGGGAGGGCCGTTGGGCGGTTTGTCTGTTTCGGTGAAAGTTGCTTGGGAACGCGCCGTCGTCGGGTAGAACTGCTGGTCAGGAAGTCTGCTCCCCGCGCACGCGGGGATGGCCCCATCCGCCCGCCGCGCCGAACTCATCCGACTCCCTGCTCCCCGCGCACGCGGGGATGGCCCCCTCGACACCATCATCAGCCTCATCACCCTGCTCTGCTCCCCGCGCACGCGGGGATGGCCCGGTGAAGCGAACTTCCCCAGCGACGTGCAGATGCTGCTCCCCGCGCACGCGGGGATGGCCCTGGCAAGTGGTGAGAGTTGCCATTTGTTTCGGACTGCTCCCCGCGCACGCGGGGATGGCCCCTCCGTCCGGATGCGGGTCGACAACAACGGGCTCTGCTCCCCGCGCACGCGGGGATGGCCCCGATGCACGCACAGTGCGTGCCTACTTCCTGTTCTGCTCCCCGCGCACGCGGGGATGGCCCCAGCCGCTGCTGCTGCTCGTCGAGGGAGATGAACTGCTCCCCGCGCACGCGGGGATGGCCCCCGGCGCGGTGGGGGCGAGCACGGTGGCGGGCGCTGCTCCCCGCGCCCGCGGGGATGGCCCCAGGCACTACCGCGTGCCCACCCTGCTCTGCTGCTGCTCCCCGCACGCGCGGGGATGGCCCCCGGTGGGCGAAGCCGCTGGACACGGGAGGCGGCTGCTCCCCGCACGCGCGGGGATGGCCCCCGGTGGGAGACCCCGTACGGGTCGGTCATCATCTGCTATCTGCTCCCCGCACGCGCGGGGATGGCCCCTCAACTTCCCGCCACTCCGTCGGAGCGATCCACTGCTCCCCGCGCGTGCGGGGATGGCCCCGGCCGGGCAGCGCGCTGTCGACCTTGTACACGCTGCTCCCCGCACGCGCGGGGATGGCCCCCGGCACCAAGGCGGCCCGCGCCACCTCCGCCGCCGTTCCCCGCACGCGCGGGGATGGCCCCTCGCTCCGGGCCCCCGTCGGCCGGCGATGGCCCTGCTCCCCGCACGCGCGGGGATGGCCCCCGGCACCAAGGCGGCCCGCGCCACCTCCGCCGCCGTTCCCCGCACGCGCGGGGATGGCCCCTCGCTCCGGGCCCCCGTCGGCCGGCGATGGCCCTGCTCCCCGCACGCGCGGGGATGGCCCCAACCTCGACGCCGACCTCAAAAAGCTCGACGCCTGCTCCCCGCACGCGCGGGGATGGCCCCGCGGTGAGGTAGGGGAGGAAGATCTCGCCGAGCTGCTCCCCGCCCGTGCGGGGATGGCCCCGCGACCATGGGCCTGTCGGCGGCGATGACGGCCTGCTCCCCGTGCACGCGGGGATGGTCCCAGCTGGTCGGCTTCCCGCACGAAACGTGGGCGCTGCTCCCTGCGTACGCGGGGATGCCCCCCAGCACTCGTACACCTGATCGCCGGGCGTCGGCTGCTCCCCGCGCTCGCGGGGATGGCCCCCACGACCCGAACCTCCTGCTCGCCCGCACGGCCTGCTCCCCGCACGCGCGGGGATGGCCCCCGGCCGCAGCCGTGCCACGGTCCGACTGCGCCCTGCTCCCCGTGCGCGCGGGGATGGTCCCCGGTTCGGCTCCCACAGGGCGGCCAGCTGGTCCTGCTCTCCGCCCGCGGGGATGGTCCCTGCCCGCCCGGCCCTGTACGAGGTCATCGAGACCGGCTGCTCCCGGCGCCTGCGGGGATGGCACCAGGGCTCCACATCCACGGCCTGGTCGTCGAGCCTGCTCCCTGCCGGCGCGGTGGGGATGGCCCCGCTCCCCACCCCACCCCACCCAGCCCAGCCCAGCCCAGCCCAGCCCAGGCAGGTCAGCTGCTCCCCGCACCCGCGGGGATGGTCCCAAGATCAAGGGCGACAACAAGTCCAGGGTCGCCTGCTCCCCGCGCTCGCGGGGATGGTCCCTTGCCGCGACTGCGGTCCCTGTTGATTCCGCCCTGCTTCCCGTACGTGCGGGGATGGCCCTCCAGGGCCGGACAGGTGGCCGGCGGCGGGCGGCTGCTCTCTGCCCGCGCGGGGATGGCCGCGCCCCGGGCGTGAGGCACCGGGCTCCTCCTGGTCCTCGCCCGCGCGGGGATGGCCGCGCCCCGGGCGTGAGGCACCGGGCCTGTTCCTCCTGGTCCTCGCCCGCGCGGGGATGGTCCCACCGGATCCGCTATCACGGTCGTCCGCTGGGTCTGTCCCGCCGGGTACGCGGGGATTGTCCTCGACGTCGACATCAGCGGCTCTCCCGTCCTGACCGTTCCTTTTGTGTCTGGGGTGTTCGGGTCTCGGTCGCTTGGGTCGCTGTTCGGTGCCGGCGGGGGAGAAGTGGGTGGTTTGTCTGTTTCGGTGAAAGTTGCTTGGGAGCGGTCCGGCAGCGTGCAGAATTGCAGGTCAGGAAGTCTGCTCCCCGCGCACGCGGGGATGGTCCCCGTGAACCGTGAAGTGGGAACCGTGAAGTGCACTGCTCCCCGCGCACGCGGGGATGGTCCCATCACGCCGTAGCCGGCGGGGTGGTTGCCGATCTGCTCCCCGCGCACGCGGGGATGGTCCCCGGTTGAGGAAGGCGTCCCACTCAAGGTGCGGCTGCTCCCCGCGCACGCGGGGATGGTCCCACGTACCCCGACGCGGTGAAGTACCCCGACACCTGCTCCCCGCGCACGCGGGGATGGTCCCAACGCCTTCACCAGCGGCTGGAAGGACGTCTCCTGCTCCCCGCGCACGCGGGGATGGTCCCTGGGTCCGGGTCGGCTACGTCGTCGGCGGCGGCTGCTCCCCGCGCACGCGGGGATGGTCCTCCGCTTGCCCTGCTTGTAGCTGTCGAGGATCGCTGCTCCCCGCGCACGCGGGGATGGTCCCTGAAGGAGGTGATGAAGACCGTCACGAAGGACCTGCTCCCCGCGCACGCGGGGATGGTCCCCCGCCATTTCGTGCACCCCCTTCGCCACCAGGCTGCTCCCCGCGCACGCGGGGATGGTCCCCACGCCTCGTACACCTGATCCCCAGGGATCGGCTGCTCCCCGCGCACGCGGGGATGGTCCCCGAGGGGCCAAGCGCGCGCGGTTCGACGGTTGCTGCTCCCCCCGCACGCGGGGATGGTCCCCGGCTCGCTCCCCCGCCTGGCGCCTGAGTTCTCCTGCTCCCCGCGTCCGCGGGGATGCCCCCTGGAACTGCCGCTGGCCGTTGGAGAGTCGGCTCTGCTCCCCGCGCCCGCGGGGATGCCCCGGCACCCCCACTCCTGCTCGTTGAGGCCGAAGACTGCTCCCCGCGCCCGCGGGGATGGCCCCGAGATCCGCGTCGCGCACAACGCGAAGATCTTCTGCTCCCCGCGCACGCGGGGATGGCCCCGCGGCCAGCAGGAAGATGGTCAGCCCGACGAGCTGCTCCCCGCGCCTGCGGGGATGGCCCCGACGGAGTCGTCACGGTTGCCTCCTCGGTGGTCTGCTTCCCGCGCCTGCGGGGATGGCCCCTCGCGGGTCGGACGCCCGGTCGAACCGTTGATCTGCTTCCCGCGCACGCGGGGATGGCCCCTGCGCTCCGGCACCCTGGATGACGAGGCGTGCTGCTCCCCGCGCACGCGGGGATGGCCCCACTTCGTGGAACTTCGTGGAACTTCGTGGAACCGTCCTACGCCTGCTCCCCGCGCCCGCGGGGATGGCCCCCAGCTTTGCCCCCTGGAAGGCACGCTGGAAGGCTGCTCCCCGCGCCCGCGGGGATGGCCCCGGGGTGTACGGCGCCGGATCGGCCACGGCGGGCTGCTCCCCGCGCGCGGGGATGGCCCCGACGGCGCGTTCCGGATGCTCAACGTCACCTGCTGCTCCCCACCCGCGCGGGGATAGCCCCACGACGGCCGCTGCGCCCTGTGCCGGCAGGAACTGCTCCCCGCCCGCGCGGGGATGGCCCCGTGGCGGGCGAGGTCGGTGTCGCGCTGTGGGCCTGCTCCCCGCGCTCGGGGATGGCCCCTGACGTCGATGTCAGCGGCCCACTCGCCCCGACCGTTCCTTATGTGTCGGGGGTGTTCGGGGCTTGGCCGCTTGGGTCGCTGTTCGGTGCCGGCGGGGGAGGAGTGGGTGTTTTGTCTGTTTCGGTGAAAGTTGCTTGGGAGCGTGTAGTCGTCAGGTAGAACTGCTGGTCAGGAAGTCTGATCCCCGTGCACGCGGGGATGGCCCCAGCCGAGGAAGGGCCACGCCCCGTGAGATCGACTGATCCCCGTGCACGCGGGGATGGCCCCGGCCGGGATGACGCCCTCCGCAAATCGAGTGACTGATCCCCGTGCACGCGGGGATGGCCCTCCGGGCCGCAGGTCCCGACTGGTCAAGTCCCCCTGATCCCCGCGCACGCGGGGATGGCCCCCGCGACTACAAGGGCAACGCCGTCGCGCCGACCTGCTCCCCGCGCACGCGGGGATGGCCCCGGGCTCGGCATGCAGGACGTCGTCGAGCTCAACTGCTCCCCGCGCACGCGGGGATGGCCCCCCGGGGGCCGGCCGCGCCGCTTCTTCGGTGCGCTGCTCCCCGCGCACGCGGGGATGGCCCCGGGGCCCGGACGATCACGACCGTCTGTGTGTACTGCTCCCGCCCGCGCGGGGATGGTCCCAGGCCGGGGGGCTCGGGCACGAGGTCTCGGTACTGCTCCCGTGTACGCGGGGATGGCCCCAGGTAGGCGAGTGCCGGGTCCCGTAGTACAGCTGCTCCCCGCGTACGCGGGGGTGGTCTTGTGGGGTTCTTCGCCGCTTCGGGGGGCCGGCCCTGTCCCCGCCCGCGTGGGGATGGCCCCTGGTGACCCACGACCAGGAGCACGCCGACGTCCTGCTCCCCGCGCCCGCGGGGATGGCCCCCGCAAGGCCGACGAGGCGTCCGTGAAGGCCACCTGCTCCCCGCGCCGGCGGGGATGGCCCCGCCGGCCTCGACGCCGGGGACGGCTGCAACACCTGCTCCCCGCCCGCGCGGGGATGGCCCCAGCGGCAGGTTCGGCACCCGGTCCCGCTCCAGCTGCTCCCCGCGCACGCGGGGATGGCCCCTGCGGCATGATCCGCTACGGTCCACACCAACGCTGCTCCTCGCCCGCGGGGGATGGCCCCTCGGAGTTGGTCACGTGCCAGCCCCCGTCCTCCTGCTCCCCGCCCGGCGCGGGGATGGTCCCGACATCCCGGTAGTGGTCACCACCCAGTCGCTCTGCTCCCCGCCCGCGCGGGGATGGCCCCCGGTTGAGCGCACCCCTCAGACCATGACCAAGCTGCTTCCCGCCCCGCGTGGGGATGGCCCCCCGGCCCCGGCCCCGGCTACGACATCGGCACCGCCGTCTGCTCCCTGCACGCGTGGGGATGGTCCCCGGTGGTGCAACCGGTGACGCAACCGCCGGCTCTGCTCCCCGCGCACGCGGGGATGGTCCCTGCACCGGCACGTGCAACGTGAGGGCGATGCTCTGCTCCCCGCGCACGCGGGGATGGTCCCGACATCGTCCGATGCCGCGTCTGGCGCACCCACTGCTCCCCGCGCACGCGGGGGTGGTCCCCTCGCCCAGACGTCCGGCTCGGGTCTGACCGCCTGCTCCTCGCCCGCGCGGGGATGGCCCCCTCATGTACAACCCGCCGTACCAGGCGCCCGTATGCTCCCCGCGCTTGCGGGGATGGATCCATGGCCCTTTGGGTGTGGGTGTGGGTGTGGGTGTTGGAGGCCGGGGTCTGGTGGGGTGGTGTTGGTTCTTCGGTCGCTTGAGTCGCTGTCGGTGGGTGTGGTGAGTGGGGGAGCGGTCAGCTTGGTTACTCACCATCGTGCTCACCGTGCCCGGGGCTGCTCACCACGGGTGGTTCTCTGGACCTCTGGGGCCGTTTTGTCTGGTTCGGTGAAAGGTGCTTGAGAGCGCCCCGGTGTCGGGTAGAACTGCAGGTCAGGAAGTCTGCTCCCCGCGTACGCGGGGATGGCCCCCCGCCATCTCGTGCACCCCCCTGATAGCGGCACTGCTCCCCGCGTACGCGGGGATGGCCCCGACCAGGGCGTCGTTCTCACGAGTCGTCCGGGCTGCTCCCCGCGTACGCGGGGATGGCCCCGGCAGCTCGGTCGGCGTCTCCTCGATCTCTGTCTGCTCCCCGCGTACGCGGGGATGGCCCCCCTTTACCTAGGTGTCCGGGGTTGCCCTGGGCCTGCTCCCCGCGTACGCGGGGATGGCCCCTACCGGCGGCACATCGGCGCGATGCGCCGTGTCTGCTCCCCGCGTACGCGGGGATGGCCCTCAGTGATCGAAGTCCGAGCCGCCGAACATGACCTGCTCCCCGCGCCCGCGGGGATGGTCCGGGGGCGAAGAGCTCGTCCCCCTGGGCACGTTCTGCTCCCCGCGCCCGCGGGGATGGTCCCCATAAAAGTTCCGGAACACAAGCTGTCGACGGCTGCTCCCCGCGCCCGCGGGGATGGTCCAGACGCCGGCGGCGCGCCAGGCGGCCTGGGTGACTGCTCCCCGCGCCCGCGGGGATGGTCCCGACAGTCCTGGGGACCCGGCTTCGTCGTCCCCCTGCTCCCCGCTCGCGCGGGGATGGTCCCGCCGAGTCGGCCAGGTCGTCCTCGTAGGAGCGCTGCTCCCCGCGCCCGCGGGGATGGTCCCAACGACGTGCCGCACGACCGCACCAAGACCAGCTGCTCCCCGCCCGCGCGGGGATGGTCCCCGCTCGTTGAAGATGCGGAGGTCCTGGCCGTCCTGCTCCCTGCGCCTGCGGGGATGGTCCCGTCGACCGGTACGCCTTGGATGACGCCGGCGGCTGCTCCCCGCGCGTGCGGGGATGGCCCCGTGTTGGAGCCCCTCCAGGACGCCGCCTTGTTCCTGCTCCCCGCTCGCGCGGGGATGGTCCCAGAACGGGCGTGCTGCGCAGCAGGTACACGCACTGCTCCCCGCGCCTGCGGGGATGGTCCCTCCGCGAGCAGCCCCGCATGAGTGTTCACGGGCTGCTCCCCGCGTACGCGGGGATGGACCCGCGTTCTCCGCGGCGAACTCGTGGGCGCCGAACTGCTCCCCGCCCGCGCGGGGATGGCCCCGTCGACCGCGCCCGCGCCGAGCTCATCGCCGTCTGCTTCCCGCGCCCGTTGGGATGGCCCCTTCAGCAGGCCCAGCGACGACTTGCCGCCGCCCTGCTCCCCGCACGCGCGGGGATGGCCCCGCGCGTGGGAGTGGCTGTACGACTCGGCCGTGCTGCTTCCCGTACGCGCGGGGGATGGTCCCGCGGTTACGGCCTGCGCAGATTCGCCAGAGCCCTGCTCTCCGTAGGCGCGGGGGATGGTCCCGGGGCCACGACCTCCCTCGGCCGGTCGGGGTCCTGCTCCGCGCGTGCGGGGGGACGGCAAAGCTTCTGCGAGTGGTGGTCGGTGGGTGTGGTGAGTGGGGGAGAGGTCGTCATGGTCGTTCGTCACCCGGCTCGGCGGTACTCACCACCGTGTTTGCCAACGAACTTGCCATGCCCGGGGTTGCTCACCACGGGGCTCATCACGGGTGGTTCTCCGGACCCCGCCCCCGCACTGACCCCGGTGAACTGCTCCCCGCTCGTGTGGGGATGGTCCCAACGTCCGGTGCGTAGACGTCGACCCGGTCACCTGCTCCCCGCCCGCGTGGGGATGGCCCCCGGCCGTGCCCGCACGGGGCGGTGTCGCCGCCCTGCTCCCCGCACGCGCGGGGATGGCCCATCTAAGCCGTCGCCGGACGGCCGCATGCCCAGACGGCTCCCCGCACGCGCGGAGTGTTGTGGTGTTCGGTCGCTCGGGTCGCTGTTCGACGCCGGCGGGGGGCGGGGGAGGGGCGTTGGGTGGTTTGTCTGTTTCGGTGAAAGTTGCTTGGGAGCAGTCCGGTGTCGTGTAGAACTGCTGGTCAGGAAGACTGCTCCCCACGTACGCGGGGATGGCCCCGAGGCGTGGGAGGCCAACCTCCGCAAGATCGCCTGCTCCCCACGTACGCGGGGATGGCCCCGCGGCACGCCGGCCACCGAACCGGCCGCCGCCCTGCTCCCCACGTACGCGGGGATGGCCCCAGGGCCGTGGCCGCCATGCTCGCCACCATGTCCTGCTCCCCACGTACGCGGGGATGGCCCCTGGGACCGGGTGGGCATCCTCGGTGCGCCGTCCTGCTCCCCACGTACGCGGGGATGGCCCCTGCTGCACCCGCACGCGGACGTTGGGGAGCGCCTGCTCCCCACGTACGCGGGGATGGCCCCCAGGGAACCCTCTCGCTCGCCTCCGAATCGTGCTGCTCCCCACGTACGCGGGGATGGCCCCGTCCGGCGCTGATCTCGCCTCGGCCATCCTCGCTGCTCCCCACGTACGCGGGGATGGCCCTCCGGGACCGGGACCGGAACCCTTCCGGCCCCGCTGCTCCCCACGTACGCGGGGATGGCCCGTCGGGGCGCGAGGCCGGCCGGGGTGTGATCAACTGCTCCCCACGTACGCGGGGATGGCCCCGGCACCCCGCTGGTCAAGGACTACGACTACACCTGCTCCCCACGTACGCGGGGATGGCCCCCGGTGGCGCAACCGGCCGCGCAACTGGTGGTGCTGCTCCCCACGTACGCGGGGATGGCCCCCCGTCTCTGGGCTACCTGATCAGCAGCGAGTTCTGCTCCCCACGTACGCGGGGATGGCCCCAGGCCGGGGATCTGGGCGAGGTGGGACTCGATCTGCTCCCCGCGCACGCGGGGACGGCCCCACCAAGCGCGACCGCCGGCCGGTGCCGGAGGACTGCTCCCCGCGCACGCGGGGATGGCCCCCCTTCCTCGGCGGCCGAGGGCAGCCGCTCGATCTGCTCCCCGCACCCGCGGGGATGGACCCCTGGCGGACCGCGACGCCGAGGTCGACATCAGCGGCCCACTCGCTCCGACCGCTCCTTTCGTGTCTGGGGTGTTCGGGTCTCGGTCGCTTGGGTCGCTGTTCCCCGGCGGGGGAGGGGCGGGTGGTTTGTCTGTTTCGGTTGAAGTTGCTTGGGAGTGGTTCGCCGTCGGGTAGAACTGCAGGTCAGGTCGTTGCTCCCCGCCCGCGCGGGGATGGTCCCAACGACAGCGCTGCGGCCGCCTCGCGGGTTGACTGCTTTCCGCTCGTGCGGGGATGGACCCTCCTGCTCGGCAGTGTGCGGGCCGCAGACGAGCTGCTCCCCGCTCGCGTGGGGATGGCCCTCTGCGAGCGGTGCGGGTGTTGTGGTCGGTGGGTGTGGTGAGTGGGGAAAGGTCACGGTGGTCGATCGTCGCCGAGGACACCGGTGCTCGGGGGTGCTCACCATGGGGCTCACCACCGAACTCACCATGTCCGGGGTCGCTCACCAGGGTGCTCACCACGGTTGGTTCTCTGGACCCCTGGGGCCGTTTGTCTGTTTCGGCGAAGGTTGCGCGGGAGGGGGCTGACGTGGGGTAGAACTGCAGGTCAGGGAGCTGCTCCCCACGCCCGCGGGGATGGATGCCCGGGCGGAGCATCGGCGCCGCCTTGCTGTTCTTGTGCTCCCCGCGCGCGTCAGGATGGCCCCCCGCCGTCCCGGAAGGTCAGAGCCCCGGGAAGCTGCTCCCCGTACGCGCGGGGATGGTTCCTCCTCCCGGTCGCCGACGAGTCCCGCACCGGTCTGCTCTCCGCACCTGCGGAGATGGCTCCATCGACGGCTGGCTGCCGGGCGAGCGGTCCGCTGTCCGCTCGTCCTGGATTCGTGTGTGTGGGCTTGGGGTGTGGTGCGGGGTTGGGAGGGGGCCCTGAAGTATGGCAACTGTGATAGTTGGGGGTAGGGTGGTGGGTATGGAGCCGAGGGTGTATTCGACGATTGATCTGCGTAAGGGTATGGGGGAGATTTTGGATCGTACGCGGATCGCGGGTGAGGCTGCGGCGATCACGCGGAAGGGTAAGACGCTGGCTTATCTGGTGCCGGCGGAGTGGTTCGAGCGTTACCGGCTGCTGGAGGAGCGGGCGTCGGCCGGTGCCGGCGGCCGGGACGTGGCCTGAGCAGGACCGGCCGTGCGGATCTGGGAGATTCTTTCGTCATGACAGCGCAACCCGTCCATTTCGACGGTCCCGGCGGGGAGGACCCGCGTCGAATCCCGCCGATGCCGGAACGCAGTCCTCAGGCTCTGCGTCTGGCGATCTCGGAGCATGCTCCGCATCTGCTGCCGGATTTCGAGTCCCACTGGCGGCGTGCGATCGGGGATGCTTTCAGTCTGACTCCGGTGCCGGCGTTCATGCGGTTGTGGTGGACCCAGTACGCGATCGCCCGCGATCCTCTTCTGGAGGCGCATCTGAGCGATCTCGAGGCCCGTGCGGGGAAGGCTGAGGATCCTCGGGAGTCGGCGGCCCTGCTGGCGGAGTACAGCCGTCTGCGGCGTGCGGCGGCAGAGGCGGAGCCGGGGGAGTGACGCACGACCCGCCGGTCCCGCCGTGGCAGATGGACTGGACGGTAGAGGCCCGCCAAACCTTCGACTCCATGCCCGCTGATGGCCGGCAGTTGTTCCTTGCCGCCCGTGCCGAACTGATCACCGCCCCCGACCCCTACTACCGCGGTATCGATGCCGACGCCGCGCTCCCGCACTGGATCACCGTCCGGCCGCTGGCGTCCACCCGCCCGGGCGGGCCGCACATCGCGGACGTCGCCGGTGGCCGGGGCTGGCTCGTCTACACCTTCATCCGGCGCCATGCCGAGCCCCAGATCACCGTCACCGACGCATTCTGGGCCTGAACCCGCCCCCGCTGCCGCAGGCCCGAGCCCTGCGTCCGACGACCAGGACCCAACAGTCCCGCGCACCCAGGGATGGACCCGCTCACGCGCTCGTGGCCTTTACCCAGGGCACGCTGCTCCCCGCCTCCGCGGGGATGGTCCCGGGACCGCGTGATTGATGCCCCTGCCCGGCCTCTGCTCGGGGTCCAAGGGTCGGCCGGCTCGTCGAACAGGACCGGGGCTGCTTCCCGTGTCTACGGTGATGGACCCAGGTCGCCGGCGAGGAAGAGGACGATTGCACCCTGCTCCCCGCCCGTGTGGGGATGGTCCCGCCATCACGACGCGCCTCTCGCTTGGCGACACCTGCTCTCCGTCCGCGGGGGATGGCCCCTGGGGGGTGAGGGTCCAGGGCTCGCGATCGGCCTGCTCCCCGCCCGCGCGGGGATGGCCCCGGCCCCAAGGCATCCTGACCTCCGAGAGGATCCTGCTCCTCGTCCGTGTGGGGATGGTCCCATCAGGCCGTGACCAAGGAGGTCACGGTCCGATGCTCCCTACTTGAGCGGGGGTGGACCTGCGTATCGGTACGGCACCGAACCGGGCGAATGCGGCTCCCCGCGTCTGCGGGGATGGTCCCGCCCGGTCGTGGCGTCGGCCAGCGCCTGCTGCTCCCCGCCCGCGCGGGGATGGTCCCTCCGACCGCCCTCGTGTCGCCCAGGTCCACCGGCTGCTCTCCGCTCGCGTGGGGATGGTGCTGGGGCTGAACGTGGGCGTCTTGTCTTTCGTCCGGTCAGGGTTTGTGTGACGGGCGAGCCGCCCGTCGGCCGGCGCCGGCCACTTTCTGTGGCTGTCGCGCGCTGTGTGGGGGTGGTTCCGGAGCCGGTTGGGGTTCGAACCGGTCCTGACCTTTTGTTCCCTGTGTGGGTAGGGGTGGCCCTCTGCAGTACGGGGAGGAGTCGCCGGCCGGCCGCTCCTCCCGGCCCGGGATGGCTCTCAGGGCTGTCGTTGTGGTCGCCGGCGAGGCCCTGTTCCCCGCCCGAGCGGGGTGGTCTCGGCGGTGGGGGAGGCGGTTCCCGGTTCGGTCGTGTGGGTGATGCATTTTCCGCATAGGGCCGGGTTGGGTATGCCGTATGCGGAAAGCGCATGCGGGTGTGGTTGGTCGGGTGGGGGTTCCTGCAGCCGCGGCATGTTGTTTCTCCTCCTGCCGCTGTCTGTCCCGGATCGCGTGGTGGGCTGGTTCTGTTTCGGCGAAGGGCGCGAACCCGACGCTGCGCCTTCCCAGGCGCTCCGCTTGCCGTGCCCGCCCGCCTTGCCCGCGCACCAGTCTGTTGTCTGTGAGGGCTTCTGGTGGTGCGGGAGCCGGCGGGGGCTGTCTCTGAGCGGCGTGGTGGTGAGTGTGGGGGGTGCTGGGAGTCTCTCAGGCTGTTTTCCCTGGTGGTGGGGTGTGCTGAGAGCTGTGGGGGAGGGTGTTTCGGTCGTGGCTCTCCCCCCCCGGCGCTGGCTGGGCCCGGGGGAGGGATTCCTCGTCCGGTCGGCATCGCGTGTCGGGGAAGTCCTGGTCGAGCCGGCGCTGCTGTCCACGGTGGCGGCATCCACCTTCCGCCCCCGGCCCGCGGGCAGCTCGGGAACACCGGCCGTGACGCCTACCGCCCCTGTCCCCGCGCGGCGGGGCCGGGACAGGGCCCGAGCTGCTCCCCGAGAGGTGTGGGCAAGGGGGGATGCGGTTTCCGTATGAGGGATGACCCCTGTCGCGCATGCGCTTTCCGCATGTGCGCGAAGGGCTGCTCCCCCTTTGCCCTCCTTCCCGGTCGCCGGCGCATGGCCCCTGCCCGCTCGAGCTCACGAGGCCTGCCCCGCCAGCAGGCCCCGCCCGGGCCGCGCCCCGGCACACAACACCCTGTCGGTGCGCCCCTGTGGCGGTGTTCGTCTTCGGAGGGGCGGTGGGTGACGGTTCGTCTTGATGTGCTTTCCGCATGGGGCGTTGACGGTCCGCCAGGAGGTGTGCTGACGGCTTTTCACGTGTTCCTCAGACGCAGGCAGCTATCTGATAGTTGGCAGGCATATGCAGTAGTTTGGGATTATTCGATACAGGTCTAGACAACTATTTCAAGCTTCCCTCCCTATCTGTCACTCACAGTGACACCCTAGACGGCGACCCTTGGCCCCCTGGAGCACGACCCCGCCACCCTCGAAGAGACACCGCACGAGCACGACAGCAGGCCGGCACACACCCCCGGCCCCGCAGGGGCCGCACACCCCACCCCACCCAACACACCATCAACCACCAACCAAACCAACCCACTTACCAGCACCACACCCCGCCGCAGGCGGGCGCCCCACCACAAACAACCCCCCACCCCACACCCGCACCCGCCACACCACCCCCACCACCCCGCGGTCACCGAAGGTGCCCGCCCCCACGCAGCCAGCCCAGCGCCGCGCAGCGGCGCAGCGCCTTTGGCGTGACGCAGTGTCGCGGCTCGGTTCAAGGTGCGCAGTGCGGCCTGCTCTGAGCGGGGAATTGCTCACTTCGATGAGCGCGTCTTCGTGTGTATCGGTTGCTGTAGGCGCTTTGCCCGGCCGCAGCTCGTGTGGCTCGTAGACGGACCGGCCTGCGCTTTCCTCTCTCTGGGTGTTGGCCGGGGTTGCGCTGCTCACGTAGAGCGCACGCTGCGCAGCCGGGATGAGCCGCCGGTGAAGGTGGTCATCCTCTGTTAAGCAGGGCGGCTTTTGTCTGCTTTAGGGTGAGCTTGAACGCGCGGGGGTGTGCAGTGGTGCCGGCCCCTTGCTGAACTTCTCCTGCGAACGGTTCACGCTCAGAAGCTCGGGTGGCGGTCGCTGCAAGATTTACATCCGAGCGTGGCCCGCGACTGCAGGGCCTGTCAGCTTCGCCGGAGCATCTGGCACGTGTTCCAGAGTCCGAACCGCGTGTCCTGCAGTTCGGCCCGGTATCCATGGGGGAGAGGGTGTGATGGTTGGTTCCGCGCCGGCGGCTGGAGTGCTATTTTGTCCCACTTCTGACAACAGTAGCGGTCGACTCCAGGGCGAGGAAAGGTGTGTCGGGGCCGCCAGGTCGTCATGGGGCGGAGCTAACGTCGAGGGCATGACGGAGCCGACATACACCGCGGCGTGGGTGCCGGACGACGATCCCGCTCGCAGCCCGGACGTCGCCGCCGAACTGGCCGCCTTGTGGGTGCTGCAGCAAGCCGAAGCCCTGCACGCCAGGCCTGTACTGGTCACCCAGACCAAGCGGCAGTGGACTCTCGGTCCCGATGCCATTAGGAGGCTCGCCACGGCCAGTGACACTGTCACGGACCGCGGCAGCAGGCCCAGCGGGCATCGGCGGGCTGTCCTTGCTTACCTGCCTCGCTATCGTGATATGTACCGCGCGGTCCCATACGCCCGTGGGGGCGCTCTTGCAGTTGTCGAGTACCGAGCCGACCCCTTGAGGGGGTGGGCGATGGAAACGCAGGCGGTGAATCTCGTCGATGGGCAGCTGACACCCAAGACGTGGAATCCGGTCCAGCAGAACCTTCTGGAAGACATCCACACCTACGGCAACAACGGGTGGACTCGCGGGCCGGGCGCCGATCACGCTGCGCGCCTGGCGCAGGAGCTGGTTGCCGATGGCGTGGACAGCGCCTCCATCCTCGGCTTCATGGTGGCCCGCCACCACAGCGAGGAGGCCATCGAGCGCCTCGCCGCGATCATCAGGGAGATGGTCTGAACTACCTCGGAAGGAACTGCGCGACCCTGGGGCGTGGATCCGTTCCGGCCGGCCGGTGTCCTATCCGCCAGCGGTCATTCCTGGCGTGTACGGTCGCTTGACCAGCACGCAACTCGCCTGCTGGCGCAGAACTTCACAGGAGCGCGGGGAGTGACGGTCCTGTTGGAAGTTCAGGTCAAGGCAACGCTTCAAGCAGTAGGTTGAGCAGCTCCACGACTGCTGCAGCGAGGTTCTCCGACGATGCCCTCACCGTTCGAAAAGCCCCCTTTGTACGTGGTCCCGTTCGCCCCGGGAGCGGCGGAGGGCCGAGCTCAGGACCAGTCGGCCTACAGGCCCGTTCTGTTCGAGCGGCCGGAGGTTGCGGAGTCGACCGTCCCTCACGGACTGGCCAAAACGGTGGCCGCTGCGCTGCCCGGCCTCTGGTACTGCCTGCACCTCCCCGCTTCTCTCCCGGACCTCATCGACGTCGATATCTGGATACTCAAGGCAGCCCAGAACCTACGTCTCGAGCACCACATCCTGATGGTGCCGATCGACTGCTTCGAAGAGGACGTCCTCGGCGAGCATCTGCAGCACCACCATCCCGTGGTCACCATCTGCCCGGACGAGCTGCTGGACGAGGCCCGGCAGCGGGCTTCGGCGCTTGGGTTCGCGCTGCCGACGACCCCCTACTCCCAGCTGTCCGACGCCACCCTCGCCGCTCAGTGGAAGGCCATCCATGAGCACTTCATCCCCGACCTTCCCAGGCTGCCGGGGGAGGTGGCCCTCACCCATCGTCTGGATCTGGCCCCTCTCACTCTGCCTCACCGAAGGCTGGCCCGACAGATGGGGTGGCCCACTGCAGAGTCGGTCACCCAGGACACGAACATGCGTGAAGCGTTCGCGCAAGCTCTCCGCGGCCAGGAGTTCTTGGCCGCATTGGCACGCCTGGAACGGGAGGGGGCATCCCACAGTGAAGCTGGCCACCGCTTTCGCCAGACACTCGAGGAAGAAGCCGATCGACTGCGGGTCCCCCTTGCGCTGGGCCTGCCCGGTACTGCACCGGCCTATGCCCGTGTGGCCTACGACAGCGAGATCCGACGCCGGACAAAACCCCAACCCGCCGTCAGCCCGGAGGACACATGGTCGGCCACGCTCCACGAACGCCCCGATCACATGGTCGAACGAGCAGCCATTGAGTTCGCAGTGACCCACCAGTCCGTCGCGAGCAGCGGTCTGGGCCTCATGCTGCCCACCATGCCTTCGGACGCTTTCACCATCCTTGCTGAACTCGAACGACATTTCCACACCCGCCACAACAGCGCCGCTGTAAAACGCCTGTTCACCCGACTCAACGAAGCTGCCCAGCCACTGTGGACCGCGGAGCTGAAGGCCGCGATCCGGCACGCCTCGTACCTGGCGGTCTTCTCGGACTTCCCTCTCGGTCTGCTGACCATGCCCGGAGACAGCGCCCCGCTGTGTGCACGCCTGCCCGTCACCTACAGGCCGTTGCAACCACTGACCAGAATGATGCAGCAGCAGCTCTCCGCCCCGCCGGCTATCGGCCTGGACGGCACTATCAACGTCCTGGTGGCCGAGTGCATCCCAGTCAGCGACCCGGTCGGACGGATGTCGAGACAGGGATGGGACACCGCTTGTGAGACCGCCGCACCGAACTCGGCCACACTCACCATCACCCAGGCCGAGACCCCCACTCTTGCAGCTCTCCAGCGGTCCGTAGCCAGACATCGCCCCGACGTTCTCATCATCAGCGCGCACGGAACGATGGCCGGCAACATGGCCGCACTTGTCATCGGGGACGAGCCGCACTTGGACCTCGGGCTCGACCGTATGCCACCAGTGGTCATCCTCAGCGCTTGCCACGTCGCCCCCCGCGGCACAGGCGCCGTGTCCATCACAGACCTCCTCCTACGAGAAGGCGCCCTGGCGGTCCTCGGTACACAAGTCCCAGTCGATGTCGGACGCAACGCCATGCTGATGGTCCGCTTCATGGTGTATCTCGCCAAAGAGAACACCAAGCCCGGACAGTTCTCCACCATCCTGGACGTGTGGCATCACGTGCAGACGTCGAACGCAGTCAACGACATCATTGACGCAAGCCCCAGCCTCAAAAAATGGGCAACTCGCACCACTGTCGACGGCCTCCCCGTACTCGTTGAGTTCATGAGTAACCGGGCCACCGGCCGTATCCGACCGCCGCACGTCTACGACGACACCGAACACGTCCTGGGCGAGATCGCTGACGAGCAGGGCCAAGGCGACCGCGTACGTAACTGGTTCCGCAGGCCCGGTTACGTCCCCGAGTCGCTGTTCTACGTCTTCGCCGGCCGTCCCGACCGCATCCACCTCACACCACCACAGCTACTGATGGAACAAGCCCGCCCCGGCGGAAGTTCCCAAGCCTGACTCTTTCCCCCCCCCGCCGATCCGGCGGGAGGAAGAGACACAGACCGACGCCGGCACCGGCAGACCCGCCGTCGAAGAGCGACCGCTTCGGCTCATCCACGCGGGCCGTACGAGCAGAGAACGATCCGCAAGAACCCGACAGCGCCTCACCCAGCGGTGCTACTTTGTGCTGCAGGGGAGTGGCACAGCGCATCACACCAGCATGAGCAGACGCTGAAAAACAGCGTCCCCGGTGTGGTCGACCGGTCGCATGGGGTGGGACCCGCGCCGCTCGGACAGGCACGATCAGTAGTGGGGAACGTGGCGCGAGCAGGGTCTCATTCGGCGGCAGGGCAGATGACCGGATACCTCTACCAGTGCGAGCTCGCCCTGCTCGAGCTCGCCCGCCGCAGCTGGCAGGACCCCACCGTCGAAGTCCGCATGGAACTCCTCGACGACATCGAGTTCCTCGACCCCGACCAGACACCACAAGAACTGCTGCAAGCCAAACACCGTGAAGCGGCCGGCCCTCTGAGCGAGACCGGCAAAGACTTCTGGCGCTCCGTCGCGTCCTGGATCGACGCCCTCAAACATCTCTCCGACCCCTCAGACGCCGCCATGCCCATTCTGCGGCTGGTCTCGACCCAGACCGCACCCGCGGACACCTTCTTCCGCTACCTCAGCGCCGGCCCCGAACGAGACGAGGCCAAGGCACTGCAGCGCATGGAACAGGTCGCCGGCGACGACAAAGGGCCCGACACCACCGCCAAGAACCGCGAACTGTTCCTGAACCTCACCCCAGCCCGACGTCAGGAACTCGTCAGAGCCATCACCGTCAACGACGCTGCCCCTGTGATGTCAGACCTGGACCCTAGGCTGGCCAAAGAACTGGGGATCACGCCGAGCGACCACGCTCAGGCCGCCCTCGAGGAGATCAAAGGGTGGTGGTACGGCATGGCGGTCAAGCTGCTGGAACGCAAGAACCCTCAGCGCATGCGCGCCTCCGTCAGCGCCCAGGAACTCATGTGCCGCCGCGACGAGGTCACCGGCCGCTACATCGGCAAGAACCTGCCCATCGCCGAGACGCTGCGCAACCTCACCGAAGCGGAGATCGCCGGCTACAGCGACCGTATGGTCGTCACCCAGATGCGATGGATCGGCCTGCCCGACGCCGAAGTCGCCATGCACCTGCGCGACTACCACTACGCACGCGCACAGCGCTCCGAGTGGCTTCGCACCTTCAAGATCACTCCGGAGCGGATCGACGAATACGAAAGCGAACTCCATTACGAGTGGGAGACCGCCTTCCGCCGCCGCACCCGGCGCCTGCACGACGACGTGAGCGAGGAGGAACGCCAGTCCATCGGCCAGGAAATCCTGGACGCCACCATGGACCGCGTCGCCGACACCCCCCTGCGCCCCGGCAGTGTCACCGCACCCTGGATCGGAACAGGAAGCGCCCACGGCCTGTCCGACCAGGCCGCCACCGCACACCCAGACCGCCAACTGGGCTGGCACCCCGACTACAAGAACCGTTGCAAAAACCCCGACGAAACGCAGGAACAGTGACGACGGACTCCCACCGCAACGTGTCGGAGGCACAGGCGCTGTTCAACCCCGCCTTCGGCGCCTACCTCCTGGCCAGCGCCGTCAACGCCGCCTCGAAAAAGGCGGAGCGCCCTCTGCCCTGGCCCAACACGTTCTTGATCCTGCCTCTCGTGCTGCCCACCGACACCCGCAACTCCCTGCCGGGCAACTCCACGGTCACGCTCACCGCCTGGGCCAACGAACACCCACGCCTCCAGGCCGCCTTCGCTGAACGCGCCGCGGCACTGACCGCCTACACCCGCACCAGCCTGCGCACCGCCATGCGCCACCACGCCATAGACGTCACTCCGGCCGGACTGATCTGCCCCCGCGCTCCCAAGCCCGCCTCCGCCGCCCCCGGCGAGGAGGTCGCCGACTGCGCCCGCGCAGCCGCACTCATCGGCCGCTGGCTCGCCGTAACCGACCCCACCCGAGCCTTCACCGCCCTCGGCGTCCGACCCTGACCCGCCCCGCCAAAGGAGCCCCAGAACCGTCATGCAGCTGCTCGCCCTGGCCCTGTACCACCGAGACGGCAGGAAACCCCCAAGGGTCCTGCGGTTCCGCCCCGGGGCGCTCAACATCCTCACCGGCGAGTCGGAGACCGGTAAGTCCGAGGTCCTCACCATCGTCGACTACTGCCTCGGGCGCCGTGCACCCAACCTGCCCGACGACCTGATCGACCAGACCGTCGGCTGGTACGCCCTCCTGGTCACCTTCGCCGACGGTTCGCGCATGGTTTTGGGCCGGCCCCGCCCGACCGGAGCCTCCACCCACCACGCCTTCACCCGCACCGGCGACGCCACTCTCGACCTTCCCCGACCCGACGAACTCCTCAACAACTCCAACGTCGCGGTCCTGCGCAGCGAACTCAGTGGCCGCCTCGGCATCGAGGACTTTCACTTCCAGCCGCCCACCGGCGCCGCGCGCAGTGCCTTCGACGTCTCCATCGCCCAAGCAGCCCTGCTCTGCTTCCAAAGCCAGAACGAGATCGCCGACCAGACGGCCCTGTTCCACCGCCAGACGGAATCCGGCATGGCCCAGGCTCTCAAGGACACCCTGCCGTACTTCCTCGGCGCGGCCGGCCCTGAACAGTCCCTGCGCCGTCACCGCCTCGGCGAAGCCCAGCGAGCCCAACGCGCAGCACAACGCAAACTCGACGACTCCCTGCGCCATCAGCAAGCCATGGACGCCAACGGCCTCGCCCTCGTTCGCCTGGCGGAGACCGAAGGTCTCCTCACAGATGTGCCCGCAGCCCCCGACGCGTCCCAGGTCCTCGACCTTCTCCACCAGGCCCTGGCCGCAGCCCCCCAGACCGCAGCCCCCCTGGAACTGCGCGACCGGCGCCAAGAACTCGCCGACGAACGCCGCGCCCTGCGTGAACAGCTGCAGGAATTCGACGACGCCCTGGCCGCCGTCGACCGCTGGCAGCAGCAGGGCCGAGCCTTCACCGGTGAACTCCACCTCCAGCTCGACCGTCTCAAAACTCTCGGCCTCCTGGGCCCTGAGCGCCAGCACGACACCAGCATCTGTCCCCTGTGCACCCAACCCCTGGAACACCCAGACCCCACCGCGCAGGACATCTCCGAACTGACCAACCACCTCGCAAAAGAACTCGCACAGGCACAGACACTCCAGCCTGTCCGCGAAGAACACCGACGTGCCCTGCTGGCCGAACGTACCGGCGTCACCGAACGCCTCAGGCTCAACGGAGCCCAGCTCAAAGAACTCCTCGCGAGCGACGAACGCCTGCGCAACCTGCAGGAACACAACATCCGTGTCGCGCACATCCAAGGCCGCATCTCCGAAGCACTCACCCGCACAGGCACAGACAGCGACATCACCCGGCTGCGTCACAACCTCGTCCTTGCCCAGGAGAACGCCGCCACCCTGGAGCAGCTCGTCGACGAAGACGACGTCACGGCCGAAACCGAGCGCCGTCTCGCCGACATCGCCATCGGCATGACCGCTTGGGCCAAGCGCCTCAATCTCGGAGGTGCAGCGGACGCCACCGAAGTAGGGATCAGCCTCAAGCTCCTCAACGTCGTTCTCAGGCGACCGGCCGGACGACTGCCCCTCACCCGCATCGGCAGCGCCAAGAACCACATCGGCTACCACCTGGTCGCCCACCTCGCGCTGCACACTTACCTGCGCCGCAACAACCGGCCCGTTCCCGGCTTTCTCATGCTCGACCAGCCCACGCAGGCGTTCTTCCCGGAAAAGCCCCGCGACGCATCCACCATCCAGGACGCTGACTGGGCCACCGTCACCGCCTACTTCCAACTCCTCAACGACGTCGTACAGCTCAACCAGGGAGCTTTCCAGATCATCGTCTGCGACCACGCGAACCTGCCCGAAGGCTGGTTCCAGGACGCCGTGATCGGCAACTGGCGCCCCGACGCCGAAGGCAACCGCACCGCTCTGATCCCGCTGGACTGGCTCGACGACTGACGACACACCCGCGTCAGCCCGTAAGCAGTCCATCCGCTCACGGGGTTGCCTGCGCCTGCGCCGGCAACCCCGCCGTCCTCAGGGCGACGACGCCGCATCACGTCCACGGGATGCGCTCCGTCCTCGCCACGGCCACGCTCAGCAAGCTCTTGCCGCCGGGCCGTGGCGCGCTGTGCTGTGCCCCGGGTTGCCCGGGAAAGGCCAGGAACTCACTGCGATTCGATGCTGTCGCTGAGGTAGAAGTCGAAGTAGGACAAGGTGGCATCCATGTCACTCTGGTGTCCGAGGATGTCGTTGTAGAACTGCACCGCGGAGATGTTCGGGCGGGCGAACTTGCAGTAGGCGACGGCGGCGTACGCCTGGCGCAGTTCTCGCGGAGTGATCGGCTGTCCCTCGGCATCGGTGAAGGTGCGCTTGGAGACGATGCCGACCTCTTTGCCGAAGCGCTGCGAGTAGGTCTTGTTGTCCAGGGCGGGATCGACCACCTCGCGGATGCGAGCCACAGTCTCAAGGACGAGGTCCCGCTCTGCGAGCACAGGGATGGAGTAGGGGGAGCCGGCGCGCTCGGTCTCACGGGTCTTGGTCTGCTCGCTGAACATGACCTGCACTACGTCAGCGGAGACAGGTTCGAAACCGCCCACACAGCCGACCTCGTAAGGACGGCGGCCGGTCAGAGCCACGACGCCGGCGATGGCCGCCGCGTTGGACCACCGGACCTTCGCGTTGTAGCTCACCAACGCCACAGCCCGCTCGATGTGCTCCTGTCCGTTCAACGGCCGCTGATTGCGGTGCCGCTCCTCGCGCTGCTCCCGCTGGTGCCGGCGGTACTGTGCCACGTGGGCATCTGAGAGCTTGAACTTCTCCAGGACGGGGGCATCCTCGCCCAGTTCGGCTTTGAGCACGTTCCGGTAGCCGGTGATCAGGCTGCGGGTCGTGGTCATGGCATAGAGCTCGCCGGTCTCCGGATTGATCCGCTGGTCGATGTCCGACAGTTCGGCGAGCACAGCCGTATCCATCCTTGGGCCGTCGGAGCCGGCGTCACGGATCTTTGCCACGAAGCGGTCGATCCGCTCCCTGTCAGCCGGAGTGATCATGCAAGGCCCTTCAGATCGCGGTCTCTTGGCGACAGCCCCGACCGGTGTGTATCAAGCCGGCAACAGGCAAGGACGCTCATGCATTGGCGGACATCCTCGCCGGTACGGGCGTGGGCCAACCTATCGGGCCGCAGCGGGGCAGAAACTGGTCGTCGACGCCGCCCGACGCGGAACCGCTCCAGACTCAGGCGCAGCTCTGCCCAGTGGACATGGGTTCGATGTGTTGCGCGGATCGGAGTCGCGACAGCCGCATGACTGTCTGCCCCACCGCTTCCATGCCGACGGCGATGCCGACGACAGCGTGTCTGGGTCGGCGGAAAGAGACCGCAGTCAGAGCGGGCACGACCTCGCCACCCTCCAAGACGGCAAATCAACCGAGGACTCCTCGACTGGGCGGACGGCATCCTCGCCCTGGACACCCTCCGCGCCATGTGCGGCGAGACGAACGCGCACAAGCTGACGCTCTGCCTCGGTGACCGTGACGTGCCGGCCCGATCGCGCAGGACGGGCAAGCTTTCGGGAGCCTCGATGGGTGCGGGCAACCGCTAGCCTGCTTCGGCATGTCACCGCCGGGGGAGGAGATCGAGGGTGCCGTTACCGTCTTCTGTGCGTCGTTGGGCCGGATGGGCTTGGGATTTTCATGACGCCGACGTCGAGTTGATCTATCAGCGTTGTGTCCTGGCCTGTCTTGAGGTCCCGCGTATCGCGAGGCTTCTGGGTCACCGGCCAAGAGCGACGCGCGATGCGGTGATGCAGCAGATGTGCCGCAGCGAAGTGATGGACCGGACGCTGCCGACGGCTTCCCGGGCCGTGCTCGAATCGGCTATCGAGGACCGCGACCGGCATCGTGAGCGCTTTCGTCAGGCGCATCAGCAGTACTCCTGGGCAGCTGTCTCTCTCTTGCTCGTGACCCTTCTGACTCTCGCCGCGGCAGTCTTCGGACCGGTCGGACTACTGGCCGCCGCTTTCGTTCTGGCCGTCTTCGCGGCAGGGCCCCGCGCCCGGGGCGGACCGGCCGGTCTCTACGTCGCCGGGTGCCTGCGGGTGGTATGGCTCTGCTTGAGATGGGGAATCGCCAGGCTCACGCTGGGCATCGAGGCGGCACAGTGGGGCGAGACGACGGGGCAACGCATCGAGCCGGCGGTGTGGCGCACGACGCGCGCTCTGCTGGGTGACGACCCCGATTCCCTCCTGGTGTCCGATTCCTTCGACGGGCTGAGGTCGTCCCGGAGCCGGGCCTACCGGATCGACAACGCGGCACTGCAGACCCTCACCCGCAAGCTCAGCCACATGGACTCCGGCACTATCGCCGTCTGCGGGCCGCGCGGAGCAGGGAAGTCCACGCTCCTCGAAACGACCGTCGACCGGGCCGACTTTGGCCTCCTCGCCCAGGCCCCCGCGAGCTACACACCCCACGAGTTCTTGCTGTCCCTGTCCGTGGACCTGTGCGAGAAATACATGCGGCATCACGGTCACACGGTTCCTCCCCTGGTACAGCTGTCGCCGCTCAAGCGTTTCCTGCGCCGTGCCCGTTCACGCGGCGCTCAGCTGCTCAAGTGGGCGGCCTTCGCGCTTCCGGCGGCCGCGGCTGTCGCCCTGGGAGTCGGTGCAGCCGTCCGCAAGAGGGTGGACGAGCACGTGCCGTTCCTCCAGGAAGCCCGGCGGTTCACGGAAGAACGAATCGATGACGCAGCCGGGATCTGGCAAGGCCACGCCGCGGCCGGCACCGGCGTCACCATCGCTCTGCTGGGCGTGGCGTGGTGGCGTGCCCGCAACTCCGAATGGATTCGGGACGTGGCCCGCGGCACGTGGCGGGCCGTTGCATCCGTTGCAGGCCTCGCCTTGATCGTGACTGCGCTGGTCGGAGTGGGGCGGGATGCCTGGATCGCTCAGCATCTCGAGACCGCGGTCGCCGTCGCGGCTGCTCCGATCGTCGTCTCAGGTCTCCTTTGGCTGCTGTTCTCCGCCGCTGCTGACTTCGCCCCGCAGTTCGAGGTACGCGGCTGGGATATCCGCCCGCGGGTGCTGCTGGGCATCCTCGCCGGGATGACCGGCTGGGCGGGCCTGCTGTACGCCCTGCGAGCTCCGGACATGCAAGGGGTTCTTGCGTCCCCGCATAACGCGCTGCACCTGGCCGAGGTGATCACCGGAGTTCTTCTCCTGCAGGGCCGGCACTGGGCGCCGAAGCCGGCCGAGCGGCACCTGGTCACCAGGTGCCGTAGCCATCTCTTCCGCCTCCAGACCCAGCTGTCAGCCTCCACCGCCCTGACCGCAGCCACGCCACAATTCCTGACCCTGGGAACCAGCCACACCACATCAGTGGCCACGCTCCCGCCGAACTTCCCCGAAGTAGTCCAGGAGTTCAGGGACCTCCTGGCCCGCATTGCCGCAGAGTTCGAAGAGCGCGACCAGAGCGTCGTGATCGCGATCGACGAGCTGGACCGACTGGGAACCGACACCCACGTACTGGCCTTCCTCGCCGAGATCAAAGCCATCTTCGGCGTGGAACACGTCCACTACGTCCTCGCCGTGGCCGAAGACGTGGGCGCAGCGTTCGTCCGCCGAGGACTGCCCCACCGAGACGTCACCGACAGCTCCCTGGACGACATCGTCCACGTCCAGCCCGCAACCCTCGAGGAATCACGCACACTGCTCGACAAACGAGCCGAGCTAACCGGCCCATATGCCCTGCTCACCCACACACTGGCCGGAGGCATCCCGCGTGACCTCATCCGCTACGGACGCCGCATCATGGACATGAAAGACAAGACCAGATCCGGCGAGCTGGTCCGCATCGCCCGCCTGCTCATCCTCGAAGAACTCTCAGAAACACTCGCAGGCTTCCGCACCCTGCTCAGCAAGCAGCAGTGGACCCCGGGCACCGGCAATGTCCTCAACTCTTTCCGGACCCTGGTTGCGCTGCTTCGCGAACCCTGCCCCTGCACCGAAGGCGAACTACGCAGCGCTCTGCAGCAGTTCGCCTTCTACCAAACCGGCGACGCCACGCAGGCACCCGGACAGGAGCTCGCCGACGAGGCACGCCAGCTCATCGACGAAGCATCCGCCTACACCTACTTCTCCCTCACACTCCTCGACATCTTCGCCGAGGACGGCCTCGCACGCCGGACCCGGCAGGCAGCCCAGCGCGGACCCGACGGCAACCCGGAACGACTGGCCCACGCACGCCAGGAACTGGCCGTCTCCCCCTACAGCAGCCGCCCGCTGATCGAGGCCATCCGCAAAGCGTGGTCCCTCCCGATGAGCCCCAGCAACGTCATTCGCCGGCCGTGGGAACGTGAATGCCTGGTCCACGGTTCCTGAGGGGCGAGTCCCGCTCCTCATTCTTGAACACCGAGGACGCTTTGAACGGTCAGAAGCGCCATGAAGGTGCGGCCCAGCCGAAGATGAGCAGGGCAAACTTCCGGGAGCTGGTGGGCATCGCTGGCGTCACGTCTCGCATGCTCTTTGCGCGTGGTGCCGCCCGGCCGCGCCCCCGCGGCGGGGTGTGCGTAGGGGAGCGAGGGCTGTCAGTCGGTGCAGTGCGGGGCGAGTGCAGCGGCGGTCAGACCGCTGCCGAGGTAGGTGTCGAGGGTGTGGAAGTGGAGCGCCGCCATGTGCGTCTCGTGATGGACGTCGACGGGGAAGCGGTCGCCCAGGCGCCGGGGGAGCGCCACGAGATCGCCGGCATCGGCGATGTTGACCCAGTGGGCGACTCCGGCAGGGCGGTGCCCGCGCTGTGACGCGTCAGGGGCCGGCTCCAGCATCTCGAATACCGCTCCCGGGAGCCCCAGCGGAGAGCCGAGCGTCACCAGTACTTCGACGCCGAGATCCGGATGAGCGTGGAGGGCTTCATAGGCGACGACCGACCCCAGAGAGTGCGCAACCACGACCTTTGCCCCACACGAGCTGATCGTCTCAGCGACAATCTCCCGAGCCCGGCGACGACGGGCAGGCGAAGCCAGGTAGCTGTAGACCTCGGGCAGCAGCGCCACTGCGATCCGGCCGAGAACCTGGGCAGTCATGCCCCGCCGGCGAGCTACGAGATCGATCGCCTGACGCAGGGGCAGCCCGCCCCACGACTGGCCCTCTGTGGGCTCCTCCTGGAGACCCACCGCCTGGAGCCACGCCAGCACGGCACGCTCCTCCACCGGACTCAGATCCTCAAGCCCGCCGTCCACGCTCTGAGCTTCGAGATCGCGCAGCGTGTGCGCATAGTAGGCCGCCTTGACCTCCGGTACCTCGAGGTGGCCCAAGCCTGCGTCCGCGTAGCCGTACGCCAGGCGCGCCCGCCACTGGCTCGCGAGCTTGTCCGCGGCCACGTCTGGTTCCACTCCCCGCTCGTAGTTGCGTACTCCGTGAACCACCACGATCCGACTCATCGGTCCCCTGCTTCCCCGTTTGAACGCGTCACGCTGTACAGATCTGTCCAGGCGAAGAACGCTACCCGCGCCCCGAACCCTACGAAGACGCCTGCGTCGTTGGCGTCGAGGGCGCCGATGAGATCGGGGAAGCCGGTCGCGTTGAGCAGCACACCCCGCTGAGAGCAGTCCCAGACCCGAACGTAACTGTCCGCGCCGCAGGTCACCAGGAGAGCGGTCTGCTCGACTTCTATGAACAGAGCTGACGTCACCTCACCGTCATGCCCGTGGAAGCGCGCCAGTTCCTGGCCGGTCTCCAGGCAATGGACCGTGATCGTCCCCTCCACACCACCGGTGAAGGCGACGTCGACGCTGTGCCACAGTCCGGCTGCCAGGCAGGTGATCTCGTCGCCTTGGGCCAGCAAGCGGCTCTCACCGGAGGCCGTGTGCATCACCAGGCGATTGATGCCAGAAAAACCCTCTAGATCATCCGGGTTCCACTCGTATGATGCGACGGCAAGGAGCTCTTGCGCACGTCGCCAAAGGGTGAAGAGGCGCACCTTGCCGTGCTTGCCTTCATGTGTGGGAGACCAATCCCGCGGCTGCTCCTGGCCTGGGCTGAAGAAGTAGACGCCATCAGCCCCATTCACCACCAGTGTGATTTGTCCGTCGATCTCTTCGAAAGACAGGCTCAGCACGGTCTCGCAATGGATGAGTGGGCCTACTGGCTCCCCGGTGCCGGCGTCGATCAGCTCGACACAGTGATCGGATTTAAAACCATGGGCCAACGCAATGATTCTGGTGCTGTCCATGCTGCCCACGGCAATGGCCGTGATACCTGAACGGGAGCCTGTTGTCAGCAGAGTTCCCGTGTCGGAGTCCCACGCCATGAACCCCTCGCTCTGCTGCACGCTGACTGCCGCTGCCGGGGAGGCGTGGCCGTCGGACTTCTTGGCGACCGCTACATGGTCCACTGCTGCAGCGTGAGACGCACTGCCTATGAGTGAGTCCGGGTGGGCATGTGGGGACTGCGAGAGCAGGACCCCATCGTGCCATGATGAGGGCCCCGCCTTGCGAAGAGCCCATGCAACTGCCGCCATGCTCGACCCCTCCAACGCCAAAGCTTCGAGGCCGGAAATCTCTTTGGGAACGGTGCGCAGGAGAGTAGGCATACGGTCCTCTCCGTCCAGTGAGCGGGCAAGGATTCCGCAGCCAGGCTCGAAGTAGGCAAAGGCGGGCTTCTCGCCTCCCTCGAGCACGATCGCTCCCGCTCCTGCCTCACCGACGCCACTCAGCAGCCGGTGCGTACCAGTGCGTACATCCCAGACCCGCGTGCCGTCGTCGGCGCTTGTGACCACTATCGGCCCGTCGGGCCCAGGAGCGGTCTGGACATGGAAGACGGGCGTACGGCCGCCGGTCAGGATCAGGTTTCTGCCGGCTGGCTCCCACACGTGCACGGACCCGTTGCTGGCTCCTGAGACGTACATCTGCGTCCCATCGACCGACACCGCAGCGACCGCAGTGCATTCATACCCTTCGATATCGATGTCGGGTTCCTGCAAGTCCTCCACTCCGCCATCGGTTTCCAGGTCCAACAGCCAGTCGCCGATCACATCCAAGGACGCGACCCTGTGGCCCTCCAGGCCGTAAGCAGTCACCTCCCCGCCCCCGCATGCGACGACCCGGACACTGTTTCCGGCCTCGACGATTCCCAGCGCAATCACCGGGACGGCATCCGTCCTGATCTTCGCCCGGATGCTGCCCTTCTCCAGATCCCAGACCTCGATATAGCCGTCAGACCTGCCTACAGCCGCCAGAGACCCGAACCAGCCGTAGTGGCCGCACAACGCCGTCAGAAAACCTTCCCCCGGGTGAGGCAGGGAGAACAAATACGCGCCCGTCCACACATCCCACACCTCCACCTCGCTGCCGCCGAGCGTGGATCCCACCGCGAGCCACCGTCCAGAACCCCGAACGAGAAGAGCATCCACAAAGTCCGGAGACCAATCGGAATAAGGGGCGGGTACCTCCAGCGTGCCCCAGGAGAACTGCAGCAGCCGATGCTCAGGCGGCTGCGCCGTAGGCTCCTCCAGCGCATCCAAAGCTTCGACGAGCCACAGCTCTCCCCACGCCGCAGCCGTTGCACGCAGCCACGTGCGACGGTGCCACGGCTCATGCCCAACCGACAACGCCGTCTGGCACATCAACCCGGTGATAAGCCCGCGCAGCGAACGACTGACCGGCACTTCGCCGAGTAGCTGCGGATCGCAGTGGACGAGAAACGACGCAGAGGAAAGGAGCATGTCGAGCGCCCCCGCGTCCGCAGCGTGCTGGGCGGCGTGCCGCAGCACGTATGGAAGCGCCAAACCGAACCTGCGCGCCGCGACATCGGCAGGCCCCGGCAGGGTGTCAAGAACCGAGGTGAGGATGTCCGACCTGCTCACGCGCTCGAAGAGCTCACGCTGATAGTCGACCAGACTCTGATGGTAGAAGCGATACAGTCGCTGTCCGTCACTGTCCGTGCTGAACCGAAGATAGAAAGAGGCCGCGGTCAACGCCTTGCGGACATCGTCCTGGCTCGGCGCCTTGCTTCCGGGAGCCAAGAAGGCACTCGCGACATCGGTGATGACCTCGAGCGGCATGCCCTGCCCGTAACCATGCGCGACGGCAGCAAGTACCCCGGCCATCGCCGGATGCGCCGCCTGCAGGATGTCCAGGTGCAGCCGCAGCATGTCCGGCAGGCCCAGGGGAATCCGCTGGACCACCTCTGCCACACTCGGCGCAGCGTCTTGATGAACCAGATAATGCGCGAAAAGCGACGCAAGCAAGAACCCCGCCTCCTGCCGCCTTCCCAGCCGCTTGGCCACGGCGGTGGCGGTCGCCACACGCAGCTCAGGGGCGCCAGGGCCGCTGTACAACGGGGACGTCTCGAGAATCTCGCACAGGTAGTCCGTCAACTCCTGGGTTCGCTGCTTGACCGACACCTGATCCAGATCGACGAGCTGGTCACTGTGCTTCAGCTCCTTGAGCAAGACCCCATACCGGTCCCACCACGGCCGGGTCCCCACCAGCACCCTGCAGATGACTCGATCCCTGTCTGGGGCCTTCTCATCGCGCTGCCGGCGCGACTGGGCAAGCTGGATCAGCACCTCGACCAAGGCGGAGTCGGACGATGCCTCGTCAAGGGCGTCCACCACAACCGTCACCGGCCGGGTTCGCTGCTCGGTGATCCGGTCAAGAACCGCTGTCGCGGTCCAGCCGCGCCCCGGTTCCTCACCCAGATCAAGCTGAGCCGCGATCGACGCCAGTACCTCCGCAGTGCCTCGCTGGCGCGCGTGGACCGCAGCCAGATCAGGGTTCCGTTCCGGTCTGACTTCACGATCCACTGCCCGCGAGACCTGGTGCGTTACCGACCGCAGCTGGGGGTGAGCCAGGCAGGCAACGACACCCAGCAGCGCCGATTTCCCAGACCCAGGGCTCCCCGTCACCACCATCAGCGTCGGTTCGCTGGGCCCCTCCAGCCACTGCTTGATCTTCCCCAGTTCCTCTTTCCGGCCGGTGAAGAAGCATCCTTGCGCGATGTCCTGCTGCTGAGGTGTCCCCGAGGCACGTGAGATGAAGTGCAGAGGGTCGAGCGCCGGGTCGACAGCCGCTGCGAACTGCCACAACCCCATCTCAACCGACTGAAGAAACTGGTCCCCAGCACTCGCACGGTAGGACGGGTTGAGCAAGAACGCCGGCACGGGCACACGAGCCTCGGCATGAGCGGTCCGCAGGACGCTCTGAGCGGCGAGGACCTCAGCCGCCGCGGAACGTGCCAGCTCCCGGTCGATCTCCCGGGCCAGCGTCTCGACCGGGACATGCTTCACCGTGGGGGAGATGTCGAGCCGCCCCTGGGACAGGCGCTCCATGACAGTGCCCGTCGCAGACGTGAACCGCGCGCCGTACGTCTTCTCATCAGGCGCGCACGCGGCAATCACCCATGCACGACGATCCGCTGCCCTGATCCTCTCGGTAAGCTGCTGCACCACCGGCCGGCCGGCCCCGCACACGTCCAGCAAGAACAGGACCGGCGGCCCGTCCGCGAACGCTTCGGCCTCTCCCAGCCACGTTGCCACCTGCTCGGCGGTCCAGAAATAGTTGTCCAGGTTCGTCTCGCGTGTGGCCAGGAACAGCGACTGATCGCCCGGACCGGGGATTCCGTGCCCAGCGAAGTGCACGATGAGAGCCTCACGAGCCCCGCTCGCCTCCATCCCCCCACGAGCACCCCGCCACAGCCGCCTGAGCATCTCGTAGTCCGGATCGAGCGATGCTGAGCCACCGACAACACTCAGCCCTGCCATCTTGCTCAGCTGCGTCGCGAGCTCGGAGACAGCCGGCCCCACCGAGGGCAAAGGGGCGAGCGTCTTCGGGGGAGCCAGAGGATCCGCCTGGCCAGGTTCGCCGCTCTCGTCGAAGGCCCCGACACCAACAATGAGCACTCGTGTCAACGCGTCCCCCCGGCTTGCTGTACCCGCGACAATCCTATGAGTTCGTCCGCCTCCTCCGCAGTGCACGGGGAGACGTGAGGCAGGCAAGGTGGCCCACGGCCGGGATGTACCCCTGGTGCCCTTACCTCTGCCGCCCTCCTCCACGAACAATACGAAATATGCGCGTGTCGCATGCCAGAGGAAGCGATGCTGGTGTATGCAGACTCGAAACCCTGCGGCCGTAGATGTCCGCCGGGGAGCAGGGATCGGGGTGGGGCTCGTGACAGACAGCGCGTACGAGGAGCTGCAGAACGGCGGGTTCGGACCGGCCACGTTGGAACTGCTGCGCAGGCTGGTCCACCAGGTCCGCCATAGCACCGGCTTTCCGCCCCCTGAGGGGCACACGGTGTGGAGTGATGACGCGGCCTACGATGTGGTCGGCGCGATGTTGTCCCAGGAAGGGGCGGGACAACGGTTCGTGACCGCCTGCTTCACCCAGGCCGCCGACGAAGCCTCACTGGAACGACTGTTTCTCGCGTCGATCAGGCACTTCCTCATCGACGAGGCGAAGAAGACACCGCGAGGCAAGCTCCGGCGCCGTATCGCCCGGCTGATGGGCGAGGACACCGCCTACCGCAAGCTCTCGGGCTCCCCGCCGCGCTGGGCACTGGCCAACCAAGCCGACGGAGCCGTGTGGCAGGGGGACCTCGACGATCTCATCGCCCACGCCGCACAAGTCAGAGGCGTCGGCATCACCCGCTGGAACCACTCCGGCCCCACCCCCCAGCAGACCGTCCACGCCCTGAAGACCATCCTGATGTCCGTGCTCCGGCACGCGCAGGGAGCGGTGCGGGAGGAAGACCTCGCCAAGGTCCTCGAGGCCCGGTTCGAGCTTTTGGCGCCGGCCCGTTTCACCGCCCTGTACGCCGATGAAGGGACCGTCGCCGAAACCGTCGAACGGCATGCGGCGGCCGTCGCACCTGACCCGACCGGGTCCGAGGGAGTGGCCGAGGACATCTGGCAACGCCTCTCACCCAACGAGCGCCTGCTGCTTCCCTACCTCGACAAGGACGCCCACCACGCGGCGCAGCTACTGGAGATCCCGCAAGGCCACGCAGCGGTGGTGCGGTCCAACCTCAAGACAATGCTTTCCCACGCCCTGTCCGCAGACAGTGACCCGAAGGCGGTCATGGCCGCTCTGCTACGGCGCTGCGGCGAGGCCGCGCCGTGACGGCCCCAGTTACGTCGTCTGCACCCAGTGAGAAGAGAATGCGCTGATGGACCACAGCCGAGGAGACGGGGGAGACGGCATGAGCTCTGTCCACACCACTGCCTACCAAAGGCTCCTAGCCGCCGCAGCGAACCTGAAAGTGCCCGAAGCCGTCCACCGAGCGGCCACCACGCCGCCACAGGACCCACGCCCCGGCCAGATCTGGCGCGCGGTGTGGCAGGACACCATCCAGCTCCTCCTGATCACCACAACCGGTGACGACGACACCGCCCGCGCCGTACCGGTCTCCTTCGAACGCTACGCCGACGCCGACACCCTGCTCCTGCCCGCCCCGGCGACCACCCTGGAGCAGCCGCTGGCTCTGTGGTGGGGCCTGGAAGCCACCCTTCCGTGGTGCGTGCTGGACCGGCAGGTCAGCGAGCTGACAAGCCGCCCTGACACCCTCACCTCCCGCATGCTCGCCGACACCGTGTCCGGAGCCCGGTGGGGCAGCGATGCCGTCTCGTCCGCAGCGTCCGGCGAGTACCGCGCTGTCCTCACCGGCCGTCTCGAGGTTCTCGCCTCGGCGCAGTGGGCGCCGCAAGGGGCGGGCGGCCTCGCCGAGGTTCTTGGTGAGCATGGCATCACCGTCCAGCAGCTCGCGGCCGAACTGAACCTCGCACCACCCCACGCCCTGGACGTATGGAGGGGACAGCAGCCCCTCACCGCCGAACAGGCCGCCACGCTCGCCGCCCTCCTCGGCCAGCCCGCCGCCCGCGTCCTCGACGCCAACCCCGCACTGCCGCCCGCCGTCGTACACGAACTCAACCGGCCCCTGCGCCGTAGCCAGATCAAAAAGCTCGCCACCCAGTACGGCGAGACCGAACACGCCGCCCGCCTGCGCGCCGCCTACGGCATCTACACGCTCGCGGCACGCGACGACAACCGCACCCAGCCGAACTGGACCGCACGCACCGACCGCTACTTCGAACTCCTCCTGGACAACTAGAGAAGAACAGGGGGTACCCCCGAGTGGTCAACCACGTGCTCGCCGGCGCCGCCCGCACCCAGGCCGCCGCCATGATCACAGAACTCGAAGCAGCCCACCCCGGCGCCGTCGAACGTCTGGCACAAGGCGCCCTCGCGGAACTGCGGACCTGGCCCGACCTCACGGTCAAAGACGTTCCCGAAAACGAGACGGCGCAAGGCTGCAGCGTCGCCGGCGCGTACGACTACGGCCCCCCACCCCGCTTGTCCGTCGCCACCTCCGCCAGCCACGCACGACGGGACTTCACCGCCCTGCACGAACTCGGCCACCACCTGCAGAAGAACAGCTTCGCCCTCATGGAGCCCTTCAGCAAGGAAGCCGACCGCGGCGTCCTCCTCGAAGACGCCGCCTGCGACGCGTTCGCCGCCCAGATCCTGCTCCCCGCACACCTCGTCGACCAGCACCTGGACGCCAAAGGACCCACCGCCGCCGCGATCGCCCTCCTGTGGGCAGCGAGCCATGCCTCCCGCATGGCCGTCTGCGTGCGGGCAGCCCAGCACCTTCCCGCTCCTGGCCACGTTCTCCTCCTCGACCCCGCCGGGCACCTTGCTTTCGCCGCATCCCACGGCCTTCCGCCCCTGCGCCGCGGCAGCTTCCAAGGCGGCATCCCCGTCATCGACCGCGCCCTGGCCGGCTCCGGCCGCGCACAAGGACGAACCCGAGTCCGCTACCGCGACGGCATCCGCGGAGACGAACTCCACGCCGACACCGCCCCCATGGACGGCTACACCGTCGCCGTCCTCGTCACCGACTCCGCCCCCTGGCGCTCCTTCACCCTGCCCACCGCCGATACCGGCCCCCAGGCGCGCAGCTACATCTGCGCGAACTGCGACGAGCACTACCACTCCTTCGACCCCGCCTGCACGCGCTGCCGCGTCCCCCAGTGCCCCGACTGCGGCCGCTGCGCCTGCCCACCCCGCACCCCAGGCCGCTCCTGTCCCGGCTGCTTCATCGTGCACCCGCCCGCCATGTTCGCTCCGGGCAGCGACCGCTGCCTCGACTGCTCCTGACACCCCGCCGGCCCCACACGCCCTGCTACCCGAGAGTTACGTCGTCTGTCCCAGGTGAAGCACCCCGTCCAGGGGGCTCACGGGAACCGGGCGCCGGCCGCGGAGCCTGTCGGAACGTCGCCGGCAGAAACAAGCAACATGGCTATCCAGATCACCGCCGTACGCCTGACCACCGGCGGAACCGCGCACGAGCACATCACCCACCTGTGGTGGACCAACCAGGCGACCGGCAACACCGGCGACAACACCCGGGCCGAGATCGTCCACTGGATCGAGAACCAGGCCGGCAAGGCCTACACCAGCGACGCAGCCGGCCGCCGCACGGAAGTGCTCGTGGTGACGCCCACCCGAGGCGAGAAGTACCTGCGGACCCACGCCGACGGCGTGTGGACCAACAACCTCCTCGCCCTCCCCAGGCGCTGACCCACCACAACCACCCCGCCACCCGGCGCGCCGCCCCGCAGCGGCGCGCCGGGCTCCCCGGCACCCACCCGTCCCAACACGCGCTCCCCACTCCAGGAGGACCCCATGTCCCAGGACAATCACGGCCCCAAGGCCGTCACGATCATCGTCAACGCCCGCCCCCACACCTGGGAGGCGAAAGAGATCACCTACGAGGAGGTCGTCGGTCTCGCCTACCCCGGCCAGCAGCCGAACGACCAGGACACCTACACCGTCCGCTACAGCCGCGGCCACGACGGCCACGGCGCGGGCAGCCTCACCGCCGGCCACAGCGTCCGAGTGAAGAAGGAGATGGTCTTCGATGTCTACCGCACTTCTCGCTCGTGACCCCGACCTCTCCCGCCTCCTCGACGACGGCTACGACATCACCCTCGCCGCCGGCCACATCATCGTCCGCATCCCCTACGTCACCGAGAACCGCACCGTCGAGCGCGGCTTCCTCGCCCACCCCGTCACCGTCGCCGGAGACCGCTTCGTCTCCGGCACCGACCACCGCATCTGGTTCGGCGGATCCACCCCCTGCGACGAACACGGCCACCCCCTGACCCTTGCCACCCCGGACGCCAGAGCGATCACCGACGGCATGCAGGCCGGCTTCATGCTCTCCAGCAAGCCCCCGGGCGGCTACCCCGACCAGTACACGAAGATCACCGCCTACACGCGGATCGTCGCCGACCACGCCCACGCCCTCGACCCCACCACCACATCCACCCCCGGCGCGGCCTGGCAGGAGATCGACGACGACAGCCCCTTCGCCTACCGCGACACCGCCACCTCCCGCGCCGGCCTCACGGCCATCAACCGCCGCTTCCGCGGCCAGCGCATCGTCATCGTCGGCCTCGGCGGCAGCGGCAGCTACATCCTCGACCAGGTCGCCAAGACCGAGGTCGACTCCATCCTCCTCATCGACGGCGACACCTTCGACAACCACAACGCCTTCCGGGCCCCCGGCGCCCCCACCCTTGATACCCTCCGCGCCCGCCCCTCCAAGGCCGACCACTTCGCCTCCGTCTACGCCCACATGCACCGTGGCGTGACCGGATGCTCGCAGTACCTCGACGAGGACAACCTCGACCTCCTCGACGGGGCGACGTTCGTGTTCCTCGCCTCCGACGACGCAGCCGGCAAGGTGCCCGTCATCGACTGGCTCGAAGCCCACGACGTGCCGTTCATCGACGTCGGCATGGGCATCGAAGAGATCGACGGCAACCTCAGCGGACTCCTCCGCATAACCACCAGCCTCCCCGGCCGCCGGGACACGGCCCGCCGGCGCATCCCCCGGCCCGCACCCGAACGTGACGCCTACGCAAGCAACATCCAGACCGCCGACCTCAACGCCCTCAATGCCGTCCTGGCCGTCATCCGCTGGAAACGCTCCCTCGGCATCTACGCCGACGCCACCGACGAGGCCCACACCACCTACTCACTGATCACCAACGAGATCGCCAACGAGGACCTGCCGTGACCCCACCCGACACCCTGCGCCCCGTCTTCACCGAGACCTTCCCTCAGGCCATGGACGCAGGGGTCCTCTACATCTCGATCGCCTACCGCACCTGCGGCCACCTGTGCTGCTGCGGATGCGGCCAGGAAGTCGTCACGCCGCTCTCCCCGGCCCAGTGGTCCCTCACCTACGACGGCGAGAACGTCTCCCTCACCCCCTCGATCGGTAACTGGTCCCTCCCGTGCCAGTCGCACTACTGGATCCGCGACGGCCGCGTCCGCTGGAGCAGCCGCTACACACCGGCGGATATCCATCAGAACCAGGACCGCGACCGTCGGCTACTGGCCGCCCACGACAGAGGAGAGCAGCGCCACCGACGCATGGCCAGACTCCGCCGTCACCTCAGGTTCTGGCACTCATAAAACGGCCAAGGCCTCGTGTGTCGCCACTCGTGAGCGGTGCTCCTCACCACTGGCTCCACCGCCCTGTTATTGATGGAAGTGAGGGTCTTCCTGGGGCCCAGCGAAGCCGAAAGAGTACTGCGATTCCAGAATCCCTGTCGTAGCCTCCTTCGCGTGATTCCAGGCTTCTGGCGCCTCGCGTGAGGATCGGCAGATCCTACGTTCCCCCACTGACACCCCGCCCGGCATCACGATGGGGCCCGTACCTCCGTGGGTCGACCAGGGACGGAGCCTCGCTCCGGCACCCGCCTTGCGAGACGGAGACTTTGGCACGGGCCGGACCGCTGCCAGTTCCCTGGGCCACATCCACCTCGTTACGCCTCATATCCGCATACACGCGGTTAAAGATCAGACGGAGCATAGAGGGCAGACGTTGATGGCATCGACAACAGGACGCGATGAACGACCCGATCCATGGGCAACCTACGACTGGGTTGTCTGGTGGATCACGGCCGACGACCCGGAGGCCATGATCAGCGAGCCGTACCACTCCGAGGGAATCGGGTTCCTACTGGCGTCGGACAGCCGGAAGGCGATGGCCGATTTCGCTGCCGTGCTGGGGTGCGTGTACGAGGGCTGCAAGGACGACGGAACCTTCGGCAGCGACAATGACGCCTGCTACACCTGGTGGATCAAGGTTCCGCAGGCCGAGCACGCCAAGCGCGGTCCACAGGGATGGCCGGTTGCCGTGGAGGAATGCCGGAAGCATTTGGAGCGTACGCTCCACCTCGGTTACCACCACTGGCACGGATTCGTCGATGAACGACGCACGCGGGCGACTGTCACGGGCGAACGAGTGCAAGCCCTGCTCTGAACAGGCTGGGTCCCGCCTGTGAACCTGGTCCCATGTGCTGAGACTGTGGAGCTCCACGTAATTCCCCATCAGCAGCATCAGGTTCCCCAGTCAGACGTTCGAACGCGGCGATGGGTGTCGTCTGGGCTCCCGTCCGGACAATCCTGAGACGGCTTGCAGCAACCTCCTTATCTTGGCGCCATGACGGACGAGGAAGAACCGAAGCTCTACGTGATCCGCTGGGGCGACACGTCAGATCCAACTCTGGGGCGGCGGGGGCCCTGCCAGGACGCGTGCTCGTGCTTCGACCAGTCCAGGTCACGCCCGCGAGCCCGCGTCGGGTTCCACACCGAACGGCAGAGCGCCTCTGTCCTGGGTTGGCAGCACCTGCTGGAGCTGGTCGATGAGGCCGCTGCCGACGGCGCCTGGTCCCGTTGATCCCGAGCATGTCAGGACACTCGTCCTCATGGATCCGCGCCCTGGCCGCCCGCCTGTGGTGCCACGCCACCGACCGACCGGATCTGGCTGACCTCGGCCACCAGCTCGCCCATGACCCCGCCCCCCCGGGTCCGCTGCACCCTGGCCCGCTTCCTCCCCGACTCCCCCCGCTCCTCCGCTATCCAGGCCGTCCTCCAGCAGGACTGCCGCCGCGCGGTACGCCAGGAAGCCATGGCCTCACCCCACAGGTGATGAATGCTGTCAGGTATCGCTGCCATGGCCAACCGGCAACCGTCCCTCGGCATAGACCATGCTGCACCTGCCTGGCAGCTCTGCCTGCCCCCACGAGACGGTACGGCCAGGCACATCGGAAGCCCCAAGTGCCCGCAACGGAAAACCGTCGACACCCCGCCCGACATCGCAGGAGCACGGACGGCCGATCCTGGTGAGGGACAGCGCAGGGCACGTCGACCGGGCTGCGCTGCCCCGCTGATCCACACCTGGGAGGACTGACGTCGTAATCGAGACGTTGCCCCCACCAGACCAGAACCATCGGGCCCCGGTCCGCAAAACAATTGACGCTTCTCGACCTCACGCTGACCAGGGCGGCCGTAACAGCCCGCTCAGCCCGCAGGATCGGTACGTGAGTCGGTTGACGGAACCGTTGCACACGAGAGCCCCACAAGCTGCGCCCGTCCGCTGCCTCAGACAGACGCCCCAAGGCGCCGGAGCAGTGGCCAGGAACACCGCCGAGATGGACCTGCGGAGGTGGTTGAGGGGATGCCTCGGTGAATAAGTCCCAGGGGTCGCCTCCAGTGGCGGCACCGGAGGCGACCCCTGGCCGGCCTGCTGGGAGCCGTGATCACGGCTCCGGCTGGGGTCTTCTGGACCGAAAGTGGTGGGTGGACGCGGTGTCCTGGATGGTGAGGGTGAGCGGCTGTGGGTTGCTGCTTCGTGCGAACAGGAGCGGCTTCGGCAGAGCTTCCTGGGTGAGGTGATGTGCTAGTGACTTGTGCAGGGTGGGAATGTCCAGGTAGGGGCTCGTGTCATCGTCCCTGTCGCTGAGGACGTGGAGCAGGGCGGTAGCGAAGGCCGTGTAGGGACTGCCGGGGTTTGCCGGGTCGCGGTCCAGGGCCCATCCGTCGCGTCCTGTGGCGGTCAGGACGTACTCCTCCTGCGGGCCGTGGGACGGTGCCTGCTCTGCTTCCGGTGGATCGGTGAAGCGGGGGAGTGCGCTGCCGCTGGCGCACGCGTCGAGGATCACCAGAGTCCGACTCGCACAGCTGTGGCGCAGCAGGTCGCGGATCCGCGAGTAGGGCAGCTGCTCGATCGAGCCTGCGGCCTCACCGGAGCCCCCCAGGTACAGGTCGCCACGCTGGTCGGTGGTTCCGTGGCCGGCGAAGTAGAAGATCAAAGTGTCGGTGGCCTGGGTGGCTGCCGTGTGCAGGGCAGTGATCGTGGCCTGCGGTGTGGCCTCCTCTCCGGTCAGGGCGACGGTGTGGGGGACTCCCAGACGGGAGAACTGCTCCGCCAGTTTCAGCGCGGATGCTTCGACGCCCGGCAGCGGTGCGCCGCTGCTGCTGGCGCCGACGACGACAGCCCGCGACTGCTGCGGGTCCGGACAAGCGGACTGAGTCAGGGTGTCGCGTTCGGATCCACCCTCGACCACAAGGGGGCTCTGCTCACGCACGCTGTCAGGGGCGGCTGTCGTCTTTCGCTCGTGTCGATCGGCTGCTCGTCGTGACAGGCGCATGAGGAGCTCGGCCCACGCGTCGGAAGCCGTGTGGGCGCGGTGTATCTGTCGTGCGGCCGAGACGAAGACGGATTCGGCAAGCTCCGCGCAGACGCCGCTGTCGGATACGCGCGAGTACAGGTAGCGGTGCACCATCGTGTCGAACCGGCGCTTGAGCAGCTCGACATCGGCTTCGCCCCTGTCAGCAGGCGCGGGGGAACCGGCCTGCCGCTGTGTTCGATTAGTTGTAGTCGGCTGCGGTCGGCTCGGTGACATGCCGACCGCACCGACGGATGATCGGGCGAGCAGTGCACGGAAGACGTCTTGCTCTTTCGTATCTTCGGCTTCGTACCGCGGGCCGGTCAACGCTCATCCTTTCTCGATGCGGCACCTGTGGCGGTAAAGGGCTCCTTCGACGGCCCGGAGGCTTGTCCCGTCGTCGAGGAGCGTGGCGATCTCGTCGTGGGAGTAGCCCTCGGCTTCCAGGGCGATGATCTTGGCGAGTCGCGGATCGCGATCGTGCAGGGCCTTGAGGGCTGCCCGTGCCGCGGCCCTGTCCACGGCGACGGCGCCGACCCGGTGGTGCGCCGGGACCGGTGCGGATCCTCCGAGCTGGAGTGCCAGATTGCGGATCTCCATACGTCGAGCGTTGCGGCGGTCCAACCAGGACCGGTACTCGTCGGCGAAGGCATACACACATGTCCCGATGAAGTAGGTCTTCAGGCTGGCGCCTCCTTCAGGGGTCCAGTTGCGGGCGTGCAGAGCCTTTCGCTTGAACCGGTTGAACGCCCTGAGGATCGTGTCCTGGACGATGTCGTCGCGTTCGTCCTCGGACCAGTCCGAGGGCGGATCCCCGAGCCGGATACCCCGGCGTGCGCACTCGGAGAAGATCTTGCGGTTGCTGATCCATGCCTGCACCACACGCTGACCGTGTCCGATCAGGCGGTCGGCGAAGGCGTCGAACTCGGCCCCTTCGAATCCGAGTTGCTCCAGGTGCTCGATGAGGGCCAGGTCATCAGCGTGCTTCTGGCCTTGAGGCGTCGTGGGCGGGACTGCTGTCGGCTGCTCGGCGCTCGGGCCGGTCGCGGTGGGGGGCAGCATGGGGCTGCCAGTCTCGGGGGGGCTTCAGCGTGTAGGCGACCTCTGCGGATTCAGGCGGAGAAGGTGACGACGGAGGTCGTCGCGGACGGGGGGAAGGTTTGACTGCAGGACATCGGCGGATCCCTTCAAGCGGTGTGGTGCGACGGGCGCCTCTGCCTGACAGGTCAGTGGCATGGACGGGTTCTCGTTCCCCTTCTTAGGGCATCTGACGGCCCTACCCCACGGCCTCCACCGAAACTCGCGAAGTTTTTTCCGGCGTGGGTTCCGGTGCGGATACGCCCTTATGAGGTGTCGACCGGCGCCGTCGGGCAGCCGGCCCAACCAGAGGAGCGAACGATGGCCACCAAGCACGTCCATCTGCCTTCGCAGACCGAGGCTGCTCATGACTCCAGCCTGGCCGCCCCCCTGTGCGCCGGTGCCGGGGAGATGACTTCGCCGGCTACGTCCGGACCGCCGCAAGAGCCCCCGACCGATGACACCGCCGGCCGGGAAGGGGACCCCGCCGGGGTTGCTCGGGTACCTGGCCGTCTTCGGCGGGCCTGCACCTTCCTGGCGGTCCATGCGGTCAAGGGCGCTGCGACCTCGGCCGGAGGGCTGTTGGTGACCGCAGCGTGGGTCTACCTCTCGCAGCGCTGACAGAAATCCGATCCAGGGCAGTTGAAGCCCCCATGCTCCACTGAGCCGGACGGGGCCCCTGCGCGAAGCAGGGGCCCCGTCCGGCAGTCGATGCCGCGGGCGGCTTGTGCTCTCGGTGCGGCAGCGCGGAGCGTGGACACGTGGCCGGGACGGGGGCTTGCGGGGGTCGCCGGGTGCCCCGCGGACGGTGGACCAGTCCACCGGAGCCCGAGCGACCCGCTGCTGTGCTGTCGGCCGCGCAGGGTTCGGTCTTTGACTCCAGCGCCGCGGAGGAGCGAGACGGCCGCCAGCCGGTGGACCAGGCGCCACGCGAGCGGGCCGGGGGAGAGGAGAGATCAGGGACGTTGCTGAGATCCGCCGTGGAAGAGGTCGTCGAGCGAGAACGTGAAGGATCCGGCGTCTCCCGCGGTCTGCGTACGGGCTTCCGCGTCGGCAGCCAGGCCGGCGATGACCGCGTCCCAGCAGGCCACACAACAGCACCGGCCACCTTCCCGGTGCTCGGCACCACCACGCTCGGCCGCCGCCCGAACCGTGCCGGCCAGAGTCTCGAACGCCTCCTGCCAGCGACCAGCCGTGGCACGGCCGACCGCTGCCGCACTGTGGGCGCGGGCCGCGTCCTCCTCGGCTCGCCGCCGTGCCTGGATCATCGGCCAGTTGGGACCGCCACCGTATCCGTACGACATGCGCCTGTCCTTCCGCTCAGCCCCCTGCCCGAGCAACGGCACTCCACATCAATGGACACGCCGACCACCCTGGCCCTCCACCACTTGAGTCACCCCTACGGCGCAGATGAGTGCCAGACGCCGCTCGGGGCCGCCCATCGAGCCGGCACATGGAGGCGAAGGACGCAGCCGAGACCAACGGCCTTTTCCTTCTGCGCCGCGTCGGCCGCGTCTGTGGGCGCGGGGGCGGTGAACGTCTCCTGCGTCGGCCGGCCTGCTGCGCGGCCTGGCTCGCAGCCGCAACGCAATGCCGGCTGTTTGCCGGTGCTGTGAAGAGCCGGGTGGCATACTGGCTTTGCGCTTGTGGGCGCATTCCACCCCGTAGGGCCACCGCCTTGGGTGAACCCGGCCGCCGCCAGGACCACAGTGATGTACTCCGGCTCGGATCTGACCTTTCACTTCCACGGCCTGCTGGATACACAGTGCGGTGGGGTGTATCCGATGTTGCGGGCCTGATGGGATCGTGATGTCCGGTCGTACCCACCGCACGCGTCTGGCACGGACCTTCGCCTCCGCCCAGCCCATGGCCTACCAGAAGGCCCTGAATCATGTGATCGCCTGCAGCGACGCAGGACTTCTCCCGACCCGGCTCGACGAATCCGGCATGCAGCAGGCCCTGGCCGTCCTGCAGCAGAACCTCGACGTGCCGATGCCGAAGCAGCCCCCTTCCAGCGCGGAGCCGACCACCGCCGCAACGGTGACAGCCGAACCTGCGCCGGCCAAACGGCCCGCGCTGTCGAAGGACCCGCGGTGTGTTGCTCTGGCCGAGGCACTGAAGCCGGTGCTTCAGGCTAGCTGTCCCGAAGGAGCCGGTGGCTACGGTGGAGCCTTGGAGGCCCGTCTCCACCCGGTGGACGCCCAGGCGCTGGGTGGCCTGGAACTGATCCGCGCCGCGATGCGGCGTGCGGCACGCCAACTCGGATGGCAGGTCCGCACCGTCGGCTACGCCCGGGAGCGGCTCGTCCTGGTGATCGTCCAAGACGTGCGCGAAGTGCCCCCGGAGTTCGCGGACATCCTGGAGGCGGACTTCATGTCCGCATCCGGGGAGATGCGTCAGCGGATGGCCGCGGTCGGGGACGAGGCGGCGTTGAACGCGCTGGGACCGGGCCCTGTTCAGCGGCAGACAGAGGCATTCCTGCGGGCTGCTGGGGCCGCGGTCAAGGCGGACCCGGAAGCATGGCGATAGACGAGGGCGAGCTTTAGGCGACCGGCACGGTGCGAGTGTGCGTGAGCGCATGAACCTTGCGACCATGCCCGGCTTCTGACGGGGACGTGTAGCTGCCGCCAGGAGCCGAGCTGGTTGCGGAGATGGCTATGCTGTCGTGTCCGGCTTGCTCAGGATGGGGTTCCAGGCGAACCAGCCCAGAACCTCGGAACCGAGCTCCCAGGGGGACTCCAGTAGGAGCTTGCCTGCCGTATCGAGGTCCGCGGTGACGCTGTCCGGGGCCGGGCCGACACGTTCCATCAGCTCACCCCACTTGCTCCAGAACTCCTCGTCCCCGCCCCGCAGCCGGAGCAGAGCCGCTTCCACGCAGGCCGGCCACAGCGGCATTCCGTAGTGATCGACATGCGTGCCGATCTGGGGTGCGCCGGCGAAGACCAGGAAGTCTTCCGGCCCTACTTCCTCTTCGACGTAGGCGAGTTGGTCGATCCGCTTCTTTACGTGCTTCTGGATCTCTCCGAGGAACCCCCACCCGAAGTCCGTGAGCGTCCCGCCGCACCCAGGCCAGACAGTGTCACGGTCCAGGATCAGATCCTCCAGCTTGTACAGCTTGTACCGGTCATCCGATCCCAGAACGTCGAACGCCTGCCGCGTGAGCCAGGTGTTCCGGGCGAACATCTCCCCGTCAGAAAGGTTTTTGCGGCGACTGGTGGGTCGTGAGGCGTGCGCGTCCTCGATCGGCCCGTTCCGCCACACCCACAGAACCAGCCCATGAGCAGCAGCCCACCGCAGACCGTCCTCGGCCGCGAAGACCCCCATCTCCTCCAGCCTCTGCCGACCCCAGGCCACCGACGCCCGCAGCTGCTCCTCCATCGACTGCGCCTCCCCGTGTTCCCCGGCCACCCGCCCCACCCTTTTGCTGTTGATGCACCAGCCCCGTGGAGTCCCACGAGAATCAGCAGAGCCTACGTTCCCCCACTGACACCAAGGCCAGCAGCAGAACCAACAAGCCACCTGATCCGCCGGACAGGATCTGGCGGGTGCCTTCTGGGGAGCCACCGTCGCGCGCCTGCCGGCGCGGTTCAGCTCATCCAGATGCCGTCGGGCGAGAGGCGGCGTGCGAGCTGGAGCCCTGATTGGCTGATCGGTGTGGACCAGGACACCTCGGTGACGGGGGAGCCGAAGTCGTCGGCGAGTGCCTGGACGAGCGTGGCGCCCACTCCTTGGCGCCGGTAGGTGTCCGCCACCCAGATCAGGTCGACCCGCGGCCGCACAGTGTCGTTTGCGTCGCCGAGCGGTGATTCGTCGACGAGGTCCCAGGGCCGGTGGTGATCGGTGTCGTGGGCCGCGAGGTAGCCGACGACGTGCCCGTTCGACTGCAACAGGTACGCGCGGACGTTGTCTTCTGTCTCCTCGGGCTCGCCGAGGTGGGACCAGGAACGGAAGTCGTAGTGATTCTCTCTCTGCGGCATCTCCGCCACCTTGTAGACGAGCCTGCGCCACGCGATGGGGGACTGGGTCGTCACCACGGCCAGGTCACCCGGCCAGAACAGGTTCTTCGGCACCCGCACACCGAGCGCCCACGTCGCATGGTGGCCAGCGTGCTCACGGCCGGTATCGCCGCCCTGCTCCCGGAACCCGCACCGGCACTCAAGATCGAGTGAAAGCTGCGGCACCCGGAACTGCACCGGGACGGCATGCTGACCGAGGTCCTGGTCGCGGCCTCCCACCCAGGGCCGGTAGGGCGTGTCGTCCGAGTCGACATGACCGCTCCACCGGTCCACCCAACCCGGATACCGCTCAGGGAACGTCTCCCGCAGCTGCTTCTCGGCGGCCGGCAGTGTGGGGCGCACCCACACACTCCCGGCCGTAGCCCGGCCGTTGAGACGCAGCCCGCCACGCCTGGCCTTGCCCCGCAGGAACCGCAGGAACACGGCAGGTGGCGAGTGGAAGTCCACCCCGCGCACCAACTCCCGCTCACCCGGAGCCAGCCAGTCCTCCACCGGCAGCGTCAGTCGACCGGCCAGTGCCGCAAGCCCGCAGTAGTCTTGATCAAGCTCCGCCCCACGCAGCGCTTCGACCGCTGCCTCAACCTCCGTGTACGGAACGGGCAACGTGACCCGGCGACTCCCGTTGCTCCAGGAGAAGTCGCCCGGGTAGCCGTCATACCAAAGCCGGTCGACGGCCGCGTCCTGAACCTTCTCGACAGCATCGGTGTACGCCACGGGCAACTCTGCGGTGCCGCCTCGCGAGGACACGGCGTCGACGTACCCGTCACGATCGAGCTCGACCCGGGCGTACCAACGATGAGCCCGGACACGGATCTTCCGGCAGCGCCAGTCACGCGGATCGGCATCGAGATGGATGGTCCGCTCGCTCATCAGCTGCTCCTCGTCCTGCCGGCTCCACACCCTCCGCAGTATCGCCCGCGGCACACAGACTGCGAGACAGGGTTACGCGAGAGGGTCCGGCTCGCTCAGGATGGGGTTCCGGGCGAAGCAGCCCAGGACCTCGGATCCCAGCTCCGAGGCCGTGTGACCCCCTCATGGGTGTACTCGTTGACCTGGGGCAAGTAAAGACGATCTTGACGAAGTGAGACTGAACATGGCTTGCGACGATCCATGGATTGAGAAGCGACGCTACGAGTACGCCGGTGGTCGGTACGTCGGCTGCAGAAACTGCGGCGGAGACCTGTGCACCGACTGCAGGTCCAACCACCTGCCGCCGAGCAGCCTGCACTTCGAGTTCAACGACGACAACGTCTGCTCGGACTGCAGCCCGCCTCGATGACCACCAGCCCAGGTCCCTGCATGAACTTCGCCGTCACCGCGGACGAGGTGCGCACCGCGTTCGGACTCACCGGCGTCGTTCACTACCCTCGCTACAGCGCCCCCCACATCCGACTCAATGCCCGCACTGCACACCTGCTGAGCACGGTCGGGCTTCCCGACACCGAATGGTTCATGGCGAAGGCAAGCCTGCGCGCGGACGATCACGTCGACATCCCCCGCTGGTACCACACCCGAGGAACCGTCCCCAGGGAGTGCCGCGACTGGCTCGTCCTCGGCATGCTCGCCGATACGACTCTTGGACTCGACCCGAACTCCGGGACCGTCCATGCCCTCGGCGACAGCCTGACCCGCATGACCTACACACCACTCCACCGCGACGTCGAGTCCCTCCTCTACACCCTCACCCGCTTCCAGACCCTGCGCCAGGCTCTGGAAGCGGGTATTTCGGACACCGAAGAACAGCTCGACGCACTACGCGCGCGGATCACTGCTTTCGATCCGCTTCCGTTCGCGGACGAGGAGTCTCAGTGGCACCTCATCTTCGAAGAAGTCAACGACGGCATCTGGTAGCCGCCTTTGACCCGAGACGCAGAGCGCCGCCATGTGAGACCAGACGACGGCCGGCGAACCCCGAAGAGCTGTGTACCGACCGCCGCACCGCATACGGCAGCAGCAAGTCAGTACCCGTCTCTTGCCCTTCGGAGTTCACCGGCCGCCAGTTTCAACTGCATGATCAGACCTTCTGCCCGCATGAGTTCACTGGCACCGTCCTGCACCGCCCGGGCGATGTGCTCCGCCCCGCGCAGACTGTCGACTGCCGAGTGCAGCGCGGGCGCACTGTCCTGCAGATGCCCCAGAGCATTCGCGGTCTTCCACAGCAGGGGAGCGGTGTCCTGCAGATGCCCCAGACCATCGGAAGCCGACCGCAGCCACGACGCCGTATCGGGATCGATCCCGAACCCGTGCACCCTCGGGTCACGGAGCTCATCCACCAGGACCCGCAGCGTCGCAGCAGCCTCAGGCGCGATCCGCGCGAGTTCCTCCAGCGCCTCGCGCGTCTCGTCCTGGAACGAGGCGAACGACTCCGACACCAACTCACGCAGCCGCTCCTCCGTCACCCCCCGCAGCTCCAGCAACGGAGCCGCCCGCGCTTTCCCGCTGCTCCTTCCACGCCTCCAGCAGCTCCACCGTGTACTGCTTGCTGCCGTGTCCGTCGACCCGCACGTGGTGAACCTTGCACAGCAGCAGCAGGTTCGAGAAGGCGTTCTTCTCGTCCAGCGACAGCTCCGGATCGAACCGCTTCCCGCCCGAGCTGACCGCCCGGATGTGCGCGATCTCCAGATTGAGGATGTGCTCCCCGTCGACGAACCGGGTGACCGGCTCCTCGCACCCAGGCCAGTAGCAAAACCCGCGGCACAGCGACATCAACGCCGCATGCGTCCCCGACGTGTACTTCCGGGCCTCGCCCATGAAACTCCCTTCCATATCCACGAGGACACTCCCCGCGGCGTAGTCACCCCTGGCGCGGTCCTCCCAGGGCCCGCACCGGCCCCGTGAGCCGAGAGACGTGTCGCCCCCAGCTGTCCCTGATGCCGTCAGGTCACATCGCGGGTCGCCCAGTTGGGCGGGAGCTTGGGCAGTCCGATGAGGGCGTCGATGCCGAGGTGCTGCAGCAGCAGTGCTTTGAGGTGGCGGCCGTCGATGAGCTCGACCCGGTTGCGTGGGGCGAAGTCCCAGCTGGCCTTGCCGAACCACGCGGTGGTGACGACGATGCCCTTCGACGCGCCTTTGTCGACGACGAGCCCCGCGACCGCCCGTACCGTCTCGGCGGACACGACGTTCTTGGTGCGCTTGGCCTGGATGATGCACAGCCCGCCGATGAGCGGTTCCTCGTTGACCGCGACCGCGTCGATGCCGTCGTCCCGCGATGCCTGGGTCACCCACGACTGCAGCCCGATCTTCTCGAACAGTCTCCGGATCAGGTGCTCGAAGTCGGTCGGATCCATCGCGAGCAGATCGGGCCTGCTGTCCAGGCCTGCAACGACATCCCGCTCCGGGGCGATCTTGTACCTGGACAGATCGAACGTGACGACAGGCTGCACAGGCTCCAGGTCGTACGGATGCTGGGAGACGATCGCGTCGAGATGATGCAGGCTCGCGACAGG
>NZ_JBIBWV010000037.1:0-54778 GCF_043081625.1 Streptomyces sp. NPDC014861
CAGGCCCTCCGGGCGCTTCCTGCGCTTTCTTCGTTTCCGACTCTATCAGATCTTTCCGATCCGATTTCCTCGGTGCTTTCCGGTCCCGAATTTGTTTTCCTCGGGGCCTTCCGGCGGGGTCAAACATTACCAGGCTTTCTCGGTCCCCCTGACCATCCCCTCCGCGCTCTCCGGAAGGAACCGGGGCAGGCAGAGGTGTAGACCACTGGGGTTAGGATCTGGCTTGATAGGTGCTGCCGACCCGCGACTCAAGGCCGCGTTGGGGTCAGGCAGGAGTACGACAGTACATCCCACCGTCAGTAGAGGCAAATCGTTTCCGGTAGTCCCTAGGTCCGCCAACTGGTACGTCTCGTGCGGAACCGGGACTTCTTATGACTTACGCTTCTGAACAGTACGCGCCGCCCAGGACAGGTGTGGCGGCGCCACACGATCTCCGCCCCTGGGAGGCTTCCCATGTCAACCGTGACGTCGCCACTTGCTGGACGCGCCATCGGTCTCGCCAACGTTCCCGACCCGGTCTTCTCCGGCGCCATGGTCGGGCCCGGCACCGCCATCGATCCCGTACGTGAGGTTTCCGAGGCGGTCTCCCCCATCGACGGGGTCATCGTCTCCATGCACCCGCACGCCTTCGTCGTCGTGGACGGCGAGGGACACGGCGTGCTGACGCACCTCGGCATCGACACCGTGCAGCTCAACGGCGAGGGCTTCGAGCTCCTCGTCAACAAGGGGGACACCGTCACGCGCGGCCAGGCCGTCGTGCGGTGGAACCCCGCCGCGGTCGAGGCCGCCGGCAAGTCCCCCATCTGCCCCGTCGTCGCCCTCGAGGCCACGGCCGACTCGCTCTCCGACGTCCGTGAGGACGGCGACGTGAAGGCCGGCGACCAGCTCTTCGACTGGAGCTGAGCCCGGTCCGTCCTCAGGACGGCCGCGAGTACGACATTCAACGCGGCGGCATCGGCCGCCGCTCTATCGGAGACGGGTGAGATGGAGACAACGCTGCGAGGCGTCGGCGTCAGCCACGGAGTGGCGATCGGCCAGGTGCGGCACATGGGCACGGCGGTCCTGGAACCGCCCGCCAAGTCGATCCCCGCCGAGGAGGCGGAGCGCGAACAGGGGCGCGCCCGTCAGGCGGTGGAGGCCGTGGCCGCGGACCTGATCGCGCGCGGCAACCTGGCCGGCGGTGAGGCCCAGGCGGTGCTGGAGGCCCAGGCGATGATCGCCCAGGACCCTGAGCTCATCGCCGACGTCGACCGCCGGATCGCGGTCGGCAGCACGGCCGAGCGCGGTATCTACGACGCCTTCTCGCACTACCGCGAGCTGCTGGCGGGTGCCGGCGAGTACATGGCGGGCCGGGTCGCCGACCTGGACGACGTGCGGAACCGGATCGTCGCGCGGCTGCTCGGCGTGCCGATGCCCGGTGTCCCGGACAGCGACGAGCCGTACGTGCTCATCGCCCGCGACCTGGCGCCGGCGGACACGGCGCTGCTCGACCCCGCGCTGGTGCTCGGGTTCGTGACCGAGGAGGGCGGGCCAACCAGCCACAGCGCCATCCTGGCGCGTGCCCTGGGCGTGCCGGCCGTGGTGGCGCTGCCGGGCGCCGGTGAACTGGCCGAGGGCACGGAGATCGCGGTGGACGGTTCCACCGGCGAGATCTTCGTCGACCCGAGCGAGGAGAAGAAGGCGGCGCTGACCAAGGCCGCCGAGGAGCGGAAGGCCGCGCTGTCCGCGTCCAGCGGTCCCGGCGCCACGTCGGACGGTCACAAGGTGCCGCTGCTCGCCAACGTCGGCGGCCCCGCCGACGTGCCGGCCGCGGTGGAGGCGGGCGCCGAGGGCGTCGGCCTGTTCCGTACCGAGTTCCTCTTCCTCGACGACAGCCAGAAGGCTCCGTCCGAGGAGAAGCAGGTCGACGCCTACCGGAAGGTGCTCGAAGCCTTCCCCGAGGGCCGTGTGGTCGTGCGGGTGCTCGACGCCGGTGCCGACAAGCCGCTCGACTTCCTGACGCCGGTGGACGAGCCCAACCCGGCGCTGGGCGTGCGGGGGCTGCGGTCCCTGCTCGACCACCCCGAGGTGCTGCGGACGCAGCTGACCGCGCTGGCCAAGGCCGCCGAGGGTCTGCCCGTGTACCTGGAGGTCATGGCGCCGATGGTGGCCGACCGGACGGACGCGAAGGCGTTCGCCGACGCGTGCCGCGAGGCGGGGCTCCGGGCGAAGTTCGGCGCGATGGTGGAGATTCCCTCCGCCGCGCTCCGGGCCCGCTCGATCCTCCAGGAGGTCGAGTTCCTCTCCCTGGGCACCAACGACCTGGCGCAGTACACCTTCGCCGCCGACCGTCAGGTGGGCGCGGTGTCGCGGCTTCAGGACCCGTGGCAGCCGGCGCTGCTCGACCTGGTGGCGATGTCCGCCGAGGCGGCCAAGGCCGAGGGCAAGAGCTGTGGTGTCTGTGGCGAGGCCGCCTCGGATCCGCTGCTCGCGTGTGTGCTGACGGGTCTGGGGGTCACCTCCCTGTCGATGGGCGCGGCGTCCATCCCGTACGTGCGGGCGACGCTCGCGAAGTACACGCTCGCGCAGTGCGAGCGGGCGGCGTCCGCGGCGCGTGCCGCGGACACGGCGCACGAGGCGCGGCTGGCCGCGCAGGCGGTGCTGTCCGGGGAGTGATCCCGGAGTCGTAGCGCGTGGTCCGGAGGGGCTTCCCGTCACCAGGTGACGGGAAGCCCCTCCGTCGTGTCCGGGGTCAGTCGCGGTCCGGGCGGTGCTCGTGGGGGCCGGGGGCGAGGGGGAAGCCCGCGCGGTGGTCGACGCCGTGCTCGGGGGGAAGGGGTTCGCCGGTGCGGGCGTCGGTGCAGTAGGCGGCGAAGACCTCCGCCTCGGTGAGGGGGCTGAGGGTGCCGTCGGTGAGTCGCCAGCCGTGGAGCCGGTCGGGGCGGCCGGGGTGGGTGGCGCGCAGGACGAGGCCGCCCGGGGACGCGAGGACGATCCCGGCGGCGAGGACGGCGGTGAACTCGGTGGCGGCGGTGGGGTCGTGGTGGTTCGTGCCCTGTTCGTCCCGGCTCGTGTGGAGCACGGCCAGCAGGTGGTCGTCGGCCGCGGGGACGCTGCAGACGAGATGGTGGGCGCCGGTGCCCGCGCCGTCGAGGAGGCCGAGGAGCAGGCGGGTGGCGCGGTCGAAGGCGTCGCGGCCGAGGTCGACGCCGCAGTCCGGGCAGTCTCCGGCGGTGGCGAGGACGGTGGTGGCGTACTCCCAGGTGGCGCGGCGGACGGCGGTGTCGACGAGTTCGGGGAGGAGGACGGTGAGGGGCTGGCCCGTGTAGACGACGCGGGCGCCGGTGGTGGCCAGGTGGTCGGTGAAGCGGCTGCGGCTGGTGGGGTCGTCGGGCGCGAGGCCCGTCTCGGCGCAGAAGGAGAGGTATTCGTCGGGGTCGAAGAGGGCCACGGTGGTGTGGGTGCCCTGGCGGGCGAGGGATTTGAGGAGCGCCTCGACCTCCTTGAGGTAGGCGGAGTGGTCGTCGAAGAGGAACGTGCGGTAGCGGCGCATGGCGGTGAAGTCCTGCTCGTCGGCGAGGAGGCCGACGGTGCTGGGGATCTCGCGGCGCAGGGCGCGGCGGAGGCGGGTCGCGGTGCGGGTGGTGGTCATGGGTCCCCCTCGGGTGCGGAGCTCCGATCACGGACGATCAGCGCTCACTCACCGTAACCGTCGCCACTGACAGTGACGACGGGGTGGGCTTCTCGACGCGGTCGCGGAGGAGGCGGTGCTGGGCCGCGGCGGCTCCGACGAGGGCGAGGCCGAGGACGGGCCAGGCGAGGGGGCCGACGGTCATGACGCCGGTGACGAGGAGGGGGCCGGCGAAGCGCTGGGTGGACTGGGCGAGGCCGTGGACGCCGAGGTAGGCGCCTTGGGCGTCGGCGGGCGCGAGGGCGACGGAGAGTTCCCACGAGGAGGTGGCGTGCAGGATCTCGGCGAAGGTGAGGGCGACGACCGCGACGACGAGAGCGGCGATGGCGAGGGTGCGGCCGCCGGCGGCGGACGCGGCGAGCGCGAGGGTGCCGGCCACGAAGAGTCCGGAGAGGGGGACGAGGAGGCGGCGGGCGGCCCGCGTGGTGGCTCCGAAGCGGGCGAGGGGGACCTGGAAGAGGACGACGAGGACGGTGTTGAGGACGAGGAGGAGCGGGACGAGGCCGACGGGGGCGTCGGTGGCGTGGACGATCCAGAGGGGGACGGCCACCTGGAGGATGGTGTCGTCGAGGAAGAGGGCGGCGTCGGTCGCGGTGTAGCCGAGGAAGGTGCGGTCGCGCCAGGGCCCGGCGGACTCCGGGCGGGGGGCGTCGGTTGGTGTGGCGGCGGCGCGGGCGGGGGCGGGTGGTTCGGCGCAGCGCAGGGTGAGGACGGCGATGGCCAGGTAGGAGAGGACGTTGCCGATCAGGAGGTAGGTGTACGCGCGGTCGGAGCCGGTGGCGAGGGCGGCCGCGGCTCCGACGCCGCCGAGGGACCAGCCGATGTTGACGGTGGTGCGCTGGATGGCCTGATAGCGGACGCGGTCGGCGCCGGCCTGGCGGGCGGCGTACAGCTTGATGAGGACGCTGCCGGCGCGGTCGGGGAGGGCTCCGAGGGCGGAGTAGAGGACGAGGAGGAGGAAGTGATCGGTGGTGAGGAGGGCGAGGAGGGCGGCTCCGCGCATGAGCTGGGTGCCGACGATGACGCGGACGAGGGGGAAGCGGTCGGCGAGGAGGCCGGCGAGCGGGGCTCCGGCTATGCCGACGCCGCCGGAGACCGTCATGAGGAGGCCGACCTGGGCGAGGCTCAGGCCGGAGACGTAGGTGAAGTAGAGGGCGGTGCAGCCTGCCCAGAGGCCGGTGCCCGTCTTGTCGATGATGCTGACGACGAGCATGCGGCGGCCGTCGCGGCCTCCGGGGATGCGGTCGAGTGCGGTGCGGTGCCACGAGGACGGGCGGCTCACGTGATTCCCCCTTGACGCGAGTTATGTATTGATACATAGTTTTGAACGTGGCAACACAATATGCGATCGAAGGAACGACGGCCAAGGGGATTGCCGCGTCCGTGGAACGCGGCGTGGCCGAGGGCGAGCTCGCGCCGGGCGACGCGCTGCCCCCCGTACGGAAACTGGCGGACGATCTGGGGGTCAGCCCCGGCACGGTGGCGACCGCCTACAAGGAACTCCGGGGGCGGGGGCTCGTGGTGACGCGGGGCCGGGGCGGCACGGTCGTGGCCGAGGCGCCTTCCGTGGCGTCCCGGCGCCCTCCCCGGATCCCTGAGGGGCTGACCGACCTGGCGAGCGGCCTGCCCGACCCGGCCTTCCTGCCGGTGCTGCACCCGCCGGGCGACGTGACGCCCGTCCACGGCTCGCACCGGGCCGCCCCTCGGCTCGCCGCTCTGGAGGAGCTGACCCGGACGTGGTTCCGGCGGGACGGCGTGCCCGCGGAGCGGGTGACGTTCGCGCACGGGGCGCTCGACTGCATCGCCCGGCTCCTCGCCGTGGAGCTGCGGCCCGGTGACGCCGTGGCCGTCGAGGACCCCGGCTTCCACCACCTGCTGGACCTGGTGCCCGCGCTGGGGCTGCGGATGGTGCCGGTCGCCGTGGACGGCGAGGGGATCACGCCGGACGCGGTGCGGGCGGCGCTGCGGGCCGGGGTGCGGGCGATCGTGTTCAGCCCGCGCGCGCAGTGCCCCACCGGAGCCGCGCTCACGCCCGCGCGGCGGGACGAACTGGGAGCGTTGTTCCAGGAGTTCCCCGAGGTCCTGGTGATCGAGGACGACTACCTCGCCGAGCTCGACGCTCCCCCGGCGCCGACCGTCGGCGCGCTGCGGCCGGCCCGGTGGGCGCAGGTGCGCACCGTCTCGAAGCGGCTGGGCGTGGACCTGCGGTGGGCCGGGCTGACCGGGGACGCGGTGACGCTCGCACGGCACGACGGCCGGATGCTGATGACCTCCGGCTGGGTCAGCCACGTGCTCCAGGAGACCGTCGTCCGGCTGTTCACCGATCCGGAGGTGGCGCGGCTCGTGGCGCGGGGCGAGGCCGCGTACGCCGAGCGGCGGCGTGCCCTGATCGACGCGCTGGGCGCGCGGGGGATCCGCGCGGTCGGGCCCGGGGGACTGAACGTGTGGGTCCCCGTGCGGGACGAGTCGGCGGTGGTCAACGGGCTGCGGACGCACGGCTGGTGGGTGGCGGCGGGCGCCCGGTTCCGGATCGACGCGCCACCCGCCGTACGGATCACCGCGTCGATGCTCCTGCCGGAGGCGGCGGAGCGGCTGGCCGGGGACTTCGCGCGGGTGCTCGGCGACGCGCAGGCGACGTACGGGGGGTGAGGGAGCGCGTGAGCCCGCCGTCCGGGCCGGGGAGGGCCGGACGGCGGGCTCACGCGCGCGTGCGCGGGTGGTTCAGCGGGTGCGGTAGGCGTTGCCGAGGGTCTGGTCGAGGGTGTTGCCCGCGATGTCGGTGAGGGTGGCGCGCAGCGAGACCGTACGGCCCGGGGCCGGGTTGCGGATCTCGACGGCGCCGTCGACGACCGGAGCCTCGGTCCACGTGGTGCCGCCGTCGACGGAGACCCGGACCTGGAGGGAGCGCGGGCCGGGCTCGGCGGCGGATCCCTGGACCGTGACCGGCACGCGGACCGTCGCCCCCGCGGGGGCGGTGCCGTCGAGGGCGAGCGGCGGGGTGAAGCGGACGACGCTCAGCGGGAGCGCGGCCGGGGCCGCGGTCGCGGCGGAGTCGAAGGTCCAGACGGCGGTGGTGCGGCCCTCGCCCGTGCCCGTGCCCGTGCCGTGCGAGGCGGTGGCGGTGAGCCGGTAGCGGGCCGGGTCGGGTGCGCTGAGGGTGAAGGAGGCCCGGCCCGGAGTGCCCCGGTGCGTGCCGACGAGGACGCCGTCGCGATGGAGGGTCGTGGCGGCCGAGCGGAAGACGGGATCAGAGGGGGCGTGGCCCTCGCCGTCGGCGAGCAGCGGCAGGTCGAGGGCGATCCGGTCGCCTTCCCTGACGAGCGCGGGCGGCGCGTCGGGGCCCGGGTCGAGGGCCGGACCGCGGACGGCGTTGTCGAAGGTGTGCGTGGTGGTGGCGCCGGGGCGGACCTGGACGTCCCGCGCCTCGTACAGGTTCGGTCGGGCCCCCGGCGTGCCGGGGGTCATGTACGAGAGCTCCCAGGTACCGCGTTCGGGGGTGACATGGAAGGTGGCGGTGCCGGGACGGACGAGTTCACTGGTGAGTCCCACGGTGGTGCCCTCGGACGGCTGGATCGCGGCCGCGCCGACACCGCCGGCGCCCTCCGGATCGGCCGCGGTGGCCCGGACGGTGGCCAGGTCGCCGGGGGTGGGCCTGCGCACGAAGCCGGTGAGGGCGCGGCCGGAGGAGAAGCGGTAGCCGAGACCGTAGTCGGACCGTTCGCCGATCCAGTAGGCGTCGAACGTGGCCGTCACGGAGCCGGGTTCGGCGGCGGGGCCGAGGTGGGCCACGCGCAGGCCGGTCGCCGAGGACATCAGGTTCACGGAGCGGGTCTGTCCGCCGTGGTGGACCTCGACGAAGGACATGGCGTGCCGGGGTTCGGCGCCGGTCTCGGGCGGGCGCACGTCGACCGGGGACGTGGTGCGGGGGTCGATGGTGACGGTCGTGTCGCGGTCGAGGTCGAGGCGGGGCTGGACGAGCCAGTCGGTGCCGGCGCCCTGGTGGAGGGGGTACACCTCCGAGTCGAGGAGGTAGCGGCCCTTGGGCAGGCGGAGGGTGAGGGTGCCGGAGGCGTCGCGGGCGGCTTCCCTGACGTCCTCGCCCGGTCCGGAGATGCCGGTCACGCGGGTCGAGTAGGCGTCGGTCGGGGCGCCGGTGCGGTCGAGGTGGCGGAGGGTCAGGGTGACCGTCTCGTTCTGCGCGGCGGCGGCCGGGACCGCGGGCGGGGCGGTGAAGGCGGTGGCCGTGAGGGCGGCGACGAGGGCGAGGGCGGGGAGGGCGGGGCGGATCCTGGATCCGGTAGGTCGGACATCGGATCCAGCAGGTCGGATCTTGGATCCGACAGGTCGGACATCGGATCCAGCAGGTCGGCCATCGGATCCAGCAGGTCGGATGTTGGATCCGGTCTTCGGTGTTTCGTTCATGCAGGGAACTGGGCCCTGGGCGGACGGAGTTCCCGTGACCTGCGCCACAAGGAGGGCAGGGCCGGGATGCCGTGTGGCGCGGGTCACGGGAACCCGGGTGAACCGGCGGTCAGTACCCGGTGTGGAACAAGAGATGAGAGAACGTTTCCGGGCCGGGGATCCCTCCGCGCTCGGTGAGGCGTACGACGAACACGCGCGGGTGCTCTTCCAGTACGCGTACCGCGTGTGCGGCGACCGGGCCGCGGCCGAGGACGCCGTGTCGGCGACCTTCCTGGAGGCGTGGCGCTGCCGGGGCAAGGTGCACGCCGAGGGTGGCAGCCTGCGGCCGTGGCTGCTCGGGATCGCGACCAACGTGCTGCGCGGGGCGGCCCGGGAGGCGCGGCGGCGGGACGCGGCGCTGGCGCGCGTGCCCGATCGCGGGGTGCTTCCGGACTTCAGCGACGCGGTGGCCTCGCGGCTCGCGGACGAGGAGAGGCTCCGGGCCGCCCGGGTGGCCCTCGGTCGGCTCCGGCGCCGCGAGCGGGAGGTCTTCGGGCTCGTCGTGTGGGCCGGCCTCGACTACGCGACGGCGGGCGAGGCGCTGGGCATCCCCGTCGGCACCGTACGGTCCCGGCTCTCCCGGGCCAGGGAGCGACTGCGGGCGCTCGCGGAGGCGGAGCTGCGCTCCGGCCGCCGTACGCGCGGCCCGCGGGCGCCCGGAGGCGGCCCGGTCCCGGCCCCCGCGCCCGCGCCCGCTCCCCCGCCCGAGCCCGTGACCCGGCCCGCGCCCCTCTCCGGTGCCGTGCCTTCCGGCATCCCGGCCGGCGCCGCCCCGCCCGCGCGTACGGGCCGTACCGTCCTCGTCCCCCGAACCTCCCCGGAGAAGCCGGCATGAACGACATCGATCCCCGCCCTCAGGACACGCTGCGCGCGGAGCTGACGGAGCTGCTGCCCCCGCCCGCCGTACCGGAGTTCGCGCCGGACCGCGAGCGGGAGCTGCGGCGGAGCCTGATGGCCGCGGCGCGGCCGGCGCGGCCCGCCGTGTGGTGGACCCGGAAGGCGGTGCGGTTCGCCGTGCCCGCCGTGGTGTGCGGCGTCGCGGCCGGGGCGGTGCTCGTGGCCGCTCCCCCGGAGCCGCGCGACCAGCGCCCGGTCGTCCGGGCCGAGGGTGCCTCCGCGCTGCTGTCGCGGGCCGCGCTCGCGGCCGCCTCCGCGCCCGCGCCGGACGCGCGGCCGGAGGAGTTCGTGTACGTGGAGAGCCTGGTGTCCCGGGCCGGGCGCCCGGCCGATGGCGGGGCCGTCGTCGTGGAACCCGCGCACCGGCGACAGGTGTGGCTGTCGGCGGACGGGAGCCGGGCCGGGCTGCTGCGGGAGGAGGGGGCCGCCGACGAGGAGCTGTCGCCGCGGCTGCCCGTGTACGAGCTGGAGCATCGGGGCGCCGAGCCCCGGCGGACGTTCCTGGAGCCGGAGGGGCCGTCGGTGACGGCTCCGACGCACGCCTTCGTGGCGGGGCTGCCGACCGACCCGGAGGCGCTGCTGCGGCTGGTGCGCGAGCAGACCCGGGCGAGCGGCGGGGACGCGGACCAGCGGGCGTTCACGGCGATCGGGACGCTGCTGGCCGAGACCTGGGCGCCGCCGGAGGTGACGGCGGCGCTGTTCGAGGCGGCCGCGCGGATCCCGGGTGTCGTGACGGTGCCCTCGGCGCGGGACGCGGCCGACCGGGAGGGCGTGGCCGTGGCCCGTACCTCCGGCGGTGAGCGGACCCAGTGGGTCTTCGACCGGTCGACGTCCGCCTTCCTCGGGGAGCGGACCGTGCTCGCGGTCGCCTCGGACGCCGGGCCCGCGGGGACGGTGCTGAGCGGGACGGCGGTGCTGGCCAAGGCCGCCGTGGCCCGTGCCGGGCAGCTGCCCGGCTGATCCCGGACGTGGTCCGTCCTGGAGGGGCGCCCCCCGCGGGGGGGGCGCCCCTTCGGCGCGTCAGGCGCCGCGGGTCGCCGCGAGTGCCTCGTAGAACCGCAGGAGGTCGAGGTTGTCGACGGAGCCCGCGTTGACGGCCTTCTCCAGGGGGGTGCCCTGGAGGAGGCGCTTGACCGGGACCTCGATGCGCTTGCCGGTGAGCGTGTGGGGGACGCCGGGGACCTCGATGACCTCGTCGGGGACGTGGCGCGGGGAGAGCTCGGTGCGGATCGTGGTCCTGATCCGGGCGATCAGGTCCTCGTCGAGGGTGGCGCCGTCGGCGAGGTGGACGAAGAGCGGCATCCAGTATCCGCCGTCCGGCTCCTCCAGGCCGATGACGAGGGACTCGCGGATCTCGGGGAGCCGTTCCACGGCCTCGTAGATATCGGCGCTCCCCATCCGGACGCCCTGGCGGTTGAGGGTGGAGTCGGAGCGGCCGTGGATGACGACCGAGCCGTGGTCGGTGATCGTGATCCAGTCGCCGTGCCGCCACGCGCCGGGGAACATCTCGAAGTAGCTGTCGCGGTAGCGGCTGCCGTCGGGGTCGTTCCAGAAGTGGATCGGCATGGACGGCATGGGGTTGGTGACGACGAGCTCGCCGACCTCGCCGACGACCGGCTTGCCGGACGGGTCCCAGGCCTGGAGGTCGGTGCCGAGCCCGGCGGCCTGGAGCTCGCCGATGTGCACGGGGAGGGTGGGGACGGCGCCGGCGAAGCAGGAGCAGACGTCGGTGCCGCCGCTGACGCTGGCGATCCACAGGTCCTCGCGGACCTCGTCGTGCAGCCAGCGGAAGCCGTCGGGCGGCAGCGGCGAACCGGTGGTGGCGACGCACTTGACGGCGGACAGGTCGAAGTCGCGGCCGGGGTGCACGTCGGCCTTGGCGCAGGCCATCACATAGGCGGCGGAGGTGCCGTACAGGGTGGCGCCGGTGCGCTCGGCGATGCGCCACTGGGCGCCGGTGTCCGGGTGGCCCGGGCTTCCGTCGTACAGGACGACGGTGGTGCCGGTGAGGAGACCGGAGACGAGGAAGTTCCACATCATCCAGCCGGTGGACGTGTACCAGAAGAAGACGTCCTGGGGCCCCAGGTCGCAGTGGAGGCCCAGCTGCTTGAGGTGCTCGACGAGGATGCCGCCCTGGGACTGGACGATGGCCTTCGGCAGGCCGGTGGTGCCGGAGGAGTACAGGACCCACAGGGGGTGGTCGAACGGCACCTGCTCGAAGACCGGCTCCACGTCGGCGGCGACCAGGCCGTCCCAGTCGAGGGCGCCCTCGGGGGCCGGGGTGCCGAGCAGCGGGATGTGGACGACGGCGCGGAGGGTGGGGAGTTCTGCGCGCAGCTCGGCGACGGTGTCGCGGCGGTCGTGCTGCTTGCCGCCGTAGCGGTATCCGTCGACGGTGAAGAGGACGACCGGCTCGACCTGCTGGAAGCGGTCGAGGACGGAGCGGGCGCCGAAGTCGGGGGCGCAGGAGGTCCAGACACCGCCGACGGCGGCGGTGGCGAGGAGGGCGACGACGGCCTGGGGGACGTTCGGCAGGTAGCCGCTGACGCGGTCGCCGGGGCGGACGCCGAGGGTACGCAGCTCGGCGGCGAGCGAGCCGACCTGGCGGCGCAGTTCGGCCCAGGTGATCGGGGTGGGTTCGTGGGTCTCGTCCACGTGGAGGAGCGCGGTGTCGTGGGGGCGCTCGTCCGCGGCGCGCAGGGCGTGCTCGGCGTAGTTGAGGCGGGCGCCGGGGAACCATTCGGCGCCGGGCATGGAGCGGTCGCCGAGCACGCGCGCGTAGGGGGTGGAGAAGCGGACGTCGAACCATTCGGCGACGGCCTGCCAGAAGGTCTCCAGCTCGTCGACGGACCAGCGGTGCAGCGCGGGGTATCCGCCGTCCGCCGGGGCGCCGTGGCGCTCGGCGGCCCACGCCTGGAAGCGGGTGACGGCGGCGTGGGCGATGCGCTCCTCGTCCGGCTGCCAGAGCGGCTCGGTCGGCTCGGTCGGCGCAGATGTCATCGGGTGGCTCCCTGGCTGTACGCGGGTCGGCGTGTGTCGCGCGCACGTGCGGGGGTGTGCGCGTGACACGGCTGACAGGACGATGCCATGGGAGCGGCTTTCGCACCAGGGCAGCCCGCCCGTGGTCGGCAGGTTGAACATGTGCTCCCACCACGGGTGAACGGCAGTTGAACGGGGCTCGCGACGCCGCCGGCGGCTGGCAGTGTGATCTCCATGGACGGTCGTGGACTGGTGCGTTCGGTGAGGGTGTTCGGTTCGGTGCGGGGGCTCAGGACGGTACGGGCGGAGTGGCGTCAGCGGCGGGCGGACGCGGCGGCGCTGCCGCGGCGGGGGGCGGAGCGGGCCCGGGTGCCGGGCCTCGCGGAGGGTGCGGAGGGGCTGCCGGGCGGGGGGATCGTGCGGTTCGCCCGGTCGTCGCTGCGGGTCTGCGTGTCGGCGGGCGGCGCGGTCTTCTGGGGGTGGGACGGGGCGGCGCCCGAGCCGTCGTACGCGCTGGCGGGTCCGGTGCCCGAGCCGGACCCGCGGGCGGTCCTGGAGCCGGACACGGACGGCGGCTGGCGGGTGGTGTCGGAGCGGGTGACGGTGGCGGTCTCGCGGCACGGGGCCGTGGAGATCCGGACGCCCGGCGGGGTGATGCTCCGCAGGGACCTGCCGCCACGCTGGTGGGAGCCGGTCGGCGGGGGGCCGTCGCGGTGGGCGCAGCGGGCCGAGGTGCCGGCGGACGCCCGGTTCTTCGGGCTGGGCGGGCGTTCGTCGGGGCCTCGGCTGCGGGACGGCTCGTACCGGCTGTGGAACACCGACCCCAAGGGGCGGTTCGGGCCGGGCGACGATCCGCTGTACATCACGATGCCGGTGCAGTTCGTGGTCGCGGACGCGGGCACGCACCTGGCCTTCCACGACAACGCGTGGGACGGGCGGGTGACCCTGGCGGAGGGCGAGGAAGGGGCAGGATCGGGGCACGACCGGCCGGGCACGAGCGAGCTGCGGATGGAGGGCGGGCCGCTGCGCTGCTGGGTGGTGGTCGGGACCCCCGCGCGCGTGCTGCACCACTGGGCCGCGCTGACCGGGGCGCCGGCGCTCCCGCCCGCGTGGGCGCTGGGACCGCAGCACGCGCGCTGGGGGTTCGGCAGCGCGGCCGAGGTGCGGCGGGTGGTGGCCGGGTACCGGGATCGGGGGCTGCCGCTGTCGGCGCTCCATCTGGACATCGACCACTACGACGGGCACCGGGTGTTCACGGTGGACCGGGAGCGGTTCCCCGATCTGCCGGGGCTCGCCGAGGAGCTGCGCGAGGAGGGCGTGCGGCTGGTGTCGATCGTGGACCCGGCGATCGCGGCGGAGCCGGGGAACGTGCTGTACGAGGAGGGGCGGGCGGCCGGGGCGTTCGTACGGGACGCTCGGGGCGAGGAGGTGCGGGGGGTGGTGTGGCCCGGGGAGTGCGCCTTCCCGGACTTCACGGATCCGGCGGTACGGGAGTGGTGGGGCGGCCTGTACGAGGAGCGGCTGCGGCAGGGCTTCTCGGGCGTGTGGCACGACATGAACGAGCCGGTGTCGTTCGCCCCGTTCGGCGATCCGACGCTGCCCCGGTCGGCCCGGCACCATCTGGACGGGCGGGGTGGCGACCACCGGGAGGCGCACAACGTGTACGGGCTCCTGATGGCGCGGGCGGGCCACGAGGGGCTGCGGCGGCTGCGGCCGGAGGAGCGGCCGTTCCTGTTCACGCGCTCGGGGTGGGCGGGGATGCAGCGGTACGGGGGCACCTGGTCCGGTGACGTGGCCACCGGGTGGCCGGGGCTGCGGGCCTCGCTGGCGCTGGTCCTGGGGCTGGGCCTGTGCGGGGTGCCGTACTCGGGGCCGGACGTGGGCGGTTTCGACGGGAGTCCGTCGCCGGAGCTGTTCCTGCGCTGGTACCAGCTGGGCGCCTGGCTGCCGCTGTTCCGGACGCACGCGGCGCTGGACGCGGGACGGCGCGAGCCGTGGGAGTTCGGCCCGGAGGTGCTGGAGCACGCGCGCGTGGCGCTGGCCGAACGGGAGCGGCTGCACCCGTACTTCACGACCCTCGCCCGGCTCGCGCGGATGACGGGGGCGCCCTACGCGCGGCCGGTGTGGTGGGGGACGCCGGAGGACCGGCAGCTGCGGGAGTGCGACGACGCGTTCCTGCTGGGCGACGCGCTGCTGGTGGCTCCGGTGCTGCACCGGGGCGCGGACCGGCGGGCGGTGCGGCTGCCGCGCGGCCGCTGGTACGACACGGCGACCGGCGCGGCGTACGAGGGCCCGGGGCAGGTGCTGCTCGACGCGCCCCTCGCGCGCGTGCCGGTGCTGGCCCGGGCGGGTGCGGTCCTGCCGGTGCGGGGGGACGACGGCGGCCTCGGGCTCGAGGTGTGGGCGCCCGCGGAGGGGCGGACGGGCGGAGGCCTCGTCGTCCGGGACACCGGCGACGGCTGGGAGCCAGCGGAGATCGAGCGGTACCAGTCGCGGCTCGTGGAGGGCCGGGTGGTCGTGGAGCGCATGACGGAGGACGGGCCGGTGGAGGCGGGGCTGCCGGTGCGGGTACGGGGGGTGTGAGGGCGGGCGAGGGGGGCTGGGGCGGGGGGTCGAGGCGGGCTGAGGTGGGCGCCGGGGGTCGAGCCGGGCGGGTGACGCGGGGAGTGAGGCCGAGGCAGGGCGCCGGGGGCCGAGAGCTGCCGGGGGGAGCGGCGAGGGGTGTGCGGGGGCGGAGGGTGTTGTCGGACCCTGCGCCTAGCATCCGGAGCATGAACCCTGAAGCCCTGCTGGGCGCTGACGTCGAGCTTCCTCCCGGCCGCCTGGTCACGGCGGACGAAGGGGGCGGTGACACACGGCCGTTGTGGCTGAGCGACGGGCCCGCGCCCTTCGGGGCATGGGGGCGGATACGGGCCGCGCACGCGCGGACCGGGCTGTGGCCGCTGCTGCTCGAACCGCTGCGCGCGGGCGCCGAAGAGTTCCGGCCGTGGGCGACGGGCGAGCTGTACCCGGACGGGGCGTCCCGTCCCGCCGACCACGCCCCCGAGGCGGTGCTCGTCCGCTGGTGGGAGTCCGCCACCTCGGTGGAGGAGGACGACTTCCTCTCCCCCGAGCAGCGGCACGCCGTCACCGCCCCGTACGGCGCGGTCTGGCCCGGCCTCGCCCCGGGACGGGAGGCGGTGGAGGACCCCGACCTACTGGCCGCCGAGCTCACCGACCTCCTCCTGTCCTTCGGCACCGAGGCGCGGCTGGGGCTGGTCGAGGCGGCCTCCGGGGCTGAGGCGCTGGCCGTCGCCGGCTGGTCGGGGCCGGCCAACCACGAGGGCGACACCGCGCGGATCGCCGCCGTCGTCGCCGACTGGGAACGGCGCTTCGGCGCGCGGGTGTTCGCCGTCGGCTTCGCGACGCTGCGGCTCTCCGTCGCCGCTCCCCCGACCACCCCGGCCGAGGCCCTGCGCGTCGCCGCCGAGCACTTCGCCTTCTGCCCGGACAACGTGTGGCAGGGCTCCTGCGAGGACCTCGGGGCGTACGCGGAGCAGTTGGTGGGTGCGGACCAGTGGACCTTCTGGTGGGACTGAGCGGCGCGGTGTGGGGCTGAGGCGGCGCGGTGTGGGGCTGAGGCGGCGGGGGCCCGGTGGGGGTCAGCCGTACGCGCCGGCGAACCACTTCCTCATGGCCTCGGTGTGGAGGGGGAAGACCAGCTCGCGCGGCTCCGGCACGACGAGCCGGGCGGAGGTCTCCGAGGTCGGGGTGAAGGCGGGCAGCGTGTCCGCGGGGACCGGCGGGAGGAGACCGAAGACCAGCAGGTGCTCGGGGGAGCCGAGGACGTCGGCGAGGCGGACCCCGCCGGGGTCGGCGTCCAGGCCGGTCTCCTCCCGGAGTTCGCGGACGACGGCGGTGCGCCAGTCCTCGCCGTGGTCGATGAAGCCGCCGGGGAGGGCGATGCCGCCGTGGCCGGGGTGGATGGCCCGGGTGATGGCCAGGAGGCCGGTGCCCCGGGGGGAGGTGACGGGGAGGAGGGCGACGGCGACGGGGAGGGGGTTGCGGTAGGCGGTGGTGGCGCAGACGGGGCAGGTACGGGGCCAGGCGGTGGTACCGGCGGGGTACGGGGCTCCACAGGCCGAGCAGTGGGAGTGGAGGACGGGGGGCGCGGGCACGGTGTCGGTCACGGGGGGACCGTACGCGATGGGGGTTTCCCGGCGGGGGCGGAACTGGTAGACCCGGTGCGCATGACCGGACTCGCCTCTGCCTCGCGTTCCCTCGCCGTCACCGGCGCGGCCGTCCTCCTCGCGTTCACGGGGGCCGTCGCCTCGCCCGCCGCCGCCTCGCCCCCACCCGTCGCCTCGCCCGGCGTTGCCGTGCCCTCACCCGTCGCAGCCGCGCTCGCCGCCATCCCCCGGCCCGCCGTCGCCTCGCCCGAGCCGAAGGCGCCGCGGGAGTTCGTGGCGCTGGATTCGGTGGACCGGACGATCCTCCAGGAGATGCGGTACACCACGGCGCACAACTTCGTGGGCGAGCCGATCGACGGATATCGGCAGCCGCTGTGCGTGCTGACGCGGCCCGCGGCCGAGGCGCTGCGCCGGGCGCAGCGGCGGCTGCTGGCCCGGGGGTACACGCTGAAGGTGTACGACTGCTACCGGCCGCAGCGGGCGGTGGACCACTTCGTGCGCTGGGCGGAGGATCTGGCGGACGAGCGGATGAAGGCGGAGTTCTACCCGCTGGTGGCCAAGGAGCGGTTGTTCGCGGACGGCTACATCGCGGAGAAGTCCGGACACAGCCGGGGTTCGACGGTGGACCTGACGGTCGTGCGGCTTCCGGCGGCGCCCACGCGCGCGTACGTGCCGGGCGAGCGGCTGACGTCGTGCACCGGGCCGTGGAAGGAGCGGTTCCCGGACAGTTCGGTGGACATGGGGACCGGGTACGACTGCTTCGACACGCTCTCGCACACCGACGATCCGCGGATCACGGGCGTCCAGCGGGCGAACCGGCTGCTCCTGAAGGGCGTGCTGGAGGCGGAGGGGTTCGTGAACCTGCCGGAGGAGTGGTGGCACTTCACGTTCCGGCCGGAGCCGTTCCCGTCGACGTTCTTCGACTTCCCGGTGGCGAGGAGGTCGGTGGCCGGGCACTGACCAGCTCCGTCCCCCGCGTCCCCGCGTCCCCGTCCCCGCGCCCCCCGCGTCCCCCGCCTCCGGGAGGCCGCCCGGGCCGGCACCGGTGTCTTCCCCGGCCGGTGGAGCCGTGCCAGACTCGGGACCAGACTTCTGACGCTTCGCCAGATCGGCGGGAGGTTCCGGAGATGGCTCGGACGCGCAGGCCCGTGGTGGCGGGCTGGTTCACCGACGACACGGTCCCGGAGGGGGAGTTCCGGCTCCTCGCCACCCGGTGCTCGGCCTGCGCGGCGGTCTTCTTCCCGCGCGTGGACGACTTCTGCCGGAATCCGGGGTGCGGGGGTGACGGCACGCTCGACGAGCTGCCGCTCCCGCCGCGCGGGCGGGTGTGGTCGTACACCGACGGGCGCTACCGCCCGCCCGCGCCGTACGTCTCCGACCCGGACGCGTCCTGGGAGCCGTACGTCCTCGTCGCCGTCGAGCTGGGCGCGGAGGGGATGGTGGTGCTCGGGCAGGTCGCGGACGGCGTGCGGACGGCGGACCTCGCGGTGGGGGCGGAGGTCGAGGTGGTGCCCGGGGTGCTGAATGAGGACGCCGAGCACGTCTGGACCACCTGGCGGTGGCGGCCCGTGGCGACGACGGAGGGCCGGGCGTGAACGACATCGCCGTCATCGGGGCCGGAATGCACCCCTGGGGCAAGTGGGGGCGGAGCTTCGTCTCGTACGGGACCGCCGCCGCCCGCTCCGCGCTCGCCGACGCGGGCGTGCGCTGGTCGGACATCGGATCCGTCGTCGGGGCCGACACCGTGCGGTGCGGCTATCCCGGGTACGTGGCCGGGGCGACCTTCGCCCAGGCCCTCGGCTGGCAGGGAGCGCGGGTGACCAGCGTCTACGCGGCGTGCGCCTCGGGCGCGCAGGCCATCGGCGCGGCCCGGGCGCAGATCCTGGCCGGGCTCGCCGACGCGGTCCTCGTCGTGGGCGCGGACTCCGCCCCCAAGGGGTTCTTCGCCCCCGCCGGAGGGGAGCGCCCGGACGATCCGGACTGGCTGCGCTTCCGGCTCCTCGGCGCGACCAACCCCGCCTACTTCGCGCTCTTCGCCCGCCGCCGGATGGCCGTGCACGGGGACACCGTCGAGGACTTCGCGCAGGTGAAGGTGAAGAACGCGGCCGCGGGGGCGCTCAACCCGCTGGCCCGCTACCGCAAGGCGGTGACGCCCGAGGAGGTCGCCGCCTCCGCGGTCGTCGCCGATCCGCTGCGGCTGCTCGACATCTGCGCCACCTCCGACGGCGGGGCGGCGCTGGTGCTGTCCAGCCTGGACTTCGCGCGCCGGCACGGGCACCCGGACCCGGTGCGGATCCGGGCGGTGTCGACGGTCTCCCCCACGTACCCCAGGACGGTCCTCGACCTGCCCGACATCGCCACCGACTCGACGACCGCCGTGGCGCCGTCGCCGCACTCCTTCCGCGCCTCGATCGCGCGGGCCGCGTACGAGGAGGCGGGGCTCGGGCCGGAGGACCTGTCGCTGGCCGAGGTGTACGACCTGTCCACCGCCCTGGAACTGGAGTGGTACGAGGACATCGGGCTGTGCGGTCGCGGCGAGGGCGCCAAGCTGCTCCGGGACGGGGTGACCCGGCTCGGCGGCGCGCTGCCGGTGAACACGAGCGGCGGGCTGGCCTCCTTCGGGGAGGCCGTGCCCGCGCAGGCGATCGCCCAGGTCTGCGAGCTGACCTGGCAGCTGCGGGGCACGGCCGGCGCCCGGCAGGTGCCGGGGGCACGGGCCGGGATCACCGCCAACCAGGGCCTGTTCGGACACGGTTCCGCGGTGGTGGCGGTCCGCTGAGCCGCCGCCCGGGGCCGGGGCGCCCGGACAGCGCTCGGACACCGGTCAGGTCGCCACCGGCTCGTGGCCCCGGTCGGCGAGGACGAGGGCGTGCTCGACCAGGGCGACGAGGACGCCCTTGACCGACTCGCGGTCGCGGGCGTCGCACATCACCAGCTCGACCTCGGGGTCGAGGTCGAGCGCCGCCCGCACGGTCTCCGTCGGGTAGCGGCCGGCACCCTCGAAACAGTTGACGGCCACCGTGAAGGGGATCCCGCGCCGCTCGAAGTAGTCGATGGCGGCGAAGCTGTCCTCCAGGCGGCGGGTGTCGGCGAGCACGATCGCGCCGAGCGCCCCCTGCGCCAGCTCGTCCCAGAGGAACCAGAAGCGGTCCTGTCCGGGGGTGCCGAACAGGTACAGCACGAGGTCCTCGCGGAGGGTGATCCGGCCGAAGTCCATGGCGACCGTGGTGGTCGTCTTCGCCTCGACGCCGTGCAGGTCGTCCACCGGGCGGCCGGCCTCGGTGAGGACCTCCTCGGTCCGCAGCGGCCGGATCTCGCTGACCGCGCCGACCAGTGTCGTCTTGCCGACCCCGAAGCCGCCCGCGACCAGGATCTTCAGCGTCACCGGCTCGACGGGGTTCTTCTTGCGGCTAGAGCGCCCGAAGGCCATTGATCACCTCGCGGAGGATGCTCACGTCCGGCAGCTGGGCCGGCGGAACGGGGCGGGTCACGTGCACGAGTTCCTCGTCGACGAGGTCGCCCACCAGGACCCGGACCACCCCGACGGGGAGGTCGAGTCCTGCGGCGAGCTCGGCGATCGACTGGGGCTGCTCCGAGCAGCGTTCGACGATCTCCACGTGTTCCGGGGAGAGCGACTGGTCGCGGCCGGGGTCGTCGGCGGCGGGTTCGGGGACCACCACGGCGATGAGGTCGAGCCGGTGGCGTTCCGCGGCGCTCGTCCGCCCGCGGGTCATCGCGTACGGGCGGACGACGGGTCCCGCGTCGTCGTCGTACCAGTGGTGGGGGGCGGGCGTCTCCCGGCCGGGGGTGTCCCGTCCGGTCCGGCCGCGCTCGGCTGCGTCGCTCATGCGGGGCGGCTCACCCTCCCGTGGACAGACCGGTCCGGGGGGCCGTGCCGAGGTGGGTGCCGACCCGCTTGACCATCAGGGTCATCTCGTACGCCACCTGGCCGACGTCGGAGTCGGCGTCGGCCAGGACGGCGAGGCAGCTGCCGTCGCCCGCGGCGGTCACGAAGAGGAAGGCGTCCTCCAGCTCGACCACGGTCTGCCGGACCCTGCCCGCCTCGAAGTGGCGGCCGACGCCCTTGGCGAGGCTGTGGAAGCCGGAGGCGACGGCGGCGAGGTGCTCGCCGTCCTCGCGGCTCAGGTCCTTCGACGCTCCGGTGGCCAGGCCGTCGCTGGACAGCACCAGGGCCTTGCGGATGGCGGAGACGCGCTGGACCAGCTCGTCGAGGAGCCAGTTCAGCTCGCCGTTGCCGTGGAAGGAGCTGCTGTTTGCTGCGGCGTTCGGTGCGGTCATCGACCGTCCCCCTCGGGTGTCGTTCCGTGTGCTGCGGTGTCGTCCGGGCCGGTGCCGTGCAGGCGTCCGCGCTGCCAGCCCCGCTGCATGGCGGCCATCCGGGCCCGCACCTCCTCGGCGTCGCGCTCGAAGTCGTCCTCGGCGGCGGGCCGGTCGGCGGGGGCCGGGCCGGCCGTCGGCGCGGTGCCGGCCGGCTGCTCGGGCTCGCGGAGCTGCGGCACGAGGCTCGCCTGACGGACCCGGCGCGGGAGCCCGGCGAGCGGCGCGGGGCGGGAGTCGGTGCTCGCCGGGTCCGCTGGCGGGTCCTCCCGGCGCGCGTCGGTGCCCTCCGGGCGTACGGGGACGAGCATGGGGCCGGTGGCGCGCTGCGGCGGCCGGCGGTCCGCGCCGGGGGCGGGGTGGGCGCGGCCGGGCTCGTCGAGCCGGCGTCCGTGGTCGACGACCAGGGTCGGCTGCCGGCGGCGCGGCAGGGGCACCGGGGCGCCCGCGGCGCCCTCGCCCGGGGTGTCGTCCTCCCCGGGAACCGCGGTCTGGTCCGGGGCCTGCTGGTGCTGCTCCCCCGCCGGGGCCGGGCCGGTGCGCCGGCGCTGGGGGCGGAAGAGGCCGCCGCGTTCGCTGTCGCTGTCGAGGAGGTCGGCGGAGCGGTCGAGGAGCGTGCCGATGTCCTCGGGGCCGAACGGCGGCTCCAGCTCGACCGGTCCGTCCACAGGACGGTCGAGCACCCGGCCCGCGTCCGCGTCGAACGCCCCGTCCCCGGCACCGGGCCGGCGTCCCGCCGGGCCCGTCCCGTCCGCCAGGTCGGGCACGCGCGCGAGGGCGGGCCGGCGCTGCGGCAGGGGGCCGTCGCCGAGCACGCCCGCGGGCGCCCCGGAGGTCGTACGGGATGATCCGCCGGAGGCGTGCCGGTCGGCGCCCTCCGGCGTGCGCGGGTCGAGGGACTTGCGGTCGAGACGGAAGCCCGCGCCCTGGGTCTCGGGGGCGTCGGTGAGCAGTGCGGCCGGGATGAAGACGACCGCGGTGGTGCCGCCGTACGGGGAGGTCTGCAGCGAGACGCGGACGTTCTGGCGCTGGGCGAGGCGGCTGACCACGAAGAGGCCGAGGCGGTCGGTGTCGGACAGCTCGAACTCGGGGGTCTCGGCGAGCCGCAGGTTGGCGTCGAGCAGGACGTCGGGGCTCATGCCGAGGCCGCGGTCGTGGATCTCCAGGGTGAAGCCGTTGGCGACGCGCTCGCCGAGGACCTGGACGGCGGTGTGCGGCGGGGAGAACACCGTGGCGTTCTCCAGGAGTTCGGCGATGAGGTGGGTGAGGTCGGCGACGGCGGGTCCGCCGACGCCGAGCCGGGGCAGCCGGCGGACCTCGACGCGCTCGTAGTCCTCGACCTCGGCGACGGCGGCCCGGACCACGTCCATCAGCTGCACGGGCTTGCGCCACTGGCGGGAGGGGGCGGCGCCGGAGAGGATCACCAGGCCCTCGGCGTGGCGGCGCATGCGGGTGGTGAGGTGGTCGAGGCGGAAGAGGTCCGCGAGCTCCTCGGTGTCCTCGGTGCGCCGCTCCATGGTGTCGAGCAGGGTGAGCTGGCGGTGGAGCAGGACCTGGTTGCGGCGGGCGAGGTTGACGAAGACCTCGGAGACCCCGCGGCGCAGCTCGGACTGCTTGACGGCGGCCTCGACGGCGGCGCGCTGGAGCGTGTTGAGGGCCTGGCCGACCTGGCCGACCTCGTCCTCGCCGTACCGCAGGTGGGGGACCTCGGTCTCGACGTCGACGGGCTCGCCGGCGGCGAGGCGGCGCATGACGCTGGGGAGGCGGACGCCGGAGACCTCCTGGGACTCCTTCTGGAGGCGGCGCAGGTCGCGGACGAGGGAGCGGCCGATCCGGACCGAGATGCCGACCGAGGCGAGGAGGGCGAGGAAGCCGAGGACGCCGGCCACGCCCGCTTTGAGCAGGACGCTGTACGCGGCGGGCTGGACGCGCTCCTGGTAGCGGTCGCCGGCGGCGGTGTTCGCGCGGGCGAGCTCGTCGAGGACGGGGCTGGCCTCGTCCTGCCAGTAGGCGGCGGTGACGGAGCGGGGGCGCTCGGTCGGGCCCGCCTCGACGAACGCCTCCTCGGCGGTGCGCAGGGCCGAGGTCTCGGGGCTGCGCCAGTACTGCTGGAAGCGCTGCCGCTCGGCGGCGGGGAGGAGTTCGAGGTTGACCTCGTAGAACTGCTTCCGCACGGCGATCAGGTCGGAGACGGCGCGGATCTCCTGGGCGGTGACGCGGTCGGCGACGAGCGCGGAGAGGACCAGGGCGTCCTCGCGGGAGAGGAGTTCGCGGGCCCGGGTGATGCCGACGAGGGCGCGGCCCTGCTTGTCCATCTCGACGTTCTCCAGCGCGTGGAGGGTGACGAGGAAGCTGTAGCAGGGGTCGACGAGGCGGTTGTAGAACTCCAGGGCCTGGAGCCTGCCGATGCCGCGCTTCTCGACCGAGCGGCGCAGGGAGGTGATCTCCTCGAACGCGGCGAGGAGCGAGTTCAGCTTCTGGGTGGTGACCGGGCGCATCTCCTCGCGGACGCCGGGGTCCTCGGCGTTGGCGCGGATGCGGTCCATCTGCCGGTCGGTGGCGAGGCGGGCCTCGCGGAGCTGGTCGAGGGCCTCGGAGCCGCGCGGGTCGGCGAGGTAGACGAGGGACTGGCGGCGTTCGAGCTGGATGACCCGGGCCGTGTCCTCGATGGGGTAGCCGATCTTGTCGACGATGTAGCCGACGTCGAGGAGTTGGTCGGCCTCGCGTCCGGTGAGGACGGTGGAGAACCCCCAGAGGCCGGTGAGGGAGACGAGCGGTACGAGGAGCAGCGCCACGATCTTCCGGCGGATGGACTTCCCGCGAAAGCGCATGGCCTCCCCCAGTACGGCCCCCGGCCACGGAGGTCCCTCGAACGGCGTCGCCGCGTCAACACGGCGCGTCAACCTTCGGTTTCAACAAACGGCGGCGTGAGCCTACTACTGCACCGCGACCATCTCGAAGGTGTGTCTGGGCGATTTTCAGCCTGCCGAGTGAGCGTTGATCATGAGATGTCCGGGAATTCCAGGAGTTGGGATCGGCCACTGTGGCGCAGGACACGTGACGGTGCGCGATTTCCCGCCCTGGGCGCAATGGCTGGAATCGTTCGTTCCGTTCGCGATGTCGGGTGACGTGGGGAAACCTTTTCCCTGTCCGGAGCGTCATGAAGTACGGGGGAACGTGCCGCCCGAGGGCGGACGGGGCGAGGACCGGCCGTCCGCGCCGTGTAGAACCGCGGGAAGCGGGCAGCCACCCCTGGGAGCGCCGTGCTGTGGGGAGTGACAGAACATGGATGACGAGACGCGGACCGCGCCTCAGCTGTGGGTGGAGGACGAGCGCGGACTGCGGAGGATGCCGGACCCGGTGCGGAACGCGGCGGTCCGGGCGGTGATGATCAGCTCGGTGACGATCATCCTGGCCGTGGTCGCCTTCCTCACCTCGGTGACGGGTTCCTGGCTGGCCTATCCGATGACGATAGCGGCCGTGGTCGCGACGGTGGTGGCCACCTGGAGCGTGCTGGACATCTGGATCACCCGCCAGGTGTGGCGGCAGCGCGCCGGCGTGGTCTCCGAGCCGAGCAGCAGCGCGTACCAGGGCCGGCGCGAGCGGGTCGCGGAGGAGCGGGTCGCGTGAACTCGGGGGGTTCGTCCGGAGGCGCCTGACCGAGCGTCGACTGATCGCGGGTCGACTGACCGAGGGGGCTTCGTCCGGGGGCGCCTGACCGAGGGGCGAACTGCGGGTCGACTGACCGCGGGGCGCATGGCCACGGGGCGACCGCCCCCGGGTGTGACGAGGGCCCGGTGGCCCAGAGAGGGATCTCTGGGCCACCGGGCCCTCGTCACGGTCACGTCCGGGATCCCGAGCGGTCACGACGCGGTCGGCGGTTCCTCGTCCTGGTGGCGGCGGAACATCCGGGTCGCCTTGATCTCGCCGTGGATCGTCTCCCCTTCGCCGGCCGGCTGCGGCAGGCCCGGCCGCAGGTGCTCCTCGACGCTGATGTACTTGAGGCCCGCCCTCAGGTCGGCGTCGTTGCGCAGCCGGATGACCAGCGGGAACTCGGCGAGTGCCGTGGTGTCGAACAGGCCCGTGGTGTACAGCAGCTGGACGCCGAGCGCGTCCGACACGGCACGCTGGAGCTCCAGCAGGTACGTGGCGTTGGCCCGGCCGATCGGGTTGTCGAGGAAGAGCGTGCCCGCGTGCCGGTGCTTGTCACGGCCCCGGTCGTTGGAGCGCAGCGCCGCCATCGTGCAGTAGAGCGCGATGGCCGCGGTGAGCAGCTGGCCGCCGGAGAAGACGTCGCCCATCTGTCCGACCGGCACCCGCTCGGCGCGCAGCACCGCGTCCGGCTTGAGGATCTCGACCGCCACGCCCTTGGGTTCGAGCGCCGCGTGCACCCCGCGCAGCAGCAGCGACATGCCGTCGCGGCGCAGGTCGGAGTTCTTCCGCACGGCGGCGCGGGTCGCCTCGTCGACGACCTCGCCGAGCCGCTCGGTGAGGGTGGCCTGGTCCGGTTCCTCGAAACGGATCCGCAGGAACTCCTGCCCGGACCACTCCCCCAGGCCCTCCGGGAGCCGGGAGAGCCGCTGAGCGGAGCGGAGGGTGGCCAGCGAGGTCTCCACCAGGCCCCGCAGCCGATCCACGATCGATTCGCGGTTCCGCTCCAGCTGGGCCAGCTCGTCGGTGAGGACCCGGAGCCGGGGCGCGAAGGCCTCGGCCCACTTGGCGGCGTGTTCGGGCAGCGCCGAGGCGGGCAGCTCGCGGATCTGCTGCCGGGCCGGGGTGCGGACCTGCTCGTAGCGGGTGGAGTTGGCGTGCCGGACGAGGATGTCGCTCGCCTCGCGGACGGAGGCGTCGGCGGCGGACAGCTCGGCGGTGCAGGCCCGCAGGGCCCTGCGGGCCTCGCCCGCGGTGGTCCTGGCCTCTTCCAGGGAGCCGGGGTACGGCTCCTGCTCCTCCTGGTCCTCCTCCGCGTGGTCGCGCAGCAGGTCGCGCAGGAGCGCGGCGGTCTCGTCGAAGCCTCCGGCGGCGTCCTCGGCGGCGCGGTGGTCGCGCAGCAGCCCGGTGTGGGCGGCGCGGGCCGCGTCCAGGGCGTCGCCGCGGGCGGCGAGTTCGGTGCTCGCGGTACGCAGCAGGGCCTGCGCCCGGTCGGCGTCGGCCGGGACCAGCTCCTCCGGCAGCTCGGTGTGGGCCCCGCCGTCCTCGGGGGCCAGCCGCTCGGCCTCGCCCCGGAGCCGTCCGAGCTTCTCGCTCGCCTCGGAGGCGCGGGTCTCCAGCATCTGCACCAAGGCCTCGGCGCGGGCCGCGGCGGCCTGCCGGGACGGGCCGTCGGCGCCGTCGGTGGACTCCAGGAGCTGCTCGGCGCGGGTGCGGACCTTGTTGGTGAGCCGGTCCAGTTCGGCGAGGGCGGCGGACTCGTCGCTCTCGGCGCGGGCCTGCTCGGCGCGCAGATCGGCGCCGACGCCGACCTTCTCGTACACCTGGGAGGCGGCCCGGTACGCCTCGCGGAGGGTGGGGAGGGCGGTGCGGGGCGCGGCGGCGTCCTCGTCCGGCAGCTGCTCGGGGGCGCCGGCGATCTCGGCGCGCTCGGCGCGCAGCGCGCGGGCGGTGCGGTGGGCGTCGTCGGCGGCGCGCTGGGCGGCCCGGCGGTCCTCGTCGGCGGCACGCGCGCGCTCCAGGCAGGTCTGGGCGCGGGCCTCGGCCTCGGCGGCGTCGTCGGCGAGCTCGCGGAGCTTGGCCTGCCAGGCGGAACGCTCCCGGAGCCGAAAGGCGAGGCCGGCGAGGGCGTCGGCGGCCCGGCGGGCGCGCTGGGCGGCCTCCTGGCGGTCGTCGCGGACGGCGAGGGCCTCGGCGGCGGTCTCCTCGGCCTCCGCGCGCGTGGCGCGGGCCTCTTCGAGGGCCCGGGCGGCGGTCTCCGCGGTCTCGCGGGCGGTGGCGGCGACGGCGGCGAGCTCGGCGAGCATGCCGGGCGGACAGTCGGCGCGCCAGGCGCCGATCCGGGCGGCGAGAGCGCGGTCGCCGGCGAGCCGGGCGGCGAGGGCGCGGATCTCCTCGTCGCGGGCGGCGGCACGCGCGCGGAGCGCCTGACGCTCCTCGTCGGCGGCGTGCTCGTCGTGCATGGCCGGGTTCGGCGGCACCAGGAAGACGCCGGTGTCCTCGCCGGCCTGCTGGGCCGGTACGGGGGCGAGGAGGGCGGCGGCGGTGCCGACGGCGACGGCGGAGCGGGGCAGCAGGGCTGCGGAGCCGAGGGCCTCGCGGGCGCGCCCGTACGAGACGGGGTCGGTGATGACGACGCCGTCGACGAGTTCGGGGCGGGCGGCCAGCACGCGCGCGTGGTCGGCGGGGTCGACGGACTGGGCGAGGTAGCGCCAGCCGGGGAGGGCGGGGATGCCGTGCTCGCCGAGGAACTCGACGGTGGCGAGGACGTCGGGGCCGGGCGGAAGCAGGCCGCCGTCGCCGAGGGCGCCGAGGATGCGGGAGTCGTCGGCGGCGGCCGTGCGCAGGTCGAAGAGCTGGCGCTCGGCGGAGGTGACGGCACCATCGAGCAGGCGGCGCAGTTCCTCGGCGTAGCGGTCGAAGTCGGTGACGGAGAGCGGCGGCTGCGCGTCGCCCTCGGGGGCCCGCTCGTCGTCCTCGGAGGTGTCGCCGTGCGTGTCGGCGGCGCGCTGGCCGGGGAGCGGGGAGCCGGAGCCGGGCAGCCCGAGGAGTTCGGCGAGGCGTTCCTCGCCGGCCAGGGCCTCGGCGGCCCGGCGCTCGGCGTCGTGGGCGTTGCCGGTGGCCTCGGCGGCGTCGGCGGCGCGGGCGGCGGCGAGTTCGGCGCGGGACTCGGCGGCGGCGGTCTCGCGGGCGCGCTCGCTCGCGGTGCGAGCCGCTTCGCGGGCGGCGTCCCAGGCGGCGACGGTGGTCTTCTCGGCGTCGGCGGCGGCGAGTGCGGCGCGGGCCGGGTCGGCGTCGGGGGCGGAGTCGTCGAGCCAGCCGGCCCGGACGGCCTCGGCGGTCTCCTGCTCGACCTCGGCGAGGCGCTGGCGCAGGTGGCCGGCCTCGCTGCGGGCGCGCTGGGCCTCGGTGGCGGCGGCGGTGGCGTCCCGGTGGGCGGCCTCGCCCGCCTCCTGGAGGGCGGTGGACCGCTCCTCCTCCTCGGTGGCGTGCCGCTCGCCCTCCTCGGCGGCGGCGGCGAGGGCGCGTACGAGGTCGGCGGCGGCGAGGGCGCGGGCGGCGAGGGCCGGGGCGGCGTCGCGCTCGGCCTCGCGGATGGCGGCGGCCACGCGCGCGGAGCGGTCGCCGGCGGCGCGGTGGCGGAGCACGGACTCGGCGGCCTGCCAGGCGGAGTGCAGGGTGCGGGCCTCGATGAGCTCGCGGCGCTGGGAGGCCGCGCCCTTCTCGGCGGCGGCGAGTGCCAGGGAGGCGTGCCGGTAGGCGAGTTCGGCGGCGATGAGGGCGCTGCGCTCGCGGGCCGTCTCGGCCTCGGAGACGGCGTGGCCGGCGGAGGTGACCTGCTGGGCCAGTTCGGCGGCGCGGGCGCGCTCGCCGGCGGCGCGGCCGGAGAGGCGGCGGGCGAGGTTCCGGGTGCGGCGCTCGGCCGCGACGTGCACCTCGCGCGCGTGGGACCGGGTTCCGGCGGCGTCGACGATCCGGTTGAGGAGGTCGACGGAGCCGGCGGTGAACTCGCGTTCGGCGGTGAGTTCGGCGCGGCGGCCGAGCTTGTTGCCGAAGCCGCCGACGAGGTCGGCGAGGCCGTCGGTGTCCCGGGTGTCGGTGACCGCGCGGAGGAGGAGGTCGGTGAAGTCGGAGTCCTTCTTGACCGCGAAGAGGCCGGCGGCCTCGCCCTCGTCGGCGTTCATCTCGCGCTGGTAGCGGAAGAGTTCGGGGTCGAGGCCGAGCTCGCCGAGGTGCTCGTTCCAGCGGTCGTGGATCTCCTCCCACACCACGTCGAGATGCGGGTACGCCTTGCCGGCCTCGGTGAGGGCGTCGCGGAAGCCCTTCATGGTGCGGCGGCGGCCCGAGGCGCCGGAGGCGCCCTCGGCGGCGGGGCGGACGGAGGTGGCCTCGGCGACCGGGAGGTTGTCGAGGCTGAGGCCGGGGCCGGGGCGGAAGGAGTACCACGCCTCGGCGAACTTCCGCGGATCGTTGGAGACCTGGCGGCCGCGCCACTCGCTGGCCTTGCCGACCACGACGAGCTCGCCGGTGAGGGTGTGCTGCCACTCCAGGGCGACGTGGCCGCAGTCGTCGGCGAGCAGGAACTTGCGGAGCACGCCGGAGCTGGCGCCGCCGAGGGTGTTGCGGTGGCCCGGGAGCATCACCGAGAAGATGAGCTTGAGGAGGACGGACTTGCCGCCGCCGTTCTCCAGGAAGAGCACGCCGGCGGGGGCGGGGCGGCGCGGCGGGCCGACCGGCTCCTCCTCGAAGAACTCCGCCTGGGTGGGGGCGGGGTTCGGCACGGGGGCGCCGACACCGCGCAGGTCCAGGACGGTGTCGGCGTAGCGGGCGCCGGCGGGGCCGATGGAGTAGAGGCGGACCCGGGACAGCTCGTACATGGCGAGGGACTCTCGTGCTCTCGTGCTCGGGAACTTCGGTCGCGCGTGCGGGTGCGGCGGCGCGCGGTGGCTGGGGCGGAGGGCGGCGGGGTGCGCCGGGGTCACGCGTGGAAGGGCAGGCCTGCGTCGGCGGCGAGGTGCAGGTCGTCGCCCTCGGGCGGCGGGACGAGGGTGGCGCTGCCGTCGCTGACCGGCACGACCCCGAGGTCGAGGAGTTCGGTCAGGGCGGCGGAACCCGCCATGTCCCGTACCTGGAGCTGGTAGCGGGCGGTGGTGCGGAAGGAGCCTCCGCTCTCGTCGCCGGTGCGCTGGAGGAAGCCGGAGTCGGTGAGGAAGGCGACGGCCTTGGCCACGATGCCGGTGGTGGAGCCGGCGAGGCGGCGGGCGTCCTTGGTGGCGCCGGTGGTGGAGCGGCGGGAGTAGACCCGCCAGGCGGCCTCCAGGCCGGGGGCGTCGGAGGCCGGGTCGGTGTTCTCGCCCTCCTCCTCGGCGCGCTGCTCCAGGCGGAGGCAGGCCTGGCGGACGAAGGAGTCCACGCCGTTGACGGTGAGGCGGCCGATGTACGCGTCGTCGGCGAGGTCCTCGGGGCGCGGGAAGGCCATCGCGGCGACCGCGAGGTGGGCGAGGCCGTGCAGGAAGCGGTCGGCGGAGTCGGTGTTCGCACGGCGGGCGTAGTCGCCCATGCGGACGGCGAAGACGGAGTCCTCGCCGGCGGTGACGGCCATGCCGGCGCGCGGGGAGACCTCCAGGACGATCAGGCCGAGACCGGTCGCGACGGCGTCGGCGAGCCGGGCGAAGGCCGGGTCCTCCTGGTAGCGGCGGAGCAGCTCGGCGTACTCGGCGTCGCGGGCGGGCAGCAGCTTGGGCTGGAGCCCGAAGGACACGAGCCGCGCGGCGTCGGCGGCGTCCGCGGGGGTGACGGCGGCGGGGGCGGTGTGCGGGGAAGCCGGGGCCGGGGGCCGGGGGGACTCCTGCTCGCTCCACGCGTCCGGGTACTCGGCGTACTCGGTGTGCTGGACGCTGTCGCTCACGGCTGGGGCTCCTCGGTGCGGCTCTCGTTCGGTACGGCTGCGGTGCCGGGGGCCCGGGGCAGGGGCAGCGGCACGGGGGTGACGGCGGCGGGTGCGGGGCTTTCGCCCGGGGCGGGCCGCGGCTCCGCCGGGGCGCCCGCGAGGCGTACGGCGCGGACCACGGGCAGGTCCCTGCGCCGCGCGGCGGCCCGGGGGGCCTCGGGCAGGGGTACGGCGCCGAGGCGGGGCCGGCCTCCGGGCTCACCGTCGGGGCGCCGCGCGCCGGGCGCTCCCGTACCGGACGTCCCGGCCTCGGCGGGCGAGTCCACGAAGGGGGGCCGGAGGCGGGGGCCGGGGGCGGCCGGCCGGGGCGCCGTCGGCGCTTCCGTGGCGGGCGGCCGCGTGGGTGCCGGGAACGGCACGGTCGGGGCGGCGACGGCTTCGGGGAAGGGGATCACGGTGGTTTCCGCGAGGGGGGCCACGGTGGCTTCGGCGGGCGGGACCACGGTGGCGTCTGCGAGCGGGACCACGGCGGCGTCCGCGGGCGAGGCCACGGTGGCGTCCGCGAGCGGGGCCACGGTGGCGTCCGCGAGCGGGGCCACGGTGGCGTCCGCGAGCGGCAACACGGCGGATTCCGCGGCGGCATCGGCGAGCGGGGCCACGGCTGCATCGGCGAGCGGGGCCACGGTGACTTCGGCGGGCGGGGCCACGGGCGCGTCCTGCGGCTCCGGCGGTGCCGCCGGGGGCTCGGCGAGGGGTGTCTCCGCGAGGAGGGCGGTCAGGGCCTCCGTCGTCGGGAGCCCCGCGCGCGTGGGACGGCGGGGCGGGTGGGGTTCCCGGCCGGAGCTGGAGGCGGGCGGGGTCGCGTCGGAGACGTACGTCATGTCGCCTCCTTACGGTCCGCGGCCATGCCGGCGGCGTCGAGGAGCGCGGTGCCGACGATGAGGTCGGCGCCGCCGAAACCGGGGTCGTCCAGCGGGGTGCCGTCGTCGACGGCGAAGAGCAGCCGCTCCTCGCCCTGCCGGTAGGCGGTGCCGACGGGCGGGCTGGCCGCGTGGACGGCGAGCAGGGCCACGAGGTAGGCGAGGTCCTCGCCCCCGGTGGCACGGGCCTCGGCGAGCAGGCCGGAGAGCCGGCGGGGGGCGTCGTGCTCCAGCTCCAGCAGGGCGAGCGCGTCGGACAGCTGGCGCTCGCTGAAGCGGGAGTCGTCCGGGGTGGCGATCAGGTCCGGCTCGGGCATCTCGGCGCCCAGGTGCTCGCGCTCGACCGGCGGGGTGAGCAGCAGGTCCACCAGGTCGCCGAGGCGGACCGAGGAGGGGGTGCGCAGGCCGGTGCCGTGGGCGAAGAAGGCGTCGGTGACGCGGGTGGCCCGCTCCACGGGGAGGGGCAGCACCGGTGCGACGAGCTGCCCGTACAGGTCGAGACCGGTGTAGCGGGTGGGGGCGGCGAAGGCCTGGCGGTCCTGCTCGGCGCGGAACAGCGGCCCCGCCTCCAGGAGCCGGGACTGGAGCTGGGTGTGGCGGCGGATGCAGTCCTTGACGATGTCGACCAGCTCGGCGGCCCGGCGCTTGTGCTCGGGGTCCTCGGCCTCGTCGCGCGCCTTGCGGATGTTGGTGAGGATCGCGTTCTCGTGGCGGTAGCGGTCGGCGACGTGGTCGAGCGCCTCGGCGATCATGTCGGGGACGCTGTTGAGCCAGTCCACCGCGCGCACGTTGCGCCGGGTGGCCTCCAGGGTCCTGCGGAGGGTCTCGGCGTACTGGACGGTCCGGTAGCGGGCCTGTTCAGCGGCGAGCTGGGCGTCGGCGAGGCGGCCCCGGCTGATCAGGACCTCCAGCTTCACCTCTGCGGCGATCTGGGCGCTGGTGACGTCGGTGTCGAGGGCGCCGACGAGCACGTTGACGGCCTCGTCGGTGGTCCGGAGGCAGACGGTGCCGCCGTACCCCGGGACCTCCTCGACGAGCTTGAAGTCGTAGTCCCGGCGGACGTACACGCCGTCGGTGCCGAAGGTGCCGTAGACGGCGCGGAAGCCCCGGTCGACGCTGCCGACGTTGATCAGGTTCTCCAGCACCCAGCGGGCCACGCGCTCGTGCTCGGCGGCCGGGCGGGCGGGGGCCTGGGCGGCGACGCGGGGCAGCAGCCGGGCGACGACCTGATCGTGGTCGGCGCCGGTGTCGAAGTCCATGTGGAGGGTGACGAGGTCGATCGCGGCGAGGGCGACCTCGGCCATCGCGTAGACCGTGTACTCGCCGGCGAGGTTCGCCTTGCGCGCGTCGAGGTCGTGCAGCGGCGCGGTGCAGGCGAGCGCGCGCAGGCGCCGCGCGAGCCCCTCGTCGGCGGCCGGCCCCTGCGCGGGGCGCGGCCCCGCGCTGAGCTGGGGCGGAGCGAGGTCCGTCGAGGCAGGCGAAGTCACGGTGCACAGAGTAGGTCCTCGCACTGACATGGGTCGAAACGGCGCAGAAACCACCGCGACGGCCCCGCCCGGGGCGGTACCCTCCCGCCGCGTGCCCGCGCGTGGGCTCCGGGCGGCGCGCGCCGTCGGCTACCCCTCCGCCGGTTCGTCCACGGCCCGGGCGTATGCGGCGCCCACGCGCGCGATGGAGTCGTCGAGGTAGCGGGCGAGGAGGCGTTCGGCGGCGGCGCGCTCCCCCGCGCGCAGGGCGTCCAGGATCTCCTTGTTGCGCTGGAGGTAGGGCTCGTGGAGGGCCCGGGCGTCGTCGACGACGTGGAAGGCGAGGCGGAGTTCGGCGAGGACGCCGCGCATGAGTTCGTCGGTACGGGCGCTGCCGGCGAGGGCGACGAGTTCGCGGTGGAAGTGGATGTTGGCCGTGGAGACCCCGCGCCAGTCGCCGTCGCGGGCGGCGGCCTCGCCCTCGGCGACGGCGGCGGCGAGTCCGGCGACCGGGAAGGGCGGGCTCCCGAGGCCCCGTACGACGGCGCACTCGACGAGCCGGCGGGTGCGGTAGATGTCCTCGACGTCGTCCACGGCGAGGACCCGGACGAAGACCCCGCGGTTCAGCTCGTGGACGAGCAGCCGTTCGTGGGTGAGGAGCCGGAACGCCTCGCGCAGGGTGTTGCGGGAGACCCCGAGCGCGCCGCCGATGCTCTCCTCGGAGAGCCGGGTGCCGGGCGGGAAGAAGCCCTCGGCGATGCGGGTGCGGAGGATGTCCGCGACCCTTTCCGCCGTGCTGGTGCGCCCGAGCAGCGCGCGGTCGTCCGCCAGTGCCCCGGTGCCCCCGGTCCTCCCGGTGCCGCTCGCGTCCACGGTCCCCCTTCCTCGCGGGCCGGTCGGCCCGTCCTCGCCCCGGCCGCCGAGTCAACCGCAGATCGCGACCGGGGACAACAGATGCCTTGTAGAATCGTTGAACAATCCTCTACCTTGGCGCCACCGCGCACCGTCACCACCGGAACACGCACCGCCCCCGCACCTGCGAAGGGAACAGCGCCATCATGAACGGGGTCCTGATCGACCTGAACGCCGATCTCGGCGAGGGCTTCGGCCGCTGGACGCTGACCGACGACGAACGGCTGCTCTCCGTCGTCACCAGCGCCAACGTGGCCTGCGGCTTCCACGCGGGGGACGCGGTCACCATGCGGCGGGTGTGCGCGCTGGCCGCCGAGCGGGGGGTACGGATCGGGGCCCAGGTGTCGTACCGGGACCTGGCCGGCTTCGGGCGGCGCTCCATGGACGTGCCCGCGGCGGAGCTGGCCGCCGAGGTGGCGTACCAGATCGGGGCCCTGGAGGTCTTCGCCCGCGCGGCCGGCTCCCGGGTGGCGTACGTGAAGCCGCACGGGGCGCTCTACAACCGGGTGGTCCGCGACACGGAGCAGGCGGCGGCGGTCGTCGACGGGGTGCTGCTCGCGGGCGGCGGGCTGCCGCTGCTGGGACTGCCGGGGTCCCGGCTGCACGAGGCGGCGGAGCGGGCGGGGCTCCCGGTGGTCGCCGAGGCGTTCGGCGACCGCGCCTACCGCGCCGACGGCTCCCTGCTGCCACGGGGGCAGGAGGGGGCCGTCGTGCACGACCCCGACGCGGTGGTCGAGCGGTCGGTGGCCATGGTCCGCGCGGGGACGGTGACCGCGCACTGCGGGACGCCCGTTCCCGTCCGGGCGCGCTCGCTCTGCCTGCACGGCGACACCCCGGGCGCGGTCGAGCTGGCCCGGCGCGTCCGGGCCGGCCTGGAGTCCGCCGGGGTCACCGTGGAGGCCTTCGCGTGAGGGTGCTGCGGGTGGGCGAACACGCCCTCCTGGTCGAACTGGCCGACCGGGCCGCCGCGGAGGCCCTCCACGCGGAGCTGCTGCGGCGCCGGACGGCGGGCGCGCTGACCGGGGTGCGGGAGATCGTGCCGGCGGCGCGGACGGTGCTGCTCGACGGGGTGGCCGAGCCGGTCCGGCTCGCGGCCGAGCTGCCGGACTGGGAGCTCCGGCCGGGGCACGCGCGCGTGGGTCAGGTCGTGGAGGTACCGGTCCGGTACGACGGGCCGGACCTCGCCGAGGTGGCCGCCCTGTGGGGGGTGTCGCCCGCCGAGGCGGTACGGATCCACTCCTCGGCCGAGTTCCGGGTGGCGTTCTGCGGCTTCGCCCCCGGATTCGGTTACCTCACGGGGCTGGGCGAGCGGTACGAGGTGCCGCGCCGGGCGACGCCCCGGACGGCGGTCCCGGCCGGCGCGGTGGCGCTGGCGGGGCCGTACACGGGCGTGTATCCGCGCTCCTCACCGGGCGGCTGGCAGCTGATCGGGACCACGGACGTGGTCCTGTGGGACACCGGGCGCGAGCCCGCGGCGCTGCTCTCCCCCGGCACGCGCGTGCGGTTCAGGCCGTCGCGGGACGACTCCGCCGGGGCGGGGGCCGGGCGATGAAGGACCGCGCCGTCGCCGTCGTCCGGGCCGGCGCCCTGACCACCGTGCAGGACCTGGGGCGGCCGGGGTACGCGCACCTCGGCGTGCCCCGCTCCGGAGCCCTGGACCCGGCGGCCGCCCGGCTGGCCAACCGGCTGGTCGGCAACGACGAGTCGGCCGCGGTACTGGAGACCACCGTGACCGGGTGCGCGCTGCGCCCCCGGAGCGCGGTGACCGTGGCGGTGGGCGGCGCGCCCTGCCCGGTCCGGGCCGACGGCCGTCCGCTGCCCTGGGGCACGACGGTACGGGTCCCGGCCGGCGCGCTCCTGGAGGTCGGCCCGGCCGTGCGCGGGCTGCGCTCGTACGTGGCGATCGGCGGCGGGATCGCCGTCGATCCGGTGCTCGGCAGCCGCTCCTCCGACCTGCTGTCCGGGCTCGGCCCGGCGCCACTGGTGGACGGGGCGGTGCTGCCGCTGGGGGCGGCCGCGGCCGTACGGGGGCCGGTCGACGCTCCCCCCTGGCCGGGTCCGCCGGACGAACTCGTCCTGCGGGTCCGGCTCGGGCCGCGCGACGACTGGTTCACGCGTGAGGCGCTGCGCACCCTCACCACGCGCGCGTACCTGGCGTCCTCGGCGAGCAACCGCATCGGCCTGCGCCTCGACGGCCCCGCCCTGGCGCGCGCCCGCCCCGGGGAGCTGCCGAGCGAGGGCGTGGTCCTGGGCGCGGTGCAGGTTCCGCCGGACGGGCGGCCGGTGGTCTTCCTGGCCGACCATCCGACGACCGGCGGCTACCCGGTGGTGGCGGTGGTGCGGGAGGCGGACCTGGGGGCGGCGGCGCAGGCGGTGCCGGGGACGCCGGTCCGCTTCGTCACGGCGCCGTAGCGCCGGTCTCCCCCTCGGCTTCCGGCGGGGGCCCCGGGCGTCCACCCGCTCGGGGACCTCGGCCACGCGCGCGTACACGGCCTCGGGGCGGACGATGTGCCGGTCGAAGAGGCGGGGCCGGTTCTGGCAGGCGATGCGCAGGGCGTCGCGGAAGCCCTCGGTGATCAGCAGCAGGGTGGGTTCGCCGCGCCGTTCCAGGAGGGCGTCGGTGGCGACGGTGGTGCCCGTCCTGACGACGGCGACCCGGTCGGCGGGGACGGGGTCGCCGGGGCCGAGGCCCATGAGGAGCCGGATCCCGGCCACGGCGGCGTCCTGGCGGCGGGCCGGGTCGGGGGAGAGCACCTTGCGGGTCATGAGCCGGCCGTCGGGGCGCCGCCCCACGACGTCGGTGAAGGTGCCGCCCCGGTCGATCCGGAACTCCCAGCGCCCGCTCGTTCCCCCGTTGTCGCCGCGAGGGCCTCGGCGAGGGCGGTCTCGGCGCGCGCGTCCGGCGGACCCGTTCCGGTGCCGTCGATCCGGTGGAGGAGTTCCTCCCCGGCGAGCAGCAGGAGCTGCGGCAGCAGGTCGCGGCTGCGCCGGAGCACCCAGCCGGTGCCGGCGGTGGCGAGCCGGCGGGCGGTCTCCGCGCGCGTGGGCGGCGGTTCGGAGGCCTCCGGGGAGGGTGCCGGTCCCCGGGCGATCCCGCGCTCGGCGAGGAGGCGGTGGAAGGCCACGGCGACGGCGCGGTGGCCGCGCTCGCCGGGGTGGAGCCGGTCGGCGCTCCACAGCGTCCGGTCGGCGGTCCAGGCGGGTTCGGCGAGGTGGAGGTGGACGGCCGCGTACCGGGCGGACAGCGCGTGCACGACCGCGTTCACGGACCGCCCGCGGCGGGCGAGCGGCCGGGCGAGCGGTCCCGGCAGGCCGAGCATGCGTCCCGGGTCGGGCAGGCAGGCGGTCAGGAGGACGGCTCCGGTCGCGTCGAGCGCGCCGAGGACCCGGTCCAGGCGGCGGGCGAACAGGCCGATGTCGAAGGTGTGCCGCAGGGTGTCGTTGACGCCCACCACGACGGAGGCGAGGTGCGGCCGGAGGGCGGCCGCGCGCGGGACCTGGTCCTCGGCACGTCGCCGCTGAGCGCGCCGCTGACGGCGAGGTTGACGAACTCCACGCGCTGCCCCGGTCCGGCGAGCCCGTCGGCGAGCAGCGCGCCCCATCCCCGCCAGGCCCCGCCGACCCGGTCCCCGACGCCCTCGCTGAACGAGTCCCCGAGCACCGCGAACCGCACCGTGGCGGCCTCCGTGACGGCAGGGGCCTCACGGTCCGACACGTATCCCGCCGGGGCGCCGGGGCCCGGGACGCCTTCGGTCCCGGCGGGGCCCGCCCGGCCCGGATCGATTCCCTCGCGGAGCGGGGTCACCCGCCGGCCCCCAGGCTCCGGGCCGGGGCCGGTTCCGTGGCGGCGGGGGCGGCGAGCGCGACCGCCGGATCGGCGGGGGGATCGGTGGCGGCCGCCTCGTGGGCGTTCAGGAAGGCCGCCACCGAGCGGTCCCAGGAGAAGCGCTCGGCACGCGCGCGTGCGGCGGACCTGCGGGCGGCCTCCGGGAGGGCGAGCAGGCCGCGGGCCGCGTCCGCGAAGGCCGCCGGGGTGTCGGCGGCCGCGGCACCGGCCGTGCCCACGACCTCGGGGAGGGCGGAGGAGGCGCTGACGACGACCGGTGTCCCGCAGGCGAGGGCCTCCAGGGCGGAGAGCCCGAAGGTCTCGGCGGGCCCGGGGGCCAGGCAGAGGTCGGCGGCCGCCTGGAGGTCGGCCAGCTCCTCCCGGTCGGCGACGTGGCCGAGGAACCGGACGGGCAGGCCCCGGTCCCGCGCCCGGCGCTCCAGGCCGGACCGCAGCGGCCCGTCGCCCGCGACGACCAGGCGGGCCGGGACGCCCGCGTCCAGCAGCCCGGCGAGGGCGTCGAGGGCGGTACCGGGCCGCTTCTCCACGGAGAGGCGGGAGCAGAGCACCAGCAGGACCCCGGCCCCCTCCGCGTACCGGGCCCGCACCCCGGGGTCCCGCCGGCCGGGCCGGCAGCGTTCCAGGTCGACGCCGAGCGGAGCCCGTACGACATTGCGGGCGCCGACCCTGAGGAACTCCTCCTCCGCCCAGGCGGTGGTGCACACGATCCGGCCGTAGGCCCAGGCGGTACGGCGGTTGAGCCGGTCGGCCGCGCGGGCGGCGAGCGGGGCGGGGACGCCCCAGGTGCGCAGGACGCCGTCGGCGGTCTCGTGGGAGACCATCACCGAGGGGACGCGGGCGCGTCTGGCCCACTCCCCCGTCCAGCGCAGGGTGGTGCGGTCGGAGACCTCGATCCGGTCGGGGGCGAGCCGTTCCAGGAGGTCGGTGAGCCGGCGCCGGTCGGCGAGGACCCGGTAGCCGCCGGTGCCGGGCAGTTCGGGCCCGGGCAGGGTGACGATCCGGCCCTGCTCCGCCGGTTCGTCGTCGGCGCGGGCACCGGGGACGACGAGGACGGGCTCGTGGCCGGCCGCGCGGTAGCCCCGGCCGAGCCGGTCGAGCGCGGTGCGCAGCCCGCCCGAGGTGGGGGTGACGAAGTTCGCGAGCCGCACGATGCGCAGCCCCTCGCGGCCGTACGAGGCACGGTACGCGCGCGTGGGGCCGCCGTTCCCGTAAAGCGGGGGCGAGGCCGGAGGTCCGGCGGGGTCCACGCCGGTCCCGTACGGCGGGGCCGGGGGCCCGGTGGGGTACGTCCCGCGGCTCCGCGCCCCGTTCACGCCGCCACCGCCGTCCGCTCGCGCAGCACCTCCAGGTAGTGGCCGACGAGTTCGTCGCCGACCGCCTCCCAGGTGCGTCCCCCGACGTCGGCCCGGCCCGCCCTGCCGTAGGCGGCGCGCAGGCCGGGGGCGGCGGCCAGGGCGGTGACGGCCTCGCGGAGGGCGAGCGGGTCCTCCGGGGGGACGAGGAGGCCGGTGCGGCGGTGGGCGACGAGGTCGAGCGGGCCGCCGGCGGCCGGGGCGATCACCGGGAGCCCGCTGGCCATGGCCTCCTGGACGGTCTGGCAGAAGGTCTCGTGGGGACCGGTGTGGACGAAGACGTCGAGCGAGGCGAAGATCCGGGCGAGGTCGTCGCCGGTGCGCCGCCCGAGGAAGTGCGCGCCCGGGAGGCGGTCGCGGAGGACCCGGGCGATGCCGTGTGCCTCCAGGTCGCGGCGGGCCGCCCGGGAGGGGGCGAGGGTACGGTCGGCCGCGCCGTGGACGGCGCGGAGCCGGCGCCAGGCGGTGGCTTCCCCGGTGCCCACGTAGGTGCGGGCGTAGCCGGCGAGGTCGGTCTGGTAGACGGCGACGGTGGGCACCCGGAGGCGGGTGGCGGCGGCCATCGCGCGGACGCCGAGGACGAAGGGTCCGGCGAGGTGGACGAGGTCGGCGCGGTGGGCGGCGATGGCGGCGGCCACGCGGCGGCTGGGGAGGGCGACCCGCACCTGGGCGTAGCCGGGCAGCGGCAGGGAGGGGACGCGGACCACCGGGCACGGCGCGTCGGCGTCGGGGGCGGGGTCGGGGACGGCCGGGGCGATCACGAGGGGCCGGTGGCCCCGGCGGACGAGGTGGCGCGCGGTCTGGAGGGCGCAGTGCGCCACACCGTTGATGTCGGGAGGAAAGGATTCGGTGACGATGACGACACGCATACGGGTGTTCTCGTCGCGCCCGACGTGGCCCCGCCGACGTGGATCTGGACGCGGGGGGAACGTCCCGTGAGCTTTTCCCGCCGCGTCCGTGCGGCACGTCTCCGATACCCGGACCGGCGGGGGCGGCCGGGGCGTCGTACGGGTGCCGGGCGCCCGCGCGGAACTGCCGGGGCACGGGGGGCGATGCACGAAGGGGCGAGGCACGGGGGGGGGGAGGTGGGGCCACGGGGGGAGGTGGGGCCACGGGGGCCCGGGGGCACGGAGCCGTACGCCGCCCGGCTTCGTCGGCGGCCGGTCCCGCCCCGGGGCGGGGCCTCGCTCGGCGGGGTCACCGCCGGGGGCCGCGCCGCCCCGGGCGGGGCGGTGGAGGGCGGGTCAGACCTGGAGGTCCGGGCCGATGCGGTTGCGGACGGCCGTCTGGACCTCGACCTCCTCGGCCGGGTCGGCGGCGAGGCGTCGCAGGCGCTCGGCCACGCGGGCGTCGGCCGTCTCGGCGTGCTGGGCCGCGATCTCGCGGGTGGTCTCCTCGCAGTCCCAGAGGCATTCGACGGCGAAGCCGCTGGCGAAGCAGGGGTCGGTGGCCGCGAGGGCGCGGGCCGTGCGCCCGCGCAGCTGGGAGGAGGCCGTCTCCCGGTAGACGTGGCGCAGCACCGGGGCCGCGCAGGCGATGCCGAGGCGACCGGCGCCGTCGACGAGGGCGCCGAGGGCGGGCGCGTCGGGTCCGGCGGCGCGGATGGCGGTGCGCAGGGCACCGAGGACGAGCTGGGCGTCCCGGTCCTCGCCGCGTGCCGCGAGGAGCTCGCCGGCCGCGGCGCCCAGGGGGTCGGGGCGGTGGACCCAGGCGCGGGCGCGGGCGACGGCGTCGTCGCCGCACATGCGGAGGTAGGCGGTGACGGCGGCCCGGGCCACGTGCAGGGCGTCGCGGTCGACGGCGCCGGGGACGTCGCCGTACGGCTCGCCCTGTCCGGACGCGTCGGCGGCGGACGCGCTGTCGAGAGGATGGACGCCGTCGGCGGCGGCCTCGACGAGGTCGAGCACGGCGGGGTCCCGGCCGGCGGCGAGGTGGTGCAGAACGGCGGCACGCGCGCCGGGGGCGCCGCCGCGGCCGGCGGCGAGCAGCTCGGGGCGGTCCTCGGGTCCGGCCACCGCGGCGAGGCAGCGGGCGGCGGGTCCGGCGAGGTCGGTGCCGCGCTCGTATCCCTCCTGGGCCCAGTCGAGGACGGCGCGCACGCTCCAGCCGGGGCGGGGCCCGGTGGGGCGCAGCTGGCGCTGCCAGCGGTCGAAGGAGCCCTGTTCCTGGGCGGCGCGGACGCGGGCGCCGACGGCGTCGCGCTGGTCCTCGGCCCACAGTCGCCAGGGGCGGGGCTCGAAGGCGTCGCGGACGGTGCGGCCGAGTTCGGCGTCGCCGGCCGGGTCCTGGGGGAAGCGGGCGAGGACGGGCTCGGCGAGGGAGCGCAGTCCGGCGTCGTCGTCGCGGAGCGCGAGCTCGTCGAGGGCCCAGGCCCAGTTGGCACCGGTGGCCGCGTAGCGCCGGAGCAGGAGCAGGGCGTCGTGGCGTCCGTAGGAGGCCAGGTGGCCGAGGACGGCGAGGGCGAGCCCGGTGCGGTGCTCCTCGGTGTCGAGGTGGTCCTCGGGCGCGAAGAGGTGCGCCTCGACCGCCTCCAGGCCTCCGTGGAGGTCGAGGTAGAGCCGGGCGTAGTAGAGGGAGCGGTTCTCGACCCGCCAGTCGTGGCGGGGGTCGGCGAGCACGCACCGGTCGAGGGCCGCGAGGGCCTCGGGGCGCGGTGCGGCGAGGGCGTGCAGGGTGCCGTCGCCGCGGCCCCTCTGGAGCAGGCCGAGCAGGGTGCCGCTCGGCGCTATGGCTGGTTCGAACATGGGAAGACGCCTCACATCAAGCTGTCGACACGACGGGGTGGACCGGGGTGGACCGGGTCGGGCGCTGGGCCCGTCCGCGCGGTGGCCGCCCTAGTAGGCCGCGGGACAACAGGTCGGGCCGTCCGTCGTACGTCGCTGCTTGTGCGCGCTGCTCATCTTCCTCTGCCTCTCGTCCGTGGCCCGGTCGGACGGCCGGGCTTGTCGTCATGATGACCGACCGTTTCCACCGCCGCGACCACATTTACGACACCGCTCCCACCTGGGGTTCAGCCTCCGTTCACCGGCCGGCGAACAGCTCCAGGAGCTCGCTCTTCCCGAACATGCGTGCGGTGTCGACGGCGGACGGAGTGCCTGACTCCGGATTCGCGCCGCCGGCCAGGAGGGCACGGATCACGGCGTCCTCACCCTTGAAGACGGCGCCGGCGAGCGGGGTCTGGCCGCGGTCGTTGGCGCGGTCGGCGTCGGCGCCGCGCTCCAGGAGGGCGGCGACCGCGGGAGCGTGGCCGTGGTAGGCGGCGAGCATGAGGAGGGTGTCGCCCCGGTCGTTGGTGAGGTTCGCGGGGACGCCCGCGTCGACGTAGGCGGCGAGGGCCGCGGCGTCGCCGGCGCGCGCCAGGTCGAAGACCTTCGACGCCAGCTCGACGACCTCGGGGTCCGGGGTCTCGCTCATTTCCACAACCGCCTTCCGTGCTCCGCCCGCGGCCCGCGCGTGTGCCGCCCGGTACCGCCTGACCTCGACCTGCGCACGGCAAGCGAGGCCGTACGAGTGAATCGACAGGGTACTGCCCTCGCGGTGACATGACCGCGTCCGGCCGAGGCGCGGATCACCGCGTCCACCGGCTGTGACCAGCGCCCCTCGGTGCTCCCTTACCCCACTTCGAGCGTTTCGCCACCCGGGACGGGGACCGGCGTCCGCCGGTCAAGTGAAAACGCCCGCCATTCACCTGAATGCACCTTTAGTCACATAGATACTTGCCGTGAACCTGGAAGGACTGATCGTGACTGTCCCCTCAACCAGGAGAACACCCCATGATCCTGTCCATCTCAGGCGTCGTCCTGCTCGGCATCATCTGCTTCCTGTTCTTCAAGAAGGACGGCCTCAAGGCCTCGCACGCCCTCGTCTGCGCGCTGTTCGGCTTCTACCTGGCGGGCACCGCCATCGCACCCAGCATCACGGCGGGCGGCCAGAGCCTGGCCGGCCTGCTGGGCGGAATCAAGTTCTGACGCCTCTCACCCCCTTCCACCACTCCAGGAGTACGACGTGGCCCGGCGACCACTCCCCCGCATTCTGAGCAGCGGCACCGCGCAGCTCGCGCGCAGCCGAGAGATCGCGCGGTCGGCCGCCGACAGCGCCACCGACGTGCTCCATCCGCTGATCACGGTCTCCCGTGGTCTGCGGAGACTGGCCGCGACCGCGCGCGCCAAGTGGGCCGCGACCCCCAAGGAACGGCGCGGTCCCACGCTGTTCCTGGTCGCGGCCTGCGTCCTGGTCGTCGCCCTCGTGCCGTACGGGCCGCTGCTCGCGCTCGTCGCGCTCATGGGCGCCGCCGCGTGGAAGGGGCGTGAGAAACCGGTCGTGAGGACCGGACCCGACGAGGCGGAGACCGCCCGGCTGAAGGGCCTGTACGAGGCCCTCGTGCCGTACTTCTCCGTCCCCGAGGACCCGGAGCCGCTCTTCGCCCACGGCGGCGACTGGAGCCGGGCCTTCGCCGACCACGCCTTCGACGGCGACGGCCGCCCGACCCGGCTGCGGATCTCCTACCCGCCGTACTTCCCGGACGGCGAGCCGGCCTCCCGCGCCCGCATCGAGCAGCTGCTTCACGCCAAGTCGGGGCGCGGCCGCGAGTACCGCTTCGACTGGGACGAGGAGGGCAACCGCCTCGTCATGCAGGTGCTGCCCGCCCTCCCGACCACCATCGCCGCCCAGCGGTTCGTCACCGCACCGGGCGAGACCGTCCTCGGCTTCACCGACGCGGAGGCCGTGCAGCGGACCGTGCCGGTCGTCTCGGCGGACGGCTCCGAGGACGCGCCCGCCGTCGTCTGGCGCACCGGCCCCCGCTCCACCGAGCCGCACCTGCTCGCCGTCGGCCAGCCCGGCAGCGGCACCTCCACCCTGCTGCGCTCCCTCGCGCTCCAGGCCCTCGAACACGGCGACGTGCTGATCGTGGACGGCGCGGGAGCCGGCGAGTACGCCTGCCTGGTCGGCCGCGACGGCGTCCTCGGCATCGAGAGCGAGCTGTCCGGCGCGCTGGAGAGCCTGGAATGGGCCTCCCACGAGACCGAGCGCCGGCTGATCTCCTCCAACCGCGCCCGGCAGGCCGGTCACCCGGCCCCCGCGGACACCCGCCGCCCGCTGTGGATCCTCCTCGACCGCCCCGGCGCCCTCGGCCACCTGGCCGCCTCCGAGGGGCGCCCCGACCCCCAGGAGCTGCTCCAGGTGCCGCTGCGCCACGGCCGCGCCGCCCAGGTGACGGTGGTGGTGGCCGAGCAGTTCGAGACGGCCGACGCGCTCCACGAGGGGGTACGCGCCCACACCCGCGCCCGCGTGGTGCTCGGTCCCGCCTCCGCCGAGCAGATCGCCGCGGTCCTCGGCGTCGCTCCGCACACCACCCCCACCCCGCAGGTCCCGCCAGGCCGCGGCTACGCCCGCCTGGGCACCGGGCAGGTCCTCCGGCTCCAGGTGCCGGCCACGCCCGACCCGTACGACGACGCCGTCGGAGACACCGACCGGCAGGCCGTCCTCGACCTGCTCCCGGATCGGCGGTCCGCGGCCACGGTGGCCCTGGAGAAGGTCCCGGAGGCGGCGGCCGAGCCGATCCCCGGCGTCCTCCCCCACCACGCCCCGGTCCCGGCGGAGGGCTGACCCGCCCGGACCCCGCGACGGCGAAGGCCGGTACCGACCCTGACAGGGCGGTACCGGCCTTCGCCGTTCCCACGCGCGCGTGGCGCCACGTACGGCTCGGCGCCGCGCGGCCGTTCCCACGCGCGCGCGTGGGAGACGTCATCGCAATCGCACGCGCGCGTGAGCGAGGTCAGCGCACGGACGGGCGCCCGTGCGGGGGGGCGGTCGCGGCTCAGGCCACGAACGTCCGCGGCGGCTCCACTCCCCCGCCGAGGCCCGACTCCACCAGCCGGGCCGCGGCCGCGAGTCGGCTCGCGGCCTCGTCGGCGACCGGGCCGCCGACGGTGAACGGCAGACGGACGTACCCCTCGAAAGCGCCGTCCACGCCGAACCGGGGGCCGGAGGGCACCCGGACACCGACCCGCTCGCCCGCCTCCGCGAGCCGCGAGCCGGAGAGCCCGCCGGTGCGCACCCAGAGCGTCAGCCCGCCCTTCGGCACCTCGAACTCCCACTCCGGCAGTTCCCTGCGGACCGCGGTCACGAGCGCGTCGCGGTTCTCCCTGGCCTGCGCCCGCCGCAGCGCGACCGCCTCCTCCCACCCTCCGGTGCGCATCAGCCAGTTGACGCCCAGCTGCTCCAGGACGGGCGTGCCCAGGTCGGCGTAGGCGCGGGCGGCGACCAGGGAGCGGATGACGTCGGGTGCGGCGCGCACCCAGCCGATCCGCATCCCGGCCCAGAACGCCTTGCTGGCCGAGCCGACGGTGAGGACGGTGGAGCCGGCCGGGTCGAAGGCGCAGACCGGGCGGGGCATCTCCACGTCGTCGTCGAGGTGGAGCTCGGCCATGGTCTCGTCGACGACGAGGACCGTCCCGGCCGCGCGGGCGGCCTCCACGAGCCGCCGTCGCTGGTCCTCGTCGGCGAGGGCGCCGGTCGGATTGTGGAAGTCGGCCACGACGTACGCGAGCCGGGGCGCCGCGTCGCGCAGCACCTGGCGCCAGCGGCCGAGGTCCCAGCTGCCCAGCCCCTCCGACATGGCGACGGGCACCAGCCGGGCGCCCGCCTCCCGCATGAGCTGGAGGATGTTGGCGTACGAGGGCGACTCCACGGCGATCCGCTCGCCGCGCCCGGCGAAGAGGTGGCAGATGGCGTCGATGGCGCCCATCGCCCCCGTGGTGACCATGATCTGCTCGGGCATGGTCGGGATGCCCCGGGCGGTGTAGCGCTCGGCCAGCATCGCGCGCAGCGCGGGGAGGCCGGCCGGGTAGTCGCCGTGGGTGTGCGCGTACGGCGGCAGCTCCTCCAGGGCCCCCTGGACGCCGCGGGTCAGCCACGGCTCGGGAGCGGGGAGGGCCGCGCAGCCGAGGTCGATGAGGGAGCCGAGGGTCTCCGGCGGCAGCGGTTCCAAGCCGCGCGCGGGCAGCGGGTTGCCGGCCGGGACCGCGGTCCAGCTGCCGGCGCCCCGCCGGGACTCCAGGAAGCCCTCGGTGCGCAGCGCCTCGTAGGCGGCGGCCACCGTGGTGCGGCTGACGGTGAGGGCGAGGGCGAGCTCTCGCTCGGCGGGCAGCCGGGCGGCGACCGGCACCCGGCCCTCCAGGACGAGCAGGCGGATGCCGTCGGCGAGGGCGCGGTAGGCGGGCGGCTTCCTGGCGCCGGGGCCCGCGGGGCGCGGCTGCTGCGCCTGGAGCTGCCGGGCGAGCTGGGCGGCTCCGACGGCTGAAGTCCACTGAGCCATGGAAATCAGTCCACCTTCCTCGAATTGGCCATGGTTGGCATCCGTTCTCCCGCCACAGAGTGTCATGAGTCGGTCCACCGTCACCACACCGGGCCGCGGTCCACTCCCGCACACCACCCCAGGGGGGCACGTCCATGTCCATCGCCTCCGGCTCGCGCGGCCGGCATCTCACCCGCCGGCTCGTCCAGCTCTACGCCGGCCTGGCCCTGTACGGGATCAGCTCGGCGCTGCTGGTCAGGGCGGGGCTCGGCCTGGAGCCGTGGGGCGTGCTCCACCAGGGCCTCGCCGAGCGGACGGGACTGACGATCGGAGTCGTGTCGATCATCGTCGGCGCGGTCGTGCTGCTGCTGTGGATCCCGATCCGGCAGCGCCCGGGCCTGGGCACGGTCTCGAACGTGTTCGTGATCGGCCTGGCGATGGACGGCACTCTGGCGCTGCTCCCGGACGGCCACGGCCTGCCGGTCCGGATCCCCCTCCTGGTGCTGGGCATCGTGCTGAACGGCGTGGCGACCGGCCTGTACATCGCGGCCCGCTTCGGTCCCGGCCCGCGCGACGGGCTGATGACGGGGCTGCACCGGCTGACCGGCCGGTCGATCCGGCTGACCCGGACCCTGATCGAGATCGCGGTGGTCACCACCGGCTTCCTGCTCGGCGGCTCCGTCGGCGTCGGCACGGTGCTCTACGCGCTGTCGATCGGCCCGCTCGCCCAGTTCTTCCTGCGCCTCTTCGCCGTCCCCGAGCCCGGCGCCGTCGGCGCCCCCGAGCGGGAGGCCGCCCCGGAACCGGAGCCCGCGCGCGTGCGGGGGGCCGTCTCGGAACCGGAGCCCGCGCGCGTGCGCCGCCCGGGCGCGATCGACACCGCCCCCGGGCCGGACGCCGTCGGCGCCACCCCCGAGCGGGAGGTCACCCCCGGGCCCGGCGCCGTCGACACGCCGGTCGCCGCGGAGTCACCGGAAGGCGCCATACTGCGGCGGTGACTCGCGTACGCCACCCCTACCTCGACCACCCGCTCCCGCTGCCCTTCGCCCACCGGGGCGGCACGGCGGACGGCCTGGAGAACACCGCGGCCGCCTTCCGCCGGGCCGCCGCGGCGGGCTACCGCTATTTCGAGACCGATGTGCACACGACCGCGGACGGCGTGCTCGTCGCCTTCCACGACTCCACCCTGGACCGGGTGACGGACGCCTCGGGGCTCATCCGGGACCTGCCGTGGGCGGCGGTCCGGGAGGCGCGGGTGGCCGGCAAGGAGCCGCTGCCGCTCTTCGAGGACCTGCTCCAGGAGTTCCCCGAGGCCCGCTGGAACGTGGATCTCAAGACCGAGTCGGCGCTCGCCCCGCTGGTGGACCTCGTCTCCCGGACCGACGCGTGGGACCGGGTCCTGGTCAGCTCTTTCACCGAGGCCCGCATCGCGCGGGCCCAGCGCCTCGCCGGCCCCCGGCTGGCCACCTCGTACGGCGTGACCGGCGTCGCCGCCCTGCGGATGCGCTCGCTCGGGGTCCCGGTCCCGCTGCGGGCCGGCGCGGTCGCCGCGCAGGTCCCTGAGACGCAGGGCGGGATCCGCGTGGTGGACCGCCGCTTCGTCCGGGCGGCGCACGCGCGCGGGCTCCAGGTGCACGTGTGGACCGTGAACGACGCGGAGCGCATGGACTCTCTCCTCGACCTGGGGGTCGATGGCATCATGACCGATCATCTGGAGACGCTGCGCGAGGTCCTCACCGCCCGTGGGGCATGGACCTGAGGCCGCGCGGGCGTCCCGGCGACGGGGACGAGCGAGGGGGCGTGCGGCCGTGACCGCCGAGACGACAGGTCCTGAGGGGCCCATCACCGATCCGGCCGAGCGCAGGCGGGAGCAGCGCGGCTGGTACTTCTACGACTTCGCCTGCTCGGTCTACTCGACCAGCGTCGTCACCGTCTTCCTGGGGCCGTACCTCAAGACGGTGGCCGAGAACGCCGCCGGCGGCGAGGGACGGCTCGTGTACCCGCTGGGCATACCCGTGGCCCCGGGTTCGCTCTTCCCGTACGCGGTCTCCGTCTCCCTGGTGGTGGCCATCGTGGCGATGCCGCTGGTGAGCGCTGCGGCGGACCGCTGGGGCCGCAAGAAGCCGCTGCTCGCGGCGGCGGCGTACCTCGGGGCCGGCGCGACGACCGGCATGTTCTTCCTGGAGGGCACCCGGTACCTCCTCGGCGCCTTCCTGCTGATCGTCGCGAACGCCTCCTTCGCGGTCGCGATGATGCTCTACAACGCCTATCTGCCGCAGGTCGCCGACCCCGAGGAGCGGGACAAGGTCTCCTCGCGCGGCTGGGCCTTCGGCTACACGTCCGGCGCCCTGGTCCTGGTGCTCAACCTCGTCCTGTACTCGGCGCACGAGTCCTTCGGCCTGGAGGAGGGCGAGGCGGTCCGGATCTGCCTGGCCTCGGCGGGCCTGTGGTGGGGCGCGTGGGCGCTGATCCCGCTGCGACGGCTGCGGGACCGGCGGCTGCCGCCCCCGGCGGGCCCGGACCGGCCGGCGGGCGGGGGCGCGGTCGGCGCGGGCTGGCGACAGCTGCGGTCGACCATCAAGGACATGCGCAAGCACCCGCTGACGCTCGCCTTCCTGCTCGCCTACCTCGTCTACAACGACGGGGTGCAGACGGTGATCTCGCAGGCGGCGATCTTCGGCGAGGAGGAGCTGGGCCTGGAGAAGACCACGCTCATCACGGCGGTGCTGCTGGTGCAGGTGCTCGCGGTGGCGGGCGCCCTGCTGATGGCCCGCTTCGCCCGGACGTACGGCGCCAAGCGGACGATCCTGGGCGCGCTCGTCGTGTGGACCGTCATCCTGATGGCCGGGTACATGCTCCCGGCCGGGGCGCCGGTCTTCTTCTACTGCCTGGCCGCGGCGATCGGCCTGGTGATGGGCGGCACCCAGGCGCTGTCCCGCTCGCTCTTCTCGCACCTGGTCCCGGAGGGCAAGGAGGCGGAGTACTTCTCGGCGTACGAACTGAGCGACCGAGGGCTGAGCTGGCTGGGTCCGCTGATGTTCGGGCTCGTGTATCAGCTGACGGACAGCTATCGAGCTGCCATCATCTCTCTGGTGATCTTCTTCGTGGCTGGTTTCGCGCTGCTCGCCAGGGTTCCCGTACGGGACGCCGCGCACGAGGCGGGCAATGTCGTACCCGAGCGAATTTAGACGCGGAAGTGAAAGGCCGGTAGTGTACGCGTTTGGCCTGCCAGGCGGACCGTTACTGCGTGCTGCTTTAGTGAAAGCGCCGTGTCATATCTGCCGCCAGATGTGACAAAACGGGCACTGGTGGGTACAACAAGGGGCGGCACGACGGGCGACGCATGACCCGGAACGGGAATCTTTATCGCCGACCGGACGTTGACCGGATGACGACGACAGCGACACCTGTCCTGTGGGCGACAAGCCCGGGAGGCACGATTCATGAGTGAGCGAGCTCTTCGCGGCACGCGCCTCGTGGTGACCAGCTACGAGACCGACCGCGGCATCGATCTGGCCCCGCGCCAGGCCGTGGAGTACGCATGCGAGAAGGGCCATCGTTTTGAGATGCCCTTCTCGGTGGAGGCGGAGATTCCGCCGGAGTGGGAATGCAAGGTCTGCGGAAGCCAGGCGCTTCTGGTGGACGGCGACGGACCCGAGGAGAAGAAGGGCAAGCCTGCGCGTACGCACTGGGACATGCTGATGGAGCGGCGTACCCGTGAGGAGTTGGAGGAGGTGCTGGCCGAGAGGCTGGCCGTCCTGCGCTCCGGCGCCATGAACATCGCGGTGCATCCGCGCGACAGCCGCAAGTCCGCCTGACGGACGCCGCGGCGACAGCAACGCCGAGGGGCCCGGTACACGATCCGTGTACCGGGCCCCTCGGCGTTCCCGGGTGACTCCGCGGTACCCCGGGCACGGCACCCCCGCACGGTGCCGGGAACACCCTCGCGCTGTGCCGGGGCATCCGCGCGCGGTGCCGTGCCGGGGAACGGGCCCGCTCAGGGCGTCAGCGGCGGGCGCTGCCCGTCGGCGGGGCCGTACGGGCTCCGGGGCGCGTCGTCGCGGATGACCTCGCCCTGGACCACCTTGCCGTCCGGACGGTGCATACGGGCCTGCTGGAAGGCGTCCTGGAGGGTTCCGGGAGGTGCGGCGGCCATCCGGCGCTCGACGGCCCTCTCCGCGGCGCGCCCGAGGGCCGTGCGGACCGGAGGCACGAGCAGCAGCAGGCCGGCGACGTCGGAGATCAGCCCGGGGAGCATCAGGAGCAGGCCGCCCAGCATCAGGAAGCCGTTGCGGTCCTCGGCGCCCTTGCGGTCGGCGGCGCTCGGTGCCGTACCGCTCTGCGCGGCGGCCTGGGCCTGCTGGAAGGTGGAGGAGAGGTTGGCGAAGGCCCGGCGGCCGGCCCGCTTGACGACGGCGGCGCCGAGGACGGCGCCGCCGACGAGGAGCAGCAGCACGGTGAGGCCGCCCGCCGCGTTCGCCACGACGGTGAGCAGCCAGATCTCCAGGACCAGCCAGGCGGCGAGGCCGAGCGGGAGGAAGGTGCGCGCGCGGGAGCGCTTGGGGGCGTGAGGGGGCGTTGCGCCGGTCGTCATGCCGTCCAGTGTGCCTGGCGCGCCGCAGGAACGTCGTAAGGAAAGGATCAGCCCGGACCGTGCGACGGTCCGGGCCGGGTGGGCAGCCACGGACCGTACGGCGGTCCGGTTCCGCGGACCAGCCGCGGACCGCGAGAGGTCCGCGCCGGGTGGGCTGCCGCGGACCGTACGGCGGTCCGATTCCGCGAACGAGCCGCGGACCGTGCGGAGGCCCGGGCGGGGTGGGCTGCCGCGGGCCGTGCCGGGTCCGGGCCGGTGGGTCGGCCGCGGACCGTACGGAGGTGCGGGCCGGGTGACCGCGAGAGGTGCGGGCCCGCGGGTCAGCCGCGCTTGCGGCCGAGCAGCTTGGTGACCTTCTCGGCGCGGGCGGTGAGGCCCCAGCCGGTGACACGCCACAGCGCCTCGACGAGGATGTCGCGGCTCATCTTGGAGTCGCCGACCTCGCGCTCGACGAAGGTGATGGGGACCTCCACGACGTGGAAGCCGGCCGCGACGGCCCGGCGGGCGAGGTCGACCTGGAAGCAGTAACCGGCGGAGGCCACGTCCTCCAGGCCCAGGCCCTCCAGGGTCTCCTTGCGGAAGGCGCGGTAGCCGCCGGTGACGTCGCGGATCGGGACGTCGAGCATCACGCGGGAGTAGAGGCTGCCGCCGCGGGAGATGAACTCGCGGGACTTCGGCCAGTTCACGATCCGGCCGCCCGGGACCCAGCGGGAGCCGAGCACCAGGTCGGCGCCCTTCAGGGCGGTGAGCAGCCGGGGCAGCTCCTCGGGCTGGTGGGAGCCGTCGGCGTCCATCTCGACGAGGACGTCGAAGCCGTTCTCGATGCCCCAGCGGAAGCCGGCCAGGTAGGCGGCGCCGAGCCCTTCCTTGCCCTTGCGGTGCAGGACGTGGACGTGGTCGTCCTCGGCCGCGATCTCGTCGGCGAACTTGCCCGTGCCGTCGGGGCTGTTGTCGTCGGCGACGAGGATGTACGCGTCCGGCACGGCCTCCCGTACGCGCGCGACGATCGGCCTGATGTTGTCCGCCTCGTTGTAGGTCGGAATGATCACCAAAGCCTTGCCGAGCGGGCCGTAACGCCTCACGCCACCGTCGTTCACTACTGCCCCTTCGGATACAGACACAGGCCCCCACCTTAGCGAGGTCTCCGGCGTGGTCCGGTCCAGCGGGGTGTGAGACGTGCGACGCGGGGGCGCGGGACGCGTGCGGTGCGGGGCCCGAAGTCCTTCGGTCCGACCCGGGACCCGCTGGCTGCGGATCGGCCGAAGGCCGTTGTCTACTGAACGTCCGGGCCCCACCCGGGTCGCACCTTCCGCCGGTGAGACCTTCCCTCGCGGCCGAGGCGCGGGCGGCGGTCGGCGCCGGCGAGGAGGTGTGGTCCGGTCGGACGTCCTGTGGTGGACGCCCGAGAACCTACCGGGCCATGGCGGTCGGCTGTCAACACCCGTTTGACCTGCGAGGTTCCCGAGAAGCCGCAGGCCGGACGGGAAGATCCGCAGGTCGGGGACGAACCCGTGGTGCGTACATCCGGGTGGCCGTCAACCCGACATCACTCGTTCGGCCGTACGAAAACCGTCTGTCCGTACACCACGGTCCGCAGGCAGACCGGGAGGTCCACACCGGGGGACAGATCGGGCAGACCGGGCGTGCCGGAGCGAGGGTCGGTGGACCAGCGGGCCACCCGGTCGTCCGGGGCCTGGACCACCAGGTCGCCGGTCCGCCAGATCGCGTAATCGGCGGGGGCGCCGGGCACCAGGGTGCCGGCGTCGTCCCGGCCGACCGCGCGCCAGCCGCCGCGGGTGTGGGCGGTGAAGGCCGCCCGGACCGAGATCCGGTGCTCGGGGGTGCGGTGGAAGGCGGCGGCCCGGACGGTCCCCCACGGGTCGAGCGGGGTGACCGGGCTGTCCGAGCCGAAGGCCAGCGGCACACCGGCGCGCAGCAGGGCCGCGTACGGGTTGAGGGTGCGGGCCCGCTCGGCGCCGAGGCGGTCGGCGTACATGCCCTCGTCGCCGCCCCACAGGGCGTCGAAGGCGGGCTGGACGGAGGCGGTGAGCCCGAGCTCGGCGAAGGCGGCGACCGTCTCGGGGGTGAGCATCTCGGCGTGCTCGACGCGGTGCCGGGCGGCGCGGATCCGGGCGAGGCCGAGCTTCTCGGCGGCGGCCCGGACGCCGTCCACGACGGCGGAGACGGCGGCGTCGCCGATGGCGTGGAAGCCGGCCTGGAGGCCCGCCTCGGTGCAGGCCACGACGTGGGCGGCGACCTCGGCGGCGTCCAGGTGGACGGAGCCGGTGTGGCCCGCGGAGTCCGCGTACGGCTCGTGGAGGCAGGCGGTGTGCGAGCCGAGGGAGCCGTCGGCGAAGAGGTCGCCGGCCGCGCCGAGGGCGCCGAGCGCGCGGGCCCGGTCGATGTCGAGGTCGGCCCAGTAGCCGACCACCCGGGGACCGGGCTCGTCGCGGGCGAGGTCCAGCAGACCGGTGAAGTCGTCCTCGGAGGAGATCTGCGGACCGCCGCACTCGTGGAGCGTGCCGATGCCGAGCGAGGCGGCGTGGGCCCGGGCGGCGCGCTGGGCCTCGGCGCGCTGGCGCGGGGAGACGGCGGCGAAGGCGGCGGCGCGGACGGCGTGGTGGGCGTCGCCGGTCAGCGGGGCACGCCCGCCGTGGAAGCCGTCGAGCTCCCGCACCCCGGGGACGAGGTCGAGCAGCGCGGTGGTGACGACGGCGGAGTGCACGTCGATCCGGGTGAGGTAGAGCGGACGGCCGCCGGTGAGGCCGTCCAGCTCCTCGCGCGTGAGCGGGCGCCGCTCGGGCCAGCGGGAGGCGTCCCAGCCGTGCCCGACGAGGATGCGGTCCTCGGGGCGGGCGGCGGCGTGGGCGCGGATCAGCTCCGCCGCCTCGGCGAGCGAGGCGGCGGTGGAGAGGTCGAGGCCGGTGAGCGCGAAGCCGGTGGCCGTGGTGTGGACGTGGGCGTCCACGAAGGCCGGGGTGACGAGCGCGCCCTCCAGGTCGATCACCTCGTCCACGCCGGAGGCGAAGGCGTCGGCGGCGCCCTCCTCGCCCACCCAGGCGATGTGGCCGCGCTCCACCACCATGGCCGTGGCGAAGGGGTCGGCGGGGCTGTGGACCTCTCCCCCGCGCAGGAGCACGGTGCGGTGGTCGCCGGAGTTCAGGCTGTCGCTCATGCGACCAGGCTAAATGCGCGGCGGCCTGGCTTCGTACGGGGTGGACAGGACGACGGTGGTGCGGCTGGAGACGTGCGCCTGGGACCGGATGCGGCTGAGCAGGTGCTCCAGCTCCAGGGGGGTGGCGACCCGCACCTTGAGGATGTAGTTCTCGTCGCCGGCGACGCTGTGGCAGGCCTCGATCTCGGGGATGTGGGCGAGCCGGTCGGGGGTGTCGTCGGGGGCGCTGGGGTCGAAGGGTTTGACCGAGATGAAGGCGGTCAGCGGCAGGCCCACCGCCTCGGGGTCGACGACGGCGGCATAGCCGCGGATGACACCGCGCTGCTCCAGGCGGCGGACGCGCTGATGCACCGCCGACGTGGACAGGCCGGTGGCCTTGCCCAGGTCGGTGTAGCTCATGCGCCCGTCCTTGACGAGCAACTCCACGATCTGACGATCCAGCTCCTCCATGCGCCGACCCTATTGCGCCGAAGGGCTCCGGGCCCAGCCGGGAGCGGACGGTATCCGCCGCTATGGGTGGTCCCGGGGCACCTGCACCGGGCATGTGACGAACGCCACAGGTTCGGACCAGGCATCGGGGTGCGGTTCACGGTTATGCGGAGTTCCGCATGGGAAGGGCTTGCTGTGGTTCCGGCCGCACAGTACCGGCCGACCTGTTCCGAGGGGGAGTCTCCATGCAGGAGCCCGTTGATTCCGTCGATCCCTTCGACGAGTTCGACATGTACGACACGTTCGAGATGTTCCGGGTGATCTGCCCGGCGTGCGATCAGCCGATCGCCCTGCTGGCGGACGAGGACGCGCTGCCCGAGCACGCGCTGTGCCCGTCGGCGTGGAACCCCTTCACCCTCACCGTCTGCCCGGGCACCGGCCGGGCCGCCGCCGAGGCGCGCTCCGCCGACGACGGCGCCGGCGTCCAGGAGCAGGACACCGCACTGCTCCTGACGCTGCCCCAGGGCCTCGACTGGCGGACCCAGCCGTTCTCGCACATCGGCGGCCCCGGCTCGCAGCCGATCCGCGCGGCGCAGCTGCGCCGCGCGGCCTGAGCCCGGCGGGATCCGACCTAGATGTATTGACCCGCAGGGTTGTTGACGCGGGTGATGGGTGGGTGTCCGTCGAGTGCGGTGTGGCAGCGGTGGTGGTTGTAGGTGTGGAGGAAGTCT
>NZ_JBIBWV010000038.1:0-51321 GCF_043081625.1 Streptomyces sp. NPDC014861
ACCACCGCCGGGGGAGCGGACGCCTTGAACCGGTACTGCGTGACCGAAGGCACCACCACCTGGCCCGGCAGCTCCACCTCCACCACCAGCTCCCGCGCCTCCGGCGCGAACGCCACCCGCCGCGCCCCGCCGAGCCCCTCCGGATAGCTCACGGACGCGAGCGCCTTCTCCACGCCGACCGCGAACGCCTCGAGGTTTCCCACGCCGAAAACCCGCTCCGTCTCCAGACGCAGCCGGTGCAGTCCACCAGGACGCGAACGCAGGACCGAAGCGAGAGCGCTGAGCTGCTCCTCCACCTCGACCGTCCGCGCTGCGGCCTCCCGCCGCAGCCCCTCAACGGCCTCCTGCTTCGCCTGCCGCTCGGCCGCGGCCTTCTCCCGAGCTTCGGCGCGCCGCTTCTGCTCCAGCTCCTTGGCCCGTGCGGCGTTGCGCTTCTCCAGATCCCGCACGATCTGCTCAGCCCTGCGCGCCTCGGCACTCTGCTGCGCCTGGTTTTCCTTGCGGGCGCGTTCCCACGCCTGCGCCACCTCCCGCTCCTTGCGGGCTTCCTCCTTCGCCCGGGCCACCGCCTCCCGCTCCGCTGCCCGGGCCTGACGTGCGAGCTCAGCCTCGGCCCGCTTCGCCTCGGCCGCCTTCGCCTTCTGTCGCTCCTGGTACACCTGCAGCAACTGCGCGGCCACCGACTTCCTGCGTGCCATCCACCAGCCCCCGCTCGACGTCAAAGCCCAAGAGCTGCCCCCGAGCGAGGTCCGATAACCTCAGTTCCGGCGCCCTGGCCTGACTCACACGGAACATGACCGCTTTCAACCGCAGCACCTTCGAACAGACGGCCTTTGCGCCACCGACAGCTACCTGGATGAGATGCCCACCGCACATCGGCGTGCGGGAACACGGAGCCCGCTTATCTCTCCGGCCAGCGGTTTCGCCGTCTTCGCGAGAGCGCGCGACCATGAGCTCTCGCCGGCCTGGACGAGGAGCAACCGTGCAGATCATGTACTTGCTTTCCCCCGACGGCCTGACCGCAGGAGCAGGGCCACGCCCATGAGCAGGGTCGTCGTCTCAAGTGACGGCGGCACCGAAACAACAGCACGTTACTTCCCGGAGATCGCGCGACCCGGCAAGGAACAGGTGAAACGGAAAAGGAAAAAGCCAGGCTACGACAGAGCGGAAGTCCTGCCATGTGCAACAGTCGGGGCCTCAGCGGATGTAGCTCTTGACCGTGCAGTCATCTGTGCGTCGAATCTTGGACGCTGGCGCGTCCGGGGGTCAGAGGACGTGCTACCAGATTCCGTTTTCCAGTTCCTCGAGGGACAGGTTCCACTGGGAGTTCTCGTCGGTGAAGGGGGTGGGGTCGAAGGCTCCCACCGCTTGCTTGAAACGCGCCGAGAGCTCCTCGGGATCCACGTCGTTGTCGTGGTCCACCTCGAGCTTGCGGAACTCGATGAGGGTGAACAGCAGGGACTCCACGTCCCGGTGGAGTTCGGTGTATCCAGGTTCTCCCTCGGGGAATCCGTAGACCTTCCCGCTCCGGGGGTCCACTGCCACGAGGGTCTCGAAGAGATACCCGAGTGCCCACCACGTCCGGCTCTCCGGGGGGCAGGGGATGTCGAATTGGTCGAAGCGGCTTCCCAGGGTGATGGAGTCCAGATTCCGGGGGTATGGGTCCGGGACCTCTTCCCGGGAGATGAAGACCTCCGAGTGCGGGAGGCCCACGGTGCTCAGGAGGTTGGCTGACGGCGTGTGAAACTCGACGCCGGGGGACTGCGGGAAGTAGATGATGTTCTGCAGTCCGTATGAATCAATCATTTTCTGGGGTGTTACGGAAGGATTCACTTCGTCATCCTATCGATCGGTGTTACTTTTTTCCGTGCAGCTTCTTCAAGTACTCTACGTACTGGGTGTGTTGCTTGTTCGTGGTCTTGCCGTCGGAAGTGTAGTAGTCCGCTACATGTGTCACCTTCAGGTCTTGCTTGAAGTGGTAGTCCAGCCATCGTGCGCAGTTGGGTGGTTTCTTGCAGGGTTCTCGCTCTGTGAATACTTCGGTTAAGCCTTCCTGTTTCTTGTTGTGGATGAGGGGTCGTCCGATCATTCTCTCGGAATGGCCACCCTTGTTGCTGTATCCGACGAGGATGGATTCCTTTCCGTCAGGCGCAACGTAGCGGCCGGCGGCGTAGTTGGTGCCCTTGTAGTCGTCTCGGGCGATTCTTGCGGCCTGTGTTGCCTTGACCAGCTCGTCGGTGCTGTCGAACTTGACCTGCTGTGATTTCGCTTTGTCCGGATGGTCCGACTTTGAGTAGATCTCTGTCTTGTCGTTCTTGGTCTTGGGTATCCATACCTTTCCGTCGTTCAGGACGACGCCGTTCAGCCGTGTCTTGTCGGCGTCGTCGAGGTCGTCCGTTGCGCCGTTTGAGTACAGCCGCTGGACGGAACCGTCGGCGTTGAGGAGGTAGGTGCGGACACCGCCGTCGTCGCCATCGACGTCATCGCAGGAGTCGATCTTCTTCTTCTGCTCCTGGTCGGTTTCCTTCTGCGTGGTCTTGCTCTTGTCGATCTTGCCGCCGTGGTCTTCGAGGGTCTTGACCATCTCGTCGGCCTTCTTGTCGACCGCGTCCTCCGCCTTGTCCATGACGGCGGCGAGCTTGTAGAACCGGCTGTCCTTCTTCACCGACGACTTGCGGCCGACCCCACCGGACTTGAACTCGCCCTTCTTCTCGCTGAAGTTGTCAGCGGTCTTCTGGTAGCCGCCGGCAGCCTTCTCGAACTCGTCGAACTCGATCACGAGGTCCTGGGCCATGGCCACGCTGCCTGCGGCCAGGATGCTTGCTCCGGTGCCGCTCTCCAGCGCGCCGGAGAACAGCGTCTCGATCTCGGACAGGATCCGCGCCTCGATCTTGTCGCTGACGACCGAGGTGATCTGCTCGATCGCGTAGTCGATGGCCTCCTGGATGATCAGCCGCGCCGCGGCGATGGCTCCGGCAGACAGCAGACCGCTGAGGCCCGCGGTGAAGAACATGCCGACCACACCCGCGGCCGCGGTCGCGGCAGTGGCGGACAGCTTTCCGATGATCGCGATCTTGCAGCCGACGATGAGGTCGGCACACTCGTCCAGCGCACCTCCGAGCTCATCGCACCCTTTGGCGAAGGCGGCCAGATCTTTGGTGGTGAGGTTGCCCCAGCGGCGGTCGATCGCCGTGACCGTCGCACCCTTGCTCTTGCCCGCCACGATGTGGGAGCAGGCGTTGTTGCCCTGCTTGACCGCGTCCCGGATGCCTTCGGCGAGCTTCCGGTAGTCCTTGGCCGACGCCTTGACGTCGTCCTCGTCGATCTGCGGCCAGTCGATCCCCACCAGGTCGAGCACGTCGACCAGGTCGTCCGGCAGCGTCATCCCCATGTCTACCCCCGTCATCCACCCGTCCGCCCACCCTCCACACCCGCTGAAGAGGGGTCAACTTCGTCCCACGGCAAAGAACCTGAATCGAGCCGTTCCCTGATCAGCTCACGTATCGGACTTTTCACCTTGGACGGCAACCGGTGTCAGACAGGCCACCGCCTCGTCCATGCCAACGAAGACACGGCCAGCACCATCGAGTGCCACGGAACGCACAGGCGGGCCCGGCCGGAACACACGCTGCTCACCGGTATCCACGTGGATGTACCGCACGACCCCGTCACCCCATACCGCCACCAGACGAGGCCCGTCGTGCGTGACCGCGGCGCTGAGGGACACCAGCGGGCCGGGCCGCTGCACCAGCGGCTCCGGCATGGGGTAGTGGCCTGGTGACCAGACGCGCACGGCGCCGTCCGCGCCTCCGCTGTACACCAGGTGAACCGACGTCTGGCTGTCCACCGGGACGCTGATTGCGGCCAGCGACGTCACCGGACCGTCGTGCAGGTCAACAGCGTCCTCAACCTCTCCGAAGGTCTGCACACCGCCTGCGGCACTGCCGACAGCCACGATTCCCAGGCCTGCCCCCGCTGCGAAGGCGAGCGCCGTGCCCGCCTGGGACCGTACGGCCTGGAGCAGCCGGTCGGCGTCGGTGGGGGAGTCGTCCAGCAGTCCGGCAAGTCCCGAGCCGGCGGCCCGGACGGTCCACTTGCTGTCGACGTGGATACGGCCAGAGGTATCGAGCAGCAGCGCAGTCCCCTCCGCGAGGACCGCCACATCGGCCACCTCCCCAGCCTCAAGGAGCAAGCGTCCGTGGGCGGAGGCATCCGCCACATGCACGCTCTTCACGACACCGCCGGGACCCGCCAGGACCAGACAGCCGGACAAAGGCCCCGCGCCCACAGCTAGGGACGTGACAGCACCGGGCCACGGCGGCACCACATCACCACACACCCGGCTCCACGCCACGCCCCAGCCGGCTCCCGCCGCGAGCTCGACGAGCGCCGGCCGCAGCCGCGGATCGGCACCGTCACCCAGCACACTCAGGAGAACCAGCGCGCGAGACGCCGGCGACTGCTCCGCGCACACCGACTGGCCCGCCCGCAGCCAGGCAGCACGCAGCCCACCGTGATCACGGCTGTCATCCGCTTCGTAGGCGGTCGTGACCTGCCAAGGATCGGCCGCACAGACCGCCACCGGATCAGACAGGTCCACCACTACATGCCCCGAAGGAGACCCGTCACGAACCTCGCTCTCGGGCCGGGACGCATGCCACTGCGCGAAACGCTCATCGTCCCGCCACTGCTCCAGGTCCAGGTCCAGCTCAGCACATCCACCACCGGCCAGGACCTGATGCACCACACCACCAGAGCGGGCTTCGACGATCAGCCGCACGTGCGGCAGCCGAGCCAGGGCGAGCACCAGCCCAGATCCGTCACCTTCATGAAGGTCAGGCAGCACGATCACCGTGGGCCGCTCGTCCCGCTTCAGTGCGGCCACAAGCTCAGCCGGACCTCGAGCCACGACACCCAACTGCTCGGCAAGCGACCACACGATGCCTCGCACCCCAAGGCCTGCGGCCGGCGTGACGGCGTGGACCGTACGCTCGGGCGGAGTTCCCGGCCGGCTGCCGTGATGCACGAGCCAGGCAAGTAACTGGGACTTACCGCTCTCCGCCGAACCGGACACCAGGCACAGCCCGGGCGCCTGGGGGTCGGCGAGCCAGCCCAGCAGAGCAGCCGCCGCCGGCTCACGGCCGGCGGCAGGACGATCCCACCGCATCAACCACGCCTCGCCTGCTCGGCCGCCTGCGTGATCAGCTCCTTGAGACCCGACTCCCGCGACTCGGCAGTCTCCCCATAGCCGAAACTGTGCGTGAACTCAGCATGCGGAAACACCTCCTGCATCCAGACCGCGCAGTAATGGCCGGGCATGACACATGCCTCCAGTTCGCAGTAGACGCGACGGACCTGCTCCGGCCGCACCCCCTGCGCGGAAAGACGCCGCCACACCAACTCCTCCGGGTGCGGCAGGCCAGGCCCCGTAGCCTCCGTGACCACCTGCTTGGTGCCGGCATCATCGACGTACTCGAAAGCGGCGGAGAAGGGAAAATTCAGCGTGTGCCGGATGTCGTCCAGAACACGCGGCCACCACGACTCCCGGTCCTCGAACGCCACCGGGTCGATCTGACGCAGCCCCGCGGACAGATCACGGAACACAGCAGCAGCCTCACCCAGACCCGCAGCCGTCGCGAGCAGGGGTTGCGCACGGTCGAGCGCCACAAGCGAGGCGCCCAGAGCTGAGACATCCGCGTTGACGAACATGTCATCCACCACACCCGACAGGACAACCGCCTGCACCGCCCCATCAGGACGCACGCACAGGTGGGCCAGACCGTCGAACCCGATCCGAGGCCAACTCTCCATCAAGTTGTGCGGCCGTGGCCCTTGCGAGTGAGACGCGAAGCCCCCCAGGCTCACCGGCTCATCCGGCAGCGGAGCGCGGAAGTAGGGAGGGACTCCGGCAGGGACGCCGGTCCCCTCCAGGAACGCAGCGGAGTCCGCAGGTAGCCGGGCACCGGCCAGCTGAACCCGTCCGAACAACCGCAGACCCTCGTGACCGAAGTGCTGGACAAGCTCGTCGCTGCGCTCCCGGTCAGGGGATGACATGAATACCTCGCAAGAAACGCTGATGATCGATGGCCACAGGCGACCATAGCTGTCAGGGCGGACAACCCTGACACAGCACCTGCACCGGCGTACGAGATTCGGGCCATGAGCATGCCCAACTCTCGGAGTCAGACTTCAGCGGCAGCAGTCGTACGGAGATCCGCATGGCCGCTTCTGCTCGCGTGAGGCGGCCCAGAGCCGACGTTCAGTGGGTGCGCTCATGATCGATCGCCCACAGTGCGGGCTGCGCCATGGGGTCCTGGTACAACGCCTTCGCCATGAACCAGTACGGCGTGACCGAAGGCACCACAGCCTGGCCCGGCAGCTCTACTTCCCCCACCAATTCCCGCGTCTCCGGCGCGAATGCCGCCTGTCGCGCTCTATCCAGGCCCTGCGGATGGATCACGGACGCGAGGCCCTTCTCCGCCGTGACCGCGAACCTCTTTGCAGGGCCCCGGCGAGGCGGTACCGGTGGCAGTTATCCGCGCTGGATCAGTTGGCGGCAGTGGCCTGGTAGAGGCCGCGGCCGGCGCGGGCGGCCCGCGAGGTGGCCACGAGACGGTCGAGGGTGCTGCGGACGGCGTTCACGGCGCCCGCGGAGGAGTCACGGCCGAGTGCCTGGGCGACGTCCCGCGCGCGCATCGGCGTTTCCGGCGTGCGGGCGAGAACGGCGATCACCTGCTCGGTGAAGCCGGCAGAGTCCTTCGCGGCAGGAGCGGCCTTCCGCGACGCGGCCGTGATGCGAGGCTTCTTCGCGGAGGATCGTTCCTTCCGCCCGTTGGCCTTGGCGGGCGTCGCCTTACGTTCGCTGGCCGTGCGTGTGACCGCGGCCTTGCGGGGCGCGGGAACCGGACCGGTCTCCTGCACTGTCGTCGCCTCGACTGCGGTCTCGTCCTCCACCACAGCCGGTTCAGGCGTGGCCCGCACCGCCTGAGGGGCGGGGGTCTCGGCCAGGGCCAGCAGGGCCGTCAGGGCCGTACGGACCGACAAGACGCGCTCCGAGACCGCGGCCAGCTCCTTCTCGAGTTCCAGCTGAAGCTGCTCCAGCTGAGGAAGCTCTTCCTGGAGCGCCGCGGTCGTCGCGTCGATGCTTTGGACGGACGTAAGGAAAGCAGACACGAACAACTCCTTCAAGGTGGGGGGACCGGAGGCACAGAAACCGGCCATCTGATGTGCAGGGTACGGGTTCCTGGGCAGCACACGAGTGGTATGTCCCGTATCCCCCGCGTGGACGAGTCCGAACTGGCCGCACTGCGCACCATGTACGTCTTCGGCCCTGCCGAGGGCTCCACATGGAACCTCACCTACGACCTGGTGACCAGCAAGCTGCGTGAGCGGAACCCGGACGAGTTCATCCGCGTCGACGAAGGCGGCCAAGGGCCCGTTCCCGGGTCGGTCATGCACTTCGGCATTACCCTCGGAGACGAGACGCTGGAAGGAATGGCCAAGCTGACTCCCGAAGGGATCACTCTCGAGGATGCCACCGCACAGGCAGCAGCATCCTTCGTGCTGTGGCTGCGAAGCAGTGTCGTCCCTGCCGGCACCAGCATCTCGTTCAACATGGAATGGGGGCTTGAGGCCGACCTACCGGACGCCCTCGTCCCCGACGCACCCCGCCCCCGCCTCGTGGCTGCCTTCCTCACCCACCTTGAAGCCATCGATGCGATGGTTCCTTGAAGTTCTTATCGGGTTCGTGGGCTTGGCCGGCGACTGCTGAAGCTGTTACAAGAAGGCGCCGCCACTGACCGGGTAAACACCCCGGTCAGCGGCGCCGCCGACTTCACGCTTCTTGAGTGAGGACCACTGCAGTACGACCGAGCCGAGCCCAGGCACGCAGGCTCTCCGTCCACGCGCATGTCATCGCAGATGGCGGCGCCCGTCGCCCATGGGGCGGGCGGCTTCGCTCCGGAGCCGGTCGTGCAGCCTGTCAACCGGCTCCCGATCGCGGGCAAGCCCCGCCGCACACCCGTGACACGTTCAAGCACCAAAGCATGCGTTCTTGCCGGGCCAAAGCGTCAAGCCCGGCAGGCGGGTCAGGCGGCGGACGGCGCGTGGTCGAAGAACCGGTTGCCGGCGTCGAGATGGATCTCCCTGACGTCGGGGTAGTCACGGGGGAGGGGGTCGTTGGTGGCCGCGATGATCTGGCAGCCGTATCCGTCCGTGGCGGGATCGGCCGCGATGGAGATCAGCGTGTCGATCAACCGCAGGCTCGTCTCCTGGTCCAGGCCCGTCGAGCCGAGCCCCGACAACGGCGAGTCGATGATCAGCAGCGGCGGCACGCGGACCTGGGCATCGACGCGTCCGAGGTCGCGCAGCGCCAGGAGCAGCGCGAGGTTGGTCACGGCCTTCGGGTTGCCGCCCACGGAGCTGTCGTCGAACGACTTATCCGCCTCGTTGCGTTCCTTGACCCGGGTGGTGAAGTCGGCCGGGTCGATGAACGCCGCCTCCACCGCCGGGTTGATCTGCTGCAGACGCCGCAGGAAGAACTCTTCCCACCGGCCGGTGACCTCCTTGCGGCGCACCTCGTCAGCAGCCTTCGCCGTGTCCCTGGTCGCCTGCGCGGCTTTCATCCGCTCCTTCGCCGTGGTGATGGCCTGCGCCTGGGCCTTGAGGTAGTCGGCGTTGTCGATCTGCTTCTTCAGCTGCGCGACGTCCCGGCTCAGACCGAAGGCTTCCTTCTCCGCCTGCTGTGCCTTCTGGCGGGCGGGAGCCAGATGGTCCCGCTCGTAGCCATCGCGCTGCGCGAGCGCCTGCGCGGCCGCCTCCTCAGCGGCCGCCGCCGCCCGCTCCGCGCCGGCCGAGGTCTCCCGCAGGCCCTTCAGGTCCAGCCGCAGACGATCCGCCTTCGCCCGCGTCGCAGCGACCTGCTTCTCCCGCCGGTCCTCGGCGCCGTGAACCGCCTGCCCGCACTGCCGGCACTGCCCCGGCTCCCGCTCGGGAAGCCCCTGGCCACACCCCGTACATTCCATCGCAGGTGTCGAGAGCAGCCCGGACAGCACACCCTCGGCGCGAGCAAGATCCGCTGTGGCCTTGTTGAACCGTGTACGCGCGTCTTCGGCCTGCTTCGCAGTCTTCCGTCGCTGCTGCTCCGCCGCCTTGTGCAGGGCCACCAGTCGGCCATGCTCACCTACAGCGGTCGACAACGCCGCAGCCGCGCCCTGGGCGCCTTCCGCTGCCGCCTTGTGCTCACGCTCCTTCTGAAGGTGCTCCTGACGTGTGTCTTTCGGGTCCGCGAGGGCCCCGGAATCACGCAGCCGCTTGAACTGGTTCAGCGCGTTCTGCGCCGCCCGGTGCTGAGACTCGGCTTCCGAGGCGTCCTTCTCCAGGCTCGCGAGGGCCTCGCTCCACAGGCCCAGAATCACCTCCAGGGCCAGGATTCGTTCCTGCTCCTTGACGCCGCCGAGGAACTCCGAGGCGATCGTCGTCTGGCGCAGTGCCATGACCGTGCCGTACAGGGTGTCCAGCGTGAGCCGGGTGGCGCCGCGGGAGGCGGCCGGCAGGCCCAGGAGGTCCTGGACGAACGCACCAGCGGTCGTCTCCCCGGACGAGGAGGTGACAGGCAATGGACGGCCGATGTCGTTCTCGTCGTCCAGGTTCTTGATCAGCACCCGGGCGTACGGCTCCGCGCCCTTGCGCGTGGCCTGCCAGCGGGTACCGGCCACGCGGAACGTCAGGCGGATCTTCTGACAGCTGCGGACCTCAGGCATGATCCTCGCGGTAGTCAGACCCAGCGGATACAGCAGCGCCTCGATCGCTGTCGATTTACCCGCATTGGAATGTCCCACCAGAAAGGTCACCAGACTGGTGAAAAGGCGGACCCGCCAGACCCCGTCCCTCAAGAACTCAAGCCGCTCCACCACCAACGACGGTCCCACCGGACCTCCTTCACCGCAGATGCCGATTCCTGACGTCAGAAACGATCAGCGGCCAGATGGGTGACGCCTGGAACAAGCCTTCTATGTTCGGCCAGCCCCCAGCCCCCAGCCCCCAGCCCCCAGAGCTCCGACGGCCACTTTCCGGGAGAAGCCCCCGCCCACGGCGCCCAGGGTCGTACGGTTCCCTGCCGGCCCCCCGCCCCCGCGCCGAGTCCCCGACACCCGCAGTGGGGGCTCGGCCAGAGCAGTGCCTCTCCCGCGGCGAAGGAGCATGCGAGAATGCAGACGAGATTTCCGCGTCCTGTCCGCTGCTGCAAACAGCCGGCTATGGGGCTGAGCCGGCGGACTCATCGACGAACCGGCGCACCAAGGCACTGACGTCGTCCGCCGGAACCAGGACGGACCATTCAAGAGCGGGCTGGTGCTGGTAGCACTGGAACCGGGCAAGGACCGCGCCGTCCTCCTGCACGTAGAACATCCGCCAGGACGGATCGTGCGTGCACGCCATGTGGGGACCGAAGTCGAACAAGCGGCGTACGACATTCTCATGATGCTGCGGGGGAAGGGTCCGCCGGCTGCGGCAGACCGTGCACTGGAGCAGATGATCGACGGCCCCGTCACGGTTGAGGAAACCCGGGCCGCCCTCGGCGTTGTTGCACGTCACACACAAAGGCCCCCGAAACAGTCCATGAGAATGACAGTGGTCCCAGTACAGAGCCCGCCGCGGCTCGGGACACATCGCGCACAGAAAAGCATCGGCACGGGACCGCTTGGCGAACGCCTTCGTGTACAGACGGCCACGCAGATGCCCGCTGTACGGCCTGGCCGTCTTCGCCGCGCAGGCCGGGCACAGGACGACGAATCCCATGGCGCTCGAGGAACGCCACTGGTCACTCTCCGCGCGCGTCCCGCAGCCGCTGCACACCGTGGCCTGCAGGGTCAGATCTGCCTCGGCCTTTTCGGCCCGGTCCAGAAGGTCCGCATAGCCGCGGGGAATCAGCCATGCCCTGCCCGACCAGGTCAGCAAGGACAACGGCCTGGTGCTCGCAACGGTCCGCCGCACGTAACCGGATGGCAGGTGGCGTCCGGGGAAACCCGCCGGAAGGGATTCTCCCTGCGGGGCGTGCGTGAAGAGGGCCTGGTCCAGCCAGCTCCGGACGCTCGAACGCCACGTGTCTCGTTCGTCGGACTCCAGACCGGCGTCGGTCAGGTCATCGGGATCGATGCCGAGCCCGGCAAGGCGCCGGCCGGCCTCTTGAATGTCCCGGTCGGCGAACTTCCACAGCTGGCCGCGCTTGTGCCCGAGTACAGGTACCTCGCCGATGAACACATGACTGGAAGCGGCGAAGGTGTAGCGGTTCACATGGTCCAGATAGGCCGGCACCGAGGTGTGGTGAGTGAGATCGACCAGCCTGTGATGCGCTGTCTGGGGTGAGACCCACATGTCAAGGCTCCTTGAGATCGTGACGAGGGCGGCCGACAAGCCGCCAGAGCGAACTGCCCCAAGCCCCCGCGGCGGTGGCTTCGCCCGCCGCGCAGGCCCACAGCCACAGAGGGCAGGGTGTGGTGCCGTCAGCGGCAGCTGCGACACCGGGCGGCTGGTGGTTCCCAGCCTCCGGTCAGCGACGAGGCCTGGGCAGCGCCGATGACAGAGCGGACCCGGGTTTCGGCGAGAAAGCTGAGACGATCGCTGTACTGCGCGGGGCGGTCCAGGCCGTCCGGCACGCACCACGACGCATCCCCGGCTGTGTCCCGGCTTGTCAGCTGCCCGAGCCACCACTGCAGCGGATCGCGCTCACCAGGGTCGACACGACGGGTACGAGGGATGGCCGCCAGCCAGTCCACGAGCCATGGCCGCCCGACACGCTGGCCCAGGTCCGCCAGGGCGAGCATCCGTGCGGCATGCATCCCCTGCGCCATAGCCGCCTTCCGTAGCCGCTGCTGCCAGACCCGGTCGCTCAGCAGGACAGCGACCCTGACCGTCTCCGGATAGGTGATCAGCGCGTGGGCAGCAGCACCCGCCGGGGAACAACCGGTCAGCGACGCCAGAGCGGACGTCCGCTGCGACCAGAGGCTGTCCCCATGCCATCGCTGCGCCTGCCAGGACCACACCACGGCGGCTGCCACGGCCAACGCCCCGGCAGAGCCGGGGACACTGTGAGCCAGAGCGACGTGCTGACGATGAGCGGCCAGCACCTCGGGAAGCGTTCCCAACGGAACGGAGGCCGGTCCGTGTGCGTCGGCGAGGAGCCAGCGCCGGTGGCGCCGGCAGATGTGCCCGAGCGCGCCCGGGTACACAAGGACGGGCTGCGGGGAGGACCAGGCGCGCGGGGTACACGGCGGGCAGGCCGTGACCCATATGCGGGTAGGGGAGTACCAGGCCGCCTGTGTCTCATCGCCGTCGCAAAGGCGCGGGTGTGTAGGACCCAGCTCCGGAAGCAGCGCATACAGCCGAGACAGCGGGATCCTCATGAATCGGGCCAGAGCAGCTCGCGCCGACGCGTTGAAGTACGCCTCCAGAGCAGTCTTGGGCGTCCCGGTGATGCGGATCATGTGTGCGCCGCTGAGGATGCCCCGCACAAGGTTCTGAGCCGGCAGACCACAGACGAGAGCCACACGGCGCAGCCATGACCCGGTGAGCTCGCGCGCCACCGGAGGGACGTGCATGAGAGCACGACCAGGAGAAGAACGGTCCATACACAACGTCCTTGACAGCAGTGATGAAGGCCGAGGGAATCGAGACAGGACGGCGCAGGGGCCGGGCTGTCTGCCGCCGGGCCGAAGCCGAGTGACGCACGCATACGCCGCCCCACACCTGCCGTTGCCGGCAGGACGCCTCAGCCCCTGCCGGTTTCGTGGAGCCGGGGGCGGATCAGGAGGGATCTTGGTGCCGGCGGCGAGCGCGTGCGGCATTCGTGGCCTGACTGTCGAGGACGACCTCGGCCAGCAGCCGCCGGGTGACAGCGAGCGTCCCGTCCAGGACGGAACAGATCGCCGCCTCCCTGACAAGGGCGAAGACACTGGCCATCACGCCGCCGGTGCGCAGGTGGATGAGATCGGCGTTGCGCACGAGGGTCCCCGGCTGGTGGTTGCGCAGCCGCAAGGCCTGTTCCATGCCGCCCAGCAGCTTGCGCCATGCCTGCTTCTGGTCGCTGGTGCCGTTCAGCATCGGAGCGGTACGCAGAATCTTGAAGCGGGCGGCGATCTGCGCACCACGCGGCCCGGTGAGCAGCGCAGACGTCTCCACGTCCACGCCGGCCAGGACGAATGTCGCCGGGATCCGCTCGGCCAGAGCCTTGACCTGGTCGGCACTTCCGGCACCCGGACCGGTCCGGGTGTTGAGCAGGTGCACGTCGTCGATGAACACCAGCCGGGTCCGCCGCTGGACCATCACCCCGCAGACGGCATCGGTGAGAGTCGACTCCGTCATCCTGTCGTGCACAGGGATCCCGAGGAACCGGGCGAACTCCATGACCAGTCCCTTGGGCGTGCAGGACGGGGGGATGGCCGCGAACGCGACGGGCAGGTAGTCCGCAATCCCGGGCCGCTTGGCCCTCTCCCCGCGTTCGAAGGAACGGCCCAGCTCAAGAAGGTTGGTGGACTTGCCCGCCCCCGGAGGGCCCGACACGATCAGACCGCGCCGAGCCGTCCCACGGTGCCGGTTGTTCACCAGAAGCGTCAGCTGCAGCTGTCGCCTCGTCAGCTCCTGGCTCGGAGTCCTCAGCGTCACGAACTCCGAGTGATAGTCCAGCAAAGACTCGGTGCTCCAGAACGTGTCGGCCACCGCAGGCGCGACCATCCTTGGACAGGTCGCGTATTCACGCCACAGCACGAAGTTACTCATCGGGCTCGGACACGGCCAGCCCCCGTCCTGCGGGTCTTCCTCGCCGGGCGAGGCGATCACGGCAGCCACAGGTCGTCCTCCTGATCGGTGTCGTCGAGGATGGACGAACCATCCACAGCTTCCGCCAACTCCTCCTCGGCCACGACAAACAGACCGTCATCCTCATCAGGAACGGTCTCGTCATCCGGTTCAGGCATCTCGTACACGCCCGCCAGCCCGAAGGAAAGAGTCGGGGTGTCCAGCACGCTCGCCGAACTGGCCGGCACAGGAACCAAGTCGGCACCAGAGGCCCTGGACCTGGCCACCGCCCGCTTCTCCGTACGGGTCAGCTTCTTCTTGCGCGAGGCACGGCGCAGAAGATCGTCCAGGGCCAACACGAGCTGCTCCTCGTGCTCGGCACGGGACTCGGTGCGTTCTGTGACCTTGCAGATGTGTTCCCAGACATGGTGAGTGAACGGCAGGCTGACCGACGTGGCGTGGATCCAGGGCACCTCGACGAATCCGTCCGCCAGCCGCACCCAGATCCGCAGAGGGTCATAAGGGTTGTAGTGCACCTCCCACAAGCCCTGCCCGGACCGCACTCTGTGACTTCGGGCGCTCTCCGTGTGCAGGCACGCATGGTCGTAGGTGCGGAAGTCGAACCGGATGCCCGCGTCCGTGATCGCCTGCCACCGCACCGGCAACAGCTCGACATAGTCGTCGGACCCCAGAGGGACCGGCACATATCCGACGACGGGAAGCAGACTTGCCCATGCCTCGTTCGGCGTGAGCGCTCGTGCCGGCATCAAAGGGTGCCGCAGCCCGGCGTGCGGACGGTGGTGCCAGAGCACCAGGAACTCGTCCAGGAGCTCACGCAGCTCGGCCAGCGACCACAGCCGCTCCTGGGCAACCTTCGAGCCGCGCTCGGAAACGTTCGACCCTGTGTAGCCGGGAAGGTACTGACAGAACAGGGAGTTGACCGACCCGAAGGAACGCTCGACGTTGCCCTTGGCCGGTCCGTTCGCCGGGGGAACAGGCTGCAGACTGATGCCCAGACTCTCACAGGCAGCACGAGTGGCAGGTGAGACGAACACCTTGCCCTGGTCGACCACGATCGTCTCCGGCACCACGACCGGACGTGCCGCAGCATCCTTCAGCCGCTCATCCATACTCACCAGCCGCTGGTACGGGACGACCGAAGCAGCCATCGCCAACGACTCCGGCCAGCCCGGACGCATCACCATCGGCGTCATCATCTGCGCCAGGAGCACCGCGACATCAGTCAGCTTGCTCCCGGACGGACGAAGGACCGCCCACATGCTCCGCGTCGCCACGTCCAGCGCCTTGGTGATCTCCACCCGCCCCACGACCCCGTCGTCGAACGCGACCAGCACATCCAGCGGTGAACTGTCCAGCATCACCAACTCACCCGGACGCAACACCACCGTCGGCTTGAACGGCGGAGCCGGCCGCGCCGCCCTGGCGCGCCGCTGCCTGACTGTCCCACCGAGGCCCATCTCCGCCTCGACTCTGTCCAGCAGCCGGTTGAACGTCGCCCGTGGCGGCACCTCGACCACACCGACCCCGTGATCCGCTTCCAGTTTCCATGCAGTCTCGCGCCGCATCCGCGTCTTCCACCCACGAGAGCGAGAACGCGGAGCCTCGACGGCCAGGAGCACTCGCAGCGCGGCGACCACCTTCGGATCGGCCCCTTCCAGCGTCGTCGATCCGCGCCGCCTGGGAACGAGCCCCCACACACCGTCATCGCGATAACGCCGCCGCCACCGGCGGACAGTGGCCCGGCTCACCGCCGGCCAGCCCTGCCCGGTCAGCTCATCAGCCTTCGCCTGCTCCCGCTCGGCCAGCGTTGTCGACGCAGGGTCGTACTCGGCCCTGACCTCACCCGAAGAACCCGGAACCGGATACCCGGTCTCCACTTCGCGCACATGCCGCTCCACAGACAAGGCACGGAAGCACTCCTGTTCGGAAACCGTCGACAGCAGCCCCATCTGCGGAACCCGCAACGGCGCAGGTCCTCCCAATAGTTCGAAGGAAGGACAGCGCATCAGCTCAGCGAGCGAGAAAGCCACCAGAGGGTCGCAGCCACCCTGTTCTGCGAGCCACACTCGCGGGCCGGTCGCAGAGTTGCCTTCGATCCCCGCCACGGCCCACGTGCGATCGTCGAACCGGACCTGCGTTCCGATCGCCAACTGCGGCCGGCTCACCGCCCGGCCGCCTTCTCAGTGGCCACCGCCACGGTCCGCTCATGCAGGGCAGACTCCAGCGGCACGTGCAGAACACGCCGCCACAACGCATGGAACACAGCCGGCCACACCACCAACGGCTCGCCCAGAGCGCGAACCCCGTCGATCAGCGCAGTAGGCGCCTGGAAACACTCCGCCACCATCCCGAGCAGTCCGCCCGCAAACCGTGGATGCCGGTAGCCGGAAAGCCAGCGGACATTGGCCTCGACCACCGGCGGAGGTGGCCCTGACAGCCGGTAGTGCCAGCCGGCAGCAACTGCCGCGGCCTCGACATGCAGGGCACGGCGCACCAACCGCAGTCCAGCACCGCGTCGCCCAGCACAATCCACCAGCAGACCACTGTCGTCGGCAAGCCGGGCCATGAGATGCGGAGCGTGAGAGACGACGTTCCCGCCCCGGCCGCGCCACAGCAGCTCCACAGGGCTGCAGGCCACCGCGACAACGCGAGGGTCGAAGTCGAGCATCATGGCCTGCACCCGCATCGCGCCGAAACCGTAGTGGACCATGCGGCCGCCCGTCGCCATCCAGAGCCAGCCAGGCGCAGTCCGCCTTCCTTTCCGCGCCGGAAAGGACACCACCGGACCGCACTCCTCCAAGCGCTCCTCTCCGGCAGCCTGCAGCCACGGCATCCGCACCGTGCGACCTGCGGCAGTGATGAAGCGTGCCTCGACGGCAGACGGGTCCACCTGGCGACGCGCACGATCGGACACGAAACCTGGCAGACGAGAGTCCATTTCGCTTTTTTGCATGACATTTCGCCTATTTATGAATGTCGCTCAGTCAAGGGCAACGGGACGGAGAAGGACGGGAGCAGCGCGGACCTGCCGGCGAGATCGGCAGAGCCCACACTGCGGCGGGCACGGAGCACCGGTGAATCCGGACATGGCGCACCGTCGTCAAGACCTGCTCAGCGGCATCCAGGCAACGCGCGAGAGCCCTTCGGCCCTATCCAGGGCATCGGGGGAGGTGGCCAGGCCAGTACGAGGACCGCACCCAGTCAACGACCTGTCGTCGTGAGCGGCCAGGCGCCGCCCCCGACGACAGTCACGACCAGTTGAGGTCGTACAGAGCGGGAAGCTGCTTCAGCAGTTCCTGGTAGCGCTCAGGAGGCAGTGCCCGCAGTTCGGCAGGAGTCAAACCCATCAGCAGCCCTGGCGGGTCGACGGCATTCGGCTCCCGCCTGGGCGCGGAGATCGGTACCGCGTACGCGGCCGACGGAGACAGCTGCATCGAAGGATCCTGGTGCAGCACCAGCGCCATCACCAGCCAGTCCAAGAGATAGTGGGCCCGTCGTGACGTGACGCCGGTCGTGTCGCTGATGCGTCCGGCCAGGGTCGCCTGCTCAACGGGAGCGTCGTACGCCAGGCTGTAGGTCAGCTGCACCGCCCAGTGGTCCCGGAACTGGGCGAGCAGAAGCAGCCGCCCCTGCGTTTCGTCTTGCCTGTAAGCCGCGGCGACCTCCCAGCCGGCCTTGGTCACAGCGCAGTTGTGGCGGGTCCCCTCGACGAGGTCGATCGTGGCAAGGAATGCCACGATTTCGACGACCGTGTTCAGGTGCAATTGCAAGCGGACCGCCAGTTCGGACGAACGGACCGGTAGCCGGTCGGGCCCGCTCGTCAACGCGATCTCGTCGAAAACCCCCCACTGTGACGGTTGGTTTGCGCGACTGGTCGGAAACAGCTGACGGGAGTCATTCACTGCTCAACCCCCAAGGCTTCCACGAGGAGCCGAAGCGGGGGGAGCGGTCGGCGCGGACGGCCGATGAGTCTGTTCATGATGTGGGGCCTTTTCGAACACGACAACTGACACGCAGGGATGAACGACGGCGCTGCCCGACACCAGCTGTAGCTATAGTGACGATGCGCGCGTGGGGCCTAAACATGCGCCAACGGGGCCGCCGAATGGCCGTTCGGCGGTACCCGCGCACTCATGCATGCTCAGGTGGGCAGGGTGCTCAAGGTCTACTGGGTCGGGGACTCCTTGGCGACTAGCCGGTACCGGCCAGAGCCGGGCCTCGTGATCAGCCCAGCCTTCAGCAGCCGAGACAGATCCCGGTCGCAGTTCGCGACGTTGACGTCCGGCCGCAGCTTGCTCACCTCGGCCCTGACCTCCTGTCGCGTGGCTTCACCGACCACTGACAGGAAGGCCAGGATGGTGGCCCTCACGGAAAGCCGCGAAGCTGCCGAGCGAACCTCGCTCTCCTCCTCAGGGGCGTCTGAAGCGAACCCGCTCGAACGGTCCTCCGCTGAGGAATGCCTCTCCTCGAAGCCGGCCCCGTCCGTCGGACGTGATGACAGCCACCGCTGGGCACTGGCGTTGGCTTCGCGGGACGCGGCAGCGTTCCTGCTGGCCACAGCCTGCCGATCCTTCGCCAGCCGGAGAGCCTCCTCGACCGCCGAAAGATCGGCCGTCGCCTCGCGCAGCGTCTCCTCGTCCTCGACTGACAGAAGCGCCACAACGGCCGCCCACTGCTGAAGCGTTTGCACGTTCACGGGCAGCCTCCTTCCGGCACCATGGCAACGGACGCTTCTTGCGGACAGACCATATAGCTGTTCTGCGCCTGCCCGGCGACCTGCCCGAAGCTGTGCCACGAACCTCCGCTCCGGGCAGGCCCGTCATTTCAAGAGCTGTACGGGATGTGTGCCCCCTCCCCTCCTTCCCCTCATTCACCGGTTCGAGTGACGTTCAAGCGCGCACCTGTTGACGGCGCCAGCTGCTGAAGCTGGACGGCCGCCTGTCGGACTTCCCTGCGTCGAGACATCATCTGCTGCCAGATACAGGCGAATCGCACGGGGTGGCAGCCAATCAGTTCAGCTTCGGGGCAGCGCCTCTGTGATTGCGCCTGGCGCCAGTTCGCGTGACCTGTGGAAGGCGCGGTGCGTTATGACTGGAGTCCACCCTTCCGGGCCGCAGGGAAGGTGTCCTGAACTGCGGAAATGCCGAGGCAACGGCCTGATCGCTGTGCAGGCAGTGTCACGACTGCCAATCAACTCGATGAAACGTTCGATACTCATTCGGAAACGCGAGAAGGAGGGGTTCTGTGGCGCGAAGCCGACGATCCGCCCGGCCTGACGGAACTGCGCCCTATGACCGGCTGACCTGCCAGCACTGCCAGACCACGTGGAACCGAACCAGGCTGCCAGGATTCCTGCCTACGTACTGCTCTGACGCCTGCAGGCAAGCAGCCTGCCGATCGCGGCGACGCAGCGAACTCAAACGTCAGGCGACTCCTGCTCACGGCAGTGCGGCATGGCGCCAGCGGCTCTACGCAGAGCTTGATGCCATCACCCCCCGTTCTCCTCTGGGGTGCGAGCGGGCGCGTTCCCTGGTCAGGGAGATCGCCAATGCCCCTGATGGCGACCCGCGAACGTTCCAGCAGCTCTTCAGAGCGGCCTCGTTGAGCTGGCACCCAGACCGCGGCGGGGATGAGCGGATCTGCAAACTCCTCGGCCTGGCCTACAGCGAGCTACTGAAAGGCGAACGGTGAGCGGCATCGACAGCGTGGAGGGAACGCTGTCTTGAGCGGGCGGGCGAGCAGCTCGTGAGCGGAACGCCCCCGTTCGGGCGGGGTGTCAACCAGGCTGGCCTCACCCTCCACACCTCTCCAGGCTGACAGGCCTGACAACTTGAGTGCCCGGCACACCTGCACCCGAACACCCCACAAAGACAAGGCTGCTGTCCGCCGCCATCGCTCGCATCGTCCCCGGCAACACCGGCGTGAGCACCGTGGGCCGGGTTTGCCGCGTACTGCCGGCAGAACACAGCGCCCCACGGCTGCTTACTGATCGTTTCAGAATGACGAGGTTGCTGAGCGGAGCCGAGTGCAGCTCTGTGTACCGGTTACGGGAGGCTGAGTGCTTCGGCCCAGACATCGCCGCCATTGGCCCAGGTCCACAACCATTGCCGCAGTGATCCGGTCGCGTGGCGCAGGCCGTCATAGGGGCCGCTTCTTCCCCTCGGCTCGTTTGCGGGACTTCCACGAGTTCGGGTCGCATCGGACGCTGACCAGCGCGGAGGTGTAGAAGACGCGCTGGAGCCTTCGGTGGTAGGTGACCGGCCGGTGAAGGTTGCCGCTGACCTTGCCCGAGTCGCGGGGTGCCGGGGCGACGCCGGCGAAGGCCGCCAGGGCGTCCGGGGAGTCGAACTCGCCCAGGCCGCCGCCGACGGCGGCAAGGAACTCGGCGCCGAGGATCGCGCCGATGCCGGGAACGCTCAGGACGATGTCGGCGAGTTCGTGCTCGCGAAACCGACCCTCGATGAGTTTGTCCATCTCGGCGATCTGCTCGTTGAGGGCCATCACCTCCTCGGCCAGGGTGTGGACCAGCTTCGCGATGGTCTTCTCCCCAGGGACGGCGGTGTGCTGCCGTTCGGCCGCCTCGACCGCAGCCTCGGCCAGGGCCCTGGCATTGCGGACCTTGCGGTTGGCCAGCCACTTCGCCAGTCTCGTGACTCCGGCGCGGCGGATTGCGGCCGGACTCTGGTAGCCCGTCAGGAGTCGCAGCGGCCCCGTGTTGGTGACCTCCAGGGCCCTCTCCAGGGCCGGGAACATGCCCAGCAGGGTGCCGCGCAGGCGGTTGACGCTGCGGGTGCGGTCCTCGACCAGGTCGGACCGCCGTCCGGTCAGCAGCTTCAGCTCGATGGCGGCCTCGTCGCCGGGGCGGATGGGCCGCAGGTCGCGGCGCATCCTGGCCTGGTCGGCGATCACGTAGGCGTCGCGGGCATCGGTCTTGCCCTCGCCGCGGTAGCCGTCGGAAGCCCGGTTGACCAGCCGGCCGGGCACGTAGAGGACTTCCTGGCCGTGCTTGATCAGCAGGGTCAGCGGCAGCGCGGGCTCACCGCCGGTCATGTCGATGGACCAGGTGACCTGCCGTCCGTCGGCCGACTCCAGGACGTCACCGATCAGCTTCAGCAGCTCGGGCTTGTCGTTCGCGACCCGCCGCGACAGCAGCGTCTTGCCGTCCGCGTCCAGGGCGAGGCCGTGATGGTGCCCCTTGCCGCTGTCGATCCCCGCCCAGATCCGGCTCATCGTGCTCCCGAGGTGCGTGTTCATTCTGTTCGTGCCACGGACGACCTCGCCGGCATTGCTCTACTCAGCGACTTGTTCGCACTTCCTAATCGGCGGCCGAGTCGTCGTGGGGTGCCGGGCGGCGAAGCGAGGGCAGCCACGAGACGGCAGCGGCCTGATAGCCACACCCAGCACCCCTGGGCGACCCAACCTTACGAATGGCTCGATCAACCCGTTCAAGAAGGTAGAGCGGCCTGACCACCACACCGATGGTGTCCGTCAAAACGGAACAAGCTCAGAGCCGGCTTGTGGCCGAGGCGTTGGTGCCGGACCTGCGATGCAGGTCCGGCGCGCATTGGACGGCTCGGGTGTGGTTGGCGATACGCCCTCCCGCTGGGCGCGGGGGACACGGGAGAGGGCAATGTGCTTGCCGCTTCGAACTCTGTGGCGCCTGTGGCGGGTGGTGAGGACGAACCCGCCATCAGGATCGGCGAGGAATTAGACGTGAACATGCCGACGTCAACCAAGGTGCCGGTCGTGCGCAGCGGCTCGGGGCTGCCCGGCGGTCACGGTGCGAAGGCATGCGATCGACGCCGAGTGGATCTGCCCATGGAACGAGAGGTCTTACGGCATGAGGTCCTGGCGTGTTCGGGCGATCTTAGTGATCAGGCGGCGGGCGCCCTCGGCCGGCGCCTCAATGCCCGCCTGGCCGTGGGCCGCAGCTTCGCGACCTGAGGAGAACAAGGGAACGGGGGAGACGTACTCGACCACGGCTCGGTATGTAGAGGCGGTGATGGTGCCGTCGAGCACCCCCAGCCTCAGTGCGAGAAGATCCTCAGCCGCGTGACACCCAGCCCAGCCGCCGCAGATCCGCCGGACGGCGCTGTCGGCATCGGTCTGATGGCACTGGAACAATCCTGTGGGCTGGTCGGGGGTGGCTGCGTCGTAGCGGCGGAGCTTCGCGTACTCCTCATCGGCCCAGATTCCCGCGGGAACATCGCGCCGATAGGGGCAGCTCTCGCAAGGACGTTGTGCCGGAGGGCGAAGCGACGTGGACATGCAGCCAGTATGAGGCGAGGAGACTACCGGCGCGGTCCCCCTGGCTTCCCGGGCTGCTGTGACACGAGGGTGTTGTCCGGGATCCATGGTCGTAGACCAGGATGGTAAAGGTATCCGGACCCGGTGCCGATCTGATGATCACAGTGTCCCGTGGCGGCGAGGCGGACGAGTTGTCTACCGCGGCGGATGGTTGCTGCACGGCTGAAAAGGGCCAGTTAGCCACGGGGAGACGTACAAACAACTCGATGCCCCCGCACGAGATCACACGGCTTGTTGTGGGGCCATGCAGCGGTGTGCACGACGCTCGGCGGTGCGGCCACCCGTCGAGCGGACGCAGGATGTCAGGATCAGCAGTCGCGTTGCCGGGCTTTCTCCATAGGCGGAGTGACAGCACTGCGCGATACCTCGCTCACGCGCCAGACGCCACTTCTCTCGGACGGTCTGCCGTCCCGGAGGCTATAACCCTCTAACAGCCCTCACCTATGGCGTCCTTGCGTGGTGGAGGTTGCTCAGATCTACCTCAGACAACACGTGGAATCGTGTGCTCCGTCGGGCCTGCTCGGTAGCTTCATCGAGTCAGCGCGGTCGGCAGGATGTCGACTGACCCTGTCGATCGCACACAGGAAATGACCAATTCTTACGGGGGATCATGCATCCGACAAAGCACTCCAGCATGCTCAAACGCGCTGTCAGCGCCAGCGTGATCGCCGTCATCGCGCTGGGGGCGGTGCCGGCCACGGCACAGGCGCTCAACACCGTTCGTACGTGGAATGACAGCTCGAACCCGCTGAAGGTCACCGGCTACGGCAGCACCGGCTACGCCTACGGCACCTGGAAGGTATACAACAGCTCCAACGGCACCCGTTCCCTCGCGAGCACCTACAGCAAGCTGTCGAACGCCGATGACCACAAGGTGTACGTCGAGCTCGGGACGCAGGTGAACGCCGGCTACTGCGTCCAGGCGTCCAAGTACATGTCCTGCACCCAGAGGTACTGGGACCACGCCAGCGACGAGACGGACCATCACAGCAGCAAGTCGTACCTCTACAAGAGTGCCTCCACTGGAGTATCGGATTCTGCCGACTACGCCCGTGGCAAGGTGCGTGCACGGCTCGACATCCCCTGGCGCTCTGACCCGGAGACCGGCTGGTCCTACACCGACGGCGGCGACAAGTACTGACCAGCCGGGGCGCCACGCCGCCCCGGCGTCATGGCGCTGCGCTCAGCGCTTCGGCCAGGCGGCTCAAACAGTCGCGTGGCCGCTGCGCTGAGCGCCTTCCACGGCCAACCTCGACACACGAGAAGAAGGACCGGCACTGGTGAGTGAACATCGCCTCAGCTGTGAGGAACTGGTCAAGGACCACAAAGGCAGCTTCCAACTGGGGCCACTCTCGTTCTATCTGAACGAGGGAGTGACGTGCCTGGTCGGTCCCAACGGGGCGGGGAAGTCGACGTTCTTCCGTCTCGCAGCGGGCATCGAGAAGCCGACGAGCGGAACCATCGTCCTCGAATCCGCCCAGGACCGCCGACTCGGATACTTGCCACAGGAGCCGGACCTGCCCCGCAGCGCCACCTGCGAGGAGTTCCTGCACTACGTCGCGTGGGTGCACAAGATCCCCGCCAAGCAGTGCTCCGCAGCCGTGACCGACGCCCTGGTTCGCGTCAACCTGACCGAACGGCACCGCAGCAAGATCCAGACCTTGTCGGGAGGCATGCTGAGGCGACTGGGCATCGCCCAGTCGCTGATCCATGACCCCGCCCTGCTCCTGCTGGACGAACCCACGGTCGGGCTCGACCCCCGCCAGCGCATCGCTCTGCGCGAGACGATCTCATCAGTCTCCGACGGCCGCATCGTTCTCGTCTCCACTCACCTCGTGGAAGACATCCGCAGCCTCGCCGACCGCGTCATCATCCTCAATTCGGGACAGATCATTTTCGATGGAGACGTACCGGCTCTGGAGGACAAAGCCACTGCCGACGCCCCCGGCGACACGGACCTGGAACGGGCGGTCGCCACACTGATGGGAGATGCGGAGTGATGCACTCACCGCGGTACGCCTTCAAGACGCTCGTCGGCCCTTGGCTCCTGCTGCCGGCGGTGGTGCTGGAAGCGGTGAACTTCGCCCAAAGGGGCATGCCGTGGCGAGGTGAAGCGCTGTGGACTGTCGACTGGTTCGCCATCGTCCTGTTCATCCTCGGTCCGCTGCTCGCCGGGGCTGCGGCGGTCGACGCCGCTCGGCTGTCCAGGCCCGGGAGCATCCACCTCATCCTGGCGACCGAGCAGCCTCACCGGCCCTACCTGCGTGCTGCGGCTTGGTCAGCCGGTCCCGTCCTTGCCGTGCACCTGCTGACCATCGGAATCGGGCTCATCGCCAGCGGCGTGCACGGATCCGTCCCGTGGCTCGGTGTCATTTCGGCTGCCCTCGTACAGTGCGCGGCGATCTGCTGGTATGCGGCCCTCGGGTCCGCCCTCGGCCGCTTTGCAAGCCCGCTGGTCGCCGGCGCGGTAGCCGCCGTCGGAGCCTTCACGCTGATCTACCTGCTCGGCGAAGGCGGCAGCACAGGCTTCAATCTCCTCACCCTGGGCGGTGCCACCGTCTCCCGACTCGGGTACGCCTACACACCTGGATACCTCGCCGCCCAGCTTGCACTCTTCGCCGTCACCAGCGTGCTGTTGCTCTGGTTGCCGCTGCGCCAGCGCTCGGGACTCCGTCTGCCCACGTTTGTTGGCGCAGTATGCGCTGCTCTGGCCGTCGTCATGGTCGCGGGCGGGCCCTACGTGCTGCCCGCCGACCGTCTCACTCCTGCCACAGCAGCGCCGACCGACTGCTCAGGCACCGCACCCAAGATCTGCCTGTACCCCGAGCACCAGCGCTTCGAGAATCAGATCGTTCAGCATGTGCAAACTCTCACCGAGGCCGCGAACGCGGCCGGGTACACATCTCTCGTGCCAAAACGCTTCGACGAACTGAGCCGCACCTATCGCATCAGCGACCCCGCCGTTGCCGGGATGGAGATCCCTGCCGATGCCTACCCCTCCGGCCAGGTGCGGATCGAGGACGTGGCCTCAGCTCTCGTCCGACCCCTGCATTGCAATCTCATGTACGAAGAGCCAGGCCCGGCCCCCACGTACTGGCAGGAAGAGTTCTCCCTCTACGCCACGCTGCTGCACACAGCCGGTATAGAGGTCGACCCCAGTGAGTTCCCCACCCCTCCCAAGATCCTCTCGCCCCATAACGCCGAGAGGATCATGAGCAGCCACCGGTCCTGCAGGCTGGGAAGCGCATGACCAGCGCTGTCGGCGCTCTGAGGGCATGGTCGGGAGTGCATGCAACACGACCCGCCCTGACCCTCCTCGCACTCACGGCGATCCTGTCCGTGCTGTGCGCACACGCCATGATCGACAGCGTCGGGTTTCTCCTTTTCGAAACACCCGTTTCTCTCCTCTTGCTCCTTCCTGTCCTAGCCGGAATCGCCGCCGGCATCGGCTCCTACAACACCGCCCGCGTCCCGCTTCCCGAGCCTGCGCGCCTCACACCCGCCCGAATCGCCTGGCTCCTCATGCTCACCTGCCTCGCCTGCTTATCCGTGGGCGCTGCCCAGGTCGCCAGTCCGGAACTCTCCTGGGAACCCGCCGTGCGCAATACAGTCCTGCACACGGCACTCGCCATCACAGCCGCCAGGCTCCTCGGCCCCACCCTCGCCTGGCTGCCCCCGGTCTCTCTGACTCTGATCTGCATGCTCTTCGGATATCCGCCCTCCGAACCCGGCTACTACAGCTGGGCCGTGATCATGGAAGAGGCCGTGACGGCTAGCCAATGTGCCGTCACCGCAACAGCCTTCCTCGCGGCATGCATCCTCTACGCTGCCGCGCCCAGGATGACCGGCCACCTCGGGCGATTCAGCCGCCCAGCCCCCCCAATGCGCGGGATAAAGGTCCAGCAGAAGCGCCCGCTCCCGTAGAGCAGGACGAAAGGATCATCATGCAGCAGGTATGGACGATCGCCGCCGCACTCATCCTGGCCAATGCCGTCGGATTCGGCTTCGCGCTGCTCTTTCGGAAGATCCACAGGATCCGCAGCCGACGCCGAGGATGACTCCTCGCTTCCGCTCCCGCGCAGCCACCACCCAGAGCGCCTCCCCTGCCGGGGCCCGCGAGGCGCCCCTACGCCAGGCAGGCGCAGGCAAGAGATCGCAGAGGCGAAGGCGACGCGGCACTTGGGCTGCTCAGGGCCGGAAAGGCGTACATCCATGGGAGTGGTTCGGCCGCAAGCGCAACTTGCGCGGCAGCAATGTTCACCTCGGCGACGCCTGTTGCGGCCCGGTTGAAGGTGAGCAGGGCTGGGTTCTATGAGCTGGCGCGCCTCGGCTGTGGCGGTGGGCGGGCGGCGGTGATGCTGATTCCGCACCGCTAGCCAGGCAAGGAGGAGGCCATGCTTCCATCGGACTGCCAGCGCGTCCTCGCTGCCGTGCGGCAGGCCGCCGGAGCTATGCCCCGGCAAGGCTAGAAGCTGGGCGTGGACGTAGGGGTGAAGAGGAAGGTGGAACCGCTGCGCGGAAGGTCGGTCCGGCTCGTTGATCGTGGCTGGTTGCGGAAGCTGCCCGACGGCCGGTTCGCCTGAGCCCGTGACCTGAAACGCCACGGCCGGCGGTTACGGCGTTCACGATCGGTTCTCTGGCGTGGCCGGTGTCGGGAAGCCGTCCCACACGGAAGGTCAGGCTGAATAGCGGCTGGACTTAATTCAGTCCAGCCCGCTATGGTCCCGCCCATGGACATTCGAACCGAACTCGACAACTTCCTCGGCGAGAAGCGTGCGCTGATCGACGCGATCACGCGGGAGTTCCGTGCCGGCACACCCGCCAAGGAGATCGCCCGGACGGTCGCACCGGCCTTCAGCCGGGACCAGGTGACCCAGTACCTGTCCGCCATCGCCCTGGCGGACAAGGCCCGAAAGGCCCTCAAAGAGGCCAACCTCGCCTTCGCCGCCGACGTGTCAGTGACCGGAATCGACGCGCCGCGCGAGGCACGGCTGATCCCCGCAGCGGACCCGCAGGAGACACCCGACTACCCTTCCCTGCCCGCGCGGATCAGGGACGCGCTGCGCGACTTCCACATCACCCTGGGCCTGCTGCAGACCGGCGAACACGACGAAGACACCAGCGACGCCGAGATCGACGAGTTCTTCCTCGACGGCCAGCCCGTACGCCTGATCAAACTGAAACCGCGCACCTGACCCGTAGACAGGCATCCCGAGAAAGCACTGGTCAGGATCTCGTCCGAGTTGCGCTGCACTCCTGGGCCTTCGCTCAGCTCGGACAGTTCCCGGAGTGCAAGGCGCGCCGCGCCGGTGTCCCCGTCTTGTTCGTCGACCCTGCCCACATCTCGCGCAGATGTGGTGATGAACCCACCGTCGTTCCAACCGTCGATGACCAGGTAGGCGCCCGGGCGATGCGGCATCCGATCGGTGCGTCTCAGCGTGGTGAACTGCATGGGGCCCTGTCTTCGCTGTCTGCTGTGTGAATGCCTCAGTGTCGTCGGGTCTCAGTAAAGCCCTGGCGAGACGCGAAGACTGCAGTAGCCCGTATGCGGCACTTGGCTCGATGCCTGCGATGCACAGCCACAGGCGTGCATCAATGCCGATCTCACCGCTGCCGACGGCCCCCGTATCCACCCGGAGGGGGCAGGCCTGCAGCCTGAGAAGGAGCCCGTCCAGACGGTGGCTGTCGAGGCGTTGTCAGAGCCGGCTGGCATGGTGCCTGTATGAGTGCGGTAGACCCAGGCGCGGTGTCGGGTCCGCGGGAACACGGTGCGGTCCGTCCCTGCGGCCGGCTGTTCCACTGCGGATGGCTGCAGGTGTTGGCCCGAGGGGGACGAGGGCCGAGCAGAGGGGCGGCCGGTCAGCCGTGCGATTCAGGCTTGAAGATGGGCCCAGACAGCTTTGCCGGTGCCGTCGGCGTGGACGTCGCAGCCCCAGTCCTTGCTGAGCGCGGTGACGATGCGCATGCCCCGGCCCCCTTCGGCGAGGGGGTCCTGTGTGGTTGTCCGGGGGCGTTGGTCGCTCGGATCGCTGACCGTGCACGTCACCGTCCTGTCGGTGCAGCTCAGTCCCAGCCAGGCCGCCGCGGCTTCCTCGTCGCTCTCCGCAGCCAGAGCGTGCGTGGCTGCGTTGGTCATCAGTTCCGCAGCCACGAGCGTTGCGTCGTCGGCACACCGCTCCAGGCCCCAGGAAGTCAGAGTCTCGTGAGTGAACCGCCGGGCGCCGGACAGGCTCAGGCTGCTTGCAGTGAAGCGGTGCGCGGCGAAGCGCGGTACCCCGAGCCCTTGCCCGAGTCCCCAGTCGACGGGTCTGAGGCCGACGGCATGGACGTCCATGAAGAGATCCCTCCTGGTGCGCGACGAAGCGCCTACATCTTGAACCATCAACGTCCTAACTGCCGCTTCTCAGGCACTCGTTCGGGGGACACTCACCGCCGCGCGCGGCCGATAAGATCCTCACCAACCCACTCCTCATGCAAATGCATATGGGATTGCACGTCCAGGAGCATCTGACTGTGGGGTCCGAGCGCGACGGTCTCGAAGACCATCCTGCGCGGTGGGGAGGTCGTCATTGAACTGAGAACGGAGACAGTCATGCAGTTCGACAACGGTGTCCCCTCGAACCGGATCCAGGGCGCACTCTGGATCAAGAGCCAGGCCAGCGGGGCGGAGGGCAACTGCGTCGAAGCGACCGCCCTGCCCGGCGGAGCCGTGGCTCTGCGCAACTCGCGCCACCCCGAGGGGCCGGCCCTGATCTACACCACCGCCGAGGTCCGCGCTTTCCTCCAGGGCGCCAAGGACGGTGAGTTCGACCACCTCGTCGGCTGAGGCGTAAAGGTGTGACCATTCCGTCGGACATGCGGTGTCGTTTCTGGAAAACTGGCGGGCAAGAGCCGGTCGTCCACAGGAGCACGCATGTCCGACGGGCACGCCCGGAGTGAGACTCCGTCCGCCCAAGCCGTCCCAGGGGAAGAGCCGCACACGAAGCCCGAGGCCGCAGCGCGGCTTCTGGGCGATTACCTCCGCAGCCTGCGGAGGCAACGCGGCCTGACCCTCGCTCAGGTGGCGCCGGCCATCCGCGGATCTCAGTCTAAAATCAGCCGCCTCGAACGAGGAGAGAGCCCGGCCAAGGAACGCGACGTCCGTGACCTGGCCACGTTCTACGGGCTGCAGGACCGCCGGGAACTCGACAACCTGCTGCGCTACAGCCAGGACAGCGCCTGGTACGAGAAGTACGCCGACGTCACTCCCAACTGGCTCCGGCGATTGGTCGGCTTGGAGGGATCCGCGGATTCCATCCGGACCTATGAGAACAACGTCGTCCCCGGCCTCCTGCAGACCCGCTCCTACGCCCGTGCCGTCGTCGAGGCCGGCCTGCCCCACGCCACAGCGGAAGAGATCGACCTGCGGGTGCGGATGAGAGCGGAGCGCCAGAGCATGCTCAGGCGCCGCGGGAACCGGCCACGGGTCACCGCAGTGCTCAACGAGGGAGTCCTCTGTCAGCCCACGGGCGGCCCTCAAGTGATGGTCGAACAGCTCGAGCACCTCAAGAGGGTTCAGGAACTCGACCGGACCAACGTCGTGATCCTTCCGTTCGACCGCTCGTCAGGCGCCGTGCCCAGCACGCCGATGACACAGCTGACATTCGGAGACGGGGGCCCTCAGGAACTCATCTATGTCGAGCTCATCGACAGCGCTCTCTACATCAGCAGACCTGCCCAGGTGGCACAGTACCGATCGGTTCTCAACAAGGCGTGCCTGGCTGTAGCGGACAAACAAGAGAGCATCGACCTCATCGACGCCTACATCAGCTACTACCGCGCCCGCGCTGCCAACCGCGCTGTCACCAGCCGACCCGGCATCGAGGTACACGAGCGACACCACCCCACTCGACACACTCCCCGGGCGGCTGTGTAGCAACCGTCAAACCGCCACGCCATGCGGCGACATCGCCCAGGCCGGGGGAGAGTACGTCCAAGTCCTTGAAGAACTTTTTCACCTGCTCCGCCTGCCGCACCCGCCCCCAGCGGCCCTGGGTCTCTTCCTGCATCACCGCTGTGACCTTGGCGCCTACCTCCGAAGCCGAACAAACCAGTTGGCTGATCGCGAGGAAACTTCCCGGTGCCAGCGGTGCGGTCCACCGCCTGACCAGGTCGGCCGGGCCCTCCTCATCCGGCAGGCAGTGCAGCACCGAAACCAGCAGGACCGCTGTCGGCTCACGCAGGTCCATCAGCCGCCGTACCTTGGCGTGTTCCAGAATGAAGGCGGTGTCGCGCACATCCGCGTGGAGGAACAGGGTGTTGTTGTTCTCCTGCAGGACCGTCCGCCCGTACGCGAGGGCCGTCGGATCCGCATCGACGTACACCACGCGTGACCGGGGGTCCGCTCTCTGGGCCACCTGGTGCACATTGTCCTGCGCGGGCAGTCCCGAGCCCAGTTCGATGAATTGACGCACTCCGTACTCCGTGGCCAGCGTGTGCACCGCGCGCTTGAGGAACCGTCTGCCGGCGCGAACGGTCCTGCTGATCTCGGGAGCGACCGACAGCACCCTCCTGCACGCCCGTTGGTCGGCCTCGTAGTTCTCCACGCCCCCCAGCAGCCAGTCGGACATCCGAGCCACACTGGCCACGGAGACATCGATGGTGCGAGAAACTCGATTCTCTCCGCCGCTCATTCGCCCCCACAAGCCTTCAGTAGCGCAAGAAAGCAATGCTAGACGCAGCCTGCGCCAGGAAGGGAGACCACGTTCGGGGGAACGGTGGAGAGATTCCGAAGATTTTCGCACCCGAGGAGAAAAACATTCTCATGTAATGAGAAACACGACCCTGGACTCCCCAGGCATATCCGTCACGCCTCTTTGGTCAGGCATACTTGAATGGCATGTGCCGAAAGAAGCTTCGCCGAACCTCGCAAGTGGGATCGACGGCCACCGGCGTATGCCGGGCGTCAGATCCGTCGCCCGTTCACGCGTCAGAACAGGCACCGGCGAAGGCTCGGAGTGCGGTTCGGCCGAGGCCGGCTTCGACCGAGAGAGGCAGGGTGCCCCAGCGCGTTCAGGATCGTCGCGCCAGCGGGGCGGGGGCAGCCGTAACGCCTGGGCCTGCTCGCCCTGCCGTCACAGCGCCTTCTTCGAGCCGGCGCCGTGACGCCTACCTCCCTGTTACGACTCCGTGCCGTCGGCGGAGACACCGCCCTGGGGGAAGATGTCGTGCGATGCCAAGAACGCGTAGTGCAGCTCTTCCCACAACGGGCGCACTGCTGCCGGGTGGGCACCGAGCCGGATGACAAGCCGGGAGAGCAGCGGCCAGTCAGGGATGCGATCCCCCTTCAGAACTTCACGGATCACCCGCGGCGACAGCACGGCCCCTTCGGCGAGCCGAGCCGGATCCGGGCTCCCGGCAGCCAAGTGCAGTCCCCTCAGCGCAGCGCGCAACAGCGCGGCAGCCTCGCGCACGGGGCGCCGAGGAGGCAGCGTGACACCCCGCGCGGCCTCCCACAAGAACCGGAACTCCAAGGGAGCACCCGACAGGATCGTGGCGAGCATGTGGACGACCGGCCAGGACGGAAGACGCTCTCCGGCCAGGACCCGGGACAGATACGGTGCCGACAGGTCCGCCTCGCGCGCCACATCCCCGATGGTCATGCCGGATCGGCGGTGCAGATGCGACAGGGCCGAGCTCAACGCGTGACCGGGCAGCCCCGCCGACCCGTCGGGCACCTGACCGTCCCCGCCATCCGGCCCTGACCGCCACGAGACCACCGGCTGCCCGCGCAGCTGTCGCTGCACCCGGGCCGTGCTCCACCTCAGCCGCGCCGTCTCGGCCTGCACCCCGGCCGCCTGCGCCACCTCGTCCCACGACGCCCCGCCCCCGCGCGCATCCTGCACGGCAGCCGTCACGTAGCGATTGACCTCCCGCTCGATGCGATGGGCGCACCGCAGGAGATCGGCCAGCGAAGCCTGGCCGTGCTCGAGCCGCACCAACTGCACGGACAAAGCCTGGACGCTCTCCGCCAGCACGGCGCCCCAGGGGACCGCAGCGGTAGGAGGCGGTGTCCTGTGGCCGTCCCGCTCGCGCTGAGCTCGACGCCGGCACCGCTTGTCACAGTAGCTCCTGCGCCGGCCGGGCCCCGGCCGATGCGGAAAACTCTGGCCGCAGAACCCGCAGCGCCCGACCCCTTGCGATTCGCTCACTGTGAAAGTCCCTCCCCGAAAACAACCCGCCTCCCGCCAGGGAGGCGATGAGGAAACGCGGCGGGCCTGCGCCAGGTCCCGCACGCGCAGAGGTGCCCGGCATCCTTGAAGGCGCCGGACACCCCTCGCGCTTGCGCCTCAGCGGCGAATGAACCGCAGGTGGTGGACGGTGGACCGATCAGCGACGGCGATCAGACACATCAGGAAACCCCAGCCCAGCGCGGCCGGGTCACCCCCCGCCCAGATCACCCAGATCGCGATGACCAGCACGACCAGGATGCTCAGCCTCAGCTTTACATCCCAGGCACGAATCGTGCCCGGACGTGGAACAGGCCAGCTCCCAATGGTAGTTTCACGGGAAGCCGGGGGCCGCTGATTCCCGCCCCGGTTTCGATCGAACATGGCTCTTTCCTTTCAGTTTGATCGGCACAGGCCCCGAGAGTGGACGCAACCCACCTCGGGGCCTTCTGCGTGTCAGACAATGGACTGGACACGGGAGAACCTACAACCACTCGGAGCCCAGCCCGCACGGCCCTCTATCTCACGGGAACCGTCCGTCCCGCCATGCAAGAAATTTGCCCACGAGTAACTCGAAAAACAAGCTGAAAAAAATGATCGATTTCGCTCAAAGCTCAGCCGCTAAAAGACCGGTGACGGATCGATGAGGACAGAGATCGATGCACCCCCGCACTCGTGAGGCCAATCGTGGTAGTGGTGCACAGGCTCTGAGATGTTCACCCGTTCGGCCTATGGAAAAGGGGGTGGATGCAAGAAGTGAGGGCGCGGGGGAACCGATCTGCGCCGTAACACGTCCGCCTCTCGCCTCGGTGGCGGCCCGCACGCAGAGAAGACGTCCACTCGGCCGCAGAATCCGGCCTGGAGTGGCGAAACGCTTCTTCGGCCAGGTCTTCTGGCCGAGCGTGGCGTCGAACGACTGCCACGAAGATGCCGGAGCCACCGCCCTTGGCGTCGAACCCCACGGCCCCGAGAGCGGACTGGCGCATCCTCAAGAACCACGTGGATCCCAGGGAGAGACACCGACGGTATCCGTCGTCGGGTGGGTGAGGAACGCTGCCCTCGGCGGGGTCGAGGCCGTCTCCATCGACCTTTCGAAGATGCCAGCAGCCCCCGGCGGCATCCTTCTCCCGACTGCCGGCAGCACCGGCGGTGACAGCCTCTCGCCCCCCAGGGAGGAGTTGGCTTCAAGTCGATGGACGGGCGGATGCCATACCCGCCCGCGGAGCGCCGGTTGTGGCGGCGAGCCTCTGTGCAGCTGACGGAGCAGGCATGCGTGTTGCCGTCACACGGACTGTCCGCATCACCAGCAGCTCGAGCCGCGGGATCATTCGCTGTCCGCCACGCTCGGCGGTGCCCGTTGACCTGGTGGCAACCCTGCGGGGGTATGCGCCGTCCAGGAGGACCTCCACGTCGGCAGAATGCCGGCAGCAGACCGCGATGGCTTCGCTGCGTGCGACGGTCGCATCGTGCATCCGGCCAGGTCGCAGAGTATAGGTCCAGAGAGTGCGGCCCTGGTGGTCTGCCACGGCGGTCCATCGCGTTTTGCCCAAGACGAACGCGCGGCGTCTGCCAGGGGCCTGCGCACCTGGTTCTCGGTGGCGTCCAGCCGTAGCCCGATGCCCTCGGCCCGGGCATAGGCGAACACGTCGGCCAGGGAACGCAGTCGCAGACCAGAGCGGTCGGGGACCGTGCATCCCTCTCGGTCAGAATTGACTATATTTCCCCAGCGGCCCGGCGACGGTGGAGCGGTCGACACTGAACAGCAGGGGCGAGAACAGGGCACGTCAGATCGTGCCGCAGATGAATCAGAGTGGCGGGACTTGGCGGTCTTCTCGATCTCCCGGCGCTCGAACACGGCGAACATCCTCGGCCGTCCGCCCGGTACTTTGGGCTGGGCGAGACGAAGCCGTCGTTCTTGGCGGCTGTGGTCGTCGACTGCAAAGTGGATGTAGGCGAAGCCCACGCTGCTGCGGGTGACCCGGCCGGCCTGGCGGCCCAGGACCTTGTGGCCGCCGGGATTCGGCCGAGCTTCTCCACGTGGACATGGACGAGTTCACCGGACGCCGCGTTCGTCGCGGCGGATCGGCGTGCCGGTGGGGCGGTCGAGCCAGGCCAGCCGGTTGAGCCGGTGGCAGGTCGGGATCCGGCACACGGTCGAGTGCGGACAGGCCCGGGACCGGGCCGATGCGGGCGCGACCGAGTTTGCGGCTTGTGCCGCACGTCGCAGACGCGGGCTTCGACCGCGGACGACGTCCGGTGCGGGCTGGTGTGCGGGCCTGCCGGACCGGCCATGGAGGCCAGGGCCGCCCTCGCCACCGGCCCATCCATTGGCGGGCGGTGGCCCGGAAGATGCCCATCCCGGCGGCCACATGGGCGACCGGACGGCCTGAGCGGACACGGTCGACCAGCAGTCTCCGACCAATCACGGCCAGACGGGCGTTACCGTGGGGCACGAAGACCTCCGTGCGGTGAGTTCCTAGACAGCGCCCACCACACCGGAGGTCTTCGCCGTGCTCAAGACCAGACCAGTGTCAACAACGCTCGTGATCAATACAGCTAGCACCGAGGCCACAGGCCGCCGAGGGCCGGCTCGGCCGCCTCTCGGCAGACAGGGCCCTGCCGGATCGTTGCCGCCGTGAGTGCCCGGTCAGATGGTGCCCGATCTGCTACGGCACCGGAAGCCAGGTGACGGAGACGAAGCCGTTTCCGCCGCGAGCCCCGGAGGCGACGGGAGCGGTCTGGGTGGTCTGTGTGCCGCCGTACCCGCCGGCGCCGGCGCCGGCAGGCACCGCCACACCAGTCAGCCCGGCGGGGGAACCGCCACCGCCGCCAGCAGTACCAGCGTTGCCGCCCGCGCCCCCATAGGCGGTGAGCCCGTCGTTGGTGAACTCGCAGGTACCTCCCGCACCGCCTCCACCGCCACCGCCGTCGGTCCCTTGGCCGTCTCCGACGTCCGGTCGTCCGGCGGAACCGTTTCTCGGCGATCCGCCGAGGCCACCCCATGCGCCGCCCCCGGACTCGCTCAGTCCGCGCACGGAGCCACTTGCGCCCCCGCCGCCGCCGCCGGAGCTGGCCAGGATCCCGCCGTAGCCGCCGCCGGGAGTCAGGTTCGTCACGGAGCTCCCGCCCGCCCCGCCGCCACCGCCGCGGCCGAAGCCTTCCGTCCGGGTCGCTCCTGCCCTGCCGGACGCATCGGGATCACTTCCGCTCGCGCCCCCCTGTCCGCCGGTGGTGGTACCTGCGCCGCCGCCTGCACCCACGGTGATGCGAAGGGTGGTGGCGGTGGAGGCTGTGACCGTCTTCTCGCACACGGCCAGACCGCCGCCCCCGCCACCTCCGCCGCCCGAGCGGTAGAGCGGATTGGTGCTGTTGAAACCGCTGGAACCGCCTCCGCCACCCGCGCCGACGGTGACGAGCGTCAACCGGACACGCGTCAGAAGCGGATTGGTGCTCGCCGGAACGGTGAGTGTGTACACGCCGGGCTGGCCGTACGTCGTCGTGCCGACAGCGGCGGCCGGAGCGGCATGGGCGCTGCTGCCCGGGGCGACTGTTGTGCACAGCACCATCGCCACTGCGGCACCGCCGAACCAGCGCTTTGACCAAAGGGGACGGGGCATTGCTCGGGTATCCCTTCTTTCCTCACGGTCGGCCGGGAGCCGGTTTCACTCCGTCATGAAAGCCGATGTCCCTCGCTGCACAACAGAAGCCGACCGAGTGACACTGCGCGGGCTGCGTCGCCGCCCCGGCTGGGACCGGGAAATACTGCTGCGAGCCTCGGCGAGGCAGGCTCATCAACCGCCCGGTGGCACCCTCACCCTTCATCTGACCAGCCCAGAGTGGGGATGGAAAGGGCTCTCAGCGCGCCCTTGCACCCGCCAAGGAAGAGACGTTCTGAAAGCTCAGACCCGGATTCGGCACATCTAAAGCAGGAGGGGGCGCGCAGAAGCGGGGGCCGGTGGTCACGGATGCGCCCCCGCGCAGACGAGTCAGCCATCTCGTACGGGCGGTGCACTTGGCGGCCGACAGGGATATGAGCACATTGGACCGAACTGGCCAAGCCCCTGCCGGGTCCCCAGTCCATACCGCCTGCACCACGGAGGACGCCGTATGTCCGCACGCCGCCCGGTCGCCACTCTGCTCGCCCTGCTCCTGCCGACTCTCCTGACTCCGCTTCTCCTGGCTGGTCCGGCTCATGCGGGGGTCGCCGACGTGACCTGCCCGGCGGGGACGGACACCGTGACCTACAGCCCCGGCGTCACCCTGACACCCGCTTCGATTGCCATCACGGACACGCAGAACCTGGGGGCCTGCGTGTCCAGCGATCCCACGATCACCAACGGAACAACCATCACCTCCTTCACCGCGGTGCGCTCGTGCCTGAACCTCGGGGCGGCTGGCGCGGGCAACCTGACAATCACGTGGAACAACGCGTCGACCAGCACGCTTTCCCTGAACTTCGTGACCAACACGATCGGCGGCTCCGTCGTCTCCACCGGTACTGGATCCGTCATCGCCGGCAAGTTCGCTGGGGACGCCGCCGTCATCGTCTACACCGGCCCCGTGGTCAACCTCCTCGACTGCGTTGGGTCAGGCATCACCAGCCGCACAGGCACCGTCAGCCTGGCACTCACCTCGCTCTGACCCGTTGACGCTCAGGGTCGCGTTCGATCGGTCGGCGCCCCGCGGCGTTCGTGGGGCTGTCGGCGGGTTCCGTCGCTGTGGGCCCGGACCGTACGTCCTTGTCCCTCCCGGCACTGGTGAAAGGCTCAGTGTCGGCGGGGACGAGGTGGGTCGTGAGCCTGCGCAGGAAGGCGTCGTCGACCGCCGGGGCGGGGATCCCGGCTCGCGTGCGAGCAGCGTGCTTGCCGGAGCCCGGCCAGCCCCTTCGGTGGTCAGGGACGAAGCCGGCGCCGACTGTCACGGGCCAGGGCGGATGGACCATCATTCGTGGAGTTTGGCCGCCCCGCTGGTCGGTGTGCCGGCGTACAAGCTGATCTGCAGAGGCCCGTCTCGATGATCCTTCACTCGGAGCGCTGGATGGATCTACGCCTTTTTCGCGCCCTGCACGAAGCAGGGCTGAGTCGCGTGTCGATCAAGCGCAGGCTCGTCTCCTGGTGCAGGCCCGTTGAGCCGAGCCCGAAAGCGGCGAGTCGGTGATCAGCAGCGGCGGCACGCGGACCTGAGCATCGACGCGGCCGAGATCGCTGAGGGCCAGGAGCAGCGCGATGTTGGTCACGGCCTTCGGGTTACCACCCATGGAGCTGCCGTCGAACGACTTCTCCGCCTCGTTGCGCTCCTTGACCCGGGTGGTGAAGCCGGCCGGGTCGATGAACGCCGCCTCCACCGCCGGGCTAATCTGCTGCCGACGCCGCGGGAAGAACTCTTCCCGCCGGCCGGTGACCTCCTTACGGTGCACCTCGGCAGCAGCCTTCGCCGTGTCCCTGGTCACCTGGGCGGCCTTCATCCGCTCCTTCACCGCAGTGATAGCCCGGGCCAGCGCCTTGAGGCAGTCGGCGTTGCCGATCTGCTTCTTCAGCTGCGCGACATCCCGGCTCAGGCCGAACGCTTCCTTCTCCGTCTGCTGTGCCTTCTGGCGGGCGGGAGCCAGATGATCCCGCTCGTAGTCATCGCGCTGCGCGAGCGCCTGCGAGGCCGCCTCCTCAGCGGCCACCGACGCCCGCTCCACGCCGGCCGAGGCCTCCAGCAGCCCCTTCAGATCTAGCGGACTGGATCCGCGATCCACAGCCCGCTACTGTATGAGCGTCATCGAATATCTGATCGGGCATGGTCGAGGGTGGATGTGCTTCTGACGACAAGCCAAGCCGCTGCGGAACTCGGCTGCGCAGTCACGACCTTCCGGCGTCTGGTACGGACGGGCCTGATCCCGGGAGTGGTCAGCAGGGGAGTGCGGGTGATGGTTCCCCTGGAAGCCGTCCAGGCGCTCAGTACCAGGCGTAAGGCCGCCCTGCACTGCTTGCCGGTAGCCGAGATCGCCGTGCTCCGCATACGGGGAGCTGAATCTCCTCATGCCACCTCCGGCGCCGGGCAGCAAGGGTTCTCCGCCGACACGCCGGCCGCGGAGCTGCTGGCGAACCTGCGCGGCTGGTGGCGCTGCGACGCTCCCAGCGTTGCCGCAGGAGGCGCCCTGCCGGTCACCGTCGCCGGTTACGTCGTCGCCGTCCTGACGAACCTGCACCGATGGGAGAGCAGCAGCGAGGGACGGACACTCTTTCCTGACGCTGTACTCGCCGGCTACGTCACGGATCTCGCCCGGCCCACCGTCCACCTCACCGCCCAGGACGCCACCGACCGGGCAACCGCACAGCTCCTGCTCGGCTCCCGGCTCACCTCCGACTCCGGCGGACCGATCGCATATGTCTCCACCCGCAACCCCGATGTGACCCAGGGATGACGATGGACGCCAAGGCCTACAACGCGAAGCTCGCCGAACTGCGCAAGGACCGCGACCAGATCAAGAAGACGAAAGCCGCTCTCGCCTCCCTCGAAGAGGCCCGGGACAAGAAGATCCGCACGCTCGCCGGATACGAGAGGGCCAGCGCCGAACGCATCGCTCCCGCAGCCGGCCTGAGGCTGGCCGACATCGCGCGCATCGCCCCGGCCCTCACGCCCCCCACCCTCCACGACAGCGCGTCGGCCGCACCCGACGGTCCAGCGGAAGACAGCCCGCCCACACACGCGGCCTCCGACAACAAGGACACCCCCGCCACGACAGCTCCCAGCGCGGTGACTCCCAGCCGTCCCCGGCCGCAGAACCCGGCCGGGGACGACCACCCCCAACCCGTACCGGCACCCACTGCTGCCCCTGGACGGGACCGTGAACTGCCCTCCATTCCCGACGGAGGGCAGGGCGACTGCTGGTTCGCCCACACCCCGAACCTCGTCTCCACCCACCCGAACTTCACCCAGCAGGCCCGCTCCACCGTCTTCCTCGACACCATCACCGGCGTCCTCGTCCACCGCGACCAGACCCTGCGCCTGACCCTGACCGACACCCGCGCCGCCACCATCCTGCAGGCTGTCTTCCACGCCGTCCCCGAGGGCACCGAGCGGATCTTCATCACCGCAGGCGACCCCTGGCACCACCAGGCCGACCAGCACCCCTTCCTCAAGGACGCCGTCGCCGCCTGGCTGAACGCCCCCATCGACGGCTGGCGCACCGACACGGGCCGAGGCAAGGACAAGATGGCCGGCCACTTCGTCCACCCCCGCAACCCCGTCGGCCGCTACCAGAGCGACAACGGCCGCCACCACGTCGAGATCCGCTCGGTGGGGGAGTGGTTCGACCCCGACGGCGCCGACCCCACCACCATCCGAGACGCGTTCGTCCTGCTGTGGAAAGCCCTGCGCGCCCACTGGAACGACGCCGTCCTGATGGGCTCACCCTCCCAGACCGGCCGCGACCTGTGGACCCGCACCATCCCCACCCGTGGACAGCACTCCGACGGCTACCCCGTCCTGTCCGAAGAGCTCCGCGGTCTCCTGCACGCCACCGCAGGCCAGGGCCGCACCGAACTCATCACCCCGCCCGCCCTCCCCGACCGGCTGCCCGCCCTGGTCGAGTACGACCGCACCTTCGCCTACGCCAAGCACACCTGGAAGTCCCCCGTCGGCACACCCCGCCGCATCACCGCCCGCACCTTCGCCTCCTGGAGCGAGAAAGAGCAGGTCAAGGCTCTCTACGGCTGCGGCCACTGGCACGTGCGCGTCACCGTCCCCGACACCTGGAACCACGTCGGCCTCCTGCCCGCCCCCGCCCCCGGCGACCGCGCCTGGCACTACCCCGCAACCCCCGGCACCACCTTCACCACCTGGGCCGGCGGCCCTGAGATCCACACCGCACTGACCAACCCGCTCACCCCCTGGCGCATCGAAATCATCGACGGCCTGCTCTGGGACGACGGCAAACCCCTCGACGACTGGGCCAAGAAACTCAAAGAAGCCTGGGCCACCCTCGCCGCCCAGGCCGACCTCCACGGCGACCCCGCCCAGCGGCAGGCCGCCCGCCTCGCCTCACGCGCCGTCCGCTCCCTGCTCCTCTACGGCATCGGCTCCTTCGCCCAGCGCCCCCGCATGGTCACCGGCACCACCCCCCGCACCCACGAGCGCGACGTCCCCGCCGACGCCGAGATCATCGGCTTCACCGACGAGCAGATCACCTGGCAGCGCCCCACCGGCTTCACCCGCGACCCCAACGCCCACCCCGAATGGGCCGCCGCCATCTGGTCCGGCGCCCGCGCCGCCCTGCTCTCCCAGCGCCACCGCGACGACAACACCTACGCCGGCGCCCTGCACACCCCGCCCGGCACCGTCGTCGCCTTCCGCACCGACGCCGTCTACCTCACCACCCCCCAGCCCTGGCCCTACCACGGCCAGCCCGGCGACTACCTCAACAAAGGCCACCTCGCCGGACCCCTCGCCGCCCCCACCACCGAAGAGCAGCTCCTCGCGCTGCGCGACGCCGGCCGCACAGCCCTCAAGGAGACCTGATGCCCTCCCGCGCTCCACGGACCCCGCAGCCAGGCGAAGCCGCCCGCCTCACCGACGAGCTCCGAGCCGCAGGATTCACCAAGAGCAGCATCGCCCGCATCATCGACCGCGACGCCTCCCTCGTCTCGCAGTTCTACACGCGAGGCAAAGGCGCCGCCTTCGTGCCCGCCCTCACCCGCGTCCTCGCCGCCGTCCACACCGCGGGCATCACCGACCTCGACGAACTCACCAGCATCGCCGCCCCCCACATCACCCGCCGCACCACCGCCTCCGGCACCCGGGCCCGCGTCCGCACCAAAGCCGTCCTCATCACCCCCGCCGGAACAGGAACCGGCCGCGCCGGCGCCCAGGCCATCGCCTCCGGCGCCGCACGCCTGCGCCCACTGATCGCCGAAGCCGCCCGCCAGGGCCTCCGGCTCGCCTTCACCATCCGCATGCCCAAGAGCGGCTACACCCTCGCCTCGGGCAGCCGAACCGACTCGCCGGGCATCCGCCGCGACGTCGTCCAACGCGCCGACCACACCGAGGAACGCTCCTACGGATCCGCCGTAACGGGAGGATTCGACGCCGTCGACTTCGCCCACCGCGTCGACGCGGCAGGCGGGGACGTCACGGCTGCCGTTCACGGCTGGCTCCTCGAAACGGGTCGCATTCACCCCGACGCCCCCATCACGCACCTGGAGGTAAGGACCTGGCGCCCGCGCTGACCGCTCGCACCGGTAAGAACGAACCACTGGCCCTGAACAGCGAGTGAAAGCCGAGCAGTTCACGCGGCTTTCAGCCACACCATCGCGAGAGCGTCGCCGACACCCCCACTCGTGCCCAGCCTGCCCCGCGCCCGTCCACCAGAGCTGGATCTACCCCTTGGCGAAGCGCTCGAATGGCCTGCGGCAATCAGGCAGCGGATGATGGAGAGCCTCGAAATAGGCACCATACGGCGGAGGTTGAAGCCGCAGACCATCCGGTTCCACCCTCGGGGCCAAGACGCGAGACACTCCCACCCAATTCGCTCTCACGTACGAACATGGAGGGGTGTGAGTCCAGCTCACCGAAAGAAGATGGCCCGGACCGGGGGAGCGGCAAAGCTACCGGCGAGTCCAACTGACGCAAAACATCCTGCAGTTGTTCAACAGCACTTAATATGACGGCCTGTGCCAGTGGCACAGGCGCCTCGTCAGCATCTGCGCTTGCCGCACGCCACGCCTCTGTCCACCGTCGGGCAGAGAGATACGGAGCAGCTCCCGTGTATCTCGACAGCTACTCCGCGCACGGATTCCGCTCCCTGGCCCATGTCGAAGGCATCCCCGTCAGCCGGCCCACCGTCCTGGCCGGCCGCAACGACGGAGGCAAGAGCGCCGTGCTCACCGCACTGGCCTTCCTCCTCGGCACCCACCGCCTGACCGACGAGGACCGCACCTACGCGCAGGGCGAAGGAGACGCCAAAGGCCGGCGATGCGCCGAAACGTGGGTAGAGGGCCACTTCCGGCTGGACACCGAGGAGCAAAGCGGCAGCGGCCTGGGCGAGCACGTACGCATCCGCCGGCGCTCCGCCCTGGGAGAAGCGGCCTGCCTGGAGTACTTCGGCAGCCGACCTGTCGACCCGAAGCTGCGCGACCTCGATCAGCTGCTCAAGCCGGCGCTTTCTTCCCTCGTCGCCGAGTACGGTCTGTCCCCGGCAGGAACCCTCAAGGAATCCCTGCTGGCAGAACTCACGGCACACGCCAGGACCGTCCCCCAGGAGCAGGGATGGCTGGCGCTGCCCAGACTGCTCCAAGAGCGACTCCCGCGGCTGTTGTCGTTCGGAGGCAAACACGAGAGCCCCGACGACGCCGTGCACACCGCCTTGAACAGCAGCTACAAGACCCACCTGGAGGACGAGACCCTCCAGGGCCGTGTCCGCGAGATCGAACAAGAGATCAACCAGCGGCTGGAGAAGGAAGCCGACTCCCTGTGCAGCCACATCCGCCAGCACTGCGGCGAGTACGTCAACGTCAACGTCAAGCCCATGGTCTCCTTCAGCGGAGGGTTCAAAGGCGCCCCGCTGCACGTCTCGAGGGCCGACGGTGAACTGGTCGACCTGACACGCGCCGGCCAGGGAAGCACCCGCCGTATTGCCCTGGCGGTATGGGAATGGACCAGCAACCTCCTGGAGACCGTCGAACTGGCCGCATCAGGAGAACCCGCAGCCACCCAGACCACCCAGACCATCGTCGTCTACGACGAGCCCGACACCCACCTCGACTACCACCATCAGCGCACGGTCATGGACATCGTCCGCAAGCAGTGCGCCCTGCCCCACGTGAACGTCATGGTCGCCACCCACTCGATGAACCTCATCGACGGCGTCGACATCGCCGACGTGGTCCACCTCAGCCTCGGAGACGACGGCCGCACCATCGTCGAACGCCTCAAGGACGACCAGCACGACGGCATCGACTTCCACCTCGGCCAGATCGCGGCATCACTGGGCCTGCGCAACTCCGTCCTGCTCCACGAACGCTGCTTCCTCGCCGTCGAAGGCGACACCGAGCAAAAAAGCCTCCCCCTGCTCTTCCGCCTCGCCCAGAACATGTCACTCCAGGCCGCAGGCATCGCCCTGTGGGGCTGCGAGAACAACGAGGGCGCCCTCCACCTGGCCAGCTACCTCGTCAAACACCAGCGCACCGTCATGCTGATGGTCGATGCCGACAGCCGCACCAACAAACTCTTCAGAACAGAGCGACTCCAGCGCACCGGCCTCGACCTCGAACAGCAGGTGTCCTACGTCGGCGAAGCCGAAGGCTACAACGAACTCGAAGAACTCTTCAGCAACGAGCAGTGGACCACTGCCGCCAACACTCTGTGGCCCAAGCCGGCATCCCAGACCTGGCACCCGGACGAATTCGATGCGCACCGCGACGGCCAGAAATTCAGCGCCCGCATCCTCCACATGATCAAAGAGGAAGCCGAGGACAACAGCCCTAATGGCAAACCCGCCATGGTCTACGGGCTCGCCACCACCCTCACCACCCCCGAAGACGTGCCCCGCCAGCTGCGGGAGATCTTCACCCGCCTACAGCAGCTCGCTCACTGACCAGACGCCGACTGTCGCGCCCGGCGCAGGAGCATGCGCTCTTTGCGTTGCTCGTCGGTCGGCGCCACCCACGCATGCCAGCCGACCGATTCCACCCACTGACGGGCATGCATCCGGGCGTCGATCCCACACCATCTGCACCCGCCTGGCGAGGGAACACAGCCAGCACGAGCAGACCTCGGAGAGGACATCTCTCCTCCTTCCCACGCCTCTTATCTTCCCTTCCTGCACTGACAAATCACACTGAGTGACGAAGCTCGAGGTGTACGCGCATGAGGTTCCTCCACACATCCGACTGGCACCTGGGCCGGCGGTTCCATTCAGAAGACCTGGTACCCGCCCAGCGCGTTTTCCTCGACCATCTGGTCGACACCGCGCGAACCGAGAACGTCGACGCCGTCCTGGTGGCCGGAGACATCTACGACCGGGCCATCCCGAGCCTCGACGCCGTACGCCTGTTCAACCACGCCCTGCACCAGCTCGCGGACCTGAACGTCCCGATCATCATGATCAGCGGAAACCACGACTCGGCCCACCGCCTCGGCGTCGCCTCCGGCCTCCTGGCACGCACCGGAATCCACCTGCGCACCGACCCCGCCACCTGCCACACCCCCGTCATCCTCGAAGACACCCACGGCCCCGTCGCCGTCTACGGCATCCCCTACCTCGAGCCCTCGATGACCCGCGCCCCGCTGGAAGCCGAAGCCGTCTCCCACCGCGCCGTACTGACCGCGGCCCTGGAACGCATCCGCACCGATCTCGCCACCCACCATCCGGCCGGCACCCGCTGCGTGGTCCTCGCCCACGCCTTCGTCACCCCCGGCACCGGACAGCCCGACGAACGCGACAAGGCCAAGGAATCCGCCAGCGAACGCGACATCACCGTCGGAGGCATCGCCCACGTGGGCGCCGACCTCTTTCACGGCATCGACTACGTCGCCCTCGGTCACCTGCATGGCGCTCAGTCCGTCACCGACCGCATCCACTACAGCGGCTCCCCTCTGGCCTACTCCTTCTCCGAGGCCCGCCACACCAAGACGATCACTCTCGCCGACCTCACTCCCGGGCAGGCCCCCGCCCTTACCCGCCTGCCCTGTCCCGTTGCCCGCCGCCTGGAGCGCGTCACCGGTTTCATCGACGACCTTGTGACCAACCCCGTCCACGAACCCCTGCAAGACGCCTGGCTCGAGGTCACCCTCACCGACACCGCCCTGCCTTTCGAGGCCATGGCCCGGCTGCGCCGCCGCTTCCCCCACACCGCCGAACTCAAGCACCGGCCCGCCCACATCCCCGCCCAGGTCACCTCCAGCACCTACAGCGAACGGGTGCGCGGCCGCAGCGACCTCGGCATCACCACCGACTTCGTCCACAGCATGCGCGGCACCGAACCCACCCCGGAGGAACACGCCCTGCTGCAGCAAGCCGTCGAAGCCTCCCGCCTGAACGAACAGCAGAAGGAAACTGTCTGACATGCGCCTGCACACTCTGCACCTGCAGGCCTTCGGCCCCTTCGCAGGCACCCACACCATCGACTTCGACAGCCTGTCCGCCGACGGCCTCTTCCTCCTCCACGGCGACACCGGCGCCGGGAAGAGCACCGTCTTCGCCGCCATTTGCTACGCCCTCTACGGCAAGCCCCCCGGCGACCGTGACCTGCTGCTGCGCAGCCATCACGCTCCCGAAGGTCTCCTGACCGAAGTCACCTTGGACGTCACCCTCGCAGGCCGCCGCTTGCGCATCCGCCGGGTTCCCGCCCAGATGCGCCCCAAACGATCCGGCCCGGGTGAGACCCAGCAGAAGGCCGAGACCTTCCTCAGCGAGCGGACCACCGACACCACCGGGCAGGAACGCTGGGAACCGTTCAGTAAGTCCCACCAGGAAGCCTCCGCCGAGATCATCGACCTGCTGGGCATGAGCCGGGATCAGTTCTGCCAGGTCGTCCTGCTGCCCCAGAACGAATTCACCAAGTTCCTCCACGCCGATGCCCACGGCCGGCGCGAACTCCTCGGGAAACTCTTCCGCACCCACCGCTTCGCCTTCGTCGAACGCTGGCTGCACGATCACAGCCGCACCATCGAGAAGGACCGCGACACCGCCCGCGCCGACGTCCTTCGCCTGGCCGAACGCATCCACCAGGCCGCCGGAGCCGACCTCGCGACCGAGCACCCCGCACCCACCCTCGAAGACCCCCACACCCTCACCGAGCCTGCACAGGCCTGGGCCCAGGACCTCCTGCACGCCAGCCACGAACACCACGACCACACCCTCCAGGCAGCCGCCACGGCCAAGACCCACCTGCTCGAAATGCAGACCCTCGAAGCCGCAGCACGCGACCTCCACCAACAGCAAGCGGCCTACACAGACGCCCGGCGGCAGCTCGACCTGCTGCAGGAACAACAACCACACCAGGCCACCCTCCGCCAGCGCCGCGACCAGGCCCGCCGCGCCCAGCACGCGGCTCCCCAGCTGCATGCCGCCGACACCGCAGCCAGCGACCACGCCGACGCCCAGCGCACTGAGCGCAGCGCCCGCCGCCACCTGCTGCCTCAGCACGCGGACCTGGACGCCGACCAGCTGGAAACCATCGAGCGCACCACCCGCAACGAAGCTGCTGTCCTGGCCGAGCTCGTCGCCGAGGAAGACACCGTCCGCCGGCTGACCACCCAGCTTGAGGGTATTGACGCCGAACGGCAGGACTTCGACACCCAGCAACGCACCTCCCAGGACTGGCTCGATCAGGAGCCCGGCATGCGCCGCGACCTCGAGGCACGGCGTGAAGCCGCCCGGCAGGCCGAACTGGAAGGCCTGCGTCATCACGACGCCCTGGACGGCCTCAAGACCCGTATCGAAGCCGCCGAGCTGCGAGACACCCACCTTGCGGAGGTCGCCAAGGCCGAACAGCGCCTGGCAAAGACGCAAGAGATCGCCGCCCTGGCCGGCCAGGAGCACCTCGACATTCGCCGCCGGCGCACCGAAGGCATGGCCGCCGAGCTCGCCGCCACCCTCACCGACGGCATTCCCTGCCCGGTCTGCGGCTCCTGCACCCACCCCGCTCCCGCCGCCGCCCAGGACGGACAGCCCACACGCCAAAACGAACAGGACGCTGAAGCCGCCCACGAGCGAGCCAACGCCGCCCGGGACGCCGCCGCGGCCGTCCTGCATGGCCTGCGCGAACAAGCAGCCGCCGCGACCGGCGAAGCGGGCGACACCTCACTGGCCGACCTGCAGACCCAGCACGCCGCGCTCAACGCCGCCCTGGCCGACGCCCTGGCCCGGGCTGCCGACCAAGGCGCCGTGCAAGAAGAACTCCACGCGCTCGACACCGAGCACACCCACCACACCGAGCAGCACCGCACCGCAACCGCCGGCCTGTCCGCCCGCAACGCCGACTACGACACCCTCACCGTGCAACTCACCGAGCTGACCACCAAGCTCACCACAGCCCGCGGCACCCACCCCACCGTCGCCGCCCACGCCGCCGAACTCACCCGCACAGCCGACCACCTCAAGCAAGCCGCCCAAGCCTCCCGCACCCTCGCCACCGCGGCCCAGACCCTCAACCACCGCACCGAGCAGGCCCTCCTCACCGCTAAGAACCAAGGGTTCGACACCTTGGCACTCGCCCAGCAGGCCCTCCTCGACGACGAAACCCTGCGCGCCATCGAGGAAGAGATCACTCAATGGCGCGAGAACTGCGCCGTCCACACCGCGGTCCTCCAAGACCCGGCACTGCAGCAGGCCGCCGCCCAGCCCCCCGCCGACACCAGCGCAGCCACAGCAGCCCGTGCCGCCGCCGACAACCAGCACGCAGCAGCAACCGCCGTCGCCGACGCCGCCCGCACCCGCGCCCAAGACCTCGCCACGCTGGCCACCGACCTCGCCACCGCCGTCCAACGACTTCAGCCACTCGAACAGGCCTACAGCACCGCACGCCACCTGGCCGACCTCGTCACCGGCACCTCAACCAGCGCCCGCGTCCGCATGCAGCTCGAGGCATACGTCCTGGCAGCCCGGCTCGAAGAAGTCGTCACCGCCGCCAACACCCGCCTGCACATCATGTCCGAAGGCCGATACACCCTCTCCCACTCCGACCACCAAGCCCCCCGCGGCGCCCGCTCCGGCCTCGGCCTGCAGATCACCGACTCCTGGACCGGCCGCCCCCGCAAGACCGACACCCTCTCCGGCGGCGAGTCCTTCTTCGCCTCCCTCTCCCTGGCACTCGGACTGGCCGACGTCGTCACCCACGAATCCGGCGGCAACCCCCTCGACACCCTCTTCATCGACGAAGGCTTCGGCACCCTCGACGAAGACACCCTCCACAAAGTCCTCGACGTCCTCGACTCCCTGCGCGCCCACGACCGCACCGTCGGCGTCATCAGCCACATCCCCGAACTACGCCGCCGCATCCCCCACCGCCTCCACGTACGCAAGAACCCCACCGGCTCCACCCTCGCCCACCTGACCGAAGCAGCCGAATAGCCTGACACCCACCAAGCAGAGAGGACCGGGCAACCCGACCCCTCTGCTTGGCACCAGTCGGCCGACCCGTTGGAGCGGTACTCACATGCCCGAGATCGAGCTGCGCCCGCACCAGCAGGAAGCCGTCACCGCCGCCGTCAAAGCACTGCGCGTCCATGCCCGGGCCACCGTGGTCGCCGCCTGCGGCACCGGAAAAACCTTCATCGCCGCCCGCACCACAGCCCGCCTCACCCCACGGGGCAGAACCCTGGTCCTGCTGCCCACTCTGGACCTGCTGTCCCAGACCGCCCGCTCCTGGCACACCGCCGGCCGCAAAGGCACCACGGTCGCTGTCTGCTCGGCCAGGCAGGCTTCCGACCACACCCCGGCCGGCGACCTGCCCATGACCACCAGCCCCGCCGAGCTCACCGCCCTCACCACCACCGGCGGACCGGCCACCGTCTACGCCACCTACGCCTCCCTGCCCGCCGTCGTCACCGCCCACCAGACCCACGGCCTTCCTCCCTGGGACCTGCTGGTCGTCGACGAGGCCCACCGCACCGCAGGCCGCCTCGGCAAAGCCTGGGCGGCAGTCCACCACGACGACCAGATCCCCGCCCACCACCGCCTCTACCTCACCGCCACCCCCCGGATCTGGGACGCCGACGCAGAATCCGGCCGCATCGAGGACACTGACACCGTCGCCTCCATGGACGACGAATCCCTCTTCGGCCCCGTCGCCTACCGCCTCACCCTCTCCGACGCCATCGACCTCGGCCTCCTCGCCGACTACCAGATCCTCGTCCCCGTCATCGACGACACCACCCTGCGCGACTGGCTCGCCACCGGCCCCGGAGCCGGCGTCGACGGCCTACGCCTCGCCGGCCGCCAGGTCGCCGTCCTCAAAGCCATCCACGACCACAAACTCCGCCGTGTCCTCACCTTCCACCACCGCGTCCAAGACGCCCGCGCCTTCGCCACCACCCTCCCCGACACCGCCGCCGCCCTCCCCACCCACCTGCAACCCGACGGCCTGTGGTCACAGTGGATCAGCGGCACCCACCCACCCCGAGTCCGCCGCCGCATCCTCCTCGACTACGCCACCCACACCCACCCCGAACAACCCGCCGTCCTCGCCAACGCCCGCGTCCTGGGCGAAGGCATCGACGTCCCCTCCATCGACGCCGTCGTCTTCGCCGACCCCAAGAACAGCCCCGTCGACACCGTCCAAGCAGTCGGCCGCGCCCTACGCCAACAACCCGGCGCAGGCAAAAAAGCCACCCTGATCGTCCCCGTCTACCTCACCCCCGACGAAAACCCCGACGACCTCCTCGGCGCCGACGCCTACACCCCCCTATGGCGCACCATCCAAGCCCTCCGCGCCCACGACAGCCGCCTCGAAGCACGCCTCGCCGACCCACGCACCCACCGCCCCACCCTCACCGGCGAACCCGGCCACTGGCTCCACTTCGACCGCCCCACCCAGGCCGACGAAGTCGCCCTCGCCCTCACCTTGCGCGTCCTCAAACCCAAAAGCGCCGAATGGCGCCGCGGCCTCACCTCAGCCCGCCGCTACCACCGAACCCACCACCACCTCGACACCCCCCAGACCTACCAAGACCCCACCGGCTACCCCCTGGGCCGCTGGATCACCTGGCAGCGCCACCTCCACAACCAAAACGCACTCGACCCCACACGCACTCACGCCCTCGAACACCTCGGCATCATCTGGAACCCCCGCCAGCAAGCCTGGGACCGCGGCCTCACCCACGCAGCCGCCTACGCCACCACCCACGGCCACCTCGCCGCCCCCGTCGACCACCACGACCCCGAAACCGGCTTCGCCCTCGGCCGCTGGCTCGCCACCCAACGCAAACGCGCCGCCCAGCTCACCCCCGCCCGCACACAGGCGCTCCACGACCTCGACCCGCACTGGAACCCGCCCTGGCCCCTGACCTGGCAGCGCATGTACCACACGGCGCGACGCCACGAGCAGAACGGCCACCCCCTCACCACCGTTCCACGACACTTCCAGACGGCAAACGGCGAACGCCTGGGGGAGTGGCTCCACACCCAGCGGACCAACCCGCCCCAGACCCCGGAGCAACTAAGTCTGCTCGCCTGCCTGAACCTGGCACCGCCAGCCCCGGCCTTGAACGCTGCTACGCCCTCGGGACGGCCCTCCGGTGGGCGGGACCGCGCCTTCCAGCAAGGCATCACGGCACTCAGGCAGTTCTACGCCCGAGAAGGGCACAGCCGTGTGCCGCAACGGCATACGGAGGAACTCCCCTCCGGGTCCGTACGCCTCGGTCAGTGGATCAGCAACATCCGCCGGCGTTGGGACCGGCTGACTCCAGAACGCCAGCATGCGCTGACAAGTATGGGCCTCACACCCCAGCACCAGGACAGCCGTACGACGGTCGCTGCGCCGCACGCCCCCCGCACAGCGACATCAACGCCGCATGCGTGCCCGACGTGTTCTTCCGGGCCTCGCCCATGAAACTCCCTTCCAAACCCACGAGCCGCGGTGTAGTCATCCCTTTGTCGGCCGTCCCGGGGTCGGCACCAGCCCCGCGAACCGAAAGCCCGTTCCGGCGGCCGCTGGCGTCCTCAGCTCAGGTCGCGGGCCTGCCAGGTGGGCGGCACCTTGGGCAGTCCGATGAGGGCGTCGATACCGAGATGCTGCAGCAGCAGTGCTTTGAGATGACGGCCGTCGATGAGCTCGACCCGGTTGCGTGGGGCGAAGTCCCAGCTGGCCTTGCCGAACCACGCCGTGGTGACGACGAGCCCCGCGACCGCCCGTACCGTCTCGGCGGACACGACGTTCTTGGTGCACTTGGCCTGGATATTGCACAGCCCACCGATGAGCGGTTCCTCGTTGACCGCGACCGCGTCGATGCCGTCGTCCCGCGATGCCTGGGTCACCCACGACTGCAGCCCGATCTTCTCGAACAG
>NZ_JBIBWV010000039.1:0-42490 GCF_043081625.1 Streptomyces sp. NPDC014861
AGATCGTTCCCGAACGACGCCGTCTCCGACGTGAAACGGTCACCCGTGAGCTGCATACCGTCACCGGAATCACCCGCGAACCGGATGATCACCCGGTCCAGGCGCCGGACCTCGTGTGTCCTGGTCACGGGGCATCGGTCCCGCCGGTGGTGGGCCCGAGGGGCAGCGGCCGGGTGGGGAGGCCGATCGCGCTGTCCCAGACCTCGGCGACGGAGCCGTCCTCCAGGCGGGCCAGCCGCTCGCCGGCCGGCCGGGCTCCGGGTATGTCCCCGGGTGCCGAGGTGATCAGGGCCAGCCGGACGTCCGCGGTGCGGGTGGTCTCCGGCCGGTCCGTGCCGACGAGGAGGAGGTTGCCGACCGTGGCCAGTTCGATGGCGCCGGGGGCGTCCAGGTGGACGAGGGAGTCGCAGTCGGTGCCCAGGACCGTCTCGTAGAGCCTTACGAGGGAGGCGAACACGCTCCGGCTGACCTCCTTGCGCAGGAGGAGTCGCACGCCGGTGTCCAGGGTCGTGTCGCGGTGCTCCGGTGGGCGGGGACGTTCGCCGGGGTTGGGGCGGTGTTCGACGAGTTCGGCGATCGCGCCGTCGGGGAACCGGACGCGGGCCCGGCTGCCCGGGAGGATGTTCTCGGTGGGTTCGAGCACGGTGCCGCCGGCCTGGTCCAGCCTGCGCAGCGCGCCGTCGAGCGAGGGCACGATCACGGAGTAGGCCGTGCGGCGCTGGATGGGGGTGAAGGGACGGGCGCTGGCGATGAGGAGCATGTTGCCGACCGCCGCGAGTTCGAGGCCGCCGAAGTCGGGGATCGGCATCCGCAGGTCGGCGGGGGTGCCGGTGAGCCGTTCGTAGGCGCGGATGCGGTCGTCCAGGTCGGCGACGTCGATGAGGGAGCGGGCCAGCAGGCGCGGGCGGGGCAGCAGGGCGGAGTCGGGCGTGGTGCGGAACCAGCGGTCCGGCAGCGCAGCCGCGGGAACTGTGGGCATCGCGTCAGGGCTCCTTCACTCGGTGCGGCGAGGGGGCGCCCCACCAGCGGTGGACGGTCAGGTCCCAGGCCGCCAGCTCCTCGTGGACGAGGCGCCGGAGCGACGAGGCGTCACCGAACCGGTCGGGAATGCCGGTCACGGTCACGGTCAGCCGGTCCCCGGTCCGCAGGAGGCACAGGGAGGCCCGCAGGCGGGCCCGGTCCGGCAGGACGCCGGGCACGTTCATGGTGCGGACGGCGATGCCGGTGGCCGTGCGGCCGGTGAAGCGGGCGATCGCGTCGGGAGCGCGGCCGAAGTTGGAGGCGACGACGGTGGTCTGCTGCGCGCCGGGGTTCTTGAGGCGATCGGCGTGGCGGGCGGGGAGCAGGTGCCACAGGGGTTCGGGGACGAGGGTGGCGCTGTGCTCCCCCGTGTCCTCCAGGAGTTCCCTGGTCGCTTCCCTGGTCTGCCGGAGGCTCGTGTGTCGGGCGGGGCCGCCCGGCACGGTGAGCGGCATCACGACGAGGGCGTTGGCCCGGGCGTCGTGGGCGGTCCGCCGCAGGCTCACGGGGATGCCGACGTCGAAGGGTTCGGCGGGGTCGTCGGCGGCCGCGGTCCGGACGAGGTTGGCGGCGATCTCGATGAAGAGGCTGTTCGTCGTCCCGCCGAAGCGGTCCGCCTGCCGCTGCCAGCGGGCCGCGTCCGTCTCGAAGATCGCCGAGGTGAAGAAGCGGGGTGCGGCCGGGGGTGCGGCTCTGGGTGCCGGCGGGGGGTGGAGGGCCGTCCTGATCCGTTCGCGCCGGGCCGGGTCGGCCAGGGTCGTCGGCACCCAGTGCGCTGCGGCCAGGCCGCCGTGGAGCGTCTGCCGCGCCAGGTCGGCCAGGTCGTCGAGGAGCCGGGGGGCGGGTGCGGGGCGGGTGTCGTGCCCGCCGGAGCCGATGGCGTTGAAGATGCCCAGTCCGTCGCAGCGGAAGTGCGGCACGGTCAGCGAGACGAGGGTGCCTTCGCCGTAGGGGGCCGCGGCCAGCCGCCACAGGGCGGTGCCGCCGGGGTGCAGCGGCGCCTTGACCTGGGTGTCGATCCAGTCGGTCAGGGTGGCGTCGGTCAGCGGCGTCGACGTGGTGTGGAGGGCTTCCTCGTTGGTGGCCGGAATCCAGCTGCGGCGGGCTCCGGGTACGTGGGCGTGCCGGGCCCGGCGGCTGAGGCGACCCCGGTCGAGGGCTTCCCAGGCGGCCTGGAGGGCGCTCCGGGGCACCGGGTCCGGGAAGGTCCACAGCACCTGGACGATCCGGCTGGATCCCAGGGTGTCGGCGGCGCGGTGGAGCATCTCGTCGGTGGGGTTGAGGCGCGCGACGGACGTCATCGGGTGGCCTCCTCCCGCAGCAGCGCGGCGGCGATCTCGCCGATCGCGGGCGCCAGTTTGAAGCCGCCGCCGTTCCAGCCGGTCGCGGTGACCAGGCCGTCGAGCCCGGTCGTCGCGGTGACCTCGCCGTCGCCCTCCGGTGCCATGGCGTCGTACGCGGTGACCCCGCCCGCGAGCGGCGCCGCGGCCAGTCGCGGGTAGCGGTGGCGTACGACCGCCCGGACGCGCGCCTCCTCCTCCGGCGGCACGCCCCGGCGTACGGCCTCGGGGACGTCGGTCTCCCGGGACGAGACTCCGGCCAGGACGAGCGCGTCCGCTCCCCAGGGGCGCAGCCAGGCGCCGGTGGTGCGGTCCACGACGGTGGGGAGCGTGGCGAGGCCGGCGGGGTCGTCCACGCGGAACAGGCAGTAGCTGACGGCGCGGGTACGCAGGGGCAGGTGGACGCCCGCGGTCGCGGCCAGGCCGGTGCCGGCGGCGCCCGCGGCCAGCAGGACGGCCCGGGCGCGCACGGGTCCCGCCGTGGTGTGGACGCCGGTCACGCGGGAGCCGCCGGTGAGCAGGCGGGTGGCCCGCTCCGGGATCAGCCGGAGCCGGGGGCCCGCGTCGCGCGCCATGGCGTGGGCCACCTGTGTGACGGGGAGCCAGCCCGCGTCGGGTTCGTGCACCGCGGCCAGGTCCTCGGGCACGTCCAGGCCGGGGAAGCGGGTGGCGAGGTCGTGGGCGGTGAGGATGTCCGCCTTGTGGCCGGCCGCGGTGAGGTCCTCGACCGCGGTGACGGCCTCGGGGAGGTCGGCGCGCGCGACGAGGCTCAGGCTGCCCTGGCGGCGCAGCGCAGGCCATGTGCCCCGGTGGCCGCGGCGCAGGTAGAGGTCGAGGCCGGCGGTGGCGTGCCTCCGGCGGGTGGTGGAGAGGTCGAAGGCGCGGACCAGCCCGCCGGAGGCGCTGGTGGCGCCTCCGGCGATGCCTGCCGGGTCGATGACGACGACGGTGAGACCGTGGGCGGTCAGCCGTTCGGCTGTGGCCAGCCCGATGATCCCGCCGCCGACGACGGCGACGTCGGCGGTGACCGTGGAGGAGGTCACGGCGTGGTCCCGGCGGCCAGCAGCGGTTCGCTCTCCCGGGTCTCGTGCCGCAGGAGCGAGTCGACGATGTCGGTCGCCCGTACCGAGAGCATGGCCAGGGCTCCCGCGTCGCCCATGCCGTGGCTCGCCTCGCAGAGGCCGTTGAGGTAGACCTTGAGCGGGCGCGGGGTGCCTGCCTCCGTCTTCAGCTCGATCGAGTAGTCCCGGGCGACGACGGGGGTGCCCTCCTCGTCGAGGGGAAGCCGGTGGGCGATGCCTTCCAGGAGCGGGTGGTACGGCTCGTCGCCGGGTTCGCTCCCGAAGTCCCGGAAGCCGGTGGCCAGGACGACCACGTCGGCGTCGAGGGTCTCCTCGGTGAGGTGGTTGATGTCGCGCAGGACCATGCGCAGGCCCTCGCCGTGCGGCCTGCTGATGACGGCCTCGCGGAAGGGCCGCATCACGAGCCGGTCGGAGCCCGCCAGGTCGAACTCGCGCTGCGCGCCGACCAGTCGGTCGATGACGTCCTGGTCGCAGGCCGCGTAGTTGATCGAGCGCAGTTCGTCGCGGAGCTGTCGCTTCCTGACGCTGGGCAGCGGGTGGAAGTAGTCGACGAACTCGGGCAGGAACACCTGCCGGCTGTAGGGGCTGGTGTCCTTGAGCCGGAATCCGATGCCCCGGTGGACGGAGGTCACCTGTCGTACGTTGGGCCGGCCGAGCAGATCGAGGATGATCTCGATCGCGCTCTGGCTGGCCCCGACGACGGCGACCCGGATCGCCTTGTCCTTGAAGCGCTCGATGGAGGAGAGGTACCGGGTGGAGTGGAAGACGCTCTCCCCCAGGCCCTTCTGGAAGACGTACGGGATCCGTGGCGAGCGCCCGGTTCCCACGGAGACGCTCCGGGCGAGGTACCGGCCGCCGTCGTCGGTCTCGACGCAGAACAGCTCGCTGCCGTCCTCGCCCTCGACGAGCGAGAGGTGCGCGGCCGACCGGCCGTAGTCCACCTGCTCGCGGAAGGCCTCGGCGACCCAGGCGAGGTAGGCCGAGTACTCCCTGCGCAGCGGGAACTTCGTGTTCAGGTGCAGGTACTCCGTCAGGCCGCCGCGGGCGGCGAGGTATTTGACGAAGGTGTGCGGGCTGTCCGGGTTGCGCTGCATGGCGAGGTCCCGGAAGGGGTTGTTCTGGATGTCGGCTCCGGGCAGGAGCTGCTCCTGCTGCCACTGGAAGCCGGGCGACCGTTCGATGAAGCGGGCGAGGCCGGGGCGGCCGCGCTCTTCGAGCGCGACCGCCAGGGAGAGGTTCGCGGGTCCGAACCCCACTCCCAGCACCGGGTGGATCTCATGGGTTGTCACTGTTCACGCATCCTCGACTTGTCGTGCATGCAGGAACGTCGTTGCGGGACGGCGGTCCCGGGGCTCACGCGCTGAGGAGCGCCGTCTCGGTGATCGCGTTGGTGTCGTCGACGTGGACGACGCGGGACTTGTGGTCGGCGACCTCGTCCGGGGTGAGCTGGGCGTAGCTGATGATGATGACCTTGTCGCCGGTCTCCACGAGACGGGCGGCGGCGCCGTTGACGATCACCTGGTTCTTGGCCGGCTCGCCGAGGATGGTGTAGGTCTCGAAGCGGGCGCCGTTGTTGACGTTGACGACGTGGACCAGCTCGTGGACGCCGATGCCGGCGGCGTCGAGCAGCTCGGGCGAGATGGTGATGGAGCCGACGTAGTTGAGGTTGCTGTCGGTGACGGTGGCGCGGTGGATCTTGGAGTTCATGAAGGTGCGCAGCATGACGGGTCTCCTTGGAGGATGAGGTTTCTCGGTGTGCGGGTGCGGGGTGCGGGGCGGTGGGCCCCGCGGTTCACGGGGTGGTCGCCGTGGGGGCGGCCGGGACGGTCAGCCCGCGGAACGGGTTGTCCGGAGTGGTGGCGAGATCGGCGAGCAGGGGTGCCTTGCCGACGGTCGAGGGGCCCGCGAACGCGGACGAGATGTGCTCGGCGAGGTCGGGGGTGACCGGCCAGCCCAGGGTGCGCAGGGCCCACAGGAAGCGGAGGGCGCCGGAGACCTCGCCCGGGTCGTCGGGCCGGATGTCGGCGGCGCGCAGGGCCAGTACCTCCAGGTGGAGGGCCACCGCCTCGGCCGCCTTGCGGACGCTGAAGTTCTCCAGCCGGTAGGCGTCCTCGAAGCGCCGGCGGGAGGCCTGGAGGGCGGCGTCCCACCAGGGTGAGGGGGTCGTGTCGATGTGGCGGCCGGTCAGGGCTTCGAGCGCTCCGGCGATCGTGGCGAGCGGGGCGTCGTAGCGTGCCGCGATCGTGTCGGCGGCGATGGGTTCGCTGAATTCCGCCTGCTGGAGTTCGGGGCTGGTCAGGGCGAGGACGAATCGCGCCCGGTCGCGGCCGACGGACTCCAGGTAGTCGTGCGCCCAGCGCACGTCTCCCTTGCTGGTGGAGAACTTGCGCCCTTCCAGCATGTAGTACTGGTTGGTGAGCGTGCGCGTCTTCGGCAGGTGCACCGGCATGCCGTGGCGTGCGGCGAGCAGTCCCAGGGTGACGTAGACGAAGGCGTTGTAGAAGCCGTTGTCGATGCCGATGAACTGGACGAGTTCGTCGCACTCGGCCCGGGTGTCCAGTCGGGCCTGCTGGAGCCAGTACAGATGTCCGACGTAGATCTCCGGCCAGGCGTTGATGGCCTGCGGGTGCACGTCGGGGCCGTCCCAGTCCACCGTGATGCCCCAGGTGCTGGGGTAGGTGACGGGGATGTAGGGGAGCCGCCCGGCGAGCGTGTCGGTGACGACCTTGGCGAGGTCCGGGCGCAGCTGGACGTCGCTCGTGCGGTACCAGTTGGCGATCAGGGACCGGTGGCGTTCGAGGTCGAGGACCCAGATCGAGACGGGGCGGCGCGGGAGGGCCGAGGCGGTGTCCGCCACGGGCAGCAGGGCGCCGGGGAGGTTGTAGAGGCCGCACGCCTCGCACACGCCGGCCCGGGCGTGGGCCAGGCAGGTGGGGCAGCGTCCGGTGACGAAGGCCTCGGCCTTGTACTCGCCGGTCTCCGCGTCGTACGGCAGCTCCACCTCGCGCAGGTCGAAGGCGCCGTGCTCCCAGAGCCTGGTGAAGAAGGAGCGGACGTAGGCGGTGTAGTCGGCGTCCGGTCGTTCGAACAGGTCGACGTCGACGCCGGCCAGTTCGAGGGACTTCGTGACGCTGTCGAGGGCGTGCTGGATGAGCGCCTCGGGCGTGGTGCCGAGGCGTTCGGCGGTGGTGACGACGTAGGTCTGGTTGTCGTCGGTGCTGGTGGCGAAGGCCACGTCGTGCCCGAGGACCTTCTGGGACCGGGCGCACACGTCGCTGTTGAGGACGGGTCCCGAGAGGTGGCCCAGGTGCAGGTCGCCGTTGGGGGTGGGGGGCGAGAAGGTGACGTTGACGCGCCGGGGCGCGGGGGCGTCGGCGCTCGGGGTTCCGGTCATCACGCGTCCTCGGCGGGCGCGACGGGCTGGAGCCAGTAGATGCTGACGAACGTCAGCGGGTCGGTCTCGCTGGTGTTGGTGACCTGGTGGTCGGTGCCGTGCGGGATGTAGACGACGTCGCCCGGGGTGATCGGGCGGTGCTCGGTGCCGACCCGCAGGTGGCCCTGGCCGCTGACGAAGATGAAGGTCTCGTCGGTGGCGTGGCCGTGGGGCGTGCTGGACTCGGTCGGCCGGATGGAGCACAGGGTGCTGTTCCACGGCGGCGCGACCACCCCCTGCCAGGGGTAGAGCTCGCGGATGTCGCAGCCGTTCTTCCGGATCCGGACGTCTGCGGCGTCGGTCTTCACGTGCATGGCGGAGTCCCTTCGATGCGATGGGGTGCTCGGGTCCGGCGCCGGCTAGCCGAGGGCGAGCAGGCGCTGGATGGTGCTGGGGAGAAACGATTCGGCGTCGACACCGAACGCTCCCTTGAAGGTGGCGAGCCGGGAGCCGGCCAGCACCGGGTCGGTGGGCCACGCCTTCGCGTAGGCCCTGCGGCGGGCGGCGCCCTCGGGGGTGAAGGTCATGTTCATCGCGGTGCGGACCGAGCCCGAGATGCGCAGGCGGCGCATCCGCTCCTCGCGCTCGTCCACGTACGCCTTGAGGATCTGCGGCGACCACGTGGTGTGGGACCGCAGCGCCTCCCACACCAGGCGCGCGTCCCGGAGGGCGATGGAGAGGCCCTGCCCGACCACGGGGTCGGTCCATCCGGCCGCGTCACCGATGAGCACCGCGCCGGGGACGACGGGGCCGTCCGTCCAGGCGTCGTTCATCGGGTAGAAGGCGCAGGACTCCGACGGGGTGCACGCGGCGAACATCTCGCTGTTCGGGATGCAGTCGAGCTGGAACGCCTTGAGGAAGTCGGCCTGGCGGGTCGGGCCGGCGAAGCGGCCCTTCTGCGCCACGTCGTGCAGGAGGTACAGCCGGGCCTTGGCACCCTCGCGGGGGAAGACGAAGTAGAGCAGGTCCTTCTCGGTGCCGATCGAGGTCACGTTGCCGGGCCAGTCGTGGAGGTCCTCCACGAGCATGCCGCCGCCCAGCGAGTTCGGCGGGGTCTGGGTCAGGGAGACGCCGAGCTGGCGCCGGACCGTCGAGGTGCGTCCGTCCGCGCCCACGACGATGCGGCAGGGCACCTCGTACTCGACGTCGTCGTGCTCGTAGCGCACGCTCGGGTGGGATCCGCCCGTCACGATGACGTCCCCCACGCCTCGCACGACCGTGGCCCCGGCCTCGGCGGCGGCGGAGGCGAGCGCCTCGCACGCCTCGGGGTGGCCGACGTCGAGCACGCCCCGGATGCCGGGCAGCATGTCGTCCAGGTGGAGGGCGTTGGCGCGGGCGGTCTCGGGGTCGACGATCTCGTCGAAACCGATGAAGCGGTCGATGTAGGTGCCGCCGGCGTCGAGCAACTGCTGCTCCAGGCCCAGGCGGAGCAGTTCCACCACGCCCCAGCAGTTGATGACCTCGCCGCGCACCTTGTCCCGGTAGACGGTCTGCCGTTCCAGGAGCAGGACGTCGTAGCCGTCCCCCGCCAGCGCCGCCGCCAGCGCGGATCCGGCTATGCCTCCCCCGACCACCACTGCGTCCCTACGCTGAGCTGTCGCCATGAAGTCCTCCACGGAAGCCTTTTCAAGGCATTGCGGTGTTGACCGCCCCGGAAATGGGCAGCCGGAAGTCCGAGCTGGTCGAACGGTGGAACCGCCGCTGAAAGCGGACGCGGCAGATGAAAGGCGGAACTGCTGCGGGAATTCCGGGAATCCCGCCCCGGACGGCGGGGCGGGATCGGGCGGCCTACGTCCCGGGCGCCGTCCGGCGGCGGCCCGCGACGGCACCCGGCCGCTCCGACACGCCACAGAAGATCCACCGGGCGGGGCCGGGAGGGGCCTGGGGCCACACGACGACTGTCGCCACCCGCGCGGAATGCGCGCCGGTCCGTTCCGTCTCCACCACGGGTCGCCCCTCGTATGTGTGTCGGTTGCCGATTCCACGATCCGCGCCCGTGGCGGTGGCGGCAATGCCGACTCGCGAAAATCGTGCCGCCGTTCGCGCAAAGATGCGAATGCAGCGCACTTCCCTCTTGGGCGGAAACGCCACTGTGGGGCCGGTGTGACGAAAATCGATTCGTGAGGTCGGTGATACGGGATCGGCGGTGCGGAATGCGTGCTCCAGGGCCGGCGAGGCGGGCGCGGGATTCCGCGGCCGACGGCGTTCCGGCGAACGCCCCGCGGGCGGCCACCTCATGAGGTCTCGCCGCGGGACGGTCCGTAGATCCCGCGCTGGATGATCCCCCACATCTGCCTGACCTCCTCGACCGCGCCCGGCTCACGGGCCTCCGCACCGCTCCGCGCGCACTCCGCACGCGCGCGGTCCTCGGCGCCGAGGATCAGGAAGCGCGACAGCGTGGCCAGGTCCTCGGGGCGGACGGCCGCGTGCAGTTGCCCGTCCCGGTACGCCTGGCCGAAGAGCTCCTGGAGGGCCGCGATCCAGGACGTCGTCCACGCGAGGTCCTCGTCCGGCCGCTCGCGGCTGAGCCGCGCGGCGGAGCGCACGGCCGGCTCCTCCTCCAGCAGCCGGGCCAGTTCGAGCGTCACGTCGATGGCCCGGTGCAGGGCCGGCGCGGGCCCCGCGGGCAGATCGGCCAGCGCGGCCCGGGTGATGGCCTGTCCCTGCAACTGCACCGCGGAGGCCAGTTCCTGCTTGGTCGCGAAGTGGAACGTCAGGGCGCCCATGGTGATCCCGGCGGCCCGGCAGACTCTGTTCAGTGCCGCGCCGGCGTACCCGCTCCGATCGAACTCGGCCGCCGCGGCGCTCACCAGCGCCTGTCGGGTGCGTACCGCACGTAACTGTCTCGTCATGCAAGTCTCCGGTGCGCTGGTCGATGGTCAACTGGACGCCCGCGCTGGGGCGTCGGCGGGGCAGGATGGCAGGCCGCACCTCGTATACGACCCACGCGACGCGCGCGGGACGGGCGGCCTCGCCGGCCCCTGCCCGGTCCACGCGCGGAGCACCGTACGGCCTTCCACCCGGGGGACGACGCGCCCGGGACCCGTTCTCGCCAGGCGCGGCCGAGGGGCCGACCTCTGCATGTCCGGCGGTCGTGGCGGCAAGTGTGACCTCGCAGGTCAGCGGCGACAAGCCCGTCGATCACGGTTGGCTGGTTCACGCAGAGCAAGCCCTTACTCCACAGCGCCGACTCCGGAAGTGCAGGAGTGGCTGGTTCGTCCCGATTAAAAAAATAGCAACCCCTATTATTCTTCTGGCATCACCCCCCAGAGCCGCACCCGGGAGCCCCCCCATGAACCAAGTCGCGTTCGGCGCGGACCGGCTGTCCGCCCTCGAAGCCGAGCAGCGTGTCGCCGGTTTCGCCGATCAGCTCTTCGCACACCTGCCACGTGCGGACCAGCGCCGTTGGGCCGCCGCGTACCTGATGGGGCTTCTGGCGGTCTCGGGCAGGAAGTCGATGCGCAGCATGGCCGCCGCCATCACCGACTCCCCCACCGCCTCCCAGTCCCTGCACCGCTTCGTCAACGCCAGCCCGTGGGAATGGCAGCCGGCCCGGAGCGAGCTCAAGCGCTGGGTGGAGCGCCGGGCGCGCCCCAAGGCGTGGACGGTCGGCATCGCCCTCGTCCCCAAGCGGGGTGACCAGTCGTGCGGAGTGCACCGCAGGTTCGTGCCGTCCCTCGGTCGCACCATCAACTGCCAGGTCGGAGTGGGCCAGTTCCTGGCGACGGGCAGCAGCCACGTCCCCGTCGACTGGCGGCTCCACCTGCCGAGCGAGTGGAGCGAGGACCGCTTACGCCGCCGCACCCGGATTCCGGAGGCGGTCCAGCCCGTGCCTGCGTGGGCCCACGTCCTCGACCTGGCCGACGGCCTGGCCGCGGGCGGAATCCCGGCGCTGCCGCTCGTGGCCGACCTGCGCGAGTACAAGGAGTCGGATCGGCTGCTCCACGGTCTGCGGGAGCGGGCGCACGACTTCGTCGCCGCCGTTCCCGACTCCCTGCCCGTCCTGCCGACGCTGCCCGCTCACTCCTTCGGGGCCGGTCCTGACGCCCCCGGCTCGCCGGTGAGCGCACGTCGCTTCCTGGAGACCGAGGGCGAACTCCTGCGTTCGGTCCTGAAGTCCGGCCAGCTTCGCCCCACCCGCCTGACCCGCGTGGTCACCGGGCTGGTCCGTCTGCCCCGCGGCCCTCAACCGCAGCGCTTCTACCGGTTGTTCGCCGAGGTGCCCCGGGAGGGCGAGCGGCCGGCCTCGGCCTGGCTCACCACGCTGGTCCACCTGTCGGTCGAGGAACTCCTGGAGCTGGCAGCGCTCCAGGCGACGACACCGCGGGTGGTGCGCCGCCTGGAGGGCAGCTTCGGGCTCCAGGACTTCGAGGGGCGGTCGTACCCCGGCTGGCACCGTCACGTGACGCTGGTCTCGGCCGCCTGCTGCTACCAGGAACTGTCGCAGATCGACCCGGACGGCCTCTCCCGCACCATCCCGGCCGCCCCGCTCCCCCGGGTCGCCCGGCCGTCGGCCCGGTTGCGCGTCTGACGAGGGACACGCGGGGCGCGGGGGCGCGTGACGCGGGTGGGGGCGGGGAGACGGAGGCGCGATCAACCGGCGGGCGCGGGCCGGGCGGCAGGTCTGTCACGGGTCCGCCCCGCGGAGGGGGCGGGCGTCCGACGGCTGCCGTGCACCACGGGCGCGAGGCGCCGGATCCGCCCCGTCGGCGCCGCCGCGCGTACACGCGGCCCCGAGGGGAACCCGCCGCCCCGGGGTTCACACCGCGCTCCATCCTCCGTCCACCGCGATCGCCCCGCCGGTGACGAAGGACGCCCGGTCGCCGCACAGCCAGAGCGCGGCCTGCGCCACTTCGTCCGGGTCCGCCAGCCGCTTCTGCACCGCGCGCCGGGCCAACCGCCCGTCCGCCTCGGGCGTGCCGTCCGTGTAGGGCTCCAGAAGAGCCGTACGGGTGGCCCCGACCATCAGGGCGTTCACCCGGATCCCCGAGTCCCCGTACTCGGACGCGGCGGCGCGCGTGAGGCCGAGGACGGCGTGCTTGGCGGCGATGTAGGGCGCCGTCGCGCCCGTCGCCGAATGGCCGGCGACACTGGATGTGTTGACGATCGATCCGCCGCGCCCCTGCCGCAGCATGACGGGGATCTGCTGGCGCATGCAGTTCCAGACGCCCCTCACATTGACGTCCATCGCCGTGTCGTAGGCGTCCTCGTCGAGTTCGTGGAGGGCGCTGCCGAACGTCCCCGTCCCCGCGTTGTTGAACGCGGCGTCCAGGCCCCCGAACTCCTCGACTGCCCGGGTGACCGCCTCCCGTACGTCCTCGGGCCTCCGGACGTCCCCCGGCACGGCCAGCGCCCTCCCCCGCCCCGCCCGGATCTCCTCGGCCAGTTCCTCCAGCCTGTCCTTGCGCCGGGCCATCAGCACGACGGCCGCGCCCTCCTCGGCGAACAGCCGCGCGGCGGCGGCGCCGATGCCGCTCGACGCCCCCGTGATCATGACCGTTCTCCCCTGTAACGCTCGCGATGCGTATGGCATGGACCGATTGAACGCCATTCGCGACGGTCGCGGCAGTCCTCCGGGGCGATCAGGCCCGCGTGCCCTCGGCGACGGGAGACGCGTGCCCGAGCGGAGCCAGCTCCTCCATGACGCGGCTCGTGGCCTCCTCGGTCGCGACCAGCGGGAGCAGAAGGGTCCACATCTGGCGCAGCCGTTCGGGCAGATCCCTCCGGCCGCTGTCGAGCTGGGAGTTCATCTGCGCCCCCGTGCAGGCGTTCACGACGAGCTGGGCGAGGGACAGCACGTTCACGTCCGGCCGCAACTCGCCCCGCGTGGAGGCTTCTTGGAGGTACGGCAGCAGCACCTCGGTCCACTGGCGGTAGGAATTGCCCTCCTCGCTGCGGACGAAGTACTCCTGGTCCATGACCAGTCGGGCGCCCGCCAGCAGGAGGGGGTCCCTCGTGAGCTGTGTCGCCCACGCCAGGGTGATGTCGACGGCGCCCTCCAGGCCCGTCGCCGCCTCGGACGTCACCAGCGCCGGCTGCGCGCGGACGATCTCCCGCGCCAACTGCTCCTTCGACTCGAAGTGGAAGTAGAGCGCCCCCAGCGTGAGGTTCGCCCTACGGGTGATCTTGCTGACGCTCGCCCCCGCGAAGCCCAGTTCTGCGAAAACCTCGGCACCCGCCCGCAGAATGGCCGCCCGCGTCCGGACGCTTCGTTCCTGTTGAGCCATAGACCCGACCTCCCCCTCTCTCGACAGATAAACATAACCATCACTATGTTACGAAGTGGTCTCACGCACCTTGCCCGCAGCAGTTGCCACCACCTCACCGCGCCGTTCTCTGGGGGAACACCTTGAACGTGACAACTGGCTCGATCGCAACTCTCGACGGCGTCCGGCACGTTCCCGCGGCCTTCACCCGCAAGACCGTACCCGGCCACGCACTCCTGTCCGGATGGCGCAGCCACGCCGACGGCGTCTCCCACACCGTCATCGCCCGTTGGCCCGCGCACCACCCTCTCTACACATCCCACACGGATCACTACCACCCCCTCCTCTTCTCCGAGACGATCCGCCAGGCCCTCGCCCTGCTGTCCCACGTCGCCCACGGGATCCCGCTGGACTTCCGCCTGGGGTGGGAGTCCTACGACAGCTCCGTCGTCCCGGCGGCCCTGAGCACCCACGTCCCGGCATCGGACATTCACCTGACGATCACTCACACCGAGGTGGCACGACGGCGGTTCGGCTCCACCCATCTCGCCGCGCAGGTCACGGCCACCCGTGACGGGGAGCCACTCGGCATTGCCCGGGTCCGCTACACCGCCCACCCGCCCGCCATCTACGACAGGCTGCGCGGAGCGTACGCGGACGCGCAGGCCGCCAGCGCGCGGGCCCTCCCTCCCGGACCCGCCCTCGACGAGTCCGTCCGCGGCGGCCAGACCTCGCTGGACAACGCGGTCCTGACCCCGCTCGCGGAGCCGCACCGCTGGCAGCTGCGCGTCGACACCGGCAACCGCTTCTTCTTCGACCACGCTCACGACCACATACCGGGTTTAGTCTTCCTGGAGGCCGCGGCCCAGGCCGCCCACGCCCTGTCCGGCAGTCCCAGAACCGTCCCCCTGGAGCTCGACGCCCGGTTCCTTCGCTACGTCGAGCTGGACGCCCCCTGCTGGGTCGAGGCCACAGCTCCGCGCCGTAACGGCAGCGACGTCGTCAGCACCGAGGTCACCGGCCGCCAGAACGACAAGGAGGTCTTCTCGGTGCGCGTCACGGTGAAGGAGTGCCCTGCCGTCCCCGCCTGACCCTTCAGCCGACCCTCCGCCCTTCAGCCGGCTCTCCACCCTTCGGCCGGCTTTCCACCCTTCAGTCGGTTCTCCACCCGGCACCGGAGCGAGCTCGCCGGACCGCCCGCCAGGGACCGGACGCCGTGGTCCATGACGAGTGACGCCGCACCGACGAGAGCGGCCGGGAGCCAGAGGCTCCCGGCCGCTCTCACGGGGAGGTCAGTCCTGGATCCTCGGCGGGGGTTCGCTCTCGTAGCTCGACAGGTTGAAGTGCTTCCGCACGAGCTTCCGCCAGGTGCCGTCGGACACCAGCTCCCCCAGGGCCTTGTTGATCTCGGCCTTGAGCGCGGTGTCGCCCTTCTTGACGCCGATGCCGTAGTTCTCGTCGCTCAGCGAGAGGCCGACGAGCTTGAACTTGCCCCAATGCTGCTGCTGCGAGGCGTAGCCGGCCAGGATGGCGGCGTCCGTGGTGAGCGCGTCGACCTTCTTGCTCTCCAGCGCGGCAAGGCACTCGGAGTAGCCGCCGAGCTGCTGCAGGTCGGCCTTCGGGGCCAGCTTCTCCTTGACGTTCCGGGCGGAGGTCGAGCCGGTGACCGAGCAGAGCTTCCTGGAGTTGAGGTCCTCGACCTCGTTGATCGCGACCTCGTCGCCGCGGACCAGCAGGTCCTGGTGGGTCAGGAAGTACGGACCCGCGAAGTCGACCTCCTTCAGGCGCCGCTCGTTGATCGAGTAGGTCGCCACGACGAACCGGACGTCACCGCTCACGATGAGCTTCTCGCGCTGCGCCGAAGGGGCTTCCTTCCAGACGATCTCGTCCTCGGAGTAGCCCAGCTTCCGCGCGACGTACGTGGCGACGTCGACGTCGAAGCCCGAGTAGCCGTCCGCCGTCCTCAGGCCCAGGCCCGGCTGGTCGAACTTGATGCCGATGGCGATCTTCTCGCCCTTGCCCTCGGGCTCCGTCCCGAGGTCGCACGCGGACATGGTCAGGACGAGGACCGCGGTGCCGGCGAAGGCGCCGGCCGAACGGATGCTGCGAAGTGTCACGTCGGCGCTCTAACCGTGGAGGAGGGTGCTGGAGAGGAGGTCACGCGCCCGGTCCGCGTACGGAGCGCCACCGTGCCCGCTCACTCCGGGCAGGACCCTCGGACCCTCTTGGACGGGGATCCGGGGGGTGTTCTCCTGGACTCTGGTCAAGATCGACCTTCTCATCTGCACGTGCTTCGTCCTCCTCGGTTGCGAGGACACTAGAGACACATTCGAAGGATTGTCATCACATCTGAGCGGAACTTGAGGTGGCCGCATCACGCCACCCACACAGCCCTCCCCCCACCCGCACAGCTCTCCCCGACCCCGCACTCTCCCGCGTTCCCGCCGGTGCCCGGCCATCGCCCTGGTCCGAACGCGTTTCGACCGTGCCGTCGGGGTGAGGCGGGTCGATGTCAGGGGAGGGCCGGTCGGAGGAAGACCGGCCGTACGAGGAGGGGGCCGAATGACGGCGGTCGACGACAGAGACGCAAGCGGGGGGATGGGGCACGGGGACGTCCCTGCCCGGTCCGCCCGGGACCTGATACTCGTGGTGGGGCTCGTGGGGGTGGTCACCGGAGGCGCGGCCCTGATGGTCAGGACGGCTCGGTCGACCGGCTCGTACGTCCCCGTCGTCCTGACGGTCCTCGCGCTGCTGGGCGTCGCGGCGGCGATGAGCCGACGGCGCAGGACCACGGCGCCGCGCGTGCGGGGTCGGGACAGGAGCGAGTGGCACGACCTGAGGGAGAACGGGGTGGCCGAAGTCGAATACACGCTCCCCCTGCCCGATCCCGGCGACCACAGGACGGAAATCCTCCCGACCCCGCTCAGCGCCCCGCCCGCCGTCGACTCCGGAGCCCTGGACCATGAGGCCGTCGATCCGGACGGCTTCGAGCACACGGTCGCCGCGCTGTGCGCCCGTGACGGCTGCTCCCCCGTCGAGGTGGTCGGCGGCGCCGGCGACCTCGGCGCGGACGTGATAGCGACGACCCCCGACGGCCTGCGCGTGGTCCTGCAGTGCAAGCAGTACGGCGAGGACCACCGGGTGGGCTCCCCTGACCTCCAGCGGTTCGGAGGCACCTGCTACGCCGTGCACGAAGCCGACGTGGCCGTCCTCGTCACCACCAGCACCTTCACGGACCCCGCCCTGGAGTACGCGGCCTCCTGCGGGATCGTCTGCGTCGACGGTACGGACCTGGCGGCCTGGACGGCGTCGACGACCCCGCCCCCGTGGGCCGCACGGGTGGACGACCCGGCCGCGGATCCCCGCGACGAAAGCCCCTGCGGGACCGTCTGAGCCGCCCCCCCGGCCCCGGCGGGAGGCTTCCGTGGCGACGGGCGACATCGAGAAGTGCACGCACCTGTCGGGCGGCGCCCGACACAGCGGGCCCGCCCTCTCCCCCTCTCGCAGTGGCCCCCCGCCGGATCGGCCGAGACCTCGTCGGCCGCCGGACCCCGTGGAGCGACGGGGTCCGGTGCGGCACCCCGCTGGCGCTACTCCCGCGCCCGGGCCGTCACGCGGAAGGTGTGGGCCTGGTGGCCGCCGCTCGCGAGCATGCGTACGTCTCCGCGCTCACTGATCTCGGCGCGGACGATGCCCGTGTCGTCCTCGTAGACCGGGCAGCCGCCCGGGCCGGCGCGCTCCGTGCGGCGGACCACCACCACGTCGTCGACCACTGCCGACTCCTGGAAGACGAGCTCGTAGATCTCGGGAAACTCCATCGATGCCACCACCCTCCTCCATCGTGACCCGCGTACCGGCCGCGCGCCTCCTCACCGGGATGAGCGGGTCAGATGCCGAACTCCGCCGCCGACAGGCCGAGCGCGGCACACGCCTCGCGGATGATCTGTTCCTCGGAGGGCTCGATGTAACCGTCCGCACCCGCGACCACGATGCCGATCTGGATGACGGCCCGGGCCTCGGCAGGCTTCTTCGCCACCTTGGCGACCTCCTGCAGCACCGTCGACTTGCCGATCACGAAGCCGGCCGACAGCTGGTCGACGTGCTTGTTGAAACGCTCGCGGAGCTGGTCCGCGGGGAAGTTCTGAAGGACGTCGTTGGTGAGGATGAGCGATTCGACGTGCTGGCGCTCGGCCGGGTCGATCCGGCCGTCCGCAGCGGCCACCAACGCGCACACGGCCATGGCGGCGTCCCGGAAGGCGCCGCTCTTGAGTTCCTTCTTCAGCGACGTGAGCTGCGCCCTCAGCGCGCTCACGAGCTCGGCCCTGGAGCCGCCGCCGGGCCGTGCGCCGGACGGCCCATGACCACCGGACCCACCCCGCGCCCCCTGGGCCTGCTGCAGACCCCTGGTCGCCTGGTCCTTGATCCGATCCCACATCGCCACTCGTGCCACCTCGGCTTCTGCCATGTCATCCGTCGTCGGTCACGCGTCATCGCGCACCACCCTGCCAACGCGTTCCTCACACCATGAAGTTCCGCCCGTCACCGAGGACCGTGACGTCACCCCCTGATGGCGGGACTCACCGTGCGTGGCGGCCGGCCACGGAGGGCTCCCCCTCCGGGCGGGTCCTCGCCGCGCCCTTCCCGGTCACGGCCGCGTGGGACGGGGGGCCGACGGGGACGAAGGGGCTGAGGTGGAGAGCGAGGCGTCTCGGGGCGTTCCGCGGTCAGTCGTCGGGGACCATTCGCGGCGGAGGAGGCCGAAGACCCAGGAGTCGGAGACGTCGCCGTTCACGACACAGTCCTCGCGGAGGGTGCCTTCGCGCACGAAGCCGAGCTTCTCCAGAACCCGGGCGGACGCCGCGTTGCGGGTGTCGGTCTCGGCCTGGACGCGGTTCAGGTCCAAGGTGTCGAAGGCCCACCGCAGGACGGCGCGCGCGGTCTCCGTGGCGTACCCCTGACCCCAGGCGCCGGCGTCGAAGACATAGCCCAGGACGCGCTGCGGAATTCCGGATACCAGCCGGTCAGGCCGCACCAGCCGATGAACGCGCCGTCGGAGGCGCGGTCGACGGCCACCCTCGCTCCCGTCCCCTCCTCCTCGATCGTCCGGCAACGCGCGAGGAAGCGCTCGGCGCGGGCCGGATCGGTCCACGGCGGGGAGTCCCAGTAGCGCAGCACATGAGCACTGCTGTGCAACGCGAAGAGTGACGCCGCGTCGGCGTCGGTGAACGGCCGCAGTCGGAGGCGGGAGGTGTGCAGCTCGGGCGCGGGCAGCGTCATGCGGCGCATCCTGCCGCGCCTCGCTCGACCTCGACCATCGGCTTGATCCGGAAGGAGGGACTCCGGCACGCCTCGTCCGGCGACACCGGAGCCCCGGACGCACCGAGCGGCGCATGCCTCGCCGAGACGACCGGCTCGGCCGCGCGGCGCGTCAACGTCAACCCGGCAACCTTCGATTCATCCTCCCGGGTGGCGCGTAAGCGCCAGGCAGCGGTGCCATCAGGTCAGCACGGGAGGTACGCGCGCGAGCTGTGCGCCCGAGGTGGTGCGCGGGGCGGTGTCGCCGGCGCCGCGGCGACCGCCATGCCGTGGCGGACCGTGTCGGCGGGGGTAAACCCTCCGACCGGCCCTGGCCAAGACCTCACCACCCCGGCTGTACCGGGACTCCGAGGAGGCGGTGAGCTACGGGGCGTTCCGGCTCCGTCCTCCCATCCTGTCGGCCCCCCGGCCTTCGGGGGGAGCGGAGCTGCCGCGCACCGTCGACCGATTGGAGACGTCATCATGGGTACACCTCCTTCCGTCCCGCTCCGGGTCGCCCTCGTCAACGGGAGCTTCGAGCAACCCTCCGTCAGCGACATGGCCTTCCTCCCGGACGCCTCCCAGACCCAGGCCCCACGGCACGTTCCGGGCTGGCTCACCACCGCCACCGACCACATGGTCGAGGTGTGGCGCTCCGGCTTCAACGGCGTGCCGTCCGCGGAGGGCGAGCAGTTCGCCGAGCTGAACGCCAACCAGGTGTCCACTCTCTACCAGGACCTGCCGACCACCCCGGGCTCCCGGCTGTACTGGCGGCTCTACCACCGGGGCCGGCAGGGGCAGGACACCATGGCCCTGGACATCGGCGCCCCGGGCAGCGTGGTCGAGCAGCGCACCTTCACCGACGGCAACACGGCCTGGGGGTACTACACCGGCACCTACACCGTCCCCGCAGGGCAGACCACCACCCGCTTCGCCTTCCGGTCCGTCTCGGCCGCGGGTGGCAACCGCGGGATCGGCAACTTCCTCGACGGCGTGTTCTTCGGCACCGCCCCGTTCGTGGTGCTGACCAAGACCGCCGTACCGGCAGGTCCGTTGGACATCGGCGATGTCGTCACGTACCGGATCAATGCCCGGAACGAGGGGGGCGGCGCGGCCGAGCGGCTCACGCTCACCGACGTCCTGCCGCCGGGGACCACGTACGTGCCCGGGTCGCTGCGGATCGTCGACGGTCCGAACGCGGGAGTGAAGACCGATCAGCCGGGTGACGACGAGGCCGCCTACGACCCGGTGGCCGGCGCGGTCGTCTTCCGGCTCGGCACCGGGGCCTCCGCCTCCCAGGGCGGCAGCCTGGCCAACACCGCGGCCCTGCCCGGAGGTACCACCGTCGAGTACCGGGTCACGCTCGGGCTGGACACGGCGGGCACCCGTGTCACCAACACCGCCGCCGCCACGTACGAGAACCATCTCGGTCCCACCCCGGAGCCGCTGTCGTCCACGTCCGACGAGGCCGTGACCGAGGTCCGGCCCGCCGCGGATCTGGAGGTGGTGAAGTCGGCCGACGCGACCACCGTGACCGTCGGGCAGACCGTGACGTACCGCCTGGCGGTCCACAACGCCGGCCCCAGCCCGGCGACCGGCGTCACGGTCACCGACCGGCTCCCGAACGGACTCGTCTTCCTGTCCGCCGACGCCGACCTCGGTACGTACTCCCCCGGTACGGGCCAGTGGGTCGTCGGCCCCCTCGCCGTGGGGGCCCGTGCGGCCCTCACCCTGCGAGCGAAGGCCACCAGGCCCGTCCGCGTCACCAACACGGCCACGGTCACCGCCGTCGAGAAGGACCCCGACCCGGCCGACAACACCGACTCCGTCACCGTGTGCGTCGAACCCGCCCCCACCTGCTGCACCCCCTGCGTGCCCCGGACGTGACCCGGACCGTCCGCAGGGTGAGGCCCGCGCTCCGGGAGCGCGGGCCTCTTCGGGTACGGGTGCCGTACGCGTGCCGGAGTCGGACCAGGAGCCGGAGTCGGATCAGGTGGATGAGCCGGACCGGATGGATGAGCCGGGCGAGTTCCGGTGCCAAGGTCTGGTTCCGGTGCCGGCGGGGGCGAGCCGGCTCAGATGTGGTGGCTCAGCACATGACCGGAGCCGATGACCATGCCGGCCGCCAGCCCCACGACGAACCCCAGGGCAATGGGCCCCCACTTCCGCTCGGGCCCGCCGACGAGCCGCGCCAGTTCGTCGCGCGCTTCGTCGAAGTCCCTGGTCCGGGTCGAGGCGGAGGAAAGCTCCCAGTCCTTGATCTGCCGGGCCGTCAGCCGGAGCGCCTCTGCGGAGAGGGCCCCGTCGAGCGCGGACTCCACGAGTCGGCGAAGCCGCGCACCCTCGACGAGACCGTGCCGGAGCGAGGCGATGGACGGCGGCAGGGAGGACTCTCCTTCCGCGACCGCCCACGGATAGGCGACCGCCCTCGCGGTCCAGGGACCGTACGGAGGCCGGTGGGGCCATCCCGGCGGACACAGGTCCGGCATCAGCATGGACTTGAACCCCGGCCACAGCGGGGCCAGGACACGCAGGACGTCGTCCTCGGGCAGTCCGGCGAAGCGCTCGTCCACCGCCTGCTTCACCCAGGCGATATCGGGATCCATCTCGGAGAATCGGTCGATCTCCGCCAGGAATGTCTCAAGGGCCTTCTGGACGTCGAGAACGAGGACGACATCCCGCGTGCCCGTCGCTCCGGAACCGCTGGACTCCATAGGTCATCACCCCTCTGTCCCCTCTCCGGGCACGGATTCCGCGCCTCGGCAGAACTCTCACTGATGGTGGGATGCGTAGTGGGCGATCCCGTAACCCACCCCGAATCCGACGCCGACGGCCGCCACGACCAGGAGGACTCCGACAGCGGCTGCCCCAGGCTTCCGCTCAGGCCCCGCCGTCATCCGCTGCAGTTCGTCCCACGACTGGTCGAAGTCACGGGTCTGCGCCGAGGTGGAGGCGTACTGCCAGTCCTGAACCGCGCGCGCCGCGTCACGCAGAGCCCGTACGGACAGAGGTCCTTCGAGATCCGCGGCGAACTGGCGGCGCAGGGCCCCGCCTTCCACGAGTCCGTGTCGGAGAGCCGTGAGCGCTGCTCGTTCCCCGCCGCCGGCGAGCGGCCCCAGCCACGGCAGGGGGCCGGGGCACGGAGGGGGCCAGGAGGGCCAGAGCGGCCACGGCGGATACCCGGGAAGGGGCGGGAATCCGGCCGGGGGCCATACCGGTGGCCAGGGGAAGGGATGGGGAAGCAGTATCGCCTTGGCCCCGGGCCAGAGCAGCGAGGTGACGCGCAGGGCGTCTTCCTCGGGGATCTCCTCGAGGCGCGATGTCAGGGCCTGCCGCACCCATCCGAGATCCGGGTCGAGGTCGGCGAGCGTATCGAATTCGACCATGAAAGCTGCGAAGGCTTCTTGGGGATCCAGAAGCACTCCGATCCCCCCGGGCGTCGACGCCTGGCTGTGAGCATCCATGAGAAGCGCCTGGTTTCTCGATCGGTTGCTGATTGAAGCGTCGCCGAGCGGCGACGAAGGGAAGTTCGATCCTGCGACGGCCGTTTCAGATGCGGCCACATATCTCAGAATGGCACACCGGCCCGAGCGCCGCAGCCGGGACCATCAAGTCCCTCAACAGGGTTTCAGGAAAGACCAGTTCGGACGTGCCGAGCAGCTGACGAGCCCCGGGGCGACGGCAGGCAGGGCCCCACGCGGCGGTTCGAAAGGCCCTACGTCTCAACCTTCTTTCTTGATAAGCCCGTTGAATTCCCTCTCGGCAGGCACGGCCTTTCGCGCACGATGCACCGGCCATGATCTGCCGCACACGGTCACAGCCGCTGCCGTCGCCTCAGCCGTTGTCGCCGCCGTTCGGGGGCCCGGCCTCGGCACGGCGCCTCGCGGCGCGGGTCACAGGAGTTCGGGTGCCTTCTCCGAGCCGGACTCCTGGGATGCCGGGGGCTCAGGGCTGCCGGTCGCGGCCGCGGTACGCAGCGCCGCCTCGACCCGGCGGTTGTCGGTCATGGAAGCGGTGACGGCCGTCATCGCCAGGAGGAGGAGGCCGGCGGCGTAGAGCGGGGTGCGGATGTCGTGCGCGGTGGCCAGCCAGCCGCCGAGGAAGGCTCCGACGGGGGCCGCGCACATGGCCAGCATGCGGGAGGTGGAGGCGACCCGGCCCATGAGGTGGGCGGGGACGATCGCCTGCCGGAGGGAGGGCCCGAGCACCATCGTGGCACCCATGCCCGCCCCGCAGACGGCGAGCGCCAGTCCGGCCGCGTACGGGTTCGGGGCGGCGGCCAGGCCCAGGACGGCGAGCCCTTCGACGGCGGCCGTGCAGGTCAGCGCAGTGCCGGTGCCGAGTCGTCGGCCGAGGCGGGAGGCGATGCCCGCACCGATCAGACCGCCGGCGGCCTCCGCCGTGAGGAGCAGGCCGAACCCGTAGGTGTCGATGCCGAGACGGTCGTGCGCGAACAGGGCGAGAACGGTCGCCACTGCGGAGAAGGCGATGTTGCCGACCGCCGGGCGGAGCGCGAGCCCGAGCAGCAGTCGGTCCCGGAACACGTACGAGGCTCCGTCCCGTGCCTGCCGGAGCAGCGACTCGCGGGCCTCCGGCGCGGGTTGGGGCGTGGCGGGCAGCGTACGGACGAGCAGGGCGGAGAGCAGGAACGACACCGCGTCGGCGAGCAGCGGAACCGCCCGCCCGAGGGCGAGCAGCGCGCTTCCGGCAGGCGGTCCCACGAAACCGGACATGGCGGTCTGGGCGCCACGCAGGCGGGAGTTGGCGCGCTCGAGGAGTACGGGGTCGCGACGGAGCAGGTCCGGCAGATAGGCCGTGGCGGCCGTGTCGAAGAAGAGGCCGCCGAGGCCGAGCAGGAAGGCGACGGCCGCGAGCAGTGGAATGCTCAGGGTGTCGAGCACGACCGCCGCCGCGGGTATCCCGAGCAGGACCGCACGGGCCGTGTCCGCGACCCACATGGTGCGTCGGCGGTCCCAGCGGTCCACGAGTGCCCCGCCGAGCACTCCGAAGAGCAGCCATGGCAGCGTCCCGGCGGCCGTGACGACGGCGAGCGCCATCGGGTCCCGCGTCAGGGTCAGCGCGAGCAGCGGCAGGGCGGCGTGGGTCACCCCGTCACCGAGCGAGGAGATCGTCTGCGCGGTCCACAGCCGCCCGAACCCGGCCGGCAACTTCTGCACTCCTTGCTTCACTTGGCGCCCTCTTCGGCCGGCGTGCGCGAGGCCGGGTGGAACAGCGCGAAGACGAGCGACGCGTCCGGCAGCGAAGGGTCGGACAGCTCCCGATACTGGTCCGCCAGGGCCTCCAGGCGGGCGCCCAGCTCGGCGAACTGCGCCTCGGTGAGCCGCAGATGCGCCATCCGTACGTGGCGGTCGCCGTCCGCCGGCGACGCCTCCAGGTCCGCGACCGCGTTGCGCATCAGCACGTCCGGCCCTCCCTCTCCCGGATCCGGCAGCTCGATCGACCGCGCGGCCATCGCGTAGTACCGCTCGGTCACCCCCCGCACCTTCCGCGTCCGCACCACCTTCACCAGCCCGGCCCGCTCCAGCAACCGCACGTGATAGCTGGAGCTCCCCTTGGCGAGGCCGACCCGCTCGGCGATCTGCGTGATGGTCGCCGGCTCGAAGCGGAGCACGGCCATGATCCGGTGGCGCGTGAGGTTGGAGACGGCGCGCAGCTGCTCGTCCGTGGTGACGTGAAACGTCTCGGGAAGATCGTCCGTAGGCATACGAGCAATGGTCAACGATTCTTGACCATTCGGCAAGGGGTTTCGCGCACTGCGCCGAGAGCGTCGGCCGCGGGTCCCTTTCGGGCTGCGCGACCGACTGGTCGTGGCGGTACTCGTCGAAGTCGTAGCCCGGTCGGCGTACGCAGGTGCGGCTGTCGCAGTAGCGACGGGAGCGGTTGCGGGAGAGGTCGACGAAGGACCTGATGTGAGAACCGGGTGCACGGAGCAGTCGTCCAAGTCCGACAGTCCCGCGCGGCGCAGCTCGGTGAGCAGGGCAGCATGCAGGCGTGGCCAGATACCGGCCTCGGTCCAGTCCCGCAGCCGGCGCCAGGTCGTGACTCCGGAGCAGACCATGGTCCTGGCGGGGAGGTCACGCCAGGCAAGGCCGGTCCGCAGGGCGTACAGGATGCCTGCGAGAGCTGCCCGGTCCGGAACACGACACCCCCGGCCAGGATGCCGGTGCCGTCGTTCGGGAGCGGGTGGCAGCAGCGGGGCCACCCGCTCCCCCAGGTCGTCCGGAACAGGATCAATGCGTACCGGGACACCCTGCCGACCACGATCGGCGAGCGCAGGACCAGTGTGGTTCCACGAGGGTGAGCCCCGGCAGGTGGCGCCGGGGCTCACACGATGTGGTTTGTCAGCGGCCCATCAGGGCGAAAACGCCCCACCCGAGGTATTCACGCTGGTACCTGGCGTGCTGGACGGGTGCCGCGGTCAGTTCCGCGCGCATCTCGTCGGCGAGCTCGTCGTCGGGGTTGGCGTCGAGCCAGCGCCGGATGTTGAGCCACTGCGCCGCGACGTACCTGTCCCAGCTGTCCTGATCGGCGAGAACCATCTCGACGACGTCGCAGCCCAGGTCCCCGAACTGCTGGAGCAGTTCCGGCAGAGGGAGCAGGTCGTCCTTGCGGGCCATGTGGCAGCCCTCGACGACCGTCTGGTCCTCCGGTTCGCGGCGCCAGTACGGCTCGCCGATCAGCATCATGCCTCCGGGAGCGAGGCTGCGCCGCAGGAGTTCGACGGTGCCGGCCACTCCGGAGCCGATCCAGGTCGCGCCGATGCAGGCGGCGATCCCGACGGGCTCGGTGGCGACATGGCCCGAGGCATCCGCGTGCACGAAGTCGACCCGGTCAACAACGCCCAGCTCCGCAGCCCGCTCACGGGCGGCGTCGAGGAAGACGGTGCTGATGTCGACGCCGGTGCCGGAGACACCGTGGTCCCGGGCCCAGGTGCACAGCATCTCGCCCTTGCCGGAGGCGAGGTCGAGCACACGCGTGCCCGGCGCGGGGCTGATGGCCTGGCCCAGGAGAGCCAGCTTGTCGCTGGTGAACGGGTTGCAGATGCGGTGGCTGCTCTCGCGGATGGTGAAGCTACGCGGCAGATCCATGACAGGGGTTCCTTCGGTTCGTGGAGGTCACAACGGTGGGGCTGAGCGGCCGACGGGAGCTGACCGCGAGAACCTGAACCGTCATCAAATACACCTCTTCGAACGTATGAAGGCTGGGGCCGATCGAGGCTACGACCACCATGATCACCGTGTCCAACACAATTACGCTCTGACGTCAGGCAGCATGCCGCTGGGCGGCGGGGTGGCGAGGAGAGCCCGGTCGGCTGGCGTCTCGGGCGCGGGAAGGAGACCGGAGGTGGCCGCTGGAGGGGACACGGGACCGGTGCCGAGCAGGCGAGGGGTCGGAGGCGGCCGCGCGAGGGCAGGCGAGGGTGGCTCGGTGAACGCGGGCTTGTTCAGGTGGCTTCGTCGAGGAGGTGGGGGCCGTTGTTGCGGACGTTGTTCACGGCGGTGGTGACGGCACGAGTCTGGAGGCGCCCTTCGGCCGGCTGCGTGAGGAGCGCGCGGAGGTCGTCGGTGTCCTGGTGGGCGGGGTCGAGCCAGGTGTCGTAATGGTCCGGGGTGAGGGCGAGGGGCATGCGGGGATGCACGCGACCGGCGGCGTCCGTGGCTTCCGTGGTGATGATCGTGCAGGTCGTCCTCCACGCGTCCGGATCGTCTTCGTCGGCGATGTCGGGGTCGCGCCAGTACTCGTAGAGGCCGGCCAGGGCCATCACCTGACCGTCGGTGGGGTGGATGAAGTACGGCTTCTTGTGGACCTTTCCCGAGGCCTTGTCCTCGACGGGGTCCCATTCGTAGAAACCGTCCGCGGGCAGAAGGCAGCGGCGCCGGGCGAAGGCGCTCCGGAACGCGGGCTTCTCGTGCACCGTCTCCACCCTGGCGTTGATCATCCGCGCACCGATCTTCACGTCCTTCGCCCAGGAGGGAACCAGGCCCCACCGCAGGGTCCGCAGCTGCCGGGCCACGCCCTCGCCGGACTCCCGGTCGGCGCGTTCGAGAACCGCGTACACCTCGTCCGTCGGAGCCACGTTCCAGCTCGGAGCCAAGGCCTCCTCGGGACGCCAGTCGGTGACCTGGAAGAGCTGGGTCAGGTCCTGGGGACTGCGGGTGGATGCATAGCGACCGCACATACGACCACTGTGCCACCCACGCCCCCGCTCGAAGCGGCTCGCGCCACTTCGACACGACAGCGGGCGGCCGCCCTTCGGCTCGGCGCCCACCCGGACCGGTCCGCTCACCCCGGACCGGTCCGGTGCGGTACCGCTTCACCCCCATTCGGCCCATTCGGCCCAGCTCAGCCGGCGCGTCGGCGCGTCGACGCGTTCCGCTCCGAAGTCCGAGCCCGCCGCCGGCGCCCGATGGCCGTCACAGCACACCCCGATGTCGTCCCGGCTCCGGGAGCCCTGGCGCGCGGAACCACCCCCAACTCCCGGCGCTGCGGCCTGCCACCACGCCGGTGACCACGAAAGCCCTCAGCAGATCGCGTCAGGCGGATGCGAGTGAGGAGGACAGGTCACCGTCTCCCGGGCAGTACCCCCGGACCCGATCGGCCAGGAGAAGGGCAGCGAGAGTCCGCGGCCGGGTGGCAGGGGTGGGCAGGTCGCGGCTCCGACCGGGGAGAATGCGGCTGCTGGGAGCGTCTCGACCGCTGTTCAGTGCCACGATGAACGACTACTGAACACCAACCCACTACGCGGTCGAGCACGAGAATGCGGAAGGCCTGGACCGGCTGCTTGCCGACGGCGCCGAACCTGATGAGGTCTTCAGCGACATGACGCTGCTGACGCACGCGATCGACACCGAGGGGGATGGCGCCCTGCAGAGCGGGCAGCCGTTGACCGTTCACACCACGGGCGTGCTGCTGGCGTTCGGCGCGGATCCTGGACTCGCTGATCCAGACGGTCGCACTCCGCTGGATCTGGCCGCATCCTACGATCACGACCTGGCTGTACAGCTGTTGCGGGCCCACATCAGCAAGCGCTTCGGCGGTAGCAGACGAGGACGCAGGCGATGGTGGTGAGGACGAGGCAGTGGTCTGCCTTGCGTTCGTAGCGTCGGTGGAGCCGACAGCAGCCGGCGAGCCAGGCCAGGGGGCGTTCGAGGGTCCAGCGACGACGGCCCAGCCGCTGCGACGACTCGACACCTCTGCGGGCGACGCGATGAGTGAGACCTCGCTCGCGTGTCCACTGCCGCAGGTGGGAGTAGTCGCAACCTCTGTCGCCGTGAGGTGGGATCAGAGCCTGTGGGCTGTCACGCCCGACGGCCCGAACGGCGCGGACGGCAACTGCTGCCAGTGCAGACTGAGGTGGCCACGAACACGATCGAACCCTGGTCGCCATGTTCACGCCAGCCACCACCCTGGGGCCGCGATGGAGCCTCCGGCGCCACTCGCCCGAACAGCTCGCACAACTCGTCCGGGGATCTCTTACGACCCTCGGCACCACACCGAGCTCGACTCACGGACGTACGGATCGGTGGCGACGGTGGCGAGGAACGGCTCGTCAGCAGGGCGCAGCATGGGGCGTATCTCCCGACACGCGTACAGCGCGACGACCGCAGCCGGGACGAGCTCGCGTCGCGTCCCCGCCCGTGGAGTGGTGAGGAGACGCTGCATCCCCACAGCAGGAACCGGCGGCATTCTCCACGACGCGTAAGTGCGGTCGCTCGGGGTCAGGAGGGCCGGCGGGGTTGCGGGCGGGTCGTCCCCGGCAGGCAGGTGACCCTCGGGTTGTAGGTGGTGAACTCGCCCTTGGGGTTCTTCTTCCACAGCCACAGGTGCAGGACGTAGTGGACGGGCTGACCGGGAAAGTTGCCGCGGTTGGGGCCCTTGAAGGGGACCCCGAACATGCGCGGGCGGTCGTCGTCCGTCCTCAGGTCCTGGTCTCGGTCGTAGACCGTCCACTGCATGCCGACGAGCCGCTTGCCTCCCCGCACGTCGTCCTCGTAGTAGAGGGCGGTGGGCTTCTCGGGATCCGTCGAGTTGTCGTGGGCGTGGTTGAAGTGCGGGTAGCCGAGCGCGCCGCTGTCACCCACTCGGTCGGTGACGCAGTACTGATCGGGCTTGTAGCCGGCCCGTACGGCCTTCTCGTGCTGCTGGAACGGAGCGGTCGCCCGATACGTGACCGCCTTCTCCGCCGCAGCTCTGCCGGCCCGGGACTCGGCCCCGGCCCCCGGATCAGGCATGGCGGGGGCCACGGTGAACACGGCGGCACCGGCCAGAACCAGGGCAAGTGTGCGGGCCATACGCGGACTCCTCGAACAAAGGCGGCGCTCGGATACCCCACCAGCCCTACCCCCGCCCACCGAACCCGTCCCACAGGAAGCCCCGGACAGACGACACCCAGCCGGAGGACGTTTCGCCCCACCGACCCGGATAGGCGAGGAACCCCCCATGGCCGAAGCGCCATCGACCGCCAGTAGACGGGCGGACGACGTCACCGTCCGGGCCCGCCGGGGGCGGGCTGGTCAGGAACGCTCACGGCCACGGCACTCCCCCGGCCCCCGGCACCCGTCCCCCGACGACAGCTCAGCTCTTCGCTTCCCGTACGTCCCTTCCCTCCTCGGCGAACGCCTTGAAGTCCTGCATGTGCTGGAGCGACTGCTTGCGGAAGGCACCGGGCATCAGGAGTGCGACCAAACGCATCAGGAAGCCGCTGAACCGGTACTCGTTCTCGCTCGCCCAGAGCGTCGTACTCGGGTCCGCCTCGGTCAGCCGGTCGCGCACCGCGCTCCACATGCCCTCGCCGACGATCTCGCGCTCGAAGTGAACGGCGCTCTCCTTCGGGATCCCGTGCAGGTCCGACGGCTCCCGGCGCGTGATCGTCTCGGTGCACTCCATCTCCCGCTGCCCCATCCGCATCACGACCCGCGACGTGGTACCGACCTGCCCGTGCTCACCGCTCAGCGGCTCGTGCAGCACCAGGCCCCGCAGCCACTTCGGCATCTGAGCCGGATCAGCGAGCAGCTGGACCACCCGCTCCCTCGGCAGGGCGATCTCGATCGAGACGTTGTACTTCATGGCAGAGCCCTCCAGGTCCCTGAGCGAACGGGTGACACCACTGATCCCTCACCCGCGCGAGGAACCACCTAACAAGTCCATCGCCGCTTCGACGGTGGACGACGCCGCTCAGCCCGACCCGACGTCGGGATACGACCCGCGATCCGGGCCCGCTGTCGAGGTTGGTCGTCCTGCTGTCGGGATACGAATCGGACGGGCGACCGTCCTGTCTTCCCTGAAGCTCGGCGAGATCGACGACGCCCTCCGTCTCGGGGAACTCGGCCAGACGGAGAAGAGGCCGGCGTACGCGACGGTGCGGGCGGTGCCGGAGGAGTTGAGCGACGCCGACCACCGTCTATGAGGTTGAGGGCGATGAGGCAGATCGGGGCGGTCCCGTCGCGGCGGGCGAGCGTACAGGCCAGGCCAGATCGTTTGGGAACGTCGGTCCGCCGAACGCATCAGTCGGGCCGCAGGACCTGATCAGGCTCACGGCAAGCTGCGGAGGCGAACTCGGCGAAGCCCAGGTTACCGAGTGCCACGTTCACATGGACCGCGTGCACCACGGCGGGTACGGCTCGGAAGTCCCGGGGCTCCGGCGCGTCGATGAGCTCCTGGTAGTACATGGGGTCAAGGTCGCCCTCGTCCTCCCAGATGGTCGACAGAGCCAGCAACGCTCGCACCGGCGACTCCATCGTGTGGCGGTCGGCGAGAAAGACGACGCACAGGTCTTCGTCCTCGTCCACCGCGGCAAGAACCTCGTCAGCTGTCGCCCCCGACCAAGCAGGCGCGTCGACCACCTGAACCCTCGCGGGAAACTCGCCCTCCGACCCCCACGGCCGGCGCAGCTCAGCAACCACCGCACTCCACGCCTCGTCGTCGCTGAAGTCGGTCCTGATGACGAGAGCGTCGAACTGGTCGGATCCGACGATCTCAGGCAGCACTCGCGCAAGGCCCTCCGGCATCTTCATGCCCGGGACTCTCCCATGCCGCACCGACAGCCGCTCCCTCAGGAGTATCCGAGGGAAGCCGTTCAGATCCGGTGCAGTCGGTCCAGGCGGACGAGGTCGGCCATCGCCTCGCGGAGGCGGGGAGCGAGGTCAGCCGCGCCCACCTTGTGGTGATCGACGGGGAAGAACAGCGCAGGCGCCTGAGGGCCCCGGCTGCCGAACCGGTCCCGGTCCCGTCGTGGGGGCGTGGAGCACTGCGCCCACCCCCGCGGCGCCTGAAGCCCTCGCAGTCCCGCAGTCCCGCAGTCCCGCAGTCTGTCAGGCCACGGTCCGATGCGGGGCGACGGCAGGATCGGACCGTGCTCCGATGCGGAGGGTGGCGTCCGGGCGGGATCGTTCGGGGCATGACGACGACGAAGCGGAGACCGCCCTCCGGAGGCGGCACCGCGCCCACTCCGGCCAAGTCCCAACTGCTGCCCGTGGCGTGGGAGGGTGACGCGTTCTTCCCCGGGCGGTGGGTGGGGGGTGTCTCGCTGGTGGCGGCGCCCGTGCTGCTGAGCGTCGGAGTTCTGGTGCGGCTTCCGTTCCCGTTCTTCTTTCCCGACCAGCTCGCCGCCCGGGTCGAACATCCCGGTCCGATCGCGGTCTCCTACGGAGCCTTCGCGGCGGGGACCGTGCTGCTGTGGCCGGCCCTCGCCGTGCTGGCGGTGCGGGTGGGCCGCCGCAACCCCGGGCTGGCCTTGTGGGGCGGCGTCCTGGCCGTCCTGGGGCTCTTCGCGAGGACGTTCCACGCCGGCGTGGATCACCTCGCGTTCCAGTTCGCCGACCGTCAGGGGGCTGAGGCCGCCGCCCGGTTCGTCGGAGAAGCGTACGGCGCCTTCCACGTCTTCAGCGCCCTCAACCTCGCGATCATGGGAGGCTGGGTGCTCCTCGCCGCCGGGGCCTGGCGGGCGCGCGTGCTGGGTCCCCCGCGGGCGCTGGCCCTGGCGGCTGCCTCGGCTCTCCCGCTGGGCGTGCTCAAGGGCACCACGCCGCTGTCGGTGGTGGCCGTCGCAGGGCTCTGTCTCGCGCTCGTCCCGCTGGGTGTCACCGTGTTGCGCGACGGTCCGGCTCCTGGGTGGGCGACGGCGCTGCGCTGGGTGCTCGTGGTGAGTGCGGCGGCGGCTCTCATGGTCCTGGCAGGGAGGGCCGGGTGACGATGTACGGTCGGATCATGGGTGTCTCCAGGCGGCTGCACGGCGTTCGTCCGCTCGCGCTGGATCTGGTGGCCGCGCTGTCGATCACCGCTGTGTACGTCAGCTTCGCCCGGATGCCGGGTGACGGCGCGCAGCCCGCCTACTCCGGACCCGCGTGGGCGGGCGTGCTCGTGGCGGCGGCGGTCGGTCTGCCGGTCGCAGTCCGCCGTCCGTGGCCCTTGGCAGCCGCGGTGACAGCGCTGGCCGGAGCGGCCGCCGCCACCCTGTCGGACATCACTCGCGAACCGTGGGTCGCGGTCGGCCTCGTCATGTACGCGGTCGCGCTCACCATGCCGCCAAGGCGCTCGGTACCCGTCCTCGCGGTCTCGCTCGTCCTCGGAGCGGCCGCGGTCATCGCCGGGGAGGCCGTCGTCACCCCGGCGGAGACGTGGGGCGGGGCTCTCGGCGTGACCGCCATGGTCTGGCTGGTCCTCGGCGCCGGCTGGGCGGCGGGCTTCACCGTACGTACCCGGCGAGCCCGGGAGGCGGAGCGGGCCGCGCACCGGGCCGAACGCGCCGTCGTGGAGGAACGGCTGCGCATCGCCCGGGAGTTGCACGACATCGTGTCGCACAGCCTGAGCCTGATCGTGGTGAAGGCGGGGGTCGCCGGGCACGTGGCCCGAGGCCGCCCGGAGGAGGCGGAGGAGGCTCTGCGCGTCATCGAACAGACCGGCCGGGCCGCCATGACCGAGATGCGCCGCACCCTGGGCGTGCTCCGTTCCGGATCGTCCACGGCGCCCCTGGACCCGGCACCCGGCGTCGACGCACTCGGCGTGCTGGCCGACCAGGCCCGGCGGGCGGGTGTGGACGTCGACCCGGTCATCCGGCTGCCGGACGACGGCCTGCCCCCGGGCCTCGCCCTGGCGGTCCACCGGATCGTCCAGGAGTGCCTCACCAACGTGGTGAGGCACGCGTCCCCCGCACGCTGCCGCGTGACGGTCGAGGCCGACGCGCGTGAGGTGCGCATCGACGTCACCGACGACGGTGTCAGGGGTGCCTGCCGCGAACGGCCGGGAGGCCACGGCCTGATCGGCATGCGGGAGCGGGCGATGGCGCACGGCGGGACGTTCCGCGCGGGCCCCCGCCCCGAGGGGGGCTTCGCGGTCTCCGTCCGCCTGCCGCAGGACGGCGCGAGGACGAAGGTGTGAGAGGTGAGGGAATCGGGAGAGGACGATGGTGTGACGGACCAGACCCGGGTGCTCGTGGTCGACGATCAGGTGCTGCTCCGCGGCTCCTTCCGGATCCTCGTCGAGAACGAACCCGGCCTCACCGCCGTCGGAGAGGCCGGCGACGGGGCGGAGGCCGTCGCACTCGCCCGTCTGCACCGCCCCGATGTCGTCCTCATGGACGTCCGGATGCCGGTCATGGACGGGATCGAGGCGACCCGGCTGATCTGCGGCTCCCCCGAGACCGCCGGTGTACGGGTGCTGATCCTGACCACCTTCGACCTCGACGAGTACGTCTACGCGGCCCTGCACGCCGGCGCCTCGGGTTTCCTCCTCAAGGACGCCCCGCCCGCGGACGTGCTCGCCGCCCTCCGGGTCGTCGCCACGGGTGACTCCCTGCTGGCCCCGTCCGTGACCCGCCGCCTCATCGAGGAGTTCACCCGCCGCCCGCCCCAGGCCCCGACCCGGGCCCGAGGCCGCGAGGCCACACCACCCGGGGTGACGGAGCGTGAGCGCGAGGTCCTGGAGCTGATCGCACGGGGTCTGTCGAACGACGAGATCACGGCACACCTGCACCTGAGCATGGGCACGGTGAAGACCCACATCGGCCGCCTCCTGTCCAAACTGGCCGCGCGCGACCGGGCCCAGCTGGTGATTGCGGCCTACGAGTCCGGCGTCGTGTCGCCCTCCGACGGCGGCCAGTCCGCACGGTGAGCAGGTTCCCGCCCCCGTCACCGGGCAGGAAGCGAATGGCGCCGGGAGCGGCCGTGCTGGAGGCGGTACCGCCGCCGGGGTTGCCCGCAGTGCCGACGCGGAACGCCGAACGTCATCGGCTTGGCCCTTGAGCAGGCCATGGCCGCGATGGTCCCGGAACCGCTCGGCCTGACGGGCCCCGTCTTCGACGTGGACGACATCATGGTCCGGCCGCACCCAGCACTTCACTTGGTTCACGTACGTATCCGGATCGGGGTTCCGTGACGATCAGGGGCGTGCATCGGCGTCACCGACGCCTCCTCCGGCTCATCGGTCGGCGCACCGGTCGGCGCTTTTTCGTGCCGTGCCGATGAGTTTTCGGGTCGGGGTCGGTCTGCACGGGTATGGAAACGCACACACTCACGACAGCCGGCGCGGACCTCGTCTACGACGTTCGCGGGCCGGTGCCGACCGCGGGCGGACTTCCGCCGCTGTTCATGATCGGGCAGCCGATGGACGCGACCGGCTTCGCCGCGCTCGCCGCGCGCTTCCCCGAGCGGACCGTCGTCACCTACGATCCGCGCGGGCTCGGCCGCAGCACCCGTAAGGACGGGAGGGACGACCACGCGCCGCAGACCCAGGCCGACGACGTGCACGCCGTCATCGAGGCCGTCGGGGCCGGCCCGGTCGAGATGTTCGCCAGCAGCGGCGGAGCCGTCACCGCGCTCGCTGTCGTGGAGAGGTACCCCGGGGACGTGACCACCCTCGTCGCCCACGAGCCGCCGCTCGTCACCCTCACGCCGGACGGGCCGGCGGCGGTCCGGGCGCGGGCCGGAGTCCGGGACGCCTACGAGAAGCGCGGGTGGGGGGCCGGGATGGCGGCGTTCGTGGCCATGACCTCGTGGGAGGGCGAGTTCACCGACTCGTACTTCGCGCAACCGGAACCCGACCCCGCCGCGTTCGGGCTCCCCGCGGAGGACGACGGCACGCGCGGCGATCCGCTGCTGTCCGACCGGTCATGGGCCGTCAGCGGATACCGGCCGGACACGGACGCGATCGCCGCCGCGCCGACCCGCGTCGTGATCGCCGTGGGCGAGGAATCCGCGAACCTGCTGACCGGACGCACCTCCGTCGCCGTCGCCGAGCTTCTCGGGCAGGAGGCGACCGTGTTCCCGAGCCATCACGGCGGCTTCTGCGACGGAGAGTTCGGATACCCGGGGAAGCCGGACGAGTTCGCTCACCGGCTTCGCCAGGTCCTCGGGCAGGCCGGGGACGCCACCTCCTGACCCGGGCGCCGGAGCCCGGACGGCGGGCGGAGGTCGCGCCTCGGCGCGGCTTCCGTCAGGGGACGGTGATGTTGTTGAGGGCGTCGTGGGTGGGCAGGGTGTCGGTGGCCTGGTTCTGCTGGTCCCCGTTCCCGAAGGTCTGGGAGAGGAGTCCGACTCCGGGGAGGTTGTTGCCGACGCTGTCGGCGGACGCCGCACCGGCGGAGGCGAGGACGGCGGTGGCGGCGACGGCGGCGGAGGCCAGGACACGGCGGTTGAAGATCGTCATGCCGGGATCAACGACGCGGGTCGCGGCAGGGCACGGGGCTTCCATCGCGTGCTCGCGCCGTCCCGCGCCGTCCCGCGTCGGCCCGCGCCACTCCGCGGAGTCCGGCGGACGGCACGGCCCACCCACAGGGTGGACACGCCACCCGGGGCGCAACACCGTGCCGCCGGGCCGGCCGGGCTGGCCGGGCCGGCAGGGCTGCGGGGCCGCGGGGCCGCGGGGCCACGGGCTGTCACCGTCCGCCTCGGTCGGCTCCGGAGCGTGACGACCGGGGCCGGTCGAGGGGCGGGGACGGGTGGCCGGTGGGAGCCTGGGGCCGTACGGGATCTGCGAAAGGGAACCCCATGATCACCACCGACTTCCCCCCTGGCTCTCCCTGCTGGCTCGACCTCGGCGCGCCCGACGTGCCCGCCGCCGCGGCCTTCTACGGAGCCGTCCTCGGCTGGGACTACGAGCCCATGCCCGACGGCGGGGAGGACATGGAAGGCGGCATGTTCCGCAAGGACGGCAAGATCGTCGCCGGCCTGGGCAAACTCACCGAGCAGGGCGCCCGCTCCGCCTGGATGATCTACTACGGCGTCACCGACGCGGACGCCACGACCGAGGCCGTGGAACGCCGTGGCGGCACCGTGCGGGTCGCCCCCATGGACCTCGACGAGTGGGGGCGCATGGCCCAGTACAGCGACCCGCTGGGCGGGCAGTTCGCCGTCTGGCAGCCGGGCACGAACAAGGGCGTGGAGCTGGTGGACGCGCCCGGCTCGCTGTCCTGGACGGAGCTGTACACGAGCGACGCCACGGCCGCCCGAGAGTTCTACGGCGGCGTCTTCGGCTGGCAGTACTCCGACATGGAGATGCCGGGCGGCGGGGGCACGTACACCCTGATCACCCCCGCCGGACTACCGCAGGAGCGCATGCAGGGCGGTCTGATGGAACTCCCCCGCGAGCAGCTCTCCCTCACGGACGGCCGTCCGTACTGGCACCCGGTCTTCGACGTCGTCGACTGCGACGCCGCCGTCGCGACGGTCCAGGCGCACGGCGGCAGCGTCCAGATGGGACCGGACGACGCCGAGGACGTGGGCCGGCTCGCCGTCTGCCTCGACCCGTCCGGAGCCGACTTCGTCGTGCTGGCCCCGACCGGGGACTGACGGAGCGGGACAGCGCCGAGCCGGACGGCACCGAGTCGGACGGCACCGAGCCGGACGGCACCGAGCAGGGCAGGACCGAGCCCGCGGCGCTGGGACGGCAGAGGGGCGGGGACGGCAGCGCCGGGACGGCCGCCTCACCGGGCCCTCGCGCCCGTGAGGCTGCCGTCCCGCCACCCGGCGGGCGCGGTCAGTCGAACGGGTCGAGCGTGATGTACGCCTGTCGCGGGTCGCCGTCGTGGACCAGGGACTCGTGCGCGCCGACGTCGTCGAAGGCGAAGCCGTACGCCTTGCCGTCCGCCATCCGGGCGTGAATCTCGCGCGAGTAGTGGTTCGTCACCGCGTCCTTGTAGAAACCGGCCGACGACGCGTCCGGCTGGTTCGGGTTGGTGAGCAGGGTGGAGCGGTTGTAACCGGCGCAGAGCGTACGGGAGATGGGGCCGCGCACCTGGTCGTTCGGCGCGTCGAGATGCTTGTAGCAGCCGAAGACGCTGTCGGAGTCGGGCTTCTGGAAGGAGGTGACGACCCTTCCGGCGCTGTCGGTGAAGTTCATGACGTTCCCCGCGACCCGGCCGTAGTACTTGACCGCGGGCTGGTTCGCGAACGGCGTCACGGTCAGCGTCGAGCTCGCGTACTTGGACCAGACGCGGTTGATGTAGTCGCTCATCACGCCGGCGGGCAGCGCGCCGGCCTCGATGCCGTGGCCGGGCGCGAGCGCGCGCAGCACGGTGCCGTCGGAGCGGGTCTGGATCAGGTTCGCCCAGCCACCGGGTCGCCCGCGCAGGGCGTCGTAGAAGCCCCGGTAGCCGCCGGGCTTGAGGCGCCCGGTGTTCAGGACCGTGCCGTCCGGACGCTTCACGCCGACGGCGTACGGCGCCGAGACCATGTCGACCTGGGTGCTGTTGAGCCACAGGCCCGCGTCGTTGAGCGTGTACTCGGACCAGTTGAACAGGATGTTCCTGTTGGGGTCGCTGGGGTTCTGCACGGCGGGCTGGACGAGGCCGCCGGTCGCGAGCTTGAAGACCAGCTTCTGGCCGTAGCTGAAGTAGATGCGGCCCGAGAACTTCGGCAGCCTGATGGTCATCGACCGCCCGGCCGCCGGTCCGGTGATGGCCGCGTCGGGGGCCGGCACGGGGACCGACCCGCCGGCGGGCCACGGGTGGAAGACCCCGTTCGCGTCCGCCCAACCCTGCCGGCCCGTCGAGAGCTCGGTCCCGAGGTTGTAGACGTAGACCTGCTCGCCGCGGGCCGAGTTGTTCGTGAAGGTGAGCGGGATCGTGGCGGGGACGGCCGCGGAGGCCGGGTCGGTGCCGGTGGTTCCGACGACGGTGAGGGTGGTGCCGACGCACGCGGCGACGGCCAGGGGAACGAGCCGGACGCGGGCGCGCCTGTGCCGTGGGGACATGAGGGGCTCCTCGGAGGTGGGGCTCCGTACGGTGAACAGATCTTTGAGAGCGCTCTCAAGAGAGCGCTCTCAAAGAATGGCGAGAATGAACTGCACCTGTCAATGGACTGGACCGGACCGGGCGGGACGGCGTCGAGAGTGTGAGCGCCTTGGGCATCGGTGACGGTACGCGGCAGTCGTCTCGTGCCGAGGGGGCGAAGGGCCCCGGCAGCGAGGGCGGGCACCGGCTCACACCCTTCAGGCTGAGGGCCGACGAGCTGAGGGCCGAAGACACCGGGACGACCCCGGAGCCGCCGGGCGAGAGGCGGCGCGGGAGTGGGGCGGCTTGTCCGGCGGCGGCTTACGCAGCGGTGGGACGGTCACGGGGGCCGGCGCGGGTGCGGCGGGGCCGTGGCGGAGTTCCTTCGGCCGGAGTCCGGCGGGGTCGCGTCGGCGGTTCCTCGGTCCGATCCCGGCAGCATCGTGCCGGCGGGCCCTTGGTCCGATCCCGACCGGGCCGTGCCAGAGGTCCCTCGGTCCGATCCCGACCGGGCCGTGGCGGAGAGCCCTCGGTCCGATGCCGGCCGCGCCGTGTGAGAGGCGGTCCGAACCTGGCAGAGCCGTACCCACCTGCCCAGGGGGAAGCGACCGGGGTGCGACCGGGGAGGGAACGGCGTCAGCGCCCCGCCCGGGCAGGCGACGGGCGGGGTGCCGACGCGGGAAGCGCGCCGGGGCCGTTGCCGGTCGGTGTCAGCGGGCCGGGTGACCGTTCTCGCGCCGTCCGGAGGGGGTCCGGTCGATCAGCTTCTCCTCGATGTGGCCGCCCGCGCCGAGCAGGCCGGTCTGTTCGAACGCGTGCTCCCTCATGAGGCGGGGCAGTTCCCGCCGGGAGAGCAGGTCCACCGCGAGGGGGAAGAACGGCCGGCCCGCCTGCGCGAGCCTGAGCCAGGGCGGTGCGTACACGGAGGCCGAGCGCCGCTCCACCCCCCGTACGAGCCAGGAGGCGACCTGGTCCACCGGGTACACACGGCGCGCGGGGCCGGGCATGTGTCCGCGGAGTTCGCGCAGCACCGGGTGGTGGTCGACGTCGCGGACCATGTCGGTGTCTGTCCAGTGCAGGTACGCCACGCCCACGCCGACGGCCTGGTGCGCCACTTCGGCCCGCAGGGAGCGGGCGAACGCCTCGGCGCCCGCCTTGGAGGCGCAGTAGGCGCTCATCATCGGGGCCGCGCCGAAGGCGGCGGTGGACGCGACCTGGAGGAAGTATCCGCCGTTGGAGCGCAGTCCCGGCAGGAAGGCGCGCGCGGTGACCGCGCTGCCCACGAGGTTGACCTCCACGACACGGCGCCAGGTGCCGGGGTCGGAGGTCTCGAACGGCCCGCCCTCGGCGACGCCCGCGTTGGCGATGACGACCGACGGGGCGCCGAGCACGCGCGTCACCTCCGCGGCGGCCCGCTCCATCGCCGCGTCGTCGGTCACGTCGACCTCGACGGGGTGACCCTCCGTGGCGAGCGTCTCGGCCACGGCGGCGAGCGTGGCGTGCTCCCGCCCCAGCAGGGCCACGCGCATCCCGCGCCCGGCGAGCAGACGGGCCAGTCCGGCGCCCAGCCCGCGGGCGGCGCCGGTGACGACGGCGGTACGTCCTTCGAGTTCCCAGGAACGGGGCATGAGGGGCCTCCGGATCGTTCGGCGGGACGAGGGCTCGTGTCCAGTTCCTCCGCCGCGCGGGCGGCGGATGCGGCGGGGTGCTTCGGTGCTCCGAACGGGTGCGACGCATCCGGGTCGGGCGCTCCGAGCGAAGCGGGGATGACAGGGTCGTACCGGCACGGTCCATGGGCGGCGGGGCCGTACGGAACGGCTCGGACGTCGGGCGGAAGGCCCGGTGGGCGTGCGGGAGCCGCCCCGAAGGCGTGAGGGACTCTCCGGGACGGTGTACGGGATCACGCGACTCCCCGGACGACGTACGCGACCGCCGCGACGGCGGGCGCGACGACCCCGGCTGCGTACCGGACCGCCCGGAGGAAGGCGAGGAGGACGGATGGGACATGACTGAGGCGCACTGGCTGTTCGGGGACCAGCTCGGGCCCGCCTTCCTGGCGCCGGGCGACGGCGGGCCCGCGCGTGACGCCCCCGTGGTGATGGTCGAGTCCCGCGCCGTCTTCCGCCGTCGGCGCTTCCACCGGGCGAAGGCACACCTCGTCCTGTCCGCCATGCGGCACCGCGCCGCCGAGCTCGGCGACCGGGTGACGTACGTGCGGGCGGACACCTACCGGGAAGGGCTGCGGCAGGCCGTCGGCCGCGGGTCGGTGACGGTCCACCACCCCACCTCCAGGGCGGCGCTGCGCCTCGTCCGGTCGCTCGGAGGCGTGACGGTGCTGCCACCGCGCGGGTTCCTCGTCGGTCCGGACGAGTTCGCCGCCTGGGCGCGGGAGCGCCGCACGCTCCGCATGGAGGACTTCTACCGCCGGGTGCGTCGCGAGCACGACCTCCTGATGGAGGGCGACGGGCCGGTCGGGGGCGTGTGGAACCTCGACCGCGAGAACCGCGAGCCCCCTCCGCGCGGAGCCCGCACCCTGGGCGCGCCGGCGCCGTACCGGCCCAGGGAGGACGACATCGACAAGGAGGTGCGGCACGACCTGGACCGCTGGGAACGGGACGGGGACGTCCGTTTCGTGGGCCGCGACGGCCCCCGGGCGTTCCCGGCGGACCGGCGCCAGGCGCTCGCCGCCCTGCGACGCTTCCTGGACCACCGCCTCGCCGGGTTCGGGGCGCACGAGGACGCGATGCTGGCCGGGGACGGGGTGATGAGCCACAGTCTGCTGTCGACGTCGCTGAACCTGGGGCTCCTCGACCCGGCCGAATGCGTGGAGGGGGCGGAGGCCGTGTGGCGGGCGGGCGGTGCGCCGCTCGCTTCCGTGGAGGGCTTCGTCCGGCAGATCGCCGGCTGGCGCGAGTACGTCTGGCACCTCTACTGGCACTTCGGCGAGGAGTACCGGACGAGCAACGTCCTCGGGCACACCGGGACCGTCCCCGACTGGTGGGAGGAGCTGGACGCGGACGCCGTGTCGGCCCGGTGCGTGGCGACGGCCCTGCGCGAGGTCAGGGACACGGGCTGGACCCATCACATCCCGCGCCTGATGGTCCTCGGCAGTTACGCGCTCCAGCGTGGCTGGGACCCCGCCGCCGTGACCGACTGGTTCCATCGCAGCTTCGCCGACGGCTACGACTGGGTGATGCTGCCGAACGTCGTCGGCATGTCCCAGTACGCCGACGGCGGCCGGATGACGAGCAAGCCGTACACCTCCGGCGGCGCCTACATCGACCGGATGAGCGACCTGTGCGGGCCGTGCCCCTATCGCCCGGACCGGCGGGTGGGCGAGGACGCGTGCCTGTTCACGGCCGGGTATTGGGCCTTCCTCCACCGGCACCGTGACCGGCTCGGCCGCAACGCCCGCACGTCCCGGCCGGTGGCGGGACTCGACCGCCTGCGGGATCTGCCGGCCCTCCTGGAGCAGGAACGGGAGCGGGGCGCCGGCCCGCCCTGACGGGGTCGCGGGGCTCCGGGCCGTCGTCCGGGTGATCGGCCGGGGTGCGGTGGCCGCCTCACGGACGCGGCCTCGGGGAACGGTGGCGCTCTGCGGACGCCGCCTCGGGGGGCGGTGACGCGATGCCGACGCGGCCTCGGAGGGCGGTGGCCGGCTGCCGACAGGGCCGGGGCGACACGGACGCGGCCGTGTCGCCCCGGCCCTGTCGGCGCGGGGTGCATCGCCGCCGGGGTCCGGAGCGGGGTCCGGACCGGCCGCCCGCCCGTGCCGGGGCCGTACCGCAGTCAGTACGGGCGGGTCGTCCGCCGGGAGCCGCCGCCCGGATGGTCAGGCCGCGGCGTCGGCGCGGCGCCGGCGCTGCCACCAGTGGGGGCGGGTCCGGGGGTGTACGGCGCGGCCCAGCCTTCGGCCGATGACCAGATAGCCGAGCAGGGCTCCCGCCGTGTTGAGGAGGACGTCGTCGATGTCGAAGGCACGGCCGGTGATGAGCGCGCCCTGCACCAGCTCCACGAGCAGCATGGTGGCCGCGGTGGCGAGCGCGACGCGGAGGAGGCCGCGCGCCTTGCGGGACAGCAGCGGCAGCAGGACTCCGAACGGAACGCCGAGCAGGATGTTGCCGCCGAGCTGCTTGACGGTGTCGACGAAGGCGGGGCGGCCGAGGTACGCCTCGATCGACCGGCCGGGGGTCAGGTTGCTGTGGGTGAGGGATACGGAGGCGGGTGAGGCCTCCAGCGTCAGTCGGGCCAGGACCACGGCGAACGCCACCATGCCCACGAGGGCGGTGAGAGCGACGAGCACGCGTACGAACCGTCCGGGGCCCCGGCGGGCCGGGACCGCCTGCGGTGCCGGCGTGTCCGCCGGCTCGTGGCGCTCCGGACTTCCCGCCCGGCCGGCCTCCGCCTCGGTACCCGTGTCGCCGCGACCCTCCCCGCTCGCCCCCTCTCCCCCGACTCCGGCGACACCGCCGGCTCCTCCCACTCCTCCGTCCCCTCCGTCTCCTCCGACGGATGCGCTGCCCTGTCTCTTCGACGCTCTCCGACCGAACATGGGCCTTCTCCTCCCCTAAGCGTCCTCGTCCGAACGGATCCCGCTTACCCCCGCCGGTGCCCGGCATTCCGATCGGTTGCCATGGGTGAGTGCCGTGGGTGAGTGCCGCGGGTCCCATGGCAGCGCCCCGGCATGCGAACGGCTCCAGGGTTCGTGGACCGGATGTGTGTCCGGTCCACGAACCCTGGAGCCGTGGTGGAAGTGGGTGAGAGCGTCGGCCGGATCAGCTCGCGCCGGTGCCGAGCAGGCCTGCGCGCAGGCGCTTGACCGTGCGGGCCAGCAGGCGCGAGACGTGCATCTGCGAGCAGCCCAGACGCTCACCGATCTCCGCCTGCGT
>NZ_JBIBWV010000040.1:0-34747 GCF_043081625.1 Streptomyces sp. NPDC014861
AGTTCCCACTCGGCATCACTCAGATCACCCCGCCCCATGTCCACATCAACGACCCGGACACGGAGTAGTCACATGATCGTCCGGACAAGTCCTAGTAATGACCCCCTGCACCAGCCTGCATATGCCGGGAAGGGTCAGCAGGCACTCAACTGGTTCGGGACGCGGCCGACGGCGCGAGGACCTGGCAGGTCGAATAGCTGGTGCTGCTGAGCCGGGGCGGGGCGGCCGATCGCTTCGGCCCGCTCGGCCAGGTCCGTAACGGTTCCGTGTAGGCGAAGAGAGTCTCCCGCACCGCCCGACATGGCGTGACCACGGCCCCCTGGGATCCGGCTTCCGGGACCAGTACCGTCGGCCCGTCCAGACCACTCTCAGAAGGCGGGTGCGCACGTGGCGGAGAAAGATACGGATCCAAGGGGCGGAGTCGTCTGGGGCCTGGCGGGGTTCACGGCCGGCGCCGGTCTGGTACTAAAAGTGGTCAACGCCATGGGCATACAGGAGGGCGACGACCTCACCGCGACGCAGATACTGATCATGATCGTCCTTCTCATCGCCCCGATATGGGTGCTCATGACCATCGCGGAGCGATTGAGCGCCGAGGTCACGGCGGGAAAGAGCACGGAAGCCACGTACTGGACCACGATGACCGGGCTGTCCGTCACCGCGCTCGCCCTCGTCGGCATCACCAGCATCGACGACCTTCTCGCCCTGACCGGATGACAACGCACAGCACCGGCCGGCGCCTCACCTCGGTCTCCAACCCGCACGGACGAAGCCCAGGATGCCGAACGACCCAGCCACTCCCGAGGAGCGGCGCCCACTACCCCCTGTGCCGATACATCCGCCGGACTCTCCGAAGGAACTGAACCAGGGGCCCTTCTCAGGCGGCGTTGTCGAGGGTGATGTCGAAGGTGTGCCGGGTGCCGGTGATGTCGAGGAGGCGGGCGATCGGTCCGGGGAGCGGGCCGATGAGGATGTGCCGCTCGGGCCGGGAGCGGGTGGCGGTGAGTTCGTGGACGAACGCGGAGTCGCCGAAGCGGACGGCCGCCACATCGAGCAGGACCAGCTCGATCTGCGGGGTGCGTACCGCGTCCAGGGCTTCGTGCAGGCACGGGGTGGTGTCGCTGTCGAACTCGCCGCAGAGGACCAGGGCGGCCGTGGTCGGGCAGCCGGCAGGGGCGTAGCGGACAAGAGCGTCGCCCTCGTCGGGGCGCCAGGCGGGTGAGCCGTCGATGAGGTGCAGGCGGGCGCGGGGTCCGTCGCGCTGGGGTCGGTCGGGTATCACGGCAATCGCCTCGATCCGTGAGGAGAGCCCTCAAGGCGGTGCTCCCGCTGGCCTCCGCGGGATCCCAGGCGTCGGGGCCTGGTCTCGAGACGACATCACCGCCGGCGGGAAGGTGGAACGCCGACGGGACCCGGATCGATCCGGTACTCCCACCCTCCTCCCCCGCGAGCCGGAACGCACACCCCGCCGGTGGACGGCTGTGGGCGAGGAGGCGGTACGGCACCACGGTGTGCCTGAAGTTTCCGGGTCCGGCGGGGCGGGGGGTTTCAGGCTGTGGTGAGGGCGGCGAGAGACTTCTGGAGCCGGCGGATCGCGTCCTCGCCATCCGTGTACTGCTGGAGGGTGGGCTGCACGGCGCCGAAGGTCGGTCCCTCGCCCGGGGCCAGGGCGCGCCAGTGCAGAACGGGGGTGAGGGCAGTGGCGGCTGCGCCGAGGAACCAGGCCAGGCGTCCGTGCACGTGCGCCAGGGTGACGGCCAGAACGGCGAGTGCTTGGCGGAGGGCTGCCAGCCGGTCGACCAAGGGCAGCTCTTCGTGGACGTCAGGTGGGCCGATGAGGGCACGCAGGTCGGCAGCGGCCCCGGCAGCCAAGGCATGGTCGGCGGCGCTCAGGATCCACGCGTGCTCACGGACCTGCCGCTCAGCCTCGTCCGCCAACTCCTCGACCACCCTCAGCATCGCCACACACATCAGCCTATGGCCCACGAGGCCGAGGAACGGTCGAGCCCCGGACCCGCGGGGACCCGGGCGCGTCCGACACGCGTCAGGAGGCGTGGCGGTAGGCCCCGGCCGGGCGGACCACGGGATGGCCCCAGCGGGCGTTGAGCCGGTCAATCACCGGCTCGACGCGCAGCCTGGCCTCCCGCTCAGGGTCCAGCGACACCTGCGTGCCGGGTCCGGCGTCGGCGGCCGCCAGGTCTTCGGCGGTGAGGACGAGCCGCCGTATACGGGCGCGTTGGAGGGCCATGCCGTCGAGGATCCGGTACGCCGCCGAGCGGAGGTCTTCGGTGTGTCCGGACGCGGCCGGCAGGGCCCGGGTGCGGGTGACGCTTCCGCCGCCGGCGAGCCCGACGGTCAGGGTGACCTTCCGGGCGACCTGGTCGCGGCGGCGGATCCGCTCGCCGACGGTGACGACGAGGTCGAGGACGGCGGCGCGTACGGTCGCCGCGTCGGTCTCGTCCCGGTGGAAGCCGGTGTGGGCGCTGGTCGACTCCGGCATCCGGTGCGCGGTGATCGTGCGGGGGTCGATGCCGCGGGCCCTCTCGCGCATCAGGCGGCCCTGACGGCCGCCAAGGAGGCGACAGACGACGTCCTCGGGCATCGCCGCGAGCGCGCCGACGGTGTGCAGGCCGAAGCGCCGCAGGGTCGTGGCCTGGGCGGGGCCGATGCCGTGAAGCGCGTCGATCGGGAGCGGGTGGAGGAAGCCCTCGACGGCGCGGTGGTCGGGCAGGTGGAGCAGGCCGTCGGGGCCGGGGTGCGCTGAGGCGGTCGCGGCGGTCGACCAGGTCGGGGCCACCCCGACGTGCACGCGCACGCCGTACAGGGCCAGGGCCCGCAGCTGGAACCGCTGGGCCAGGCGGCGGGGGGTCTCTGCGAAGAGCAGGCTCGCGCCGCGCAGCTGGGCGAGGAGCGCGGTCGGCGGCAGCGGCTGGACGACCGGGGTGTACTCGCTCGCGAGGTCGAGGACGTGCCGGTAGGCATCGGGGGTGGTGTCGGGGTGGCAGCGCACGTGCCAGATCACGTGGTCGCGGGCGGGCTCGCTCATGCCGCCGTCTCCTCGCGTGCGCGGCGGGCGAGCTCGGCGCGGGCGGCGAGCCGCAGGTCCGCCCGCCCGCCGGCGGGCCGGGGACAGGACCAGTACGGGTGGTAGTGCACGGCACTCTCCCAGCGGATCAGGGCACGGCGGAGCGCGGCCGTATGGACGGGGCGGGGGACGGCGAGGGCCTGGTAGGCGGCGGTCGCCCGCGTCTGCGCGGTGAGCAGGTCGAGAGGGAAGGTGGTGCGCTCCATGCCTACAATGCAAACAGATGTTCGAATAACCGTGCAATGCGAGCCGCGCCACCGACCGGACCGGAGAACCGCACCCTAAGCGGCATCCGCCCTTGCCTGAGAAAGCCGCCGCCATGACCGCCCCCGCCCCGTACCAGCCCTCCCCCCGGAACCTGCGGCCCGAGCCTCTGCCCGCTCGGAGCCGCGAGGCTCTGCGCCCGCTGCCAGGCGAAATGCCACAGATACGGCGTCGGAGGCTGCCCGCTTTCTCTCGGGGTGGGCTTGTTGTGGTGTGACGTGGGGTGAGATGGGTTCGTTGAGCTCCTGGGACTCGTTCTCGGGGGGTGCGGCTCTGCGGCGAGTTGTTGCACGACTCGTGGCAGGAGATGTGGATGCGGGCGTTCCCCGTGGTGATGCCGTCCGGTCAGAAGTACTGGACGGTTCTCGATGACGACCTGGAGGTCGTCCCTGTTGTTGATCAGTGGCTTCGCAATCTGCGGTTCGGGCGGGACCGGGCGGAGCTGACGACGAAGGCGTACGCCGGCGGCGTTGCGCTCTACCTGCGGTGGTGTGCTGCGACGAGGCGGGAGTGGGCTGCGGCCGGGCAGGATCTCGGTCTGTTCATGGTCTGGCTGAAGCACACTCCCGTGCCGCGGGACGGGGAGTCGCTGGTGATTCAGCCCGGCCCGGGGGGAAAGTCGGTGCGGGGCGAGCGGCGGATCAACCGGGTGTTGGTCGCGGTGCGGGGTCTGTTGGCGTATGCAGTGTCGGTGAGCCAGGCGCCGCGGTCGGTGCTCGGGCAGATCTACGAGCTCGCGGACAGTCGGGATCTTCCGGTGGAGGCCCGGGGCGAGGACGGGGGCCTGTTCTACCGGCTTCGCCCGGTGCACTAGCTGCGGGAGCCGGAGACCCGGGTGGATCGTGCTGAGGACGCTGAGCTGGTGGCGATGTTCAGCGCCGCCCGCAGCGCGCGGGACCGGCTGGTTGTTCTGCTGGTGGGCCGGGTCGGGCTGCGCCGCGGGCAGGTGGCGGGGCTGCGTCGCAGCGATGTCCATCTGCTTCCGGACTCCCGTGTGCTGGGCTGCGACTACCCGGGTGCTCACGTGCACGTGAAGCGGCGGGAGAACGCGAACGGGGCCTGGTCGAAGTCGCGGCACGCGTGGGTGGCGCCGGTGGACTTCCTGGTGGTGTCCGCGTGCGATCTCTATTACGAGGAGCGGTTCCGGCTGCTGGGTGAGGGTGGGAGCGATTTTCTGCTGGTGAACCTGTTCCGGGAGCCGCTGGGCGCGCCGATGTCGCCGGAGGCAGTCGGGGAGGTGCTGGGGCGGCTCGGTGCCAGAGCCGGTCTGGAACGGCGGGTGGGCGCGCACATGGCGCGGCGGGCGTTCGCTTCGAATGCGGTCGATGCCGGGGCTGCGGCAGATGAGGTGCAGGTGCTGCTGGGGCAGAAGAGTCTGGACTCGCAGGCGCCGTACCTGTTTCCGGATCCGAAGCGGATCCGGGCGGCGATCGAGCGAGTGCCGTCACCGCGCGGGCGGGGCGGCTGGGAGGCGGGACGGTGACGGCCGCGCGTGCTGCCGTCGCGCCGGGCTACGGACCGTCGGCCGAGGACGAACGGCTGGTGCAGATTCTGCGCGCCTTGGACGAGGACTTTCTGCGGGTGCTGGGATGGGACTGGGAGCGGCGGGTGATCACCTGGCCCCGGCAGCATCCGGTGATCGGCCTGCCGGACTGCCCTGTCCCGGGCTGCCCTTCCGCGATCACCGTGCTGACGCATCCGATGTGCGGGGGCTGTCTGGAACGGTGGCGACGCGGGCCGGGAGTGCCGTTGGAAGAGTTCCTGCTCGTGCCGAAGGAGGTCAGCCGCGGGGTCGGCCAGGCCCCGTGTGCGGTCACAGACTGCGGCCGGCCGCGCGACACCGTCGCGGGCCGGCTGTGTCTGGCCCACGTGGGTCAGCAGACCAGGGCGGAGTTCCACGCGTTGGACCTGGAGGAGTTCCTTGCCCACCCGCAGGTGACCGGGCACGCTGCGCTCGGGCCGTGTGAGGTGGTGGCCTGCTTCCTCGGCCGCGTCGGCAGTCCAGCCCCGTACTGCAAAGCGCATGTTCAACGGCTGTACCGGGCCCGGCGGGTGCCGGGGTTCGACGAGACACACTGGCGCCGGACGGACAAGGCGATCTGCACCACGCGCGAGGCGAGTCTGCGCGGCCTGCCGGACCGGCTTGTCGCCGAACTCCTCTACGGCCTGATGATCCGCACCCAGGAGGGCTTCCGGTCCCGCCCCGAGTGCCTGCGCCCCCTCTACGACCGGCTGCGCGCCCACCAGGTGCGCCGACTGGACGAGGTGACCGATCCGGCCGCACACGGGAACCACCGTGAGCAGGTCACGATGGTGCAGACCTGGCAGCGCGCTCTGCGGCTGCTGGACATGACCCCGGAGACCGAACGCATCAAGGACGTGTGGGACATGGCGGCCTTCGGCTACACCGGCCGCATCTCCTTCGCGCCCATTTTGCAGGAGCCTTTGCGGGAGGCGATGAAGGTCTGGGTGTACGACGACCTGCCCCGGCGCCGGAACAAGAACGCGGTCCAGCACATGCGCGCGGTCATCGCCGCCGTCGGCATGCTCTCGGAGAGCCTTCGATTGCAGCGTGAAGACCGCGGCACGGTGCCCGCGGCGTGGAGCCGCAGCGACATCGTCGCCTTCACCAACCGCCTGGGCTACTTCACCTCGACCGGCCGGCTCAGCGCCGCCCGGAGACTGACGTTCACCCGGTTCGTCCGCCGGGTCCTGGCCCGCTTCCGCAGCCTCGGCCTTACCGCAGCCGGGCAGCTGCTGGAAGGGATGCCGGCCGACTTCGCGATCGCGCCGGAGGACATGCCCGACGAGCCCGCAGACACCGAGGCCGGCCGGGATCTGCCGGAAGAGGTGATGCGTGAGCTGTGCGCCCGGCTCGACGACCTGGAGGTCATGAGCGGGACCGAGGTCCGCGTCGCGACCGAGCTGCTCATCGACACCGGCAGGCGCCCTGACGAGATCTACACCCTCGCCTTCGACTGCCTGGAACAGGACTCCGACGGCTCCGACGTCCTCGTCTACGACAACCACAAGGCTTACCGGCTCGGCAGACGTCCGCCGATCGGCGCCGAGACAGCTGCGGTCATCCGGCGCCAGCAGCAGCGCGTCCGCGACCGGTTCCCCAACGCGGACTCCGCAGCCCTACGGCTTCTGCCACGGTCCAAGGCCAACCCGGAAGGCACCAAGCCCCTGACTGAGATGTCGACCCAGCACCGGGCCTGGGTGAACTTCCTGCCCGACCTACTCGTACCGGTCCTCGTCACCGAAGGGGAGCACCGCATCACCCGGCTGATGCCGTTCGACAAGATGCGGATCTTCCCCTACGCCTACCGCCACTGCTACGCCCAGCGGCACGCCGACGCCGGTGTCCCGGTCGACGTCCTGAAGGAGCTGATGGACCACCGCCTGGTCAGCACCACCATGGGCTACTACCGCGTCGGTGAGGAACGCCGCCGCGAAGCCGTCGACCGCGTCACCGCCCTGCAGTTCGACCGTCACGGAAACCGGGTGTGGCGCACCGCGCAGAGCCTGCTCGACTCCGAGCACATCCGTCGCGCGATCGGCGAGGTCGCCACCCCCTACGGAGTGTGCCGCGAACCTTCCAACGTCGCGGCCGGCGGCCACGCCTGCCCGCTCCGCTTCCGCTGCCTGGGCTGTGAGCACTTCTCCACCGATGTCTCCTACCTCCCCGACCTCCAGGCCCACCTTGCCGACCTGCTCCGCAGCCGCGAACGCCTCATGTCCGCCTTCGAAGCCGATGAGTGGGCCCGCGCCCAGGCCATGCCCTCCGAGGAGGAGATTCGCCGGGTGCGCCGCCTGATCGAGCGCGTCCGCATCGATCTCGACGACCTCACCCCCGAGGACCGCGCCCAGATCGAGCAGGCCGTCACCCTCGTACGCCGCAACCGCACCGTCCATCTCGGCATGCCTCGCGTACGCCAGCCCCTGCCCGACGTCCGACCGGCAAGGAACCCGACATGACCACCCCGATGGACACCGGCCGCCACGCCGGAACCGAACGACGACGAACCCGCGTGCAGGACGCCATCACGACCGCGATCCGCGACGGCACCGCGCTGACCACCTCCGCCATCGCCCGCGCAGCAGGTGTCGACCGCACCTTCCTCTACCGCCACCGTGACCTGCTGGAGCATCTGCACACCACCAGCCGCCGCGATGCTGAGACGCTTGGGGCTGGCCCGGTCGTCACTCATGCCTCACTGCAGGCCGATCTCGCCAACGCCCATGCCCGCACCGCTCGCCTTGCCGGACGGGTACAGCAGTTGGAGGCCCGTCTCTCCCAGGAGCTCGGTCAGCGGGCTTGGCAGGAGTCCGGGCTCGGTGCGTCAGCTGACCTTTCGGGCCTGCAGGCCTCGGTGGCCCGTCTTGAACAGCAGGTCGTGGAGCTGACCCGTCAGCTGGAGGAGCAGCAGGATGATCTCGAAGCGGCCAGATCCGCGAACCGGGAGCTGACCAGGGCGCTCAACCAACGGGATGAGCCTCCCCCGTTGGCTGGGCCTCTTCTTCGATGACGGCCGATCCGTCCTCAGCAGCCTTGTTCCAGTGTTTGCGGTAGATCAGGAGGTCTTCCGCGGGTAGGGCCAAGTCCCCGCGGACACGGACGGTGTTTGTGTCCCAGGGGCGTAGTCCGTCGCGGCGGGGAGTCAGTAGGACGCCGAGCGCGGACGACTCCTCCGCCTTGCCGGTGCGTGAGGTCACCTCGTGGTGGCGCAGCTGGACGAAGGCGGTGAACGCGGCCCGGATGTCCTCGTCGAATCGGGTGGCGGCACCAATGATGAGCTGGCGGGTGCCGTCAGCGTCGAGCTGACGTCTGAAGCGCCACTTCGCCTGCTTGTCGGGGACCTGTGGAACGTCGTGGAGCATGTCCAGCAGGAGGTGGCCCCATTCGGTGCGGGCTGCGACGGGAAGCCGGTCGAGGTCGGAGAGCACAGTGTGCCGGTTGGCCTCGGTGAGCAAGCCGCCGAGTGGGGCAAGGGCGAGGTCTTCCAGCATGAAACGGATCATGAGGTGGGCACGGGTTCCGTCGTCTCCGGCGGGCGCCTGTGGCAGCTGCGGGACGGAATGCAGCACGCCGCCCCGACCGACGAGGTCGGTGTCGATTTCGCCTGGCGGGGTGACAGCGTCGGCTGCGGCGAGCTCGTAGTAGCGCACTGGTTCCTCGCCGAGCGGGACGGCTGGTTCCATGGCCGCGCGGAAGAGGTAGTCGAGCACGGCCGTGGTCGAGCGAAGCTGTCCGAACAGGAAGTCCCAGTCGCGGCGGGTCAGGGCGATGGCGGGCATGCCGACCGGCTGCCAGGAGGCAATCGTGCCCGGCGGCACTCCAGGATGGTCGAGAAGGAATACAGAGATCCACTCGTAGTGGTTGCCGTCGACGTTCATGATGCGGCCGCGGCCGTTGACCATGTCCGCCGGCAGCATGCGCAGCTGCCGCACGCTGCCCTTGGCCTGGTTCATCGCCTTGGCAGCGACCTTCTGAATCCAGTTGACCTCAAGGGCGTCGGCTTTCGGAGGGATCGTTCGAGCCTTGACCTGCACGAGTGCGCCGCGCCGGCCCGCAATCAGGAGCCGGTCGCCCTGCTCGCGTGAACCCGAGCCCCTCGCGGCATAGGCGGTCTGCTGGAAGACGAAGTCCGGAAGGCCCCAGGTGGCGGCTGCCGTGTGGGCGGCTATCTCGGCGGCCTTGCCGTGTTCAGGGTGGGCGGGCAGGGGGATGGCCGGGGGGATACGCCGCGTATACGGACCACTGGGTGTGTCAACGATCAAGGTCAGCGAGGTGGGGTCGTCCTCGTCGACGAGACGCCACAAGACCGTTGCTGGTGTATCAGCCATGGCCCATTACATGCTGCTCTGGGCGGGCGTCGCCAGGGTTTTGTCTGAGTTCACGAACGCCGGGCCTTGGGGTCGGTCGCTCCGGATGTAGGGGGACGGTCGTGGTGGTCTGGCTCACGGCTCGTCTCCATCAAGAGGCGGCGCGACCGCTCTGATCGTCAGACGGACTGTGTCTGGAGCGCCATCTGGGCCCATACTGTCTTGCCGCCGGGCAGGCGCTGACACCCGAAAGCACAGGCGAGGGCGTTGACGATAGCAAGGCCACGGCCGTGGTCGTCGTCGCTGTCGTCCCGCGGCACGGTGCTGTTGACGGAGTCGGTGCAGCTGTCGGTCACCTCGATGACGAGCTGCTGGCTCTGGATGCGCAGCTGGAGCTCGGCAGGACCATTTCGAGTGTGCAGGATGGCGTTGGTGATGAGCTCCGAGATGACCACGAGGGCGTCGTCGATGACCGCGGTATCGATGCCCCATCCGGTCAGGACTTTGGCTGCGTGATGGCGTGCTGCTCGGACGGCAGGCTGCGCTTGGCTGAGGGGCAGGCGGCTGCTGAGCGGGCTGGGCTGCTGCTGGGCGGGGAGACGGTCGACGGTGGTGTTCATGGCGGGCCTCGGTCGAGGTAGTGCGGTGGCAGCGGGACGCGGTGTGGCCGGTCTCGCTGCCGGAGCGTTGGGTGCGAGCGGTTGTCCTCCTGGGTGTCGGGGCGTGGAAGTCGACGGTCGGGCTTGGCGGTGTGCAGGTGGTGCACCCCGGACCCGGTAGCGGGGCGACGGAGACCGGGTCCGGGGTGGCTTGGTGGGGTTACTTCACGGCGCCGGCGGTGAGGCCGCGGGTGAGGGATCGCTGGAAGATGAGGAAGAAGACGACCATCGGGATGACGCCGAGGAGGGCCGCGGCGCTCAGGGAGGTGGGGTCGCTGGTGTACTGGCCCTGCAGGACGGACAGGCCGAGGGGGACGGTCTGGTTGTCGTTGGAGATGAGCAGGACGAGGGGGTAGAGGAACTCGTTCCAGCTCCAGACGAAGAAGAAGACGCACATCACCGACAGGGTGGGCCAGCTCATGGGCAGGACGATGCGCCACAGGATGGTCCAGCGTCCGGCGCCGTCGAGGGAGGCGGCTTCGATGAGTTCCTTGGGGAAGCTGGCGAAGACGGAGGAGAGCAGGTAGGTGCCGAAGGCGCTGTAGGTGATGCCGACGAGGATGGTGTAGCCGATCTTCCCGTCGTACAGGCCCATCTCCTTGAACAGGTAGTAGATGGGGTAGACGAGGCCTTCTTGCGGCAGGACGTTGATGCCGAGGAAGAAGACGAGGAACGCGGTGCGCCAGCGGACGCGGCCGATGCCGATGGCGTAGGCGTTGAAGAGGGCCAGGACGACGGCGATGAGGACGACGCCGAGGCTGATCTGGATGCTGTTGATCAGCTTCTGGGTGAACTCGACGCGTTCCCAGACGTCGCCGATGACGGCCCAGTTCCATTCCTCGGGCAGGGACAGCGAGCCGTTGGCCCGGTAGTCGGCGCCGGTCTTGAAGGAGTTGAGCAGGATGATGGCGAAGGGGGAGAGGAAGGCCAGGACGAAGACGGCGACCGCAGCGATGACGGCATAGGAGCCGGCGCCTCGCTTGCGAGCGGAGTACTTCTTGCGGGGCTTGGGGGCGGCGTGGCCGCGAGGGGTCTGCTTGGACGGGGCGGGCTGCGCCGTGGGTTCGGTCGTCATGGTCATCGTCATCCGTCCTCACGGGCCTGGCGGGCGAGCATCGTCCCGGCGATGATCAGCACGAGCAGGGTGATCGTGGTGGAGATGGCCGATCCGTAGCCGACGTCGGCGCGCTCGAAGAAGTTCTGGTAGGCGAAGTAGGCCGGGACGAGGGTGGAGTTTCCGGGGCCGCCGCCGGTGAGGACGAAGATCTGGGCGAAGACCTTCAGGCCGGCGATGGTGGTGGTGACGAGGACGACGTAGATCTCGGGGCGCAGGATGGGGACGGTGATGCGGGTGAACCGCTGCCACCAGGTGGCGCCGTCGAGGGAGGCGGCTTCGTAGAGCTCGGGGTCGATGCGCTGGAGGCCGGACATGAACAGCACGAGCGGGTAGCCGAGCTGCATCCAGACGAGGACGGCCAGGACCATCCACAGGGCGAGGTCGGGGTCGCCGAGCCAGTTCTGGGTCAGTGAGCTGAGGCCGAGGGTGTCGAGGATGCTGTTGATGGCACCTTCGGGGGCGAGGATCCAGCCCCACATCAGGCCGGTGACGGCGACGGGGATGACCTGGGGGAGGTAGAGGCCGGAGCGGAAGACGCTGACGACGCCGTCGCCGTGCTTCTTGCCGATGTAGTCGTACAGCAGGGCGGCGAGGAAGAGGCCCAGGAGGGTGGGGACGACCGCGATGCCGATGATGACGAAGGCGATGTTGCGGAAGGATGCCCAGAAGTCGGCGTCCTGGAAGAGCCGGGTGTAGTTGTCCAGGCCGATGAAGGTCGGGTCTCCGATGCCCTGCCAGGTGGTGAGGCTGTAGTAGAAGGTCATCACCAGCGGGACGACGAGGAAGAGCAGGCTGAGCAGGAGGCCCGGTACGAGGAAGACGGCGTAGCCCGTCGACCGCGGGTGACGTGTGCTTTTCACTGTTGCTCCTGGGTGGGCGGGACGGCGTCCGTCGGGCGGAGCGCCGTCCCCTGAACGGCGTGGGGTGGCCGCGGGTGGGCGGCCGGGGGCCTCAGGACCGGGTGGCGACGTACTTGTCGTAGGGGGCTGCGAGCTCGTCCAGGACGGTGTCGGGCTTGGTGCCGTTCATCAGGTTCTGGGTGGAGGACAGCCAGGTGTCGTAGTAGCCGGCGACGGGCCAGTCGGGGTAGAACGCCAGGCCGCGGCCGTTCTGGGCGGCGTGGAAGGCGGTGACGAGTTCGCGGGACTTGACGTTGGAGATCGCGTCGGCCTTGACCGCGAGGGGGACGTTGCCCTCTTCGCCGATGAGCTTCTGGATCTTGTCCGACATGGTGATCTCGATGAAGTCCTCGGCGAGCTTCTTGTTCTTCGCCTTGGTGGGGATGACCCAGTTGTTGCCGCCGGAGCCGAGGGTCTTCTCGCTGCCCGGGTAGGGGGCGGTGGACCACGTGAAGTTCTTGGCGTCGGTGAGCAGGCCGCCGTTCCACCAGTTGCCGCCGACCATGATCGGGCGCTTCTGGGAGACGAACTGCTCGGTCATGTTGTTGCCCTTGAGACCGACGTCCTTCTTCTCGAAGTAGCCCTTGTCGACCCACTCCTGGTACTTGTTCGCCGCGTAGGTGAACTCGGGGCCGTGGAAGTCGACCTTGCCCTTGTACAGCTGGTAGTTGTCGACCCAGGTGTCGTCGGCCTTGGACAGGGCCAGCAGGTACAGCCAGTGGCCGGCGGGGTGGTCGTTGCCGGCGTTGGCGAGCGGGGTGACGCCGGCGGCCTTGAACTTGGCGAGCGCGGCTTCGAAGCTGGCGAAGTCGGTGGGCTTGGCGACGTTGTGCTTCTTGAACAGGTCGTCGTTGTAGTAGGTGAGGACGAACTCGCCGTAGTTGGGGACGCCGTACCACTTGTCGCCGCCCATTTCGCCCTTGGCGTCGTAGCGGGCGGTGACGGAGGCGCTCTCGCCGACCTTCTTGTCCCAGCCGCGTTCCTTGACGACGGTGGTGAGGTCGGTGAGCAGGCCCTGCTTGGCGAGGAGGCCGGTGGTGGCGTTGCCCTTGTTGTACTCCATGACGTCGGGCGCCTTGTCGGAGTTCAGGATCATGCCGGCGTTCTGCTGGATCTGCTCGAACGCCTTCTGCTCGAACTCGACCTTGACGCCGGGGTGGGTCTTCTTGAACTCCTCTATGGCCGCCGCCCACGCCTTGCCGAGCGCGCCGTCCTTGTCCTCGTAGTGCCACAGGCGCAGGGTGTTCGCGTCGCCTTCGGCTGTGTCGGAGCCGCCGCAGGCGGTCAGGGGGGCCAGCAGGGCCAGGGCGGTGACCGCGAGCAGGAGCGGCTTGCTGCGCCGGGCGGTGCGGGTGCGCGGGTTGTTCATGGCTGTTTCCTTGGTGTGCGTCGTTGCTACAAGGGGTGGTGTCAGCGGGTGCGGCGGTGGACGCGGGCTTCCCACGGCTGCAGGGTGTGCGGGCTCGTGAGGGGCTGGGTGGCGGGGGTGTTGGCGATGAGGATGTCGCTGTGTTCCCAGCCGTCGGGGAGGTCGACGGTGAGGTCGTCTCCGGTGAAGTTGGCCAGGACGAGGAGCTCGGTGCCGGTGGCCGTGTCGTGGCGGGTGAAGGCGTAGAGCTGCTCGTGGTCGGGGTGGACCATGTGGAAGTCGCCGTGGGTGAGGGCGGGCTCCGTGTGGCGCAGGGCGATCAGGCGCCGGTAGTAGTGGAAGACGGAGTCCGCGTCGGCGAGCTGGTGCTCGGCGTTGACGTCCTTGTGGTCGGGGTTGACGGCGATCCAGGGGGTGCCGGTGGTGAAGCCGGCGTGCTCGGTGGCGTCCCACTGCATGGGGGTGCGGGCGTTGTCGCGGCTGATGCGGCGCAGGCCGTCGAGGACGGTTTCCTCGTCGTCGCCGCGCTCGATGCGGTCCCGGTAGTGGTTGAGGGACTCAATGTCGCGGAAGTCGCCGATGGAGGTGAAGGGGAAGTTGGCCATGGCCAGCTCTTCGCCCTGGTAGACGTAGGGGGTGCCGCGGTGCAGGTGCAGGACGGTGGCCAGCAGCTTGGCGGAGCGGTCGCGCCGGGCGGGGCTGTCGTCGCCGAAGCGGGAGACGATGCGCGGCTGGTCGTGGTTGTTCCAGTACAGGCTGTTCCAGCCCATCTCGCCCAGGCCGGTCTGCCAGCGGCCGAGGCTGGCCTTGAGGTCGGTCAGCTTCAGGGGATGGACGTCGAACTTTCCGCCGGGGCCGTGGTCAAGGCCGACGTGCTCGAACTGGAAGACCATGTCGACCTCGCGGCGGGCGGGGTCGGTGAAGAGCTTGGCGTCCTCGACGGTGACGCCGGGCATCTCGCCGACGGTCAGCAGCTTGCGGGGGTGGCCGGCGAAGACCTCGCGGTGCATCTCGGCCAGGTACTCGTGGATGCGCGGCCCGCACATGTAGTGGGGGCTGCCGTCGCCGTGCCGGGCGCCTTCGTGGACGATGCCGTCGGGCAGGCCGGGCGTCTTTGAGATGAGGTTGATGACGTCCATGCGGAAGCCGTCGACACCCCGCTCCAGCCACCAGCGCATCATGGCGTGGACGGCCTGGCGGACCTCGGGGTTCTCCCAGTTGAGGTCGGGCTGCTTGCGGGAGAACAGGTGCAGGTAGTACTCGCCGCCGGCCGGGTCGTAGGTCCAGGTGGGGCCGGAGAAGAACGAGCCCCAGTTGTTGGGCTCGGCGCCGGGGGTGCCAGGCTCCATACCTTCGCGGGCGGGGCGCCAGATGTACCAGTCGCGCTTGTCGCCGGCCGGGCCGCCGTCGCGGGAGGCGGTGAACCAGGGGTGCTCGTCGCTGGTGTGGTTGACGACGAGGTCCATGACGAGCTTCATGCCGCGCTCGTGGACCGCGGCCAGGAGGCGGTCGAAGTCCGCCAGGGTGCCGAAGAGCGGGTCGATGTCCTGGTAGTCGCTGATGTCGTACCCGTTGTCGTCGTGCGGGGACGGGTAGACCGGGGAGAGCCACAGGACGTCGACGCCGAGCTGGGAGAGGTAGTCGAGTCGGCCGATGATGCCTTGCAGGTCTCCGATGCCGTCGGCGTCGGAGTCGGCGAAGCTGCGCGGGTAGATCTGGTAGACCACCGCGTCGCTCCACCAGGAGTCGGCGGGACCGGGCGTGTTCTCAGGCACGTCAGAACCTCATCGTGATAGCTCGATTACTTAAAGTGACTGTTCTTGGGTGTGTTGACCCGTCGCGGGGCGGGCCGCGGTATGGGCTCTAGGAGAGGGTCGCGCCTACCGTGTCGCGGATGACCAGGCAGGCCGCTCCGCGCGCCCACAGGTCGTGCTGCACGGGATCGACGTGGATCTGGCAGTCCCGGGCCGCGGTGGAGAAGGCGTGCTCTTCGAGGGCCTGGGTCATGGCGGGGCCGAAGAGGTCGTAGGCGACCGCCCCCTCCCCTGCGAGGATGATCTTCTGCAGGTTGAGCAGGTTGCACATGCCGGCCAGGCCGCGTCCCAGCCCCCTCCCGGCCTCGGCGAAGGCCGAGAGGGCCACGTTGCGGGAGGCGGGCTTGCCCGTGCGGGCCAGGGTGATCGCGTCCCCTATGGAGGCGCAGGGGAAGCCCGCGTCCTGCAGGTGGCACAGCACGGCGCGGTCCCCGGCGAGGGCTTCCAGGCATCCGCGGCGGCCGCAGCTGCACATGGGCCCGGCCGGGTCCAGCGGCATGTGGCCGAGCTCGCCGGCGAGGCCGGTGGCGCCGGAGAACAGGTTGCCGTCGAGGAGGAGCCCGCATCCGATGCCGGGGCCGACGGTGACGACGGCGAAGGAGTCGACGTCGCGCCCCTCGCCGAACCAGCGTTCGGCGACGACGAGGGTGTTGACGTCGTTGTTCACGACCACCGGCAGGCCGGTGGCCTGCTGCAGCGGGCCGGCCACGTCGACCTTGTTCCAGTCGAGCAGGGCCGAGTAGCGGCAGACCCCGGCGGCGGAGTCGACGTGACCGCTGACCCCGACACCGAGACCGAGAACCCTGTCCGCTGCTTCGGGCGCCTGGGAGAGGAGCCTGCTCGTCACGGTGGCGGCGGCGGCGAGAGCGGTCTCGGGACTGCAGTCGGCGATCGGCTCCTCGTCCCGGGCCAGCACGTTGGCCGCCATGTCGGTGACCACCCCCGAGACCTGCGCGGGGCCGATCTTCAGACCGACGACGATGTGCTTGTCCGGATTGACGTGCAGCATCTTCTGCGGGCGGCCCCGGCCGTGGGGCGCGGTGTCGTCCTCCTCCCGCAGATACCCGTGCTCCAGCAGGGGAGGAAGCATCCGGGTCACGCTGGAGGGCACGAGCCCCAGCCGCTGCGCGAGCTGGGTGCGGGAGATGGGCCCCGCGGTGAGCACCGTCGCAAAGATCTCCGCGCGGGTCTGCTCACCGACAAGCTCCGAGAAACGGATCTTGGACGGACTCATCACTCATGCCTCCAGGGCTGGCATCGGTCAGGGGCGCTCGGGCCGGGGCGTCACCGTCGGACCCGACGGCGCGGTAACAGCCTTCGCGAGAGTACGGCGACCGCCATGGCGACCTCCTCGTTTCTCCCACCAGCCGGCCTCCCGCAGCGGGGGTCGACTGCCTATGTCAGGAGTCTGCGCCCCCCGTTTTTATTGCGTCAAGGAAGAAAACTTCGTGTTACGGAACCGTGATGCTGATCTTGCGGACACGATTCAGGGATCAATTCGGGGCAATCGAGGCACTCGCTCGGGGGGTGGCCGCAGAGGCCGGAATCAGTCTTGCTCATTTCATTGACACGACGAAGAAATGACGGGACGTTATCCGGCAGTCGCAGGACGCCCGGCAACCGGTCGGAACCCCGGACCCATGCCGTGCCCTGCGATCGCGCCCTCGCTCCACAGGGCGGTGAAGGACCTGAAGCCCTGCGCCGGCGACACCCCTCCGGCCTTGCAGGCGTTCCTGGCCGACGCCGCCCGCCAGAGCTGCTCAGCGAACAACAGAACCCCCGGCGCCCAGACGGGCCCGCCTCGACTGCCTCAGCCGGGCGTGCCTACCGCCGCAGCAAGCCGACCGCCACGGCCGGCGCATTCCGCGGAACGCCTCATGGCCTTGCTCGCACGACCCGTTCTTGAGGCACGCGCGGAACAACCGCGAGCCTCACCGCGCAGGGGACGCCAACGTGCCCCTGCGCCTGCGCCCGCACCCCCCTCGACACAAGGAATCCGCATGTCCACAAGCAGACTGAGCCGACTGGCCTCAGGCGCCGCCGGCCTGGCGCTGGCACTCGCGTCGGTCATCATGCCCGCCAGCACGTCGACGGCCGCCGACGCCGCCAAGGCGCCGAAGCCCGCCAAGACCGAGGCTGCAGCCTCCACCGCCGAAACCCGGCAGCTGAAGACGTGGTGGCACAACAACCACGAGTACAACACCTCCACCCCGGTGGCGAACGACAAGGTGCGCCGCTCCTCCTTCTACGACGTGCAGGTCGCCACCACCGCGGCGCCGAACACCCGGTACGACTCCTTCGCGTACATGAGCATCCCGCGCAGCGGGAAGGGCAAGATCGGCTACACCAAGGAGGACGGCGCGGAGTTCTCCTCGTCGGCGAACCTCACGATGAGCTGGTCCTCGTTCCAGTACTCCACCGACGTGTGGGTCGACGTCTCCCTGAAGACCGGGCAGAGCATCACCTCGGCCGACCAGGTCAAGATCAAGCCCAGCAGCCTGAACTTCGCCAAGCGGCTCGTCGACGCGGACACCATCCGCGTCAAGGTCCCCTACAACACGTCCGGCTACCGCTTCTCCGTCGAGTTCGACCCGCAGCTCTACACGGCGTACAACGACATGTCCGGCCCCGCGAACGACGCCGGCAAGCTCACCAAGACATCCGGCGGCGGCAACCGGGCGATCCACACCGAGCCCCTCAACTCCATGATGGTCTTCGCCGAGCCGGCGCTGACCGGAGCCGAGAAGGACCGCCTCATCCCCACCGCGGCCTCGGGCACCACCTACTACCCGCCGCAGGGCCAGGTCACCAACCTGAACACGATCACTGAGGAGATCGTGTACTTCCGGCCCGGCACCTACTACATGACCTCGAAGTACCACGCCCTGCTGCCCAAGCAGGTCAAGTGGGTCTACCTCGCGCCCGGCGCGTACGTGAAGGGCGCCATCCGGTTCCCCGACGACACCCAGGGCCTGTACAAGGTCACCGGCTACGGTGTCCTCTCCGGTGAGCAGTACGTCTACGAGGCGGACACCGCCAACAACTACGACCACCTCTCGGGCGCGTCGAACTGTCACTCCAGCTGCGTCAAGATGCTCCAGTTCGCCTCCGCGCAGGGCCGCCAGCAGCACCTCGACCTGCAGGGTGTGACCATCAACGAGCCGCCCTACCACTCCTTCGTCGTCTACGGCGACGAGCAGACGTTCAGCATGAACGTCGCGAACTACAAGCAGGTCGGCTCCTGGTACTGGCAGACCGACGGCATCGAGCTCTACCGCGGCAGCACCATGAAGAACACGTTCTTCAACGCCAACGACGACGTGCTGAAGATGTACCACAGCGATGTCGACATCGATAACACCGTCATCTGGAAGAACGAGAACGGCCCCGTCATCCAGTGGGGCTGGACCCCCCGCAACATCGACAACGTCCGCGTGTCCAACACCCACGTCATCCACAACCGGATGTACTGGAAGGACGTCAAGTACAACACCTGCATCCTCAACTCCTCCTCGCACTGGGAGGACATGGGCTCCACCACCAAGGCCGACCCCGGCGCCTGGGTGAAGAACATGACGTTCGAGAACATCACCGTCGAGGGCATGACCAACTGCGCCATCCGTGTCTTCGCGCTCTCCAGCACCGAGAACATCCACGTCAAGAACCTCAAGATCGACGCCTGGAGTCAGCTCGACCCCTCCTCCCAGGTCAGCCTGCTCAAGCGGTACTCCAACACCGCCGGCCAGAAGGTGACTCTCGGCAACGAGACGAGCCAGAGCCGCGGGCTGAAGCTGGAGAACTACACCGTCGGCGGCACCGTCATCGACAAGGCCGGCACCAACTGGGGCGCCGACAAGCTCGGCCGGATCGGCTTCGACGCCGAGAACTGGGACAACTGGAACGCCTGGGGCGCCGGCGGCAACAACCCCGGCCCGGTGACCAGCGGAAAGATTGTCAACGGCGCCACCGCCAAGTGCGTCGACCGCGCCGACGGCGGCACCGCCAACGGCACCGACATCCAGCAGTGGACCTGCGTCACCACGCCTGCCATGACCTGGACCCTGGACGGTCAGCAGCTCAAGTCCGGCGGCAAGTGCCTGGACGTCGAAGGCGGCTACACCGCCAACGGCAGCCCGGCACATCTGTGGGACTGCGGTACCTGGGCCAGTCAGAAGTGGGCCTTCCAGGCCGACGGCAGCCTGAAGAACCTCAAGTCCGGACGCTGCCTGGACGTCACCGCACAGAGCCCCGCCGACGGCGCCCGCCTGCACCTGTGGGACTGCGGCGGCTGGAACAGCCAGAAGTGGACCCTCACCGTCTGACCCCCTGAGGGCGGCCGCCGGCGCGCACCGACCCGGCCGGCGGCCGTCTCGCCCACCGCGGCGTGAAGCCGCTCATGCCGAGCACCACCGAGAAAGGGGCACCACGTGAAGACACCCGCCAGATTCCAGCCACCGGTCCTGGGCCTGTTCCGGATCGTGCTCGGCCTGCTCTTCGCATGCCACGGAGCCGCGACGCTCTTCGACGTCCTCGGCGGCCCCCACGGCCAGGTCCCCAGCCCCGGCCAGTGGCCCGGCTGGTGGGCCGCGGTCATCCAGCTCGCCGGCGGCACGCTGGTGCTGCTCGGCCTCGCCGCCCAGCCCGCCGCACTCCTGTGCTCCGGCTCCATGGCCTACGCCTACTTCGTCCACCACCAGCCCGACGGGCTGTTCCCGCTGGAGAACGGAGGCGAGACGGCCGCCCTGTTCTGCTGGGCCTTCCTGCTCGTCGCCGCCCTCGGCCCTGGCCGGTGGACCCTGGCCGAGCTGCCGGTACTCGCCGCCCAGCTCACCCACCGCAACCGCGAGGAGGCCACCACCCGCAGCCAGACCTGAGCCGCACCCGACCGGTGAATGTCATGTACACCTAAATCTGCTGCTCGACCGGCGGTCCCCCCGACACACGGAGGAACAGCACCATGAACATCGCACCCGCAACACCGACCCGCCGCACGGCCATCAGCGCCGGCGTCCTCGCCACCGGCCTGCTGTGCCTGCTGCCCATGGCGCCCACGGCATCCGCCCACGGCACGGTCATCGCCCCCCAGACCCGCAACTACGGCTGCCTGCAGCGGTGGGGCTACACCGAGCCGAACGAGGCCCAGGACCCCATGTGCTACCGGACCTACCACGAGAACGCCAACGCCATCGGCGCGTGGAAGGCCGTCTACGCCAACAACACCGGCGATAACTACAAGCAGGTCATCGCCAACGGCGAGATCTGCAGCGCCGGCGGACAGGGCGAGACGAACTACCGCCCCCTCGACCGCCCCGGCCCCTGGATCACCACCCCCCTCGACGACAACTTCACCGTCGACATCTACGACGAGGCCCGCCACGGCGCCGACTGGCTCGAGGTGTACGTCACCAAGCAGGGCTTCAACCCCGAGTACCAGCTCATCGGCTGGAACGACCTGGAACTCGTCAAGAAGACCGGCCGATACCCCTACCAGGCGCACTACGTCACCGACGTCAACACCTCCGGCTACAGCGGCCGCCACGTCGTCGTGACCGTGTGGAAGGCGTCGCACATGGACCAGAAGTACTTCCTGTGCAGCGACGTCGACTTCGGCTGACCCGGGCCGCTTGAGCAGGCTCCGCAGGCCGCCGCCTCGCAGCGGCCTGCGGAGTCCCCGGCCTTCCTTCCTCCTACCCGGCCCCCTCCCCGTTCGCCTCCGCCAGAGACATCCCGAGGACCGACGATGACCAGCCCCTCCAACCCCGCCGACGACCCCCCGCCCGCACCGGGAACCGCACCCCGCTTACGGCCGCGAACGACCTGCGGCAGCGAATTGTCCACCTGGCATTCAGCTGCCGCCGCGCCGAAACCGCCGTACTGCGGGTCAGCATCGGTGTCGGCTACTGCTGGTTCGGCATCCTCAAGCTCTTCCCCGGCGCCGGCGCAGCCGAGACCATGGCCGAGCTGACCCTCGGCCTGCTCCCCGCCCACATCTGCCTCACGCTGCTCGCCCTGGCCGAAGTGACCATCGGCCTGTGCCTAGTCATCGGCCGCCTCCTGCGCTCCGCCCTGACTGTCTTCTTCCTCCACATGGCCGGCGTGCTCGCCGCACTGATCCTCCTGGCCGGAGACATGTGGAGCACCTAAGCGCCGGTACCCACCCTCGAAGGCCAGTACTTCATCAAGAACATCGCCCTCATCGCTGCAGCTCTACTCGTCGCAGCCGACGAAATCACCCGCTGAACGATCCAGCCCCAAACCGCACACGCACCCACCAGGAGCCCGAGTGGGCAGCACCATCACCCTCCACAACGTCGCCAAGACCTACGTCGGCGGCCAGCCGGCCCTGCGCCAGGTCTCACTGACCATCGGCGCCGGGGAATTCCTCGTCCTGCTCGGCCCCTCCGGTTGCGGCAAGTCCACACTCCTGCGCATGATCGCCGGCCTCGAAACCATCACCGAAGGCGAACTCCACCTCGACGGATGCCTCGCCAACGACCTCGACCCCAGCGAACGCGACACTGCGATGATCTTCCAGAGCTTTGCCCTCTACCCCAACATGACAGCCGCCGAGAACATCGCCTTCCCTCTCGCCGTCCAGAAACAAGACCCCACCGAGGTCTCCCGCCGCGTCGACTCCGCAGCACACGCCCTCGGCATCAGCCACCTTCTGGAGCGCCTGCCCCACCGCCTGTCCGGCGGCGAGCGCCAACGTGTAGCCATGGGCCGGGCCACCGTCCGCCAGCCGTCGGTGTTCCTCCTGGACGAACCGCTCTCCAGCCTCGACGCCAGACTCCGCACCCGCCTGCGCCTGGAAATCCTCTCCGCCGTCCGAAAGAGCGGCGCCACCACCATCTACGTCACCCACGACCAAGCCGAAGCCATGGCGCTCGGCGACCGCGTCGCCGTCCTGCGCGAGGGCATCCTCCAGCAGGTCGATACCCCCCAGGGCCTCTACACCCTGCCCGCCAACGCCTTCGTCGCCTCCTTTGTCGGCACCCCCCGCATCAGCCTCATTCACGGCACCGTCTACGCCCCCATCGACGACGCCATGGCCATCAGCCTCGGCGCACAGCAGCTCAGCCTGCCCATGCCGCTCTCCCGTGACCACCAGATGCTCCGCGTCATGCAGGGCAGCCCCCTGCTCATTGGGCTGCGCCCCGAAGCCGTCCGCATCGCCGAGCGCACTCTCGCCAGCCCCTTCGAACGCCCCCTGACCGGGATCGTCGAGCATGTCGAATTCCAAGGCCACGAGACCCTCCTCCACCTCACAGTGGGAGGGCAGGCCGCCGACGTCCCAGACCAAGCGGCGCTCGACACCCTCATCCGTCCGACCCGCAGCAGCACCACCGGCCTCGCGAAACAACTCGTCCACCGCGCCGCCGAACTCCTCACTGGGAAGCGCCGCACGTCCCAGCCGCACCCGTCACCAGCTCCCGACACACCCACCAGAACCCGAGGTGAACTCGTCGTCCGCGTCAACACCGGCAGCTTCCACCAACGCGGCCAGCACCTGCCCCTCCTCATCGACGTCCGCAATCTCTTCGTCTTCGACGCTCGAGGCGAGCGCGTCAGCCCCGACCCCACTCACATCCCCGAGCTGTAGATCCTTCCTGTGCGAGGACGCGCAGCCGGTCGGTGGATCCCGCCAAGTACTCCGCACAACGCGGGGCGCCGGGCTGATCCCGGTCGCGCCCGGCCGGGTGCCCCGCAGGGAGGATCGCCGAGCCGGACCAGAACCTCGCCGTCCTCAAGCCGCAGACGGGGACGACGAGGCCGGGCCCGGAGGAAGCTGCTCGGCAACAGCGCCTGGGCCCTTCACCCGAGAGTGAGTCGCGCTACAGCACGGCGACGGTGAACGGTGCGCTCATCGCGGCCCCGGCACTGTCGGTGATGACGACCGTGATGGCGTTCGCGGCGCTCTGGCACCAGGGGTGCGGGTCGCCGATGGCGGTGATCATGGCCCGGTTGTTGCTGATGGTGGCGACCACCGCCGCGTCCTTCAGCTCGATGTCGGAGTCCGACACCTTGACGCAGTAGCTGCCGGCGGCGGTGCCGTATGTCACCGAGGAGACGTTCTTCTGTGCCAGGACCACACCGTTCGCCGCAACCTTGGCGGCGGCGCGGGCGTAGGGGGCGTACATGTCGGCGGGTGCCGCCACTGCCGTACCGGCCAGGACGGGAACCGACGCCAGGGCTGCGACGGTCAGGGCGCGAACGCGTCAGAAACGACGGTTCCATCGATCCCCGGGGCCGGATTCAAGATCAACTCTGCCTCTCGCCGTCCTCGGCGGCGGCCGCACCCCCGCCCGCCTCTCCGGCCCTGAGCCACCGGTGCCCTACGGCTTTGCCTGGTCTTCTGACCACATCGGCCCCGAACTCCTAGCGCAGACACCGGGGAGCAAGTAACCCGCCGGTAGCTCCTGGGAGATCCGCGCCCGCCGTTTCCCGGCCCCCTGGGCTCTCGTTGAGCCGAGTGGGTGAGCGCCCGTGAGGTCCGACGGCCGAGGGGGCTGGTGTGCGGCAGGAGTGGTCACCAGAGGACGTGGTGGCGTGCTGGACCCTGGTGGATGGTGACTGGGAGCTGGTCGCGAACAAGTCGGGGCCGACCCGCCTGGGCTTCTGCCTCATGCTCAAGTTCTTCGAGATCGAGGCCCGGTTCCCGGAGTTCGTTGAGGAGTTTCCGCAGCCCGCGGTGGAGTACGTCGCCGGGCTGGTTAAGGTCCCGGCCGCCGAGCTTGCGAAGTACGACCTGGCGGGCGCGAAGCGGCACCGCAGGCAGATCCGTGAGGCGCTCGGGTTCCGGCCGGCGACGCTCGCGGACGAGGAGGCACTCACCAGGTGGCTGGCCGCGGAGGTGTGCCCGGTCGAGCTGGTGGAGGACCGGCAGCGCGATGCCCTGTTGGTCGAGTATCGGGCGCGGAAGATCGAGCCGCCGGGCCGGACTCGTGTCGAGAAGATCCTGGTCGCGGCCCGGGGCCGGTGGGAGGCGACGTTCTGCGCTCGCGTCATCGAGCGCCTGGGCGAGACGGGCACCGCCCGGCTGCTGTCCCTGGTGACCGAGGACAACGAGGCGGGTACCGCCCTGCTGGCCGCGCTCAAGCGCGACCCGGGCGCGGTCGGCCTGGACTCCCTGCTCACCGAGATCACCAAGCTCAACGACGTACGCAGGCTCGGGCTGCCCGACGGGTTGTTCGCGGACTGCTCGGAGAAGCTGGTGGCCGCCTGGCGGGCGCGGGCGATCAAGATGTACCCCTCGGACTTCCGCGACACGGCGGAGGGCGTGCGGATCACGCTCCTCGCGGCGCTGTGCTGGTCGCGGCAGGCGGAGATCACCGACGCCTTGGTCGAGCTGCTGGTCGCCCTGGTCCACAAGATCAACGCCCGCGCCGAGCGCCGGGTGGAGAAGCAGCTCACCGCCGAACTGAAAAAGGTCCGCGGCAAGGAGGGCATTCTCTTCAAGCTGGCGACGGCCGCTGTCGACAAGCCCGACGAGGTCGTACGCCGGGCCCTGTTCCCGGTGGTGGGTGAGAAGACGCTGCGGGAGCTGGTGGCCGAGGCGAAGGCGAACGAGAAGGTGTTCAAGGCCAAGGTCCGCACCACGCTCCGGTCGTCGTACAGCTCGTACTACCGGCAGATGCTTCCGCCGCTGCTGAACACGTTGGGCTTCCGGTGCGACAACACCGCCTATCGGCCGGTGATGGACGCGCTCGCGCTGCTGGCCAAGTACGCCGGCGTCGATGGCAAGACCCGCTTCTACGACGCTGGCGACGTGGTGCCGATGGACGGCGTGGTGCGCAAGGACTGGCGCGAGGCGGTCGTCGACGACAGGGGCCGCATCGAGCGCATCCCGTATGAGCTGTGCGTGCTGGTGGCGCTGCGGGACGCGGTCCGCCGCCGCGAGATCTACGTGGAGGGCGCGGCCCGCTGGTGCAATCCGGAGGACGATCTGCCCGGCGACTTCGAGGCCACCCGCGCGGTGCACTACGCCGCGATCCGCCAGCCGTTGAACCCGCGGGCGTTCATCGCGGACCTGAAGAAGCGCATGACCGCGTCCCTGGACCGGCTCTCGGCGGCGCTCGCGGACGGCAGCGCGGGCGGGGTGAAGGTCACCACCCGCAAGGGCGAGCCCTGGATCACCGTGCCGAAGCTGGAGCCGCTGGCCGAGCCGACCGGCCTCCAGGCCCTCAAGGACGAGGTCGTACGACGGTGGGGCGTCCTGGACCTCCTGGACGTGCTGAAGAACTCCGACTTCCTCACCGGCTTCACCGAGGAGTTCTCCTCGGTCGCCGCGTACGAACGCATCGACCGCGACGTCCTCCAGCGCCGCCTCCTGCTGGCCCTCTTCGCCTTGGGCACCAACATGGGCATCCGGGCGATCGTGGCGACCGGCGAGCACGGCGAGAGCGAGGCGGCCCTGCGGCACGTCCGCCGGCACTTCATCACCGTCGACAACCTCCGCGCGGCCGTCACCCGGCTGGTGAACGGCACCTTCGCGGCCCGGGACGCCGACTGGTGGGGGCAGGGCACCGCGTGCGCGTCGGACTCGAAGAAGTTCGGGTCCTGGTCCTCGAACTTCATGACCGAGTACCACGCCCGCTACGGCGGCAACGGCGTGATGATCTACTGGCACGTCGAGCGCAAGAACGTCTGCATCTACTCCCAGCTCAAGTCCTGTTCGTCGTCCGAGGTCGCGGCGATGATCGAGGGCCTGCTGCGGCACTGCACGGACGCCGAGATCGAGTCCCAGTACGTCGACACCCACGGTGCCTCGGTGGTCGGGTTCGCGTTCACTGAGCTGCTGAACTTCCGGCTGCTGCCGCGGCTGAAGAACATCGGCAGCATCCGCCTGTACCGCCCGGACGACGCCCCGCCGGGCTGGCCGGCGCTCGGCGGCTCGCTGACGCGGCCGATCCGCTGGGAGCTGATCGAGCAGCAGTACGACCAGATGGTGAAGTACGCGACCGCGCTCCGCCTCGGCACGGCGGAGGCGGAGCAGGTGCTGCGGCGCTTCACCCGCGGCGGACCCAAGCACCCCACCTACGCCGCGCTCGAAGAACTCGGCCGCGCCGTGCGCACGGTCTTCGCCTGCGACTACCTCGCCAGCCCCGGGCTGCGCCGGGAGATCCACGGCGGCCTCCAGGTCGTGGAGAACTGGAACTCGGCGAACACCGTGCTGCACTACGGCAAGGACGGCGCCCTGACCGGCCCGGACAAGGAGCACGCCGAGACGTCGATGCTCGCCCTGCACCTGCTCCAGTCCGCACTCGTCCACGTCAACACCCTGCTGGTGCAGCAGGTCCTGGCCGAACCAGCCTGGGCCAAGAAGCTCTCGGACGAGGACCGGCGCGGCCTGACCGCGCTGTTCTGGTCGAACGTCAACCCGTACGGGACCTTTCGCCTGGACATGGACAAGCGGCTCGACCTGGGGCTCACGGTGCCCCACCCCCGTACCCCGGCGGACGCTTCCGATCGATCAACCACGGAGACTCGATAACGGGCGCCCCGTGCTGAGGTCGATCTCATTGACGCTGGGCTACTTCGCGGGGGCTTCGAGTTGCGGGGGTATGGCGCCGGCGCGTAGCCCGTTCCGGCGCCAATCGTCCTCACCGTGGCGGAACGGCCGCGCTGTCAGGTCCTACACGTGGGGCTGGTCAGCCGTCACCGGAGGCATCACATGCCATCGAAGACGAACCACAGCTGAGGGTCCGATTGACCCTCGGAGCGGTGGCACACGGCCGGGGTGACGGGCTTGTCGAGCCCTCCGGCCTCAAGGCACCGGGGCGCGTAGTTCTCGGTCACGACCCCATCTCCGCGCGCCACGAAGAATGTTCTGCCGGTTGAGCCCTTGCTGATCTCCCAGCGCTGGCGTTCAGCGAACGCGACGCCCGCCTCGTTCTCCGTGTAGTCCTCGTTCCACAAGCTGTCCGGGTCGAAGCAGGGAAGCAGCGAGACGGTGACGTCGGGGTTGTAGGTCAGGCACTTGCCGGTGTGGTCCTTCACGACGGGGAAGCCATCCACCGTGGAGTTGCTCCAGCGCTGTGCGGCCGTCGGACGGAGATCGAAGAGGTTGTCGCCGCCGGGGACCTTGCTGGTCGTGACGGACGATCCGTTGGCCGTCAGCGCGGCCTAGACGCCGTAGTCCACCGTCGTCAGCGGCACGACGTTCTCAACCGCGTCAGCAGCGGCGGCCGGCGCCGCAGCAGGGGCGAGCAGAGCGGCAACGCTGAGGGCAACTGCGCCGACAGTGGTACGGACAGCACGGACATTGGCAGTCACAGCAGGACGCTCCTTCGTGGGACCCGCAACGATGATCAACATCGGAGGATCTGCCCACGGAGCGTTCCCCTGCCACCATTCCGCCCGGCACTTCCCCCCAACGAGCGAGTACGACTAGCCCGCGTTGACCACTGCCTACGACAGGGTCACGTCCTAGCCGGGCCAAGCCCGAGTTCATCAACCGACCGTTTACCGAACACGCGGTGAGGAGCCGCCCCGTGGCCCGGCTCCCCGTCGGAACCGTTCATTTTCCCGTTCATCAACTGCTAGCGTTCAGACCGCCGTCTGGAGACGTTTGATGAACGGAAGGGCTGCCCCGTGGCGCTTATCGGACTGGTCCGCGTCAGCACCGACAAGCAGAAGACCCTGCGCCAGCACGACGCCCTCGATGCGATCTGCCTCAAGGTCTTCGAGGAGAAGGTCAGCGGCAAGCTCGCCGTGGACGAGCGGCCCGGCCTGACCGCCGCCCTGGACTACCTGCGCGACGGCGACATGCTCACTGTCCAGGAGGTCGACCGCCTGGGCCGCAACCTCCTCGAAGGGCTGATCGTCCTCAACGACCTCTTCCAGCGCGGCTTCGCCGTCAAGGTCTTGGAGGGCATCGCCGTCGGCGAGCACACCGAGCGCTCCCTCATCCTGGACCTCGCGCTCGCGCTCGCCGAGGACCGGCGGCGCGACATCGTGAAGAAGACGAAGAACGGCCTCGACTCCGCTCGCGCACGCGGCCGCGTCGGCGGCCGCCGACCCGTCGTGGACGACGACAAGCGCCGCGTGATCCTCGCCCGCCGCGCCGAAGGCCAGTCCATCCGCGAGATCGCCGCCGCCGTCAAGGTGTCCGTCGGCGTCGTGCACAAGACCCTCAACCCCGCCCCGTAGCGACCACTTCCTACCGGTGGGTTACTTGCTCCCCGGTGTCTGGGCTAGGACTTCGGGGCCACATCGCGGGGGTGGTGCCGTCGAAGCCGTCCATGCATCCCTTCACGAAGTGCTTGCGCACCTCGGGCTGCTGTCGCTCGATTCAGCGATGGCACCACACATGTGGTGTCGGATATCGTCAACGACACAGGCGCTGAGCTGCACAAAGTCTCCGAACTGCGCCTCGCGTCACACTTTTGCCCCAGAGAACCCTCTCTGTCACACCTGTCAGGCTTCCGCTCCCGGGATGGCCCTGACTCACCGGCCGCCCGCGTTCGTGTCGGGGTGACCGGGCGGGTACCGCTCCCGGACGATCTGCCGCAGTTGCGGACGATCGCTCGGCTCGCGGACATCCTCGGCGCCGCCGCCCGGGCCCGGATCGCGGAGATCGAAGCCCGGCAGGCGGCGATGCGCCCTCAGCGGACCCCACCCGAGGGCCCGACCTGGGTGCTGGGCTACCTGCGCGAGCGCGGCCGCCCGGTCCCCGACCAGATCCACCTCGGCGACTGCCGCATGACCGCCAAGCACACCGAACCCCTCACCCGCGACCAGGCCCGCGACATCCTCACCCAGGGGAAGATCCCGGCGTGCCCGTACTGCCGTCCCGAGACCGAGCTCGGCATCGACTGAGCCGCCGGTCGGGCACCGCCAGGCCCCTGCCGACCTCGGCACGTGGCGGCGCCCGACGCCCACCAAGCGGGCGTGCCGGCGGACCGGGCCGCTCCTACAGAGGTGCAGGTGCGCGGCCAGCTCGGCTCTGCTGGGCCGGTGCCCGTCGCGCTGCTCCATGGCGTCGGATGCCTTGGCGAGGTCGAGGCGGAGTTCCTGGAGGCGGCGGGGGACGTGGACCGCCCAGCCGGTGTCGCGGAAGTAGCGTTTGATCTCTCCGAGGATCGTCGGCAGGGCGAAGGCGGAGAACTCGATCCCGCGGGAGGGGTCGAAGCGGTCGATCGCCTTGATCAGGCCGATCGTGCCGACCTGGAGGATGTCCTCGGGCTCGTCCCGGCGGCGGTAGCGGCGAGTGGCGAACTTGACCAGGCTGAGGTTCAGCTCGACCAGCGTGTTGCGGACGTACGCGTACTCGGGTGTGCCCTCCTCCAGCTCGTGCAGGCGGTGGAACAGCCCGACCGACAGGGCGCGGGCGTCATCGGTGTCCGCGGCGCGGGGGCGGGCCGTTTCCGGCAGGCCGTCCAGCGCCCGCCTGCGGGTGGCGGCGCCCATGTCGTCGGCCGTCGTGTCCCGCGAGGTGAGGGCCGGAGCGCGGCAGCAGCGGCCGCATCGTTCCAACGCCCGCTTCCGGGCCGGATCCGGTGTCGTCAGGGCGGTGTGGCGGAGGTGCGGCGCAGTCGGTCGAGGTGGCGGATCACGGGGGTGGCTGCGGTTCCGTGGAGTACGACGGACAGCAGGACGGTGAAGGCGACGACCGCCCAGAGTTGCGGGGCGTCGTCGTCGAAGCGGTCGCTGGCGCCGAGTGCGTACGCGAGGTAGAAGAGTGAGCCGATGCCGCGGATCCCGAACAGGGCCGTGACGATCCGTTCGCGTGGCCCGCTGGTGCTGCCCCATTGTCCTGCCCAGCCCACGAGGGGGCGGACGACCAGGATGAGCAGGACGCCGACGAGGGCGCCGCGCCAGGTGAGTGCGGGCAGGGCGTATACGACGAGGTAGCCGCCGAGGAGGAACAGGAGGAAGGCCGTCAGGAGGCGTTCCACCTGCTCGGTGAATTCGTGCATGACCTTGTGGTAGCCGTGGGCTCGCTCGGCGGCCCGGATGGTGCAGGCGGTGACGAAGACGGCGAGGAATCCGTAGCCGTGGAGCAGTTCCGCCACCCCGTATGCCGTGAATGTGGCGCCCAGGGCGACGAATCCCTCCATGTGTTCGGCGAGCCGCAGGGCTTTGGGGCGGGCCCGGAAGAACATGGCTCCGAGCAGTGCTCCCACGATCAGGCCCACGCCCACGCCGACGGCGGCGCGGCCCAGGACGTCGACGAGGATCCACCGGCCCGCCCAGCCGGTCGCGGTGCCCGCCCCTGCGGCGGCGTAGGCCACGGCGGCGAGAACGAAGGGGAAGGCGAGCCCGTCGTTGAGGCCGGCCTCGGCCGTGAGGGAGAAGCGCACCTCGTCCTCGTCGTTCTCGGCGTCCGTCGGCTCTCCGACCCGTACCTCGGCGGCGAGGACGGGGTCCGTGGGTGCCAGGACCGCGGCGAGGAGCAGGGCCGGCGCGAGCGGCCACTGCAGGACCACTGCCGCGAGTCCGGCGGTGGCGGCGACCGTCAGGGGCAGGACCAGACCGACCAGCCGCCAGGGCCCCGCCCATCGGCGCAGGCCCACGGGTCGGTTCAGGGCCAGGCCGGCGCCCATGAGGGACACGATGACGCACAGCTCGGTCACGTGTTCCACCCAGAGCCGGTCCCGTCCGGGCTCGACCACGGGCACGGGCAGCGGCAGCAGGGCGACGACAGCGCCGGCGGCGAGGAACAGCATCGGCGTGGACAGCGGGAGACGGAAGACGAGCCGCGGGAGCACGGCAGCGCCCAGGGCGCCGATCCCCGTCGCGAGGTACACAGCGTCCGAGAGCGTCATTCAACCCATCCTGACCGAATCAGGCGTTATCAACCCTCGTGGCTCGCATCGGCGGTCGTGTGCCGCTTCGCGGGGCCGGCAGCGCGGGAGCGGGTCCCCCGCTGCGGTCAGCCGCTCCGCCCGGGATGGCCCTGACCCGCCGGCCGCCCGGGTTCGTGTCGGGGTGACCGGGCGGGTACCGCTCCCGGACGACCTCCCGCAGCTGCGGACGATCGCCCGGCTCGCGGACATCCTCGGCGCCGCCGCCCGGAGATCGAGGCCCGGCAGGCGGCGATGCGGCCGCAGCGGACCCGACCCGAGGGCCCGACCTGGGTGCTCGGCTACCTGCGCGAACGCGGCCGTCCCGTCCCTGACCGGATTCACCTCGGCGACTGCCGCATGACCGCCAAGCACACCGAACCCCTCACCCGGGACCAGGCCCGCGACATCCTCACCCAGGGGAAAATCTCGGCATGCCCCTTCTGCCAGCCCGACGCCGAGCTCGGCCTGTGACCAGCCCGCATGCCGACGCCCGGCAGGCGGGCATCAGGTCACCGTGGGGGTGGATCCTTCGAGGGGGTCTTCCGCTGACTGCTGGGCGGTGGAGAGCGGGATGCCGAGTGTCTTGCACAGGCGGTGCAGCCGAGCGAGGACGCTGAGCGCCGAGGGACTGGCCGGCCCCGGTGTGAGGTGCAGGCGCACGTGGCCGGGGCGGTCGGCCAGGACGAGGGACTGCATGCGCAGAACGGTGGCAGCGCGGTCGGGGACAGGGAGGTCCGAGGGCAGGGTGAGCACGAGCGTGCCGGAGTCGGAACCGTCGGCGGTCATGGCGGGCCTTTCTCCTTGCTGAGGATGGTGGCGAGGTCCGGGGCGCGCACTGCGGGACCTCGGGAGGGCCACCCTGCCTACCGCTACGCCACTGCCCATCCGGCAGCACGGCACGCGGCACGGCGGCCGCGGCGACTGCGACCTGAGCGTCAGCGCGAAACGGTGACCAGCAGGGACCCTTCTGCCACGGGCTGAGCGTTCCATCCGGCCGCTTCGATCACGCTGATCAAAGCGGCATCGAGCGCGGCGCGTATTCCCTCGATCCGGGCGTGCTCGGCGACCTGCGGATCCTCGGCATGGGAGGTGATCATGGGTTTCACCAGAGGGTCGATGTGCCAGACCACCAGCGCCCCCTGGGCATGCGCTTCCACGCTCAGTCCGCTGTCCGGCCCATAGCCGGCGCGGGCCAGCACCACCTCCACCTCGCGCACCAGGCGGTAGCTCATCAGGCCGACTTCCTCCGCCGGGCCGTCTTCTTCGCCGGCGCCTTCTTCGCGGCCGCCTTGGCGGTGGTCTTCTTCACGGCCGGCTTCTTGGCCGCCGACTTCTTCGCCGGGGCCCTCTTCTTCGGCTTCGGCAGCTCGTGCACCGTCGCCTCACCCCCGCCGGCGGGGGCCTCGCCACGGCGCTCGCGGGCCTCGGCCACGGACGCCTCCAGCGCGGCCATGAGGTCCACGACCTGCCCGGCCGGCGCCTCCTCGCCCTCCACCTGCCGCGGCTCGCGGTGCTCGGCCTTCGCCTCGATCACCTCGTGCAGCGCCTCGGTGTAGTGGTCGGTCAGGGTGTCGCCGAGGTCGGCCAGGTGCTCCACCGTCATCGACTCCAGCAGAGTGAGGGCCCGCTCGATCTCCTCCTCGGTGAGGTCCACCTCGGGCGGGGCGAGCTCGGCCGGAGAGCGGATCTCGTCGCCCCAGTGCATTCCCTGGATGAGGAGGGCGTCGCCATGGGCGCGGAGGACGCCGAGGCGCTCGCGGCCGCGGAGCGCGTACTTCGCGATGGCCACCTTGTCCGTGCGGTCCAAGGCCTTGCGGAGGAGGACGTAGGGCTTCGTGGCGACGTCGCCCTTGGCGCGGAGGTAGTAGTCGCCGGCGCCGTACTGCTCGGGCCGGATCGACTCGGCGTCGACGAAGGCGACGATGTCGATCGCGCGGGCGGTGGGAAGCGGCATCTGTTCGAGATCCTGGTCGGTGATCGGGATGAGGTGGTCCTTAGCGACCTCGTACGCCCGGCCGATCTCGTCCTCGCTCAGCTCTTCGCCGTCGACGTCGCAGACCTTGCGGTAGCGGATACGCCCGCCGTCCTCCAGATGGATCTGGCGGAAATGCACGTCGTGCCCCTCGGTCGCCGCTTCGAGAGTCACAGGCAGCGTGACCAGGCCAAATGTGACCGCGCCGTTCCAGAGCGGACGGGGCATCGTGTTCCTCCAGACGCCCCCCGGGGCTGTGCCCTCAGGCTATGCAGCCTCGCTCCGTGATCGCACGCCCGTACGGCCGGACGCGGTCAGCTCAGCGGCCGGTGACCCGCACCCGCAGCTCGTACCGCGTGCCGCGGCTGATCGCGTCGGCCTGCTCGGCGAGGTCAGCGCCGGTGAAGCCGAGGAGCGCGCTGTCGGCGGCCGCGCGCAGGAGCGGCACGACGTCGGTGGCCGGCCGGCCGCGGTGGGTGACGGCGATGTCGGCGAACGCCCGCTGGTAGGAGCCGACGGCGGGTCGGGTGCTGTCGTCGAGGAGGCGGTGCACGTCGGCGGCGGGGATCGAGAGGGTGCCCATGGCGGTCTCCCACGGGGTGCGTGGCCCGGCCGGTCCGGGCCCTCGATTTCGACGGTAGGACGCCTGTCTGACACTCCCCCCGCGCGGCAGCCGAGGCTCTCGCGGTATGAGCCCCGTCAGCCACCGACCACGCGGGACCAGTACTCCTGGATGGCAACCTGCTTCCGATCAAGCTCGGCATCCCGCATCCGGTTGGTGATGGTCCCCGGGACACACCCAGCCACAGCATTTGCAGCGCCGCAGCGGTAGTCACCTTGCGTCGTGTACTCCACTCACGTCGGTCGCATGCGTTCCCCTATCCGTGTCTGTCTGCGCCTCGGCACGCATCCTGGCACTCGCACGACATCCACGGCCAGAACTGGATGGTCGTGATGCTCGGCCAGGTTGTTATGCGAGGAGAACTCGCTTGCGGAGGAGCGCGAATCCGGCGCGGCCGAACATCTGGCGCTTGAGCATCTTGATCCGGTTGACGTGCCCTTCGACCACGCGGGCCCGCTGCCCGCACAGCGCGTGGAGACCCTCGACGTACTCGGCATCACCTGGACCCGCGGCCAACCCCTTCCGGCACCCCCAGCATGACCCGCACCGTCGCGGACATGGACCGGGTGGTGGAACTCGTCGCCGCCCGGCGCCTCCCCTTCAGCCGCGAGCACCGCCGTCGGGGAACGGTCCGACATCCCTGCCCGGGATCCACATGCCCCGCGCTGCCCCTGCCGTTGAGGAACTGCACCCTCACGACAGCGATTGCCCCCTGCTATGCGGGGCGGAGAACGGGATCGATCACTGCCAGCTCCTCGTGCAGCCGGCGGGCCCCTTGAACAACACGAGCGTTGGCGTCGCCCGACATCTCCTCGCAGAGCCGTAGCGCCTCGTCCAGGTCCTCCGAGAAGACGCTGAAGACATCGACCACTGCGGTGTGGATCCAATCGGCATGATTGTCGTTGGCGACTGCCAGTGCGGACGCGACTATCGTCAGTCCAGCCCTATCCCTTCGCCGAAGCAAGCCCTCCGCGGTCCGCCGGGTGACGAAGGTGTCACCAGGATCGAGTACAAGCTTCAGGAGCGGCTCCATGGCCTCCTGCATCTCGGCGAACCCTGCCAAGCCGTGGCCGGCATCCGCCCGGTCACGCCAGTCATCGCTTCGCCCAAGTTCGCCAAGCGTCACGACGACCGCCCGCCGCAGGTCACTGTCCACGGATTCGCCTGCCCCTCCCACGATTCCGGTCAAAGTATCACCGAGCTGCCATACCAGATGATCGTCTGGACAGACCCTAGTAGTGCTTTGTTAGGTGGTGTCGTAGGGCTGCCATGGGACGGTCTGTCGGCAGGTGGGGCAGGTGCCGGTCCAGGTGGCGATGAGGTGTT
>NZ_JBIBWV010000041.1:0-27549 GCF_043081625.1 Streptomyces sp. NPDC014861
CTGGCGCAGCGCGGCTACGCCGACGTGGAGATCGTCAAGACCGCCGACGAGACCCTCACCTTCTCGCTCCCGAAGGAGCTCCGCCGCGACCTGCGAGCCGAAGCGGCCGAGCTCGTCAAGGAGTAGGACCCGGCCCGCCCGGTTAGCTTGATTCCATGAACGTCTTCGGAGTGGACATCGGCGGCTCGGGCATCAAGGGCGCCCCCGTGGACCTCGGGCGCGGCGCCCTCGCCGAGGAGCGGTACAAGGTCCTCACCCCGCACCCCGCGACACCGGACGATGTCGCGGGGTGCGTCGCGGAGGTCGTGGCGCACTTCGGCTGGACCGGCCCGATCGGCGTCACCTTCCCCGGTGTCGTCACCGGCAGCACGGTCCGTACCGCCGCCAACGTCGACCCGTCCTGGGTCGACACCGACGCCGGCGCGCTCATCGGCGAGGCCGTCGGGGGGCTGCCGGTCACGGTCCTCAACGACGCCGACGCGGCCGGCGTCGCCGAGATGGCCTTCGGCGCGGGCCGGGGCCGCACCGGCACGGTGATCCTGCTGACCCTCGGCACCGGCATCGGCTCCGCCGTCTTCACCGACGGCAGGCTGGTCCCCAACACCGAGCTCGGCCACCTGGAGCTCAAGGGCCACGACGCGGAGAAGCGCGCCTCCTCCAAGGCGCGCGAGGACGAGGAGCTGACCTGGGAGCACTGGGCCTCCAAGCGGCTCCGCAAGTACCTGGCCCACGTCGAGATGCTCTTCTCGCCCGAGCTCTTCATCCTCGGCGGCGGAGTCAGCCGCAAGGCCGACAAGTTCCTCCCGTACCTCGAAGGCATCCGCGCCGAGATCGTCCCCGCCGAGCTGAGGAACGACGCGGGCATCGTCGGCGCGGCGATGACCGCGTCGGTGGCGACCCGCTAGCACGGCCGGGGGCGGTTGCGGTCGGGACGGTTGCGGCCCGGACGGTGAGGTGCGGCGGTGAGCCCGGGCGGTGAGGCGGGTGCGGCCCGGGCGGGCGGTGCGGTCCGAAAGTCTGTACCGCGGCCCGCCCGGCGGAAGCCTGTACCGCGGCGCGGACCGCGAAGCCCGTACCGCGGCCCGAGCTGCACCGCCCCGTACCGCCGGCCCAAGCCGCCCCGTACCGCCGGCCCGATCCACACCGGCGCTCCCCGCTCCCCGCTACCCGCCTCACCGCCCGAGCAGCGGCGGCCTAGCGGCGGCCTAGCGGGGGGCGCGGCCGCGTGGCGGGGGCTCGCGGCGGACCGGGCGGGCGCGCGGGGCGGAGCCGGGCGGGGGAGCCGTCGGGCGGCGCCGCCGACGGGTCATGTCGCGAGCCTTGCGCACGCTCGCGATGACGCCGGCGATCAGCGTCCCCCCGTACAGCCAGCCGGCGTGCACCGCGAGGGCGGTGACCACGGCCATCGCCTGGCCGCCGAAGCCGCCGGTGCCGCCCGCGATCGGCACGACGCCGACAGCGAAGGCGATCGGTACGGCGATCGGCGCGGTCACCAGGTCGGCGGTCCGGACCCAGAGCGCGGTCAGCGCGCTGACCGGCAGGAACAGCAGCCCGAACGCCAGCGGTGAACCGTCCAGGACCAGCAGGTCGAGGAACCCGACGACGAGCATCGCCGCCGACGCGAACAGCCCCGCGCCGAGCCCGGTGAGCCGGGGCGCCGGCAGCCGCCGCAGGGCCTGCACGATCGGCGCGGGCCGCCCGGCCGCCGGGGCGCCGACCCGGTAGACAGCCGCGCCGGCCGGACCCCCCTCCACCTCGACGAGCGCTCCGGGCGGCGTGAGGGGGGTTTGCGGCCGCCGGCGGCCTTGCGGCTGACTTGTCCTGTGCTGCTCCACCTCACCAACGTATTTCGGGAGGCGACGGGAGGTGCCCGGGACACGCCCTTTGGGTGATCTCGGGCCGCAGTTCGACCGAAGTCGAGCGGACCCCGCCCCCGACGGCCGGTGAGGGCCGGGCCGGGCCCCCCGTAAACTGGGGGATCGACCCATCATCCGTATCTAGGGAAGTCGCCACCGTGTCGCTCACGATCGGAATCGTCGGCCTGCCGAATGTCGGCAAGTCGACCCTGTTCAACGCCCTGACCAAGAACGACGTGCTGGCGGCCAACTACCCGTTCGCCACGATCGAGCCCAACGTCGGCGTCGTCGGCGTCCCCGACGCCCGGCTGACCAAGCTCGCCGAGATCTTCGCCTCCCAGCGCATCCTTCCGGCCACCGTCGACTTCGTCGACATCGCCGGCATCGTGCGCGGCGCGAGCGAGGGCGAGGGCCTGGGCAACAAGTTCCTGGCGAACATCCGCGAGTCCGACGCGATCTGCCAGGTCATCCGCGCCTTCAAGGACGAGAACGTCGTCCACGTCGACGGCAAGGTCTCGCCGAAGGACGACATCGAGACGATCAACACCGAGCTGATCCTCGCCGACCTCCAGACGATCGAGAAGGTCCTCCCGCGCCTCCAGAAGGAGATGCGGATCAAGAAGGACACCGCGCCGAAGGTCGCCGCCGTCGAGGCCGCGCAGGCGATCCTGGAGAAGGGCGACACGCTCTTCTCCCAGGGCATCGTCCAGGGCTCGGAGAAGGCGGAGCTCCTCCACGACCTCCACCTCCTGACCACCAAGCCCTTCCTCTACGTCTTCAACGTGGACGAGGACGAGCTGACCGACGACGCCTTCAAGGCCGAGCAGAGCGCGCTCGTCGCCCCGGCCGAGGCGATCTTCCTCAACGCCAAGCTAGAGCAGGACCTCGCCGAGCTCGACGAGGAGGACGCCATGGAGCTCCTCCAGTCCGTCGGCGCCGAGGAGCCCGGCCTCGCCACCCTCGCCCGCGTCGGCTTCGACACCCTCGGCCTCCAGACCTACCTCACGGCCGGTCCGAAGGAGTCCCGCGCCTGGACGATCAAGAAGGGCGCCACGGCCCCCGAGGCGGCCGGTGTCATCCACACCGACTTCCAGAAGGGCTTCATCAAGGCCGAGGTCATCTCCTTCGCCGACCTGGTCGAGACCGGCTCCGTCGCCGAGGCCCGCGCCAAGGGCAAGGCCCGCATGGAGGGCAAGGAGTACGTCATGCAGGACGGCGACGTGGTGGAGTTCCGCTTCAACGTGTGATCGCAGTATTACTGCAAGTCAGGCCCTTCGTTGTGTTCGCGGAGGACGGGGGGGACCGGCCTTCAGGGAGCCGGCCCCTGCTGTTTCCCCGTGCCGGGAATCGTGCTCCTCGGACCTCTGTCTTCGCGTCGCCGTTTCTCGTAGCTGTGGGCAAGGGGACTGGGGGCGGGTGGACGCTCCCCTGCCGCGGTGTGCGGCGAAGGGGAGCCTCGGAGAGCCGACCGTCTACCGGATCAGATCCTGTTCTCGTCGTCCTCGTCCCATGGTCCAGGTTCGGTGGGCCGGTGTGGGCTGTGAGACAGGTCCCAGAAGTGCGGAGACGGAGTATCCTCCTCGCCCGTCTCCCACCGACCTTGACCCCGGTCCTCGGCGTTTGCGCTGCCCCCTGCCGTCCTCGGTGTGAACGTGCTCGCACCAGGGGCCACGTCCGGGTAGGTGAACGGCGGGCCCTCGGGGGACGGTGAGCGGGGCGGCCAAGGGCCGGCGGTGTTCCCCTCGCCCGAAGGCTCGTCCTCCGGGCTCTCGTCGGGACCCAGGCCAAAGGCCCTCCTGATCTCGTCGGCAGCCTCGTCCAGCCCCTCCATTTTCAAGAACCTCATTACGCGGTGCGCGAGCACCGTGTACCCGTCCATGTCCGGCTTCAGGCCCGCCTCCGTCAGCAACAGGCGCAGTCGATCCGAGACCCCTACTTCCTCCGCGCGGTCGAAAACCCCTCCTCCGTGGCCGTCCCCGTTCCACAGCGGGCCCCCGACGGTCGCTTCGTTCCGTGCGCCCACGGGTGGGACGAGCAGGTGGCGGAAGAGCTCGGGCACTTCCTCGTCGTTGGCCGCCGCCGCGACCTGGGCGAGCGGGCCGATCATGTCGACTGCCTTCTCGATTTCGTTCTCGTGGCGGGCGAGCCACCACACCACCGCGCTGCCCGCGCTCTTGAGCACGTCGTCACCGAGATAGCGCCGCTTATTGCGCTCGTGCTGACGCTCGTACTCCCAGATCTCCTCGTCCTTGCGAAGGTCGTTCAGCTTCTGCAGGCGTTCGCGGTCGGCGGGGGCGAGGGTCAGCGTCACATCGGCCGCCATGGCCTTCACCCGTCCGCTCAGGTCGGGGAGTAGGAAGCCCAGCTGCCCCTCCAGGAGGTACCGTGCGAAGCTTGCCCGGCCGGGTTCCTCGTGACGGACTACCTCCAGGGCCCGGCTGACGACCGAGGACACGGCGAGGGCTGAGGAGGCACTGTCTGCCTGGCCGGCGTGGTCGGTGACTGGCCTCCACCACACGGTGGCGGAGAAGAGGAAGTCGTAGCCGTTCGTCGCGCTCGACAGCGCCGCGTCGACCACCCGTGCCTCCTGGTACGGCAGCTCCGTCGGCACCGCGGGCGGCTCGGGTTCCCCGGGCTCGTACGGGTCGGCGGGCGTGTGGCCACTGCTGAGGATCGTCATCACGAGCAGGAGGGAACCGGAGGCCGTGACCATGGACATAAAGCCCCACAACCATGCCGACCAGTCCAGGAAGTGTCCGAGCACAGCTGGTGCGAGGCCGCAGAGAGCGACGAACAGCAGGCGGGGAAAACGGTGTTTCATCGTTCCTCTTCCGTGGTCCGTGGTTCGGCGCCCGCACGCTCCGTACTTTCCGGGCGGGCGTACTGCGCTTGGTCGATGTGCCGCCAGAAGAGGGCGGCGACGGCCGCCCGGGACGGGTGGCGCGCAGACCGTGCCCAGCCGCAGGCGATGACGTAGAGGCGGTGGAGGGCGGCCGTGCGGCCGTGCGTCGCCCTGACCATCACGGTCAGCGCCATCTCTTGCGTGCGGTCGTCCGCCACGGCGTCCAGCCAGCTGTTCACCAGCGGGTTCCAGAGTTCCGTCGGCGATTGCGAGAACACCGTCTTCCAGCCCAGGAACAGGTCCGGCCAGCGGGGTGGGTCCGGCGCTCGGTCGCTCCTCAACAGCTCTGCGAGCAGGTGGAGATGGGAATGTGCCCCGGGTTGTTCCTGACGGGCCCGGTCCCGCAGGCGGTCAATCAGCAGCCGGTAGAGCCGACGGTCACGGCCGGTGAGGTCGAGAAGCGCTTCCCGGGCCCCGTGCGCTGCTCCCTCCCTCCGTACGGCGAGGTGGTGGAGGCGCACCACTGCTTGATCTGGGTGCGTCGCGCCGAGGCTCTGGTGACAGGCGGTTGTCAGGACACGGGCCAGGCCGTCAGGCAAGGAGCCGGACCTCGTGACGCACTCGTATATCCGCCTGCGGAACCAACCCCCGAACTCCTGGTGGCGGAGACCGAGTTCGAGAGCTGTCGCGGCTCGCGGATCGCCGGACGCCCTGGCCGCGTCGTTCGCCCAGCGCACCACGAGGGCGAAGAGGTCGTCGGGCCGCCGGACGGCCAGGGACCGCTCGCCGAAGCGGACGACGACGTCCACCTGGTCGTCGGTGGTCAGGCCGTCCAACTCGGCGGCAGAGCCGATCCAGTCCCTGAGGCCGTTGCGCACCCCGGGGAAGTTCGCCCAGAAGTACGTCCGCACCGCGTCGGCGTAGGCCAGCCGCTCGAAGCGGAGTCGCCCGTCCGGGGCCCGTTCGATCCCGAGCGCCTTCAACCGCTCCCCGAAGTCCGCCTGCGCGAACTCGGAGGTCACCTCCTCCTTGTGCCCCACCTCCTTCAACAGGCCTTGCCATGCTTCGTAAACGGTGTCGGCGCGAGCTCCCTCGAACACAGCCGCCGCGAGCAGCAAGGCCCGCTCGGGCGCGGTGCGGACCGCGACCATCTGCTGACCCACCTCACCGGCACGGTCGGTCACCGCGTGTATCGCCTGGTCGAGCCATCCCGCGAAGTCGGATCCGAATCGGCCACTGTCGCGGGCGGCCTTCACCAGCCCCGCGAGTCGCGCCAGTTCCCGCATGGGTGAGCGGTCACACAGGCGCTGGAGGTCGGCGCTCCTCAGATCCGCAGGGTGGAAGGCCATCCGGTCCATGCGGAGGTACCGGGTGACGACAGTGACGCCCCGGGGGCGCTCCAGCTTCACCCTGTGCGGTTCGAAGTCCGGCGCATGGGCGTGCTCCATGACCGACGGCAGGACGACGACCATGTGGGCCCCTGCCTCCTGGACCTTCGACCGGTGCACGGCCAGATGGTGCTGAGCCCTGGTGTACTCCTCTTCGTCGGTGATCCCGGAGAGGTCGAGAAGGAAGCGGTCCCCCTCACCGGGGGTGAGTGGCTTGTCGTTCCTGTTCTCGTCCTTGGCCGTGGCGGGAAGTTCCTCGACCCGGATCCTTTCCTCGTCGGCGCTCCTGTCCTCACCGAACCCGTGCAGCAGCATGATCGCCGCGGCACGGCGGCCGCTGCCGGGCGGGCCCTCCAGCAGCACCACCGACCCCGGTTTCTTCAGGTGGTCGGCGGCGATGCGGTAGCCCCTGGGGGGAACGAACCGGTTGGCCAGGCGCACCCGGTCCTCGCGGGCGATCCGGAGGGACTCGACCCCTTTGCGGGTCATCCAGTCCGTGGCGGCGACGTAGAAGACGTACTGGGGCCCCTCGCCGTTGTTCACCGGGCCGCGCGGATCGTTGACGGTGACGCGGTCCTGCTCCGTCATCGCCCGTCGTCCGAGCGCCGACGCTCGCGCTCGAAGCGCTGGTGGACCGTACCGCTGCTGTCGCCGGCGGTGAAGTGGACCCCGGTGTTGTCGCCCTCGAAGTGAGGTGCGTTGTACTGGTGGCCCCGGCCGGTGTTCACGGGCCCCTGCGGCTCGTTGACAAAGGTGCCGAACATGTCTCCGTTGAGGTTTCCGATGCCGCCGCGCACGCGCTGTTCGATGTCACGGGTCCGCATCCTGATGTGCCCGGTGTCCCGGGACGACTTCTCGCGTGACTTCGCCTCCGTCCGCTCCCTTGCCGCACGGCCTTCGCGGTCCGTCCTGCTCAGCTCGGGCAGCAGCCGGGCGAGGGTGTCCCCGAGCGTCGTCAGGTCCGACTCGGCGTTGCGGTGGTCGAACCGCCTGTACTGGAAGTCCGCCAGCTCCAGCAGATCGTCAGGAAGGACGGTGCGGTCGATCCGAGTGGCCTTTCCGACGAGCACGGGAATCACCAGGATCCCGCGGTCGAGCGCGGTCTGGATCTCGCGACGGGTCCAGTCCTGTTCAGCTTCGAGCGCGGGGCGGCCGTCGGTCCCCCGTACCTCCGCCCAGCGCGGGCCGATCACGGCGAGGAGCGCCTCGCACTCCTGCACCGCCCTGACCAGTTCCGCCGGGAAACGACGTCCGGGATCAATCGAATTGCTGGCGAAGAAGATCCGCTCGTCGCCGAACCTCCGGGCGAGTTCCCGGGCGATCATGGTCGCGGCGGATTCCTCGTCCCCTGTGCGGTAGTTGACGAAGACGTCGGGCATGAAGGGTCCCTTCGTGAGAGAAAAACGAATGAACGGACACGGGGCTGTGGACCGGGGTTCCGGTTCGCCGAGTCAGGGGTCCCGACCGTGTGACCGCATGGCGCGTCCACGGGAGGGCACATAAATGGAGAGGCACCGCCTGAGCGTCACTGGCTCTGGGCAGCCCGGAGAAGCCGGAAGGCGCGATGCGACGCGTCGGGCGGGAACCAGAGAGGCCCGCGGGGATCATGGGATCCGGAGGGCTGGAGGGCTGGAGGGGGCGGGTAGTGGGGCGAGCCGGGCGGCTTGAGCCCGTCTCGGTCGTGGAGCGGCTGTCAGCTGTGCGAGGGGGCGAGTACGCATGCCAGCGCGGGCTGCAGATCACGTACGGCGCGGCTGCTCCGGAACCGGGACAGTTCCCGCGCGAGGCGTCGGACGTCGCTGTTCACCGTCGCCGAGGGCGCGGCCGGCATCAGTCCCAGGAGCTCCCCGGCGATCGCGCACGCGTGCTCTACCTCCCCGGAGGCGGCATGTGCCAGGGACCTGCGGAAGCCGTACCGGGCGCGGGTACGCAACGCGTGCGGCGGGAGGCGGCGGTACTCCCGGTCGAGCACCTCGGCAGCGGCCTTGGGGCGCCCGAGGTCGTGCAGACACCAGCCGGTTGACATCGCCGCCGGATCGCTCACGTGGGAGGTGCCGATCACGGGCTCGGCGCCGTTGAGGGCGTCGTCGGCGGCGAGCAGTTCCCGCGCCCTGTCGAGGCTGCGGAGGCATTCGACTTCGTTGCCGACGAGCGCGTGTCCTTGGGCCTCTCGTTGGGCCGCGAGTCCCCTGATGCGCGGTGGGAGTTCGCTGCTCTGGGCGCGGCGGGCCAGGGCGACGGTGCCGGCGGCGTCACCGCCGTACATGGTGACCAGGGCGCGCCTTACCAATGCGTAGGAACTGAGGTATGGGTCACCCCCGGCGCGCGCCAGTTCGACGGCCTCGCCTGTCCAGCCGAGTGCCGCGTCGCTGTCCCCGGCCTCCTGGGCCATCCAGCCGGTGAACTCCGCGAACCGTGAAGCGAGCAGAAACGCGGGGGCCTGGGAGGCGGACCGGGCGCCGGAGGCGAGCCCGGCGACCATGCGGGTCTGTGTCTCCAGCAGGGGCAGCAGGACCTCGGGAGCGGTGGACTGACCGAGCTTCCGCAGCTGGTCGAACTGAATGCGGTAGGAGCCCAGGAGGGGGGCGTCGGCGGAGGACAACGCCTGACCGCCGAGTTTCAGGCCGAAGTCGATCAGCACTCCCGTACCCGCCGAGAGGACTGCCCGACGTCCGACGAGCCAGCGGCTCGGACCGGCGGGGGACTCGGCGGAGTCCGAGTCTGCTTCGGGGCGGGCGACCAGGCGCTGCAGCTCGCCGTCCGCGCCGAGGAAGGCGTCACACCGCCGGGCCAGTTCGGGGGACGGGGAACGCTCTCCGCGTTCGACCTTGCTGAGGTGTCCCTTGTCGTAGTTGAGCGCCATGGAGAACTCGGTAAGAGTCAGCCCCGCTTCCACTCGTAGACGGCGAAGTTCCGGGCCAAAACGTAAAGTCGTGCTCATCATCAACCTCCCCTTGAACAGTGACCGCGAGAGCCGTCCGCCCTCACGGGAGCCGTCATCAGACGTTCACCGATCGACGCGAAACCCGGCGGTGAACACCTGCTGTAACGGCGTCGTTTCGCTTCGCGTCCGAAACTGAGTCTGGCACGACCCTCGTCTGGAGAATCGGGGTTCGGCGGTGTTGCCCGTTGCCTCTTTCGTTCTTCGCTGTTCCCCGCCCGTTCCTCGGAGTGACCGGGATTGACCATGATCGGAACAAAGTGTTCGAGAGCGATGGGGTCATGGGCGGGGTCCCGTCCTTCACGAAGTCGCAGTGCTCGATTACGTAGCCGCAGCTGGTCTCCGCGGGTGCCGGAACGGCATCGGCCACCTCGCCGGGGACAGGTCGGTACGGTCGATTCAGGCGGGGGCGACGAAGATGTTGTCGCCGGTGGGGCGGAGGCACCCAGCAGGGGCCAGGTTCGGGACTCTTCGACCAGTGCGCGGCTGGCGTCCACCTGCCAGAACTGGGAGTAAAGGATCACCTGGGTGTGGTCGGCGAGGTCGTTGATGATCTCGGTGAAGTGGGCCGAGGGCAGCCGGGGGCGTCATCTGTAGCGGTCGCTCGGAGGCGTGCTGTGAGCGGAGGGGTGACAGGGCTGCGTGCGCCGAGTTCGGTCATGGCCCAGCGGATGTCGGGCGGGCTCGCTCCAGTCCGGCGGTGTCGCCCGCTCCAGGCAGGCACGGTAGGCGCTCGACCGCGCCTTCGATCTCCAGGCTCGCCAGGGCCATCGCCTCCCATTCCCGGACGGTGGAGTCGTTGCTGCTCAGGAGAGCGATCAGGTCGGGTATGTCAATCGAACTGGCTCTGGCCTGCATATGGTGGCGACCGAGAGTGCTGGTCGAGCCGGTGGATGCCTACCCGGGCCAGCTGCCTCTCCACCCACACGTCCAGAGTCGCGGAGCCCTGAACGACGAGTCGAATGGGCGCATCGCTGCGCGTGACGATCGTCGCCGTGCGTCACCACCGGATGTGAGCCAGAGTCGAACGAATTACGGTCCCGCGCTGGACTACGAGACGGTGCGGATGACAGGGGCGGGTTTGATGTCCTGGGCGTCGATGAGGGTGCGGATGTCGTTCGGGTCTGAGGTCCAGATGATGGCGCCGAGGCTGGCTGCCATGGTCACGACGGTGGCGTCGACGATGTCGGAGGTGCCGGCCTTGCCGCAGAGGATGCCTGCGGCTTTGGCGGTTTCGAGGCCGACGGGTACGACGTGGCACCCGGCGAGGAACTTGCCGAGCCTGACCTGGCGGCGGGGGTCCCGCCATGCCTGGCTGACGATGACGGACGGGACGTGGATGTCCCGGCCGTCGTCGAGGGCCAGGCTGTGGCGGGCCCACATGCGTCGGTCGTCGTTGTCGATGGCGATGAGTACGCCGGCGTCGTACAGGTAGGGGATGTTCACGCGGCCGAGGCTCCCGGGCTGCTGAGGTACTCGGCATCGGCGGCGGCAAGGTCCGCGCGGGCGGCGGCTAGCTCTTCGGGGGTGAAGGCGCCGTGTTCTGCCTGCCACTCCTGGATGACGGCCCGGCCGGCCCGCAGGCGCAGCTCGCGTTCGGCTGCTCCGGCGACGAGACGGGAGAGCGGGATACCTTCTTCCTCGGCGGCTCCGGCCAGGGCTTCGACCAGAGATTCGTCGAGAGTGATAGTCACCTTCTTGGTAGCCATACATCAACCATAGCGCGGTATGGCCTTCGATGCTGGTGCACGGATCACGCGCATGCAAGCGCGGAGGGCGTGAGCGCATCCAGCGAGGAGGGTCTCGCCGATCCGATGGCCCGCGGGACCGTGGGGAGCGGCTGGGTCCGTATTCGCTGGAAAGGGGGGTTTGGCGGTGAAGTCCTTGCCCGTCCGTGAGGTGGCGGTGCAGCACGGGCCGGGCGGAGGATCGTGGGGGGCTCGGGGCGGCGAGCGTCTTTCAGAGGTGCAAGAAGGACGTCCGGGACCGGAACCTTCCCTGTGATCGTCCGCGGTGTCTGCATGGGTGGACGGTGCGCTACCGGGAGCGGGCGGTAGGCGCGGGCGTCAGCGGGAGAGGTCGTTTCCCCGTCGGGTGGGTGCGGATGGTGCGGACGCTTTCGCCGACAAGGTCGAGAACGACAAGAAGGCCAGCTTTCGCTTTGATCCCGGGCGAGGGCTTGTGGAGTTGCGAGTCTGCCTTCGTCCCCCTGAAGCATCGACTGGAGAAGGTGCCGGGGCGTCCCCACCGCCCTGTTCGTCGAGCAGGAAATTGATGCTCATCTCCGCTGGTGGAAGCCGGTGCCCGTGGTTTTTACTGGGCAGAAGGGACAGTGCATTCGACTCGAGACCTTTTTCGCCCCGCGTCAGCCTGGCGCCGGGGTGATGCCGTCCATCGCGTCCTACGGCTACCAATTCAAGAAGGCATGCCTCCTGGCTGGCTTGGTCGATCTGGACGGCAAGGCCAAATACACGCCCCATAGCCTGCGGCTCTTCCTCGCCTCCACCGCCCTGGCCAACGGTGTGCCGATCCATGAGGTGTCGCGTTGGCTGGGGCACCGTTCGGTCAAGACGACGGTCGATATCTACGGGCATCTGCTGCCCGGCGCGTGGGAGCGCTGCCGGGAAGTCTTGCAGCGCTCCATGCGGCCCGTACCCCCCGGACGTGACGTCCCTGCCGTCAGAGGAGGTGAGCTCGAGCGCCGGCAACCAGGCTGTGTAGGCGTACGAGGGCTGGCTGGCCTGTGTGGTGCTGGGATGGAACACCCGTGCTGGGATGGTGTTGGGATGCCCCTTGAAGAACCCGCGTTTCCACAGGTGAGAGCCCTGTATTACGGATTCCGGTTCAACGTGTGAGCGGAGCGCCGGCGGGGCGGTCTGGAGGTCGGGGAGGGGGCGTCTGCGGGGGCGGGCCCTCTGGGTGTGGGGGCGGTGGAGTGGTTCTCCAGTGAGGATGGAGCGGGCGGGGAGAGGGTGGCGACGGTGCTGCCGTCGCCGTGGCGGCAGTGCGTCACGGGAGGGAGTCACTGTGTCCCAGTCGGTCCAGACGGCCCAGGCGGCCCAGGAGACGTACAGCCAGGTCGGTGGAGACCTCTACGCCGAGGTCCAGACGTACTACGCGTGGCAGATGCGGCGGGTGGACAGCCTGGACATCGAGGGGTTCGCGGCCACCTTCACCGAGGACGGTCAAGTGGTGCACGCCGGCGGGCAGCGCCAGCGCGGGCGGGAGGAGATGATCGCCGGCATGCGGGCCAGTCTGCCGCGCTACCGGGACATCGCCGTCCGCCACTGGTTCGGGCACCCGCTGATCGAGGCCGACGCGGACGACCCCGACACGCTCCGCGTCTCCTACTACACGCTGGTCACCCTGACCGATCGCGAGGGGAAGGTCTCCTTCCAGCCCACGTTCACGGTCGAGGACGTGCTCGTGCGGCGGGGCGGCCGGCTGCTGACCAGGTCGCGGGTGATCCACCGGGACACTCCGGTCGAGAGCGCGTCCTGAGGACGGACGGAAGGGCCCTCCGAGTCCGCTCGGAGGGCCCTTCCGTCCGCTCTCACGCCGGTCAGTCGATGCCCCGGCAGATGTGCGGCTCGCTTCCGTCGTCGTCGGGTTCCCCTGCCAGCAGCAGGACCGGCACGCCCGCGGCGGTGTCGTGTTCCTTGGGGTCGGACCGTTCGCGTTCACCGACCGTCACCATGGTGGGTTCCTCCTTCTCGGCCGTTGCGTCCGTCTCCTCAGGCGTGGCAGGCGGGCAGCCCGCCGTTGAAGGCGACCATCTCCCCGAACGACCTGGCGACGTCGATCCTCGCCGCCGGGGGCAGGCCCTCGACCTCCGCGTACGCCCGGTGCAGGTTGCCGACCAGGCGCTCGGCGTCGACGAGTCCGGCGAAGGCGCCCAGCTCCGTCCGGTGGGCGGCCTCCAGCGGGGTCAGCCCGTCGCGTACGCCGTCCTCGGCGGTCCGCCGCAGGAAGCGCAGGTACGCCTCGGTGAAGTCGAACAACTCCGGTCCGCCGACGGGGCCGTGGCCCGGGACGACCGTACGGGCCCCCAGCGCGCGCAGCCGGTCCAGGGCGTCCAGCGAGCCGCTGACCGAGCCGAACAGGACGAAGGGCGTCACCCGCGACCACACCACGTCCCCGGTGAACAGGACGGAGCGCTCGGGGATCCACGCCACCACGTCGTTCGCCGTGTGCGCCGGGCCGACGTGCAGCAGCTCGACCCGCAGACCGCCCAGCCGCAGCGTCAGCGACCCGTCGAAGGTCAGGTCGGGCAGCACCAGGGGCGTGCTGCCCCAGTCGACGTCCGGCCACAGGCCGCGCAGGCCGAGCCCCGCCTCCGCCGAGTCGGCCCGCGTCCCCTCGTGGGCGACGACCGCGGCGCGCGGCGCGAACTGCCCGTTGCCGAAGGTGTGGTCGCCGTGGAAGTGGGTGTTGACCACGTAGTCGGGGCCGGCCGGCGCGACGCGCTCGGTCTCCGTCCGCAGCCGGCGCGTGCGCGCCTCCGTCGCGGCGGTGTCGACCAGGACGGTGCGGTCCGAGCCGACGACGAGCCCCGCGTTGTTGAGGCACCAGCCGCCGTCCGGCTGCACGTAGGCGTACACCCCGTCCGCCAGTCGTCGGAGCGCGGGCGGCTCCCCGTCCGGGCGTGGCCCGGTGTCCGGCCGCGCCTGTTCGGGCAGGTCCGTCGCCGTCTCGTTCATGCCGCACTCCGCTGCTCGGTGGTGGGCAGGCCGGTGAACCCGCCCCGGTGGAAGAGAAGGGGGTCGGGGGAGCGGTCGCGGATGACGACCGCGACCGCCCGGCCGATGAGCAGGGTGTGGTCCCCCGCCCGGTGCTCGTGCTCCAGGACGCACTCCACGTACGCCTCGGCCGACGGCATCACCGCGTTGCCGGTGACGCCCGGGACGGCCGCCATGCGCCGTACGGCCGCCTGTCCCTCGCTCCGGTCGGGGCGGCAGAACTCCACGGCCAGGTCCCGCTGTCCACGGCCCAGGACGTTCACCGCGAAGCTCCCGGCGGCACCGACCCGCGGGCGGATCCGGCCGGCGGACTTGACCGAGACGAGCAGCAGGAGCGGGTCGAGCGAGACGGAGACCAGGCTGTTGAGCGTGATCACCGAGGTGTGGTCGCCGTAGCCCTGGGTGAGCAGGGTGACGCCGGTGGGGAACCGGCCCATCGCGGCGCGGAAGTCCGCGGCGTCGGGGGCGGGCGAGGGCTCCGGCCGAACCGCCCTCGCCCCGCCGCCTGTTGTGCCGCCCGTCGTGCCGCCTGCCGTGCCGTCCGTCGTGCCGCCTGCCGTGTCGCCCGTCGTGCTGCCTGTCGTGCCGCCCTTTGTGCCGCCCGACGCCGTCAGGCCGGCCGGCGTCGTGTCGGAGGGTGCTGTCGTGGTTGTCATGGGTCGCGCTCCGTCTCTGCGCGCGGCGCCTGGCCGCGCCACGTGGTGGCTCAGTAGGCGCCGAGGCCGCCGCAGACGTTGAGGGCCTGGGCGGTGATCGACCCGGCCTCGTCCGAGACGAGGTGGCCCACCAGGCTCGCGACCTCGTCGGCCGTCGCGTAACGGCCCAGCGGGATCTTGGAGGTGAACTTCTCCTGGATGTCCTGCTCGCTCACGCCGTAGTGCGCCGCGTACCCCTGCCGCACCCGCTGCGCCATCGGCGTCTCCACATAGCCCGGGCAGACGGCGTTGACCGTGATCCCGCGCTGCGCCAGCTCCTTGCCGACGGCCTTGGTGAAGCCGATGACGCCGGCCTTGGAGGCCGAGTACGGGGCGGCCAGCTCCACGCCCTGCTTGCCGCCGGTGGAGGCGATGTTGACGATCCGGCCCCAGTCGCCCTCGCCCATCCGGCCGGTGCTCAGCACCTCCCGGGTGACCCGGAAGGTCGCGTTGAGGTTCGTCTCGATGACGTCGTCCCACAGGGCGTCCTCGATCTCGGCGGTCACCCCGCCCCCGCCGCGGCCGGCGTTGTTCACCAGGACGTCGACGCGTCCATACGCCGCGACCGCCGACGCCACCGCGGTCCTGATCTGCTCCACCGAGGTCACGTCGCAGACGGCGCCGGAGACCTCCAGGCCCTCCTCGCGCAGCCGCTTGACCAGGGTGGTGACGCTCTCCGCGCCGCGCGCCACCCCGAAGACGGCGAAGCCCCGCCGGGCCAGCAGCTCCGTGACGGCGAGCCCGATCCCGCTGGTCGCCCCGGTGACGAACGCGACCCGACGGGTCTGCCCGGTGGCCGGTTCCGCGTTGCTCATGGTCTCTCCCCTGATCGTCGGACGGTCGGTTCATGACGAGTGGCCAGGACCGTCGCCGTGCCGGCTAGGGCGCCGCTCGATCCGGCCCGGAGCCGGGCGGCGGGGAGTCGGGCGTCCCTCAAGCGCGGCTCGACACCCGGCCTAGCGCCCGGCCCGACCGTCGTCCCTCGACCGGCCGGATCGCGCCACCGACGCGCGAGGTGACCAAGGAGGGCACGTGCCCGAGCAGACGATTGCGGACGTACGCAAGTGGGTGACCGTCGCGGCCACCCCGGAGGAGGCGTTCAAGGTCTTCACCGAGCGCCCCGCCGACTGGTGGCCGCCGAGCCACGTCCTGCTGAAGAAGGAGCGGGCCGGCCTGGCCTTCGAGCCGGGGGCCGGCGGCCGCTACTACGAGTGGGACGTGGACGGCGAGGAGATCGACTGGGGCCGCGTCCTCGAATGGGTTCCCGGCCGACGGATCGTCATGACCTGGCGGATCAACGCCAGTTGGCAGTCCCTGCCGACCGACGACGGGGCCAGCGAGATCGAGGTCGACTTCGAGCCCGCCGAGGGCGGCGGTACGAAGGTCACTCTCGCCCACGTGAAGCTGCACCAGCACGGCGAGGGCGCCGACCGCATCTTCGCCGCCCTGGACGGACCCTCGCCGGGCGAGACGCTCGAACGCTTCGAGCGCGCCGTCCGGGCCTCGCGCTAGGCACTGGCCCCTGCGCCGGGCGCCGGTCCTCGCGCTCGGCACCCTCGCGCCGAGCACCGGGCCTCGCGCCGAGCACCGGGCCTCGCGCCGAGCACCGGGCCTCGCGCCGAGCACCGGGCCTCGCGCCAAGCACGGTCCCCGCGCCAAGCATTGGTCCTCGCGCCGGGCGCCGGTCCCTCGCGCCAGGCGCCGGGCCCCGCGCCGGGTGACGCCCCGGGCCTCGCGCCCCCATCGCACCGTACGTCCCGTCACCGAGCACGCCTCGGAGGAGGAGAGCACCAGGATGCCTGCCGACACACAACAGGAAACCGGACTGGGCACGGGCGCGGAGAAGGTACGCGTCCTCGCCGCCCCGCACGCCCAGGACGCCGACCGCGACCGCGCCCTGCGTCCCGAGGTGGTCGAGGCGGTGCGGGAGGCCGGCTTCGCCCGCCACTTCGTCGCCTCCGCGCTCGGCGGGGCGGAGGGCTCGTTCGGCGAGCTGGTCGAGGCCGTCGTCTCCGTCGCGGAGGAGTGCCCGGCCACCGCGTGGACCGCCTCCCTCGCCGCCCACTCGGCCCGGCTGGCCGCCCACCTGCCCGCCGAGGGACAGCGGACCGTCTGGGCCGACGGCCCCGACACCCTGATCGCCGCCGGACTGATCCCGTCCGGACGCGCCGTGCCCGCGGAGGGCGGCTGGCGCGTCGCCGGACGCTGGAACTACGTGAGCACGGTCGACTCCGCCGACTGGACCCTCGTCTGCGCGGCGGCCCCCGCCCCGGACGGCCCGCCGCGCCTCCTCTTCCTCGCCCTGCCCCGCGGCTCCTACCGCACGCTCCCGACCTGGGACGCCATCGGCATGACGGCCACCGGCAGTCACACGGTGGTGGTCGAGGACGTCTTCGTGCCCGAGCACCTCGGCTTCGACAGGACCGAACTGCTCACCGGCCGCAACACGTCCTCGGACGCCGACGTCCACCGGGTGCCGTTCGCCGCCGTCGCGGGGCTCACCTTCGTGGCGCCCGCGGTGGGAGCCGCCCTGGGCGCGCTGCGCGCGGCGGGCACCGTCCTGACCGGCGACCGGCGCACCCCCGACCGGGAGGCCGTCCTCACCCGCGCCGCCGCGCGGATCGACGCGGCCCGTCTCCTGGTCGAGGAGAACGCCCGCACCCTCGACACCCGGGACTTCACGCCGGCGACCCTCGCCCGCTCCGAGCGCAACGCCGCGGCGGCCGCGGAGCTCGCCGCGGAGGCGGTCTGGACGCTGATCCGCACCTCCGGCACGGGCGCGCTCTCCGCCGGCCACCCCCTCCAGCGGTTCTGGCGCGACGTCGTGACCGCGAGCAGCCACAAGGCCCTGCAGTTCGAGACGTCCGCGGCGCGCAGCTACGCGGCGGCGGTCCTCGGCCCGCGGGACGCGACGAGCTGACCGACGCCCGGCCCCGTCGCCGCCGTACGCCCCGTGCCGTACCCCCCGCCCCGCCGTACACCCCGTACGCCGTACGCCCCGTACCCCCGCCCCGCGGACGCCCGCCCCGCCCCCGCCCCGGGGGCGGGGCCGGATCCCCGCCCCGCCTGCCCGGCCCCCACGACCGGGAGACACGCCCCACGTCACCCCATTCCGGAACCAAGGAGCGCACCGTGCCAGCAGCAGCCCCACACGACGCCCCGGGCGGCGTCCGCTCGACCTTGCCCTCGCTCACGGGGCTGCGTTTCGTCGCGGCCTTCGTCGTGCTCGTCTCCCACACCGGCTATCTGTTCTTCATGGGCGCCGACCCCGCCGACGACTACTCGGACTACCTGTTCGTGATCGGCTCGCTGGGGCTCACGTTCTTCTTCGTGCTCAGCGGGTTCATCCTCACCTGGGTGGCCCGGGAGGACGACACCCGCCGGCTGTTCTGGCGGCGCCGCCTGGTGAAGATCTTCCCCAACCACCTCGTCACCCTCGCCGCCACCGTGATCCTGATGACGGTGACCGGTCTCGCCGTCACGGTCGAGAACACCCTGCCGTCGGTCTTCCTGCTCCAGAGCTTCTTCCCGATGCAGGACGTCATCCAGGGGCACGGCATCAACTCGCCCAGCTGGTCGCTCACCTGCGAGCTGCTGTTCTACCTGTGCTTCCCGCTGCTGCTGCCCCTGGTCCGGCGCATCCGCGACAGCCGCCTGTGGCTGTGGACGGGCGGCTTCACCCTCGCCGTCCTGGCGGTGCCCTTCGTCGCCCAGGTCCTGCCCGACCAGCCCGTCATGTGGTGGGGCGGCGACATGTCCTGGTGGGAGTACTGGTTCGTCTACCACTTCCCCGTGACGCGCATGCTGGAGTTCGTCATCGGCATCCTGATGGCGCAGATCGTGCTGCGCGGCCGGTGGATCGGACTGAAGCTGCCCTGGGCCGCGCTCCTCGCCGTCGCCGCCTACGGCGTGACGACCCAGCTCCCCGACGTGTTCGCCTGGATGTCGCTGAGCGCGCTGCCGCTCGCGCTGGTGATCGCCGCCGCGGCCACCGCGGACGTACGCGGTGAGCGCACCGGCTTCGGAGGCCGGACGATGGTGTGGCTCGGCGAGATCTCCTTCGCCCTGTACATCGTCCACTACCTCGTCCTGTACTACGGGCCGGTGCGCGCCGTCGACCCGACGCACGGGATGGAGACCTGGAGCTTTGCCGAGGCGCTGGGCGACATCGCCCTGACCATCGGGATCAGCCTCGTCCTCGCCTGGCTCCTGTACACCTTCGTCGAGCGGCCGGCGATGCGGCGCTGGAGCCGCCCCTCCCGGAGCCCGGCCGCGTCCGCCACCGCGACCGCCCCTCCCGGCACGGCCACGACCACCGGCACGGCGACGAGCACCGGTACGGCCACGACCACCGGCACGGCGACGACCACCGGCACCGCCGCCGTCGGGGCGTCCGAGCCCGCGCCGCGCAAGGAACCCACCCTGCTGCAGTGACCGGCGGCCCGGCCGACGGGCGAAGCGCCGCGCACACCGCCGCGCCGCGGGGGCTCACCGCCCTCGCGGCGCGGCGGGCGACCACTCACCGAGGAGCACCCATGACGCCTCCGATCACCCCCTTCCGCGTCGCAGTGACGGACGCGCAGCTCGCCGACCTCGACTCCCGCCTCGCCCGCACCCGCTGGCCGGACCGCGAGACCGTCGACGACTGGTCCCAGGGAATGCCCCTGGGCTACGCCCAGGAACTGTGCGCGTCCTGGAAGGACGCCTACGACTGGCGGGCCACCGAGGCCCGGCTCAACCGGATCCCCCAGTACCGCACGGAGATCGACGGCCTCGGCATCCACTTCCTCCACGCCCGGTCCCCGCACCCGGAGGCCGTACCGCTGCTCCTCACCCACGGCTGGCCCGGCTCCGTCGTCGAGTTCCTCGACGTGATCCGGCCCCTCACCGAGCCGGACGACCCGGCGGACGCCTTCCACGTCGTCTGCCCCTCCCTGCCCGGCTTCGGCTTCAGCGACCGGCCCGCCTCCCACGGCTGGACCGCCGAGCGGACCGCCACCGCCTGGCACACCCTCATGGAGCGCCTGGGATACGGCCGCTACGCCGCGCACGGCGTCGACTGGGGGTCGTTCATCACCACGATCATGGGCGAGCAGGACCGGGGCGCGCTGCTCGGCATCCACGTCGCCATGCCCTTCGCCCGCCCGCCCCAGGAGCAGGTCGAACTCGACGAGCGCGACCTCGCCGGACTGGCGCGGATGAAGGCCTTCAAGGAGCAGGAGGGCGGCTACTCGGTCATCCAGACCACCCGCCCCCAGACCCTCGGCTACGGCCTGACCGACTCACCGGCCGGCCAACTGGCGTGGATGGCCGAGAAGTACTGGGCGTGGAGCGACCACGACGGCGACCTGGAGAAGGCGATCCCCCGGGACCGGCTCCTCGACGCGGTCAGCGTCGCCTGGTTCGCCGGCACCGCCGCCTCGTCCGCCCGGATCTACTGGGAGAGCCAGAACAGGATGGCGCTCGGCGAGGTGCCCGTACCGGCCGCCGTGGCCAACTACCCCAAGGACGGGCGGATGCCGCGCCCCTGGATCGAGGGGCGCTTCACCGACCTGCGCAGCTGGAAGGAGTACGACACCGGGGGCCACTTCCCCGCACTGGAGGATCCCGAGCGGCTCGTCACCGACCTCCGGGACTTCTTCCGCGACCTGCGCCCGTAGGGCCGGGACCCGCGCCCGTAGGGCGGCGCCGACCCGCGCCCGCAGGGCCGGGACCCGCACCCGTAGGGCCGCGACCCGCACTCGCAGGGCGGCTTCGACCCGCGTCCGCAGGGCCGGGACCCGCGCCCCCGCCGGCGGGCCGGCCCGCGCGGTCGAGCGGGAGTCCAGCGGTCCGCCCTAGCGTGCCGCTATGGGCGAATCACACACCATCAAGATCGTCGGCGCGCGCGAGCACAACCTCAAGGACGTCTCCCTGGAGATCCCGAAGAACACCCTCACGGTGTTCACCGGCGTCTCCGGCTCGGGCAAGTCGTCCCTCGTCTTCGACACCGTCGCCGTGGAGGCGCAACGGCAACTGAACTCCACCTACAGCTGGTTCGTCCGCAACCAGCTGCCGAAGTACGAGAGGCCGCACGCCGACGCCATCGAGAACCTCTCCGCCCCCGTCATCGTCGACCAGAAGCCGGTGGGCGGCAACAGCCGCTCCACGGTGGGCACGATGACGGACATCTACTCGATGATCCGGGCGCTGTTCGCGCGCCACGGCACCCCGTCCAAGGGCCTCGTCTCCCTGTACTCCTTCAACGACCCCAAGGGCATGTGCCCGGAGTGCGAGGGCCTGGGGAACGTGCAGCGCATCGACCCCGACCGGGTCGTGGACCGGACGAGGTCCCTCGACGAGGGCGCCATCCTGGTGCCCTGGTACCGGGTGGGCAGCCCCGAGTGGCAGCTGTACGCGACCTCGGGGCGGCTCGACCCGGCGAAGGTCCTCGCCGACTACACGCCCGAGGAGTGGCACACCCTCCTGCACGGCAGCGGCGGGCCGAAGGTGCGCCTCACGACGAAGAACAGCTCCCTCGACGTGAACTACGAGGGACTCGTGGACCGCGTCACCCGCCTCAACCTCAAGCGGGACGTCAGCACGATGAGCGAGAAGAACCGCGAGGCCATCGCGGCCTTCATCACCGAGCAGCGGTGCCCGGCCTGCGACGGCGCCCGCCTGGGCCCCGAGGCGCTCGCCACCCGCATCGACGGGCTCTCGATCGCCGACTGGTGCCGGATGGAGATCGGCGACCTCATCGGCGTGATCGGCCGCATCGACGACCCGGTGGCCGGACCGATCGCCGCCGCGGCCCGCACCGCCCTGGAACGCGTCGCCGACATCGGCCTCGGCTACCTCAGCCTGGACCGGGCCACCACCACGCTCTCCGGCGGCGAGGGGCAGCGGCTCAAGCTGGTCCGCCACCTCGGCAGCACCCTCACCGGCATGACGTACGTCTTCGACGAGCCCAGCACCGGCCTGCACCCCCGCGACGTCGGCCGGCTCGGCGACCTGCTGCGCTCCCTGCGCGACCAGGGCAACACGGTCCTCGTCGTCGAGCACGACCCCGACGTGATCGCGATGGCCGACCACGTCGTCGACGTCGGTCCGCGCGCCGGCGTCCACGGCGGCGAGATCGTCTTCCAGGGCTCCTACGAAGAGCTGCGCGCCGCCGACACGCTCACCGGGCAGGGGCTGCGCGCCGCCGCCGAGCCGCGCACCCGGTTCCGTGAGCCGCGGGGCAAGCTGGCGATCGAGGGCGCCTCCGTCCACAACCTCAAGAACGTGTCGGTCCACGTCCCGACCGGTGTCCTCACCGTCGTCACGGGCGTCGCGGGCTCGGGAAAGAGCAGCCTCGTCTCCGAGGCGTTCATGACCGCCCACCCCGAGTCGATCTTCGTCGACCAGTCGCCGATCGCCGCCTCCTCCCGCTCCACGCCCGCCACCTACCTCGGTGTGATGGACCCGCTGCGGAAGCTGTTCGCCAAGACGAACAACGCCGCCCCCGGCCTGTTCAGCGCGAACTCCGCCGGCGCGTGCGAGGACTGCCAGGGGAGGGGCGCGGTCATCACCGAGATCGCGTACATGGACCCGGTCACCGTGCACTGCGAGACCTGCGACGGCCGGCGCTTCAAGGACGAGGTCCTCGCGCACACCGTGCGCGGCAGGTCCATCGCGGACGTCCTGGAGATGTCCGCGGAGGAAGCGGTCGCCTTCTTCGAGGAGAAGGCCCTGCGGGACCGGATCCGCTCCCTCGTGGAGGTCGGCCTCGGCTACCTCACCATCGGGCGGGCGCTGAGCACGCTGTCCGGCGGCGAGCGCCAGCGCATCAAGCTGGCGGTCCAGCTGAACCGGCCGGGCAGCGTCTATGTGCTGGACGAGCCGACCACGGGCCTGCACATGTCGGACGTGGCCACCCTGGTGCGGCTCCTCGACACCCTGGTCGACCAGGGCAGCACCGTCGTGGTCATCGAGCACAACCTCGACGTGGTCAAGGAAGCCGACTGGATCATCGACCTGGGGCCCGAGGGCGGCAAGGGCGGCGGCGAGATCGTCTTCACCGGGACGCCGCGGGAGCTCCTGTCCTCGACGGGATCGCTGACCGGCGAGCACCTGCGGCGCTACCTGGGCGTCGCCGGCGCCTAGCGCGGACCCGGAACACGGTGAGGGGCCGGCGACACGGGCGCCGGCCCCTCACCGCTGCCACGGGCGGAGAGCGCCCGCTCAGCGGGCGTTGAAGTAGCTCGCCTCCGGGTGGTGGAGGACGAGGGCGTCGGTGGACTGCTCGGGGTGGAGCTGGAACTCCTCGGAGAGGTGCACACCGATCCGCTCCGGCCGGAGGAGATGGGCGATCTTGGCGCGGTCCTCCAGGTCGGGGCAGGCGGGGTAGCCGAGGGAGTAGCGGCAGCCCTGGTACTCGGTGCGGAGCATGCCGTCGATGCCGGTCGGGTCGGCGCCGCCGATGCCCCACTCGGCGCGTACCCGGGCGTGCCAGTACTCGGCCAGGGCTTCCGCCAACTGCACGGAGAGGCCGTGGAGTTCGAGGTAGTCGCGGTAGGCGTCGGCGGCGAAGAGCTCTGCGGTGGCCTCGCCGATCCTGGAACCGACCGTCACCACCTGGAGTCCGACGACGTCGGTCTCGCCGGACTCCTCGGGACGGAAGAAGTCCGCGAGGCACAGGCGCCGGCCGCGGCGCTGGCGGGGGAAGGTGAAGCGGGTCCGCTCGCCTCCGTCCTCGTCCAGGATGATCAGGTCGTCGCCCTTGGACACGCACGGGAACCAGCCGTGGACGACGGCCGCCTCCAGCAGGTTCTCGGTGTGCAGGCGCTCCAGCCAGCCCCGCAGTCGCGGCCGGCCCTCGCTCTCCACCAGCTCCTCGTACGACGGCCCGTCACCGGCCCGGTTCTGCTTCAGCCCCCACTGGCCCTTGAACAACGCGTCCTCGTCCAGCCATGACGCGTAGTCCTTCAGCGGGATGCCCTTGACCACCCGGGTGCCGAGGAAGGGGGGTTCGGGGACGGGGTTGTCGGTGGCGACGTCGGAGCGGCCGGCCGGTTCCGGCTCCCGTACCTCCAGAGGTGTCTCCCGCTTCGGCACCCGCCGCTGCTTCAGTTCGGGCAGTACGGCCCCGGGGACGCCGCGCTTCACCGCGATCAGGGCGTCCATCAGGCGCAGGCCCTCGAAGGCGTCGCGGGCGTAGCGGACCTCGCCCTGGTAGATCTCGTGGAGGTCCTGTTCGACGTAGGCCCGGGTGAGGGCGGCGCCGCCGAGGATGACCGGGTACTTGGCGGCCAGGTCGCGCTGGTTCAGTTCCTCCAGGTTCTCCTTCATGATCACGGTGGACTTGACCAGGAGACCGGACATGCCGATGACGTCGGCGGCGTGTTCCTCGGCGGCCTCCAGGATGGCGGAGACGGGCTGCTTGATGCCGATGTTGACGACGTTGTAGCCGTTGTTGGACAGGATGATGTCGACGAGGTTCTTGCCGATGTCGTGGACGTCACCGCGGACCGTGGCGAGGACGATGGTGCCCTTGCCCTCCGCGTCCGTCTTCTCCATGTGCGGCTCCAGATGCGCCACCGCCGTCTTCATCACCTCGGCGGACTGCAGCACGAACGGCAGCTGCATCTGGCCCGAGCCGAACAGCTCACCGACCGTCTTCATCCCGTCGAGGAGGATGTTGTTGACGATGTCCAGGGCCGGGGTGGTGGTCAGGGCCTCGTCGAGGTCGGCCTCCAGGCCGTTCTTCTCCCCGTCGACGATCCGCCGCTTCAGCCGCTCCTCCAGCGGCAGCGCCGCCAGCTCCTCCGCCTTGCCCGCCTTCAGCGACTTGGCCGTCGCGCCCTCGAACAGCGCCATCAGCTTCTGCAGCGGGTCATAACCCTCCGCACGCCGGTCGTAGATCAGATCGAGAGCGGTCGTGACCTGCTCCTCGTCGAACCGCGCGATCGGCAGGATCTTCGACGCGTGCACGATCGCCGAGTCCAGACCCGCCTTCACACACTCGTCCAGGAACACCGAGTTCAGCAGGATCCGGGCCGCCGGGTTCAGACCGAAGGAGATGTTCGACAGACCCAGCGTCGTCTGCACGTCGGGGTGGCGCCGCTTCAGCTCCCGGATCGCCTCGATCGTCGCGATCCCGTCCTTGCGGGACTCCTCCTGACCCGTGCAGATCGTGAACGTCAGCGTGTCGATGAGGATGTCCGACTCGTGGATCCCCCAGTTGCCGGTCAGATCACCGATCAGACGCTGCGCGATCGCCACCTTGTTCTCGACCGTGCGGGCCTGGCCCTCCTCGTCGATCGTCAGAGCGATCAGCGCCGCACCATGCTCCTGCGCCAGCCGGGTGACCTTCGCGAAGCGGGACTCCGGCCCGTCGCCGTCCTCGTAGTTGACCGAGTTGATGACCGCCCGGCCCCCCAGCTTCTCCAGACCCGCCCGCAGGACCTCCACCTCGGTGGAATCCAGCACGATCGGCAGGGTGGACGCGGTCGCGAAACGCCCCGCCAGCTCCTCCATGTCCGCCACACCGTCGCGGCCCACGTAGTCGACACACAGGTCGAGCATGTGGGCGCCCTCGCGGATCTGGTCCCGCGCCATCTCCACGCAGTCGTCCCACCGGGCCTCCAGCATGGCCTCGCGGAACTTCTTCGACCCGTTCGCGTTCGTCCGCTCCCCGATCGCCATGTACGAGGTGTCCTGCCGGAACGGCACCGTCTGGTACAGCGACGCCGCACCCGGCTCCGGACGCGGATCACGCACCGCAGGCGTGAGACCCCGCACCCGCTCCACCACCTGACGCAGATGCTCCGGCGTCGTACCGCAACAGCCGCCCACCAGGGAAAGGCCGTACTCACGGACGAACGACTCCTGGGAGTCCGCCAGGCCTTCCGGGCCCAGCGGGAAGTACGCGCCGTCCTTGGTCAGCACCGGCAGGCCGGCGTTCGGCATGCACATCAGGGGTGTGCGGGAGTGCCGGGCCAGGTAGCGGAGGTGCTCGCTCATCTCGTCCGGGCCCGTCGAGCAGTTCAGGCCGATCATGTCGATGCCCAGCGGCTCCAGGGCCGTCAGAGCGGCCCCGATCTCCGAGCCGAGCAGCATGACGCCGGTGGTCTCGAAGGCGAGGGAGCAGATCAGGGGCACGTGGACACCGAGGGCGTCCATCGCCCGACGGGCGCCGATGACGGAAGCCTTGGTCTGGAGGAGGTCCTGGGTGGTCTCCACGATCAGCGCGTCGGAGCCGCCGGTGAGAAGGCCCTCGGCGTTCTGCTGGTACCCGTCGCGCAGGACGTCGTACGGGGCGTGGCCGAGCGACGGCAGCTTGGTGCCGGGGCCGATGGAGCCGAGGACCCAGCGCCGGCGCCCGTCGGCGGCCGTGAACTCGTCCGCGACCTCGCGGGCGACGCGGGCCCCGGCCTCCGACAGCTCGAAGATCCGGTCCGCGATCTCGTACTCGTTCGCGGCGGAGTGGTTCGCGCCGAACGTGTTCGTCTCCACGCAGTCGACGCCCGCCGCGAAGTACTCCTCGTGCACCGCGCGCACGATGTCCGGCCGGGTGACGTTGAGGATCTCGTTGCACCCCTCCAGCTGTGCGAAGTCGTCCAGCGTCGGGTCCTGCGCCTGGATCATGGTGCCCATCGCGCCGTCCGCCACCACCACCCGGGTGGCGAGCGCCTCGCGCAGGGCCTCCGACCGCGCGCTCACCGCCGCACCCGACGGGGCGGGGCGGTGAGCGCTCTCTCGTGCGGGAAGTCGGGGGTGCGCACGTCAGAGACCCGCCGCGTTCCGCAGGGCGCCGACGCGGTCGGTGCGCTCCCAGGTGAAGTCGGGTAGCTCGCGGCCGAAGTGGCCGTAGGCGGCGGTCCGGGAGTAGATCGGGCGGAGGAGGTCGAGGTCGCGGATGATCGCGGCCGGACGGAGGTCGAAGACCTCGCCGATGGCGTTCTCGATCGTCTCCGGGGAGACCGTCTCGGTGCCGAAGGTCTCGACGAAGAGGCCGACGGGCTCGGCCTTGCCGATCGCGTAGGCGACCTGGACCTCGCAGCGGGTGGCGAGGCCGGCGGCGACGACGTTCTTGGCGACCCAGCGCATCGCGTAGGCGGCCGAGCGGTCCACCTTCGACGGGTCCTTGCCGGAGAACGCACCGCCGCCGTGGCGGGCCATGCCGCCGTACGTGTCGATGATGATCTTGCGGCCGGTCAGGCCGGCGTCGCCCATCGGGCCGCCGATCTCGAAGCGGCCGGTCGGGTTGACCAGCAGACGGTAGCCGTCGGTGTCGAGCTTGATGCCGTCCTCGACGAGCTCCTTCAGGACGTGCTCGACGACGAACTCGCGGATGTCGGGCGCGAGCAGCGAGTCGAGGTCGATGTCCGAGGCGTGCTGCGAGGAGACCACGACCGTGTCGAGACGGACGGCCTTGTCACCGTCGTACTCGATGGTGACCTGCGTCTTGCCGTCAGGGCGCAGGTACGGGATCGTCCCGTTCTTGCGGACCTCGGTGAGGCGCCGGGAGAGCCGGTGCGCCAGGTGGATCGGCAGCGGCATCAGCTCGGGCGTCTCGTCCGACGCGTAGCCGAACATCAGGCCCTGGTCACCGGCACCCTGCTGGTCCAGCTCGTCGCCCTCCTCTCCCGGGGCGGCACCCTCGACGCGCTGCTCGTACGCGGTGTCCACGCCCTGCGCGATGTCCGGGGACTGGGCGCCGATGGAGACCGAGACGCCGCACGAGGCGCCGTCGAAGCCCTTCTTCGAGGAGTCGTAGCCGATCTCCAGGATCTTCTGGCGCACCAGCGTCGGGATGTCGGCGTACGCCTTCGTGGTCACCTCGCCGGCGACGTGCACGAGGCCGGTGGTGATCAGCGTCTCGACCGCGACCCGGGAGGCCGGGTCCTGGGCGAGGAGGGCGTCGAGGATGGTGTCGCTGATCTGGTCGGCGATCTTGTCGGGGTGGCCCTCGGTGACGGACTCCGAGGTGAACAGGCGGCGGGACATGGGCACTCCTCGTGGTCGGACGGCTCAGTAGCGGTAGTGGTCGGGCTTGTACGGGCCGTCGACGGGGACGCCGATGTAGGCGGCCTGGTCGTCGGTGAGGACGGTGAGTCGGATGC
>NZ_JBIBWV010000042.1:0-26438 GCF_043081625.1 Streptomyces sp. NPDC014861
GAGAACATCACGATGTTGCCCGGCGGGACCTCGGTGGCCTGGTCGACGAAGATCGCGCCCTTCCGCTCCAGCGTCTGCACCACGTACTTGTTGTGCACGATCTCGTGGCGCACGTAGACCGGGGCCCCGTACTGCTCCAGGGCCTTCTCCACGGCGATCACCGCACGGTCCACGCCCGCGCAGTAGCCGCGGGGAGCGGCGAGCAGGACACGTCGTCTGGGGTGGGTGGGAGGGTTCATGGTGTGGGGCTCCGGCGTTTTTCTCGGGGGTGGGTGGCTGCGGCGGTGATGCTGAGCAGGAGGAGGGTGCTGGCGGTCCATGCGGCGGTGTGGAGGCCTTCGAGGAAGGCTTTTTGTGCGGGTGCGGGCATGGGGGTGCCTGCGGCGGCGGGTGTGTGGGTGGGCTGTGGGAGTGCGGTGAGTGCTGTGGTGAGGGCGGCGCCGAGGACGGCGATGCCGACGGCTCCTGCGACTTCTCTGAGAAGGTCGTTGAAGGCGGCTGCGTTTCCGGCCTCGTCGACAGGAACGGCGTTCATGATCGCTTCGGTGGCGGGGACGGCTGCCAGACCTGTTCCGGTGCCTGCGGTGAGTGCGAAGGCGTGGAGGTAGGTGGCGTGGGAGGTGAGGGTGATCTGGGCCAGGGCGGCGAATCCGAGGGCGAGGAGAGCGGTGCCGGTGATGAGTACGGTGCGGGGTCCCCATCGGGCTGTGGCGGGGAGGGCGAGGGCGGTGCCTGCGGCGGCGGCTGCGACGAGGGGCAGGAGGGCGGTTCCGGCTCGGGCGGGTGAGTAGCCAAGGACGAGCTGGAAGTAGAGGGTGAGGATGTAGAGGGCGCCGTAGAGCGCGAAGAACATGGCGGCGAGCACGAGGGCTGCTGCGCGTGAGGCTGGGTCGCGCAGGAGTTGTGGGTGCAGGGCGGCAGGGCCGCGGCGGCACCTGGCGAGGGTCCACAGGAGGGTTGCGGCTGCGAGGGCGGTCCAGGTGGTGGGGTGTGTCCAGCCGCGTGTGGGGGCTTCGATGACGGCCCAGACGAAGAGGAACAGTCCGGCGGCTGCTGTGGCGAGTGCGATGGGGTCGTGGGGTGTGGGGTGAGGGTGGCGGTGTTCGGGGAGCCAGGCTTTCGCGCCGGCGAGTGCCAGGACGATGACCGGCAGGTTCATCCAGAAGCCGGCGCGCCAGGAGTAGTGCTCGATGAGGAGGCCGCCGGCGAGGGGGCCGGTGAGTCCGCCGATTCCTGCGACGCAGGCCCAGGCGGCGACCGCGCGCCGACGGCGGGGGCCTGTGGGGTGGATGGCGGTGATGAGGGAGAGGGTGGATGGCATGAACAGGGCGCTGCCGGTGCCCATGAGGAAGCGGGCGGCGATGACGTGGCCGGGGGTGTCGGAGAGGGCGCCGTAGAGGGATGCGGCCAGGCAGATGGTGAGGCCGGTGGTGAAGGCTCGGCGTCGTCCGTGGCGGTCTCCCCAGGCGCCTGCGGCGAGGACTCCGGCGGCCAGGGCCAGGGTGTAGGCGTCGGCGATCCAGTGCACTTCGGTCAGGCTGGGCTGGAGGTCGGCCTGGAGGCTGGGAAGTGCGGTGTTCATGACGGTGGTGTCGAGTCCGATGAGGCCCAGTCCTGTGCACAGGACGGCTACCGCGGCGCCGGGCCGGGGGGTGGTGAGGGGCGGCGGGTGGGTGGCGGCGGGTGGGCTGGTCATGGTTTTCCTTGGTGCGTCCGGGTACCGGGCCAGGGCGTCTGGGGTGGAGGGAAGGCGGCTGGGGCGCGGGGCTAGGAGATGCGGTCGGTGAGGCGGCGGGCCATCTGCTGCAGGTGGGTTTTGGCCTGGGGTTGGACGGGGGCGTGCTGGAGAGCTTCAAGGGCGCGGTGGCAGCGGTCGCGGATCATCTGTTCCACGATGTCTCGGGCGCCGGTGGCTTCCAGGACGTCGCGGATGGCTGTGGCTGCGGTGGGGGTGAGTTGGGGGGTTCCGAGGTGGCTGAGCAGGAGGTGTTGTTGGGCGGGGGTGGCGCGGGCGAGGGCGGTGGCGATGAGGACGGTGTGTTTGCCGTCGCGGAGGTCTTCGAGGGTGGATTTTCCGGTGTGTTGGGGGTCGCCGAAGACGCCGAGGAGGTCGTCGCGGAGCTGGAAGGCTTCGCCGAGGGGCAGGGCGTAGGCGGTGAGGGTGGTGAGGAGGTCGGGGTCGGCTCCGGCGAGGCTGGCGCCGAGGTGGAGGGGGCGTTCGATGGTGTATTTGGCGGTTTTGTAGCGGATGACGCGCCAGGGCAGGGTGGCGTCGGGGGTGGGTTGGCCGGCGGCGTGGAGGTCGAGGTACTGGCCGATGAGAGTTTCGGTGCGCAGGGCGTTGAGGACGGGCCAGGTGGCTGTGAGGTTGCCGGCATCGGTGCTGGTGGCGTGGAGGAGGTCGTAGGACCAGCCGAAGGCGAGGTCGCCGAGGAGGATGGCGGCGTTGATGCCGAAGGTGTCGGGGTCGGGGTGGTGGGCGTGGAGGGCGGCGAGGGCGCGGTGTGCGGTAGGGCGGCCGCGTCGGGTGGCGCTGTCGTCCATGATGTCGTCGTGGATGAGGGCGAAGGCGTGGAACAGTTCCAGTGAGGCGGCCGCGCGGTAGATGAGGGGTGGGGGTTCCTGGTCGGTTGCGGTGTACCAGCCGGTGATGCACATCAGGGGGCGGATGCGTTTGCCGCCTGCGGCGAGGTGGTCGCGCAGGAGGCCGATGAACAGGTCCAGTTCGGGCAGGTCGGCGGAGTTTTCCTGGGTGTGGAGGAAGTCTTCGAGGAGGGTGTCAACTTTCTGGCGGATCTGGTCGGTGTCTGCGGTGGGGGATGGCGGGGAGAGGGTCATGATGCGGCCTCGGGGGTGTCGGTCTGGTCGACCAGGCGCAGGGCTTCGTCCAGGAGTGCTTCGACGATCTTGGCTTCGGGGACGGTGCGGACGACTTGTCCGCGGACGAATATCTGGCCTTTGCCGTTGCCGCTGGAGACGCCGAGGTCGGCTTCGCGGGCTTCGCCGGGGCCGTTGACGACGCAGCCCATGACAGCGACACGCAAGGGGTGGGGGAAGCCGTCGAAGGCGGCTTCGACCTGGTTGGCGAGGCGGTGGATGTCGACTTGGAGGCGGCCGCAGCCGGGGCAGGAGACGATTTCCAGCTTGCGGGGGCGCAGGCCGAGGGAGGACAGGATGTGGCAGCCGGCTTTGACCTGTTCGACAGGGTCGGTGGACAGGGAGACGCGGAGGGTGTCGCCGATGCCCTGGGCGAGGAGGATGCCGAAGGCGACGGCGGATTTGATGGTTCCCTGGAAGACGGGGCCGGCTTCGGTGACTCCCAGGTGCAGGGGGTAGTCGCAGCGTTCGGCCAGGAGCTGGTTGGCGGCGATGACGGTCAGCGGGTCGTGGTGCTTGACTGCGATCTTCAGTTCGCGGAAGTCGTGCTCTTCGAACAGTGAGCATTCCCAGAGGGCGGATTCGACCAGGGCCTGGGGGGTGGCTTTGCCATGTTTGGCCAGCAGGCGGGGGTCGAGGGAGCCGGCGTTGACGCCGATACGGATGGGCACTTGTGCCTGGGCGGCGGCGCGGGCGATGTCGCCGACACGGTCGTCGAACTTCTTGATGTTGCCGGGGTTGACGCGGACGGCCGCGCAGCCGGCGTCGATGGCGGCGAAGACGTAGCGGGGCTGGAAGTGGATGTCGGCGATGACCGGGATGGGGGATCTGGCGACGATGGCGGGCAGGGCGGCGGCGTCGTCGGCGGAGGGGACCGCGACGCGGACGATGTCGCAGCCTGCCGCGGTGATGGCAGCGATCTGCTGCAAGGTGGCGTCGACGTCGGCTGTGAGGGTGGTGGTCATCGTCTGCACGCTGATCGGCGCGCCGCCTCCGACTGCCACGGGTCCGACGTGGATCTTCCGGGAGGGGCGGCGGGGCAGGGCCGAAGGCGGTGAGGCGTGAGGCATGCCCAGGTCGACGGTGCTGCTCATGTGCGCTTCTCCTGAGGGCTCAGGTGCGGGTCGTGGTGGGCGTTGCCGGCGCGGGCGCGCAGGACGGCGTGGAGGATGCCGTTGGGGCCCAGGCCCGTGGCGTCGAGCAGGCCAGAGCGGGTGCCGTGCGGGAGGAAGGCGTGCGGCAGACCGAGGGTGCGGACGGGGACGGTCGAGCCGGTGTCCGCCAGGTCGCGGGCGACAGCGGTGCCGAAGCCTCCGGAGCGGGTGTTGTCCTCCACGGTGACGACCAGGCGGTGGCGGGCGGCCAGGTGGAGGAGTTCCGGCGGGGTCGGCAGGATCCAGCGGGGGTCGGCGACGGTGACGCCGATGCCTTGCTGGGAGAGGTTTCGTGCTGCTTGCAGTGCGGGGGCAGCCAGCGGGCCGGTCGGCACGAGCAGGACGTCGCGGCTGCCGTGGGTGTAGAGGATGTCGACGCAGCCATCGCGGCGGGCCGCGTCGATGTCCGGGCCGACGGTGGCTTTGGGAAAACGCAGGGCAGTGGGGCCTTTGCCCCAGGTGACCGCTTCGGTGAGCAGTTCACGCATGCGGGTGGCGTCCCGGGGCACTGCGACGCGCAGGCCGGGGACGGCTCCGAGGAGGGTGAGGTCCCACATGCCGTGGTGGGAGGCTCCGTCGGGGCCGGTGATCCCGGCGCGGTCCAGGACGAAGGTGACCGGCATCCGGTGCAGCGCGACGTCCATGAGCGTCTGGTCGAAGGCACGGCTGAGGAAGGTGGCGTAGACGGCGACGACGGGGTGCAGGCCGCCCATCGCCAGGCCGGCCGCCGAGGTGACCGCGTGCTGCTCCGCGATTCCGACGTCGAAGCACCGGTCGGGGAAGGCTGCGGCGAACGCCGACAGTCCCGTCGGTCCGGCCATGGCGGCGGTCAGGGCCACTACTTCGTCGTGGCGGTGTCCGAGGTCGACGAGTGCCTCGCCGAACACACTGGTCCAGCTCACGCTCTTGCCGGCGGACGGTCCTGGAGCGGGTCCGACGGCGTGCAGGCAATCGGCCGGGTCGGATTCGGCAGGGGCGTATCCCTTGCCTTTGACGGTGAGCACGTGGACGACTACCGGCCGCTGGGCTGCGCGTGCCTTCTTGAGGGCCTGCTGAAGGGCAGCCGTGTCATGACCGTTGACAGGGCCGAGATAGGCGAAGCCCAGGTCGGTGAAGAGGTTGCGGGAGCGGCGGGAGGGTGTGCCGGTCTTCAGGGCCTGCAGGTGTGCGGCCAGCGCGCCGTGGGTGGGGGCGTAGGAGCGGCCGTTGTCGTTCAGGACGACGATGACGGGCCGGGCGGGCGCTGCGCCGATGTTGTTGAGCGCTTCCCAGGCCATGCCGCCTGTCATGGCCCCGTCTCCGATGACGGCGACGACCGCCCGGTCCTGCTCGCGGTTCAGCTGGCGTGCTTTGGCCAGGCCGTCGGCGTAGGACAGTGCTGTGGAGGCGTGGGAGTTCTCGACGACGTCGTGGGCCGACTCGGTGCGTGAGGGATATCCGGACAGGCCGCCAGCCTGTCGGAGGCTGTCGAATGCGTCTGTTCTCCCGGTCACCATTTTGGAGACGTATGCCTGGTGTCCGGTGTCGAAGACGATCGTGTCCCGTGGGGAGTCGAAGACCCGGTAGAGCGCCAGGGTGAGCTCTACTACCCCGAGGTTGGGCCCGAGGTGCCCGCCGGCTGCGGTCACCTTGTCCACCAGCAGGCTTCTGATCCGGTCGGCCAGTGCCGGCAGGTCGGTGTCAGGAAGCGACCGCAGGGCCAGCAGGTCGGTAGGCGCCGCTGTGGGCGGTTCCTCCGACGAGGAAGGCAGAGCAACCGATGTCACGTAAGCACCTCCGTGCTGTGCTCCGGGCCCGTGCCAGTGCGAACTCCGCGCAACGGAAGGCCTTTGGTCTGTCCCTGAATGTTGGGGTCCACTTGCCCTGTTCGGGAAGGTGTGAAAAAGGGCGCATAAAGCGACTTTTGTTGGAAGTTGTGCGCACGGCGCATGTGAATTGGCGAGGCGCCGGTTCCGAGCGCGGGGCGCATTGCTCCGTGCGCTCCAGCACGCGAGGGTGGCACTGGTATTGGTGCACCCGCGCAAGCACACCACTCGGGCGAAGGTCGCTGGCGGGTACCGGGGACCGTAGAGTCCACCGCTTCGACCTGTTCGCCGCACGTGCACCAGATCCGCTGAGGACACTGCGCGAGCATGGCCTCGGCTTCGTCCTGCTCGACGGGACTTTCGCTGAGGGCGGCCGGGTCGTCGACGGCCGGGCCGGCTCCTCCCAGGAACACCGGTGCCGCGGCGTCAGCACGCCGGTCTCCACCGATCCCGGCGTGCTGACTGTCGTGACTCCCGCCCGCACTACCAGGCGGCACCCACGACCTGGCTGCCGCCCGCACCCATCACATCATCCGAATCCGCGAACGCCAGAGCGTCCCCTTTCTCCGCCTGATTTGGGGTACCTGATTGGCGCAGCGCGGTGAACCGGGCCAGGATGGCGGTGTGAGTGGTTCGTACATCAAGCCTCACCTGCGGTGTCTGTCGGGCAGCGGTGATCGCCTCGCGCACGCGGTTGTCGAGCGTTCTGTGGAGCGGGCGGCCGGCCTTGCGGACACCGCGCCCTTGCCGGTAGGGCCGAGCAGGCATGTTCTGGTCGTCCATACCGGGCATTCGACGAACCTGCGCTGGTCGGCCGATGGAGCAGCTCGCCGGGAGCGGTTTCACACGGGGGATGCCTTGGTCAACCCGGCCGGGTGGGCCTCACGGCCGCGCTGGCAGGATGACGTCGAGCTGCTGCTGCTCGCTTTTGATCCGGTCTGGCTGGAGAAACTGGCCGCCGAGGCCGGGACAGGGAGCGGGTTCGAGCTGGCGCCTCGGTTCCATTTCACCGACCCGTTGCTGAAGGTGCTGGTCGAGCGGCTCGTGGCAGAGTTCGAGGGGCCGCGGACGGACGACGGGCTGTACGCGGAGTCGCTGGTGCAGGCAGCGGCCGCCGTGGTCATGCGTACGTGTGGAAGTGTCGCCCGGCGCGAGGTGCGCGGGGGCGGCCTGCCACCGCGTCGGCTCGCCGAGGTCCTGGACTACATTCACACCCGCCTCGGCTCCAGAGTCGGCCTGGACGACCTCGCGGCGGTGGCCGGCGTGAGCGCCTCTCACTTCACGCGGGTGTTCAAGACGGCAACGGGTGTCTCCCCGCACCAGTACGTGACGCAGGTACGGCTGGAGCGGGCCCGTCAGGCCCTGTTGCGCACCAGCAGGCCCATTGCGGAGATCGCGGTGGAACACGGTTTTGCCGACCAGAGCCACATGACGCGCACGATGCGGCGTTACACCGGCACGACCCCCGGCATGCTCCGTGGCGGGCAATTGCCGGGCTGAACAGGGCACCGGACAGTTCGCTGCTCTGCCTTCGAGGTGCTCATTCCCGGCAGGGCGACGGGCCTGCTCATGGTCCTGATCGTGCTGTCCGCCCGCCCTTCCTCGGGGCCGGCTGTGTCGTCCGAGGCCACTGCTGGCCGGTCTGGCGCCCGTCTGCCGCGCCTTGCGCGCCATCTCTTGGAAGGTCTCTCAGTCAGTCCGCGGTCAGAGGGTTTGCCGGGCTCACGGCCCGCCGGCGTCCCGTCTTCATCCGGCACCGCTGCTCTGGGTAGCTCCCCGGTCTGGCTCTGGCGATCCGGATCCCACGCGGTGTCGGAGCTGCGACCCCGCATACGGGTGCGCCTCCGCCTGCTGCGACTGCGCCTCACCGCCTTCGGCAGACCATGCGCTCAGCGTCACCGCCGCCGTGGCCAGCTCTTCCACCGCCGGGTCCGTTCTCGATGGGCTGCTGATCGGCGTCCTCTCGCACGCGGTGTTCCTTGCCGTCGGATGCCTCCTCGTGAACTGAACCGGTCTGGGCGATTGATGAGCGGTTTCTTCCATGGATGGCCGGATCGTTCAAGAGCATTCGGGGCCGTCGGCAGTGGGATAGGGGTGCGGCCCGAGGTCCACTCAAGTCAAGCCGTCCTCGACGCCGTTCCCGCCCTTACTGCAAGGAGGCTGTCATGGTGCACACCCCGGACAAGACACTCAACGGCAAGGTCGCCTTCGTGGGAGGCGCGTCGCGTAACCTCGGCGGGCTGATCAGCACCACCCTGGGGGCTGAGGGCGCGCTGGTCGCTGTGCACTACAACAGTGACTCCTCCAAGGCCAAGGCCGAGGACGTCGTCGCGCAGATCAACCAGGGCCCTGGGGAGGCCTTCGCGATCCAGGGGGACCTGACGAAGGTCGCCGAAGTGGAGCGGGTCTTCGACGAGGTCGTGGCCCGATTCGGGAAGCTGGACTACAGCATCAACACCGCCGGGATGGTGCTGAAGAAGCCGCTCACCCAGATCACGGAGGAGGAGTACGACCAGATGTTCGCGGTCAATTCCAAGGCCGCGTTCTTCGTCATGCGCGAGGCGGCCCGCCGTGTCGAGGACGGTGGGAAGATCATCACCATCGTGACCTCGCTGCTGGCCGCATACACGGGCCTGTACTCCTCGTACGCCGGAAGCAAGGCGCCTGTCGAGCACTTCACCCGGGCTCTGTCGAAGGAACTGTTCGGCCGGAACATCTCGGTCAACAACATCGCCCCGGGGCCGATGGACACCTCGTTCTTCTATCCGGCCGAGGACGACGACTCCGTCGCGTACCATAAGTCCTCCGCCATGAACGGCGACCTGACCAAGATCGAGGACATCGTGCCGTGGGTCCGCCACCTGCTGCTCGACGGCTGGTGGGCCAATGGCCAGACCCTGTTCCTCAACGGCGGCTACACCACCCGCTGACCCTCACAGTGCGCCGGTGCCCCCTCTCCTACGGCACGGTCTGTCCTTGACGGCCTGCCCACGGCACCGGCCGGCCCGCCCGCCTCCCGGGGAGGGCCGCTCCCCGCGCCCTCCCCTTTCTTGTGACTTGCATCCAGGAGAATCCTCATGTCTGTGCACCTCGGCGACCCTGCCGTGGCCGCGTTCGTCGACGCCGTCAACACCGGCGACAGGGAAGCGCTCTTCGCGGTTCTGACGCCCGGCGCCACCATGTCCGACGACGGCACCGACCGCGACCTGGCCTCGTGGCTGGAGAAGGAGGTCTTCTCCTCCCAGGGCCGGATGGACGTCGAATCCGTCTCCCCCGACGGCCGTACCCTGACCGCCACCTACACCAACTCCACCTGGGGTGCGATGCGCACCCGCTGGTCCTTCACCGTCGCCGGGAACCAGATCACCCGGTTCGAGACCGGTCAGGCCTGACGCCACCGCCCCGGGAGCCTGCCATGAGCCAGCAGCAGTCCACAGGGCCTTCGTGGGCCTGGTACCGGCCGATGACCGCGCGCCCGGCCGGTGAGAAGCACCGTACCGCCACCGTTCTGGAGCTGTTTTTCGACCTGTGTTTCGTCACCGCCGTCGCGCAAGCGGCCGCGGCATTCGAGCACGAGGTCGCCGAGGGGCATATCGGGCATGGCGTCCTCGGCTACGCGCTGGTGTTCTTCGCGATCTGGTGGGCCTGGATGAACTTCACCTGGTTCGCTTCCGCCTACGACACCGACGACGTTCCCTACCGGTTGCTCACTCTGGTCCAGATCACCGGTGCCCTCATCATGGCCGCCGGGGCGGCCAAGGCGCTGAAGGATTACGACTTCACCGTCATCACCTGGGGTTATGTGGTCATGCGGCTGGCCATGGCCGCGCAGTGGATGCGTGCCGCCCGCGCCGATACCGAGCGCCGGCAGTGCTGCGTGCGCTACGCCGTCGGCATCCTGCTGGTCCAGGCCGGCTGGGTGGGGCGGCTCGCGCTGCCCGACGACGGCGGGCTGCCGGTCTTCGCGGTCCTGGCGCTGGCCGAACTCGCCGTCCCCGTCTGGGCCGAGCAGACTACGCGCACCACCTGGCATCCCCATCACATCGCCGAGCGCTACGGCCTGTTCACGATCATCGTCCTGGGTGAGTCCATCACCGCCGCCACCGCCGCAGTACGTACCGCCCTGGACACCGACACCTCCTTCAGCGACATCGCTCCTGTCACGGTCGGTGGTCTGCTGACCGTCTTCGCGATGTGGTGGCTGTACTTCTCCCAGAACGCCTCCGGGCGGCTCACCGCGTTCCGGGCCGCGCTGCGCTGGGGATACGGCCACTACGCCATCTTCGCCTCTGGTGCTGCCGTGGGCGCAGGCCTCGCTGTGGGGATCGCGCAGAGCAGCGGCCATGCTCACATCAGCGACAACGCTGCCGCGGCCGCCTACACTCTGCCTGTCGCCGTCTTCGTGACCGTGCTCTGGCTCTTGCATCGCTCGCCCGGGGCAGCACGGGGCATCGACATCGTCTGGGGTGTGGCCGTCCTCGCGATCCTCGCGGTCACTCTGGCCCCCAGCCCGGTGCTGATCACCGGGATCATCACCTCGGTTCTGGTCGCGGTCGTACTCGCAGCCGATAGCCGCATCCGGCGGTCACGGGCCGATATGCGTGAGAACACCGTCCGTTGAGCCCAGTCTTTTCGCGGCAGGCCGCATCCGGGGAGTCCCCGGGCTGGAGCAGCCGAAGACAGCCGTAGGTCCTCTCCCGCGGTGTGCAAAGAGGCGGGCAGTTCACTTCCTAGTCTCCGGCACGGGCTTGGCAGCAGGGCTCCTTCACGCCCTGGCCGAAGCGGGGAACACCCTATACGCGGGCCTGCGCTAACCGTCGGCCGGCGACGCCTCACACCTACCAGTGTCCTTCACGCCTCCGCCGCCGGCGTTCCAGAACTCGAAGCCGCACGCCCGTACTCAGCCGGCGCGGTCATCGACGGCGTCTTGTCCGAGCATCCGCCCCTGGACGCCGTGGCCCGCAACGCCGCAGACCTGCTGAGAGCCGGCACCACCCTTCAGCGGCACCAGTTCGCGGCCATCCTCGGAACCAACGCGATGAGCCCGCGCCTCGTAAACCGGGCCGTCGCGCTTGCCTGCGGATCGCCGCAAGAACTCGTCCCTCACGTCGCGTCCACCTCCGGCATCGTCTCGTGCTGTTCCCTCCTGCTCCGGGTGCAGGCCGCTTCCAGGTTCGGGCTCAGGCCCCGTGAAGTCGCTGACGTTTCCGCCCCATGTCCTCCTCGTTACGCGGGCCGCCCGTGAGGGCTGCACGGTCACCCGATAGGGGTAAGAGCGGATCGATGGCTAGACCCGGTGTCGCTGCCTTCGTAGCGTGCCTGTTCCGAAGATCAAACGGCGCCGGGAGATCGGCGTCTGCGGAGGGGGCCACCTTGGTGAACGGAAACTGGGTGTCGTCCAGCCTGTGCCGTACGGGAAACGCGGACGAGCTATTCGTCGCAGGCGCGGCGCAGAACCGTGCCAAAGCTCTGTGCGCAGGCTGTCCGGTGCGGGCCGAGTGTCTCGCCTACGCGCTCGACGAGCGCGTCGAGTACGGGGTATGGGGCGGGATGACGGAACGGGAGCGCCGGGCATTGCTGCGGCGTCGGCCGACAGTCGAGTCGTGGGCTGTGCTTCTCAGCGCTGCGCGCCGGCATCACGACGCAGTCGCCAATACGGACGGGGATGCCATTTCCCGGCCTGGAACGAGACCTTGCGTGCAGAAGGGGGCCGGGCGACGGCACGACTCGCCGGCTCACCAGTCTCCGCCTGGGCACAACGGCTCCGGCATGGTGCCTCCACGATCTGGTGAGCCAGGCCGGCACCTGCGCCGTCGGCGGCGCTCGTTGTGATCCTTTGGTCTTGTACCCCTCCACGAGGCACCGCAGCCGCGACGTGAGTGGCTCGCTCCGGGTGGGAGAAGTCCTCGCGATTCGTCGCTGGGTGCAGGCTGCCACGCTTGGGAGCGACGGCCGTGGCCGTCCCGGGCGCCTGGTCTCAGTCCTGTTTCTTGCGGGCGTCTCGGTGCCGAGGTCGATCGTGGTGCACCCCGTGGAGAGGCACGTGTCTGAGGCCGATCGCGGTGCACCCGGTGAGGAGGCACGGTTCTATCGTCTGGAACCACGACGCCCGCGCTTCACAAGGCTCCTTGTGCTGCACGTTCATCTGTATGCGGCTCCGCGTGTCGACGGCGGGGTGCTCACGCCGTCGACGTGCGAGGGCGCGGCGGGAGGGCGTCATCGGCTGTCTCCTGCCGGTCGGTCTGTTGTACCGAGGCGGGGGGGGTTTCAGCCGGTATGCGCGTTCATGATGCCGGGTTTCCGCTGGGGTTGAGAACTGCTCTCGAATAAGTGTCCATGAGTGTCCTTTAGGTGTCATAACTGTCGTACGATCTTGTCCATGAACCTGACGGAATGGGCACGCGCACAGGGGATTGCCCCACGTACTGCGTATCGCTGGTTCCGTGAGGGCACGTTGCCGGTCCCCGCGGAGCGAGTGGGGCCGCGCACGATCCTGGTGAACATCGACGCGAACGCCTCACCCGCCGTGACCGGAGGGGTCGGTCTGTATGCCCGGGTCTCCTCTCACGATCAGAGAGCGGACCTGGAACGGCAGACGGCACGCCTGTCGGCATGGGCGGCGAAGGCCGGACACAAGGTTGTCCGTGTCGAATCCGAGATCGCCTCGGGCATGAACGGTGCCCGGACCAAGGCCCGCCGACTGCTGGCCGACCCGCAGGTGACCACGGTTGTGGTCGAGCACAAGGACCGGCTGGGCCGGATGAACGTCGAGCTGGTCGAGGCCGCCCTGTCCGCGACGGGCCGGCGCCTGGTCGTGCTCGATGACGGCGAGGTCGAAGACGACCTGGTGCGGGACATGGTTGAAGTCCTGACCTCGTTCTGTGCCCGACTGTACGGGCGCCGCTCGGCGAAGAACCGTGCCCGCAAGGCGCTCGAGGCGGCTGCCGCCGATGAGTGAGAAGCAGCTCCGCCCCATCGACGCGCCGTTCGTCGCGCTCGGCCCGTCCGGTGTGGCGATACGCGACCGCCTGGGGCAGCTCACCCCGGCCGACGAGAAGGTTCTCCGTCTGACCGGTGAGCACCTGGGGCGACTGGCGTCCCAGGACCTGGCGTTGCGGTGCGCCCAGGGCCATGAGCACCACAGCGAATCGTGGGCGGCCCGGAAGCAGGGCCTGACCGCAGCGTCCTCGTCCCGCTGGGCCGGGAGCATCACGAAGGCCAGCCATGATCAGTGGGCGCTGTCGCGGCGCGGCCAGCTCGCGTACATCCAGGGTCTGGAAGCCGGGGTCCGGACGCTGATGCACCGCCTGTCCCAACCTCTCGGGGAGAGGGGAACCAAGCGGGACCCCGGCGGCTACCAGTCCAACCACGAGTGGTTCGTCAAGTCGCGGCGTCTGGCGGTCCTGGAGCACCGCCTCGACGTGGCGCGCGCGGAGCGTGAGGCCGGGATCGTGCACGTGGTGCGTGGCGGCCGACGTCTGCTGAACACCCGACACAACCTCGCCGCGGCCGGGCTGACCGAGGAACAGTGGCGGCAGCGGTGGGAGGCCGAGCGCTGGTTCCTCGCCGCCGACGGGGAGTCCGGCAAAAGGTTCGGTAACGAGACCATCCGCGTCAGCCCGGACGGCGAGGTGTCGATCAAGCTTCCCGCCCCGCTTGCGCACCTGGCCAATACCAAGCACGGCCGGTACGTCCTTGCCTCGAAGGTGGCGTTCGCGCACCGGGGCGCCGAGTGGGCCGACCGGATCGAGGCGAACCGGGCGGTCGCCTACCGCGTCCACTACGACGCCGAGCGTGGGCGTTGGTACCTGACCGCGTCGTGGCAGAAGCCGGTGGTCAAGACGGTACCGCTCGACACGGCCCGTGCCCATGGGATGGTCGGCGTCGATACGAACGCCGACCACTTTGCCGCCTACCTGCTCGACCGGCACGGCAACCCTGTCGGCGACCCGCGTCGCTTCCCCTACGACCTGACCGGCACCGCCGGTCACCGTGACGCCCAGGTCCGCCACGCCATCACCCGCCTGCTGCACTGGGCCAAGCGGTGCGACGTGACGGCGATCGGCCTGGAGAACCTGGACTTCACCGCCGAGAAGACCCGGGAGAAGCACGGCCGCAGGAAGCGGTTCCGTCAGCTGATCTCCGGCATCCCTACCGGAAAGCTCAAAGCCCGTCTGGTGTCGATGGCCGCCGAGCAGGGCCTGGCGATCGTCGCCGTCGACCCGGCTTACACCTCCATGTGGGGCGATCAGCACTGGCGTAAGCCGCTGACCAGCAACAAGCGAAAGATGTCCCGTCACGACGCCGCGAGCGTCGCGATCGGGCGACGCGCCCTCGGGCACCCGATCCGGCGACGGACGGCACCGCCCCACGACGACCAGAGCGATCGTCGTGGGCATCGGACCGCCCAGGCCGAACCGGGCATCCAGGAGCGTCAGGGAACCCGCCCACCCGTCACGGAACGTACACACGATGCACGACCCCGAACGGGGACAACGAGAACGCGGGTAACCAGCGCATCCAACACCGTTTGGGATGCGTGCAGTTCCGGGAGCTGGCATCAGATGTCACTCCTGGACACTGTTTAGGAACGGTGGGTTTCGATCCAGGACAGGCCTCCGACATCGAGGTGTCGGCGTGCTCGGGTGACAGCGACATACGCGAGGCGTGCATCTGCGGGATCGACGCGATCGGGGATCGGGCGGCCTTCCTGATCTTGTTCGTCGGTCTCTGGCGGGGGCGGAAAGTCGTCGCCGATCTGCACGTGGCACCATTCCCGCCCTTTGGCCTTGTGGGCGGTGGAGACGGTGATCTCGGCTTGGGGTTCTTCGCTGAGGCGGCTGACTGCGGCGAGGATGGTGTCGGTTCCGTGCTGGTCGACGAGGTCGACCAGGGGTTGCAGGTCGCGTCCGGAAGGGTCGTGTGCGGCGTAGTCCTGGACGGCTCCCCAGGTGGGGAAGAGGACGAGTTCAGGGTGGCCTGTGCGGCGGCCTTCCTGGAGTTGCTGGGCAGCCAGGGCCAGGGCGCGCAGGCTGTCTCCGCCTCCGACGAGGGCGACTCGGGTGCCGGCTGTCAGGTGGTTCATGACCTGTCTCATGGCGCCGACATTGGTGCGGCACAGGATTGCTTCGGGGCGGGCCAGGGGGCCGAGGGTGGTGGGTGTGGTGGTGCTCCCGGTGAGACGCAAGGGGGCTTCGGCCAGGGTGAGCCATCGGTTGGCCTCGGTGGCGAGGGCGGGGCCGAAGCGGAAGGAGCGGGAGAGGGTGAGGTGGTGGCCGTCGAAGGCGGTCATGACGTCTTTGGCGCCGCGCCAGTGGTAGATGGCCTGGGCGGAGTCGCCGACCATGACGAGCTGGGCGTGGGGGCGCTGGCTGTTGAAGATGTGCTCGACGACGGGGTTGGTGTCCTGGGCTTCGTCGAGCAGGAGGAAGTCGGCGCGGATTGTCGGGTGGGTGAGTGACCAGATCTTGAGGAAGTGGTCGGGGTCGAAGCGGACGACTCCGGTGTCGGGGTTGTGCAGGTCGGCCCATGCCTTGCGGGCGTAGGGGGCCACGATGCCGACGAGTTCCTCGTGTGCTTCGGGGTTGTCGAGGCCGCGGAGGCGTGGGACGTGGTGGTCGGCGAGGTCGGGGTCTGCGCTGTGGCAGAAGCGGGTGACTGTGCGCAGAACGGTGTTGGACAGGGTGGTGGGTGTGAGGGTGTGGTCGGCGACGCGGGCGGGTTTGATGATGCCGAGGTCCTGGCCGGTTTGCCAGGCGGGCCGGCGGGGTGCCCCGAGGCGGCGTGCGTAGCGGTGGCCGAGAGCTGCGTAGGCGAGGGAGTGTGCGGTCCTGCAGGTGACGTTGGGCGGAAAGCGGGTGGCTGCTTCCTGGGCGATGGCGCGGTTGTAGGCGAAGTAGCGCCCGCGGCGTTGGGTGCTGCGGGCCAGGAAGTCGAGGGTGGAGGTCTTGCCGGTGCCGGCTCCTGCTTGGAGGGCCAGATGGTGGCCGGCGGTGAAGTGGTCTGCTGCTTCTGTTTGTTCGTCGGTGGGTGTGAACAACGTGGGTGTGCTCCGGTGTGTCGCTGGGCGTGTGTGGAGGGTCGTGGCCGGATCAGGGGTGTGGGCCGGGGTGGGTTGGCAGGCGGGTGGCGGTGAGGGCGTGGTGGAGGTGGGGGTCGAAGGGTTCCCAGTCGGTGAGTGCGAGGTCGGGTGCGGTGATGGCGGTGGCGTGTGTGGGGCAGCGCTGGGTGCGCCAGCGGGTTTGTTCTGAGTAGCTGAGGTGGGTCAGGTCGTACACGGCGATGTCAGCGGTGGGCAGGGCGAGTGTTCGGGGGCCGGGGCGGTGGGGGGTGAGCGGCATGAGGGTCCAGCGGCCGGGGGTGGTTGCGTGGGCGAGGACCGGGGTGGTGCAGCGGGTGCGTCGGATGGTCTGGGCGACGCACTGGATGGCCTCGACGGGGGTGGCTGCGATGTAGCGGGTGTAGAGGAACTGGACCACAGGGCGCTGGGGTTGGCAGGCGGGATCGGTACCGGCGGCGGGCGGCGGGAGGGTCGGGGGTGCGGTGAGGAGTGCGGTGTCGATGAGTCGTCTGGTGTGCAGGGCCAGGTGCCGTCTGATGGCGTCGAGGTGCGGGGGGAGAGTGGGTTGGTCGGTGCCGGCGGGGCAGACCGTGGGGTGGCTGATGCGGCACCAGGGGCTGCCGTCGCCTGCGGGGTAGGCGACTGCGGCGGCGAGATGCCAGCGATAGGCGGCGGGGACGAGATTGGCGGGCAGTTCCTGGGGGTGCAGGCTCACCGGCCGCGGTCCGGTAGTGGCGTGTCGGTCGATGCGGTTCCCGCATCGGCGGCAGCGTGCCGTCTGGGCGCAGCGCAGGACGCGGGTCGGGCTGTCGGGGGTGACGGTCAGGGTGCGGCGTGGGCGGCGTGGGCGGAGGGTGCCGTCCCAGTGGTGGGATGGGGTAGGGCAGGGGCGCATGAGCGGAAAGGTTCCATGCGACACGCCGTAGGGAGGGAAGGCCGACCCTGTTGCCCCTCGGTCGGCCCAACAGGTTCGTACCTGTGTCGCGGTCGGCGAACATTCGGGCGGGGCCGGCGACTCGTTCGGGTGGTCCGTTCAGGCGGTACCGGGGGTCTGCCGGGTGGTGCCCGGGGGTGTGTGGCCCTCACACAGGACGGAGAAGAGGCCGTCGAGGGGGGTGTCGAAGGCGTGGCTGATCGCGTGCCAGGTGGCGATGGTTCCGGTGGTGCGGCCCTGTTCGATCTCGATGAGGGTGCGCCTGGACAGGCCGGTTCGTTCTGCCAGGTCGTCGTAGCTCCAGCGGCGTTCGTGCCTGAGCCGGGCGAGCGTGCGGGGCAGCTCGTCGAGGTTGGCATCGGGCGGCAAGATCGTCACGCGTCCATCCGACGCGGCGTTCAATCACCATGTCAGTGCAGACCTCTGCCCTATTTTGCGTGCTCGTCGGCAAGCGCCTCCGGGTGCATTACGGTGTGCCGCCGTCCGGACTCTTGGCGGTGACAGGGGCAACGATGAAATACGAAAGGAGCTCGCCGCTGTGACAGTGCGTGTCACGCACCCGCGGATGACGCGGACGTGGGTCGTCGAACTGCACCCCGAACCCCAGGGGCCCGTCCTCGTCTGCGCGCAGTGCCCGACACGCCCCCGCCTCGGGGGCGGCTCCACCGCACGCTCAGCAGCGCTCGCGCACCTCGCCCGGCATGCCCGGCATTCACTGCTCCCTTCGTACCTGCGCACCTGCCAGTGCCACGAACGTGGATGCCGGTGGCATCCACGCCACCGCGGGTGCGACGGCCCCCTTCTGCTTGTCCTGACCTGCGAGAGAGCGGGCCGGGTGTGGAGACTCGCCGACACCTGCACGGCATGCGCCGGAGCGATGCATCACGCCTCGGTGGTGCCGGACACGGTTCTGGGCGAGCAGTCGGCAGCCGGCCGGACGAAAGCGCGCCGCCGCACATCCGCCGAGCCGGGAAGGGAACGGGCTTTGGTCCGGAACATGCTGAGCCTCCTCGCTGCCTCTTTGCCGTTCCATACCTCCCCCGAAGCCCGCCTGCTGGCCTTGCAGTGCGTGTTGCGCTGCGAGGCCGGCGGCGCACTCGCCCTTCCGCGCGGGCTGATCCGCGGCATGCGCCTGGGCGATGCCGAACCGCTGTGGCGGGAGATGCTCGATGCCCGTTGGCTTCGCAGCGCCGCCCCCACCGCGCTGAACATGCGGGTCCAGCTCAACGATCCTCTCCCCGGGCTTCCCGGACGCGGCCTTCGAGCCCAGGCGGCCCACTGGGCTCTCGTCGCTTCTCATGGCTCTTCGCTTCAGCACGCCAGTTCAACAAGCCGACTCGCCATCGTGACGCTGCAGGCACATACGCAGCCTGCCCTCTTCGAGGGCTTGGAAGACAGCCATACGCTGGCTCGGATGTGCGGAACAAGTCAGCACCAGCTGCTCGTCACCGCCCAGGGCCTGCTGGATTCAGGCGTGCTGCAGAACTGCTCGCTCGTCAATGGAGAAGACCTGGCGTGGAACTGGCCGGGCACAGGACCATTCGAGGAGACAGGCACGTCCGGCGACGAAAGGTCTCGTCCGGACCGGGGGATTTGAACCCTGACTCCGCTCCGCAACTCTGCACACGGGCGCCGTCCTGCGGGATACCTGGCCGTCCCGGCTGCCCGACGGCAAAAGGCTCCGCTGCCACTGGCGAAGGCTTCGATGATGCCGGTGAGGTGCATGGCAGGGGCGGCCAGGCGCCTGCTGCGCAGATCACCAGCTCTCAGCGGCGACAGACCGGCACGCAGCCGCATAGGCTGCCACTGATGTCTGCCGATGCCAGCACTGCGCGTGCTTTTACATATTCGACGAGCTTGTTCAGGCTCGCGGTGCTTGCGCGATTCTCTGGCCGGCAGGTACGCCTTGCAATTCACGCCACAGCGTGTCCTGTCGTCCCAGAGGACGGCACCAAGGTGGAGAGCAGCGGCGTCTGGCATGTCAGGGAGGTCTCAAGTCATGCTGTCGCCTCACAGATGGTCGAGGCCCAGCGCCGGGGGCTGCCTGTCTTGGCATCCTGCCTACGCTGCGGAGGCTGGCCTCCTCGCTGAACCGAGACGAAGACGACCCGGCGCTGCGGCACCTCACAACCACGCCCCCAGCCGGCCAGTGATATTCATGTTGACTCTTTCGGCCCGGTCTGCCGACAGCAGCCCCAGCGCGTCTTGGCATGAAGACCACCGGCAGCTGGAGGCGTGACGTCCTCAGTGCCCGCTCGGGAAGGCAATCGCGTGTTTCCGCCGGGCGGAGCCCTGCCATCGGGCACTCGAAATGCAGGCCCGGCACCTCACCGCCAGGGGTGATGCCGGTTAACGCTATCCCCGCAACTACCTGGTCTTCCTCTTTAGTGACCGAGTTCGCGGACGAGGTGGTCGCAGAGCCTTTGACACGGTCGCCTCGGCTGCCGAGAGATGCGACGTGCTGGGGCGAGCGGCCTGATGCCGGCGGGCGTGCGTTCGGTGGCCGAGAAGCTGGGCATCCGCTACGTGTACGCCTGCTTCCGCCCGTTCGAGATGCCGTCGACGAGCTGCCTTCCGACGTCGCGGCCGGGCAAGCACGGAGATCAGCCGACGTGACCGTCCAGGGGTGCCCGGTCGCCTCGGTGAGGTGGTGCTGGCAGTCAGCGAAGAGAGTGAGTGATTCGCACCAGTCCGAACCGGCCGTAATGCGCGTGGCGACCGCCTCACTGTCGATCCACACAGCCCTCGGGCCGGACGGAACCGAGGAATCGGCGGCGATTGCGCGGGCTCTATGCTCCGGCCACTGTCCTCGTGTACCAGTGTGAAGTGCCCGGCCCTCCGGTGGTGCCAGGGGGCCGGGCGCTTACGTGGAGCGGTTCACTACTGGAGCTTCATGCCCTCGGGTGAAGTGAGGCCCTTGTCTGGGTGGGCGCGGAATGTCGCCGTCCAGACAGTGGGCGGACAGGAAGTGCCGTTGGGGTGATGCTCCGTCAGTCTGGCCCGGGTGTTGTCTTCTACGACCGTGGCACCGCTTTTCGCGGACGTCACGGTGAGCCGCACCTGCACGGTGGACGAACCGATGTCGTCGGGGAGCCGGACCGACAGCGACGCGAACGGGTCGTCGGGACTGCCCGACGTCCGCTCCTCGCAGGTGCCGTCCACACAGAGACGGATCCTCGCCGCGTCCCGGCCGCCGAAGTCGGTGGGCTGCCACACGGCGGAGACCCCCGAGTCCGCGTCGGCCAGGGTGCACGGCGTGTCCTGACCGAGGAACGAGCATCCGGCCAGCGTCACGGCCAGCAGGGGTACGAGCAGGAATCGGCGCATGTCAGTACCACGCCACGGTGCCGGGAAGGGCGCTGTTGGCCAGCCCGATGTCGGTGAAGACCAGCTCGCATTGGTCGAAGAGCCCGCCACTGTTGTCACTTCCGCCACCACCACCGCCGGACACGATGCCCTTGGCGTACGCCCGTCCGCTGCTGTCGACGGTGTACACGGGGCCGCCGGAGTCACCCTTGAGGGTGCAGGATCCGGACGACTTCCTGGCTATGACCATGTTCCTTGCGGTGGCTCCCCCCTCGTACCGTTTGGTCGCTTGAGTCGCGACCACCTTCCATCCGCACACCTCGCCGGTCATCATGCCTCCCGTGCACACCTGGTCTCCGTTCTGTGCCCAGCGCCGCCAGTAGTCGCGGACAGACCGTGACGAGTTTGACGTCCTGCCGCCCTTGTAGATCCGGGGCGTCGCGACGCTGCCGCTCTTGACCTGGTACAGCGCCAGGTCTCCCGAGTAGTAGCTCTGGCCGGAGAGCTTCACCGAGCCCGAGTTGTTGGCCCAGTTGTCCCGGACGACAGGTCCGATGTAGTCGCTCTCGCTGGGGTTCATGATGGCCCCGTTGCCGGTGGTGCAGTGACCCGCGGTCACCATGTACCAGTTGCCGTTGTACTTCCACGCGAAGCCTGCCGTGCACCACGTTCTGGAGGTGGTGGTCAGATACGACAGCATGCGTGCCCCGCCGTAGAAGGGCGACGTGTCCCACTGACGGTTCGCCTGGGGTTCCGCCGCCTCGATGCCAGGGGTGAGGCTCACGGCGATGGTGTCGGTGCCGTAGCGCTCGCCCAGGGCCGCGACGAGTGCGGGAGCGGCTGTTCCGGACTCCACGACGACACGGTTCTCCGCCGCGTCCACGAACGCCGTGCGCAGTCCGCTCACGCCGGGCAGTTCCGTCTCCGACAGCTGAAGCACTTCGTCACGTACGGACTCCAGGGTGGTGACGCTGTGCTCCACCACCTCGGTGCGCGGTTCGACCTGCTCGGTGACGGTCGGCCCGTCAGGGAGGGGAGTGGGATCTGTGGTGTCCTCGGGCATGTCGAACGACTCCACGCCGGAGGTCTCCACGGCCCCCTCGGCAGGGGGCGCCGGAGTCTCCGACTCGGTCGAGGTGTCATCGGGCTTGGTGCCCTCCTCCGTGTCCTCGGGGGGCAGACCGCTGCCTTCATCCGCGGGGGCCTGCGTCACCTGGATCGGGGCAGCTGCCTCGTCGGCGGAGGCCGACTCGATGACCGGAGCGACCAGTTCGCCTGTGGCCGGGTCGATGTAGGGCGGGGCGAAGGCGTCGGGGGCCTCGGCCGCGCGGGCTGTGGCCTGTTCCAGGGCGTATGCCTGAGCTGGCTCGGACTGCTGCATGCCGTCGCCCGGGGCACCGCCGTGGATGACCTCGACGCGGTCGACGACCGCCGAGACGGGGTCGGCCTCGGGCGGAGCGTACGCGCCGTCGAAGCGGGCGCCGATCTGCAGGCCACCGCTGCTGGGCAGGGACGAGGTGTCCCACAGCAGCTTCGGAGCCGAGCCGCCGGTGAGCGGCGCCGGCCAGGTCACAGCCGAACCGTCGGCATAGGTGACCTGGGAGACCGGGACGACCTGCCAGGGATCGGCGGCCGAGGCCCGCTGGAGGAAGGTGACGCCCGTCAGCGAGGCCGGCGCGCTGACCGCGAGGTCCACCGAGCCGACCAGCACCTCGCCGTTGCCGGGGGCCGTCACGGTCGCCCTGCCCACGTGGAAGGCCCGCCTGGTCTCGGCCGAGATGTTGCCGGCTCGGTCCGTGGCGGTGACGGTGAGCTGGTGGCTGCCTTCCGTCGCCGGGGTGATCGGCACATCCACGGAACCACCGGTGCTGGTGACGGTCTGCGCGGTGCCACCGTCGACCCTGTACGTCAAACTCCGGGTGTCGGTGCCGTCAGGCGTCAGCGTGAACGTACCGGTCACCTGCGCGCCACCGGCCCAGGCGTCCGACGGGTAGCTCACGGAGGTCACGGCCGGAGCCCCGGGTGCGCTGGTGTCGATGGTGAAGCGGTAGTGCGAGGTCGCCCCACCCGTGCCGCTGCTGTCGATACCGCGTACGTGGAGGTACCAGGTGCCCTCGGTACGGGTCGTGGCGTATGAGGCGCCGGTCGTCTCGGCTGTGCTGTCGGGCACGGTGTCGGCGGCGCTGTCGACGACAATGCTGTACCCGGCGGACGCGCCGGACGGCGCGGTCCATGTGGCGCTGAAGGAGCCGCTCTTGAACGCGCCCGTCTGATCCGGGTGAGTGGACGAGCTGATCACGGGGCTCGGCGGCAGCGTCATGTCCACCTTGAACGGCAGATGCGCGGCGGTGGACGACCAGTTGCCGGCCCGGTCCTTGGCCCGTACGTGCAGGTACCAGGCGCCGTCCGCGTCGACCGTGGTGGTGAGGTTCGCCGCCGTCTGGACCGTGCCGGTGGTGACCGGCAGGGTGTCGGCGACGCGGTCCACGATGGCCGCGTACCCGGCGGCGCCGGACAGGTCAGCGGGTGCTGACCAGCTGAACGACGCAGTACGGTTGGCGTAGGCGCTGGTCGCCACGGGGTGCGTGGAGGAGACCGGGTTGCTGGGCGCGCCCGGCGCGGTGGTGTCGACGTTGAAGCCGACGTGACGGGTCGGGGACCAGAGCCCCGACTTGTCACGGGCGGCAGCGTGGACCCACCAGGTGCCGTCTGTGCGCCCGCTCCAGCTGACGGCGGTCCCCGTCTGTGTGACGGCGGTACCAGCCGCGGTCGTTGGGCTCTGGTCGAGCTTGACGGCGTAGCCGGTCACGCCCGAGGCGTCCGTCGCGGCGAGCGCGCCGGCGAAGGTAGTGGCGTTGTACCAGGCCGATGCTGACGGGTGGCTGGTGGAGGTGATGGTGGGGGTGGACGGCACGGTCGTATCGACAGTGAATGTCTGCCACGCCGACCAGGCGCCGATGTCGGTGCCGTCCGCAGCTCTGGCCCGCCATTTGTAGGTGCCCGGCGTCAGGGCGGCGACAGTGTGGGTCGCCACCGCTCCGGAGGCCACGGCGGCGGAGGTGCCGGACCGCAGGGCCGCGGTGCCGTTCGCCGCCCAGGTCTCGAAGCTCAGCGTGAGCTGCTGCGCGTCGGTGTCGGCGGCCTTGGCGGACAGTGTGGGCGTGGTGTCCGAGGTGTAGGTGCCGGACAGGGGCGAGACGGCTGTCGCGGCATGGGGCGTGGTGTTGTAGGTCACCGACACGTACGGCGTGTTCGTGGTGGCGTTGCCCGAGTGGAACCGCTTCCACGAGTACGGGTCGGACTCAGTCGTGGCCCTGATGCCCATCGCGTTGCTGGCGTTGCCGTTGGCGGCCCAGGCGGCGGCGAGGCTCTTGATGTCCTGGGACACCCAGCCGTCCGCACACGAGGACGAGAAGCCCTTCGTCGTGGCCGAGGCGGCCCACTTGGCGTTCCAGTTCGGCTGAGCGGTCCACCGGCTGCTGGTCGAGGAGTGCGAGGTGTCCCATACCTCCCAGCTGCTGGGAGTGCAGGACCAGGAGTGGGAGTTCCACAGGTTCAGCTTCGCGCTGAGGATGTGCTTGCCCGTGATCTGCGCCATCGGGAAGTGCAGGAACGAGCGCGCGATCTGACCGGCGCCGTTGTTGCCGAGCTTCAGCTCCGTCGACGTCGACATGTCCGTCGTGTAGCCCTGCTGCACGAACGTGTCGAAGCTCGCCCCGATGTTCACCGCGGGGTCGACCGTCACTGGGAACCGGGTCTCCGGATCGGCCAGGAACGCGGGGTCCGGAGTCAGCGTCAGGTCGACCGAGTCGCCGTTCTGCGTCACCTTCAACCCGACATCGGCACGCCGGGTGTGCTCACCAGACCGCGGGTCGATGTACGCGTCCCACATCACCGGTGCCGGCAGCACACCGACCTGCTTGCCCGACGCGGTGTCCAGGAAGCTCACCGATCGGTCCGCGTTCGCCCGCGCCTCAATGCCCTTGGCGTTCAGCGTCAGGGTGACCGAGCCGTTGGTGTCGACCGCCTTGCGGTCCTTCAGCTCCAGGAACTGTTCGAATCCCGTGCGCGTCGACTCGATGAGCAGATCCGTCGCCGTCAGCACATCCGAGTATCGGGCCGTCGTCCCCGACAGCGCCGGCTCCGGCAGCACACCCCGCCACGACAGATCGAGCGACCGGCCTCCCCCAGCATCCAACGACACCAGCGCAACCGGAGTCGTTTTCGCCTCACCGGCATCACCCGACGCCATCACACGTGCCGCGAGCTTCGCAGGCGTTCTGCCGCCCAGCTTCAGGCCGAGCGGATGGTCCTTCGCGACCACCGAACCGTCCACCGACTTTGTCAGGTCGACATCGATGGTCCGCCATGCACCCGTGGCCTTGTCACGAAACCGCACCGGACCAGACGAGGCATCCGTCGTCACTGTGCCGTCTGGATTCGCCCACGTTGTCGTCGACTCCGTCCGCTCCGACGACGCCTCCACCCGCTTGCCCGACGACCGGGCAGCATTCTTCGCCGACGGCAGATCCACCGCCTCGGCCGGAGAAGGGCTGTTGTCGACCACCGAATACCGCGACGGCAGGGCTACCACCTGTCCCGTCGCCCCCAGAGCGACCCCACTCTCGACAGCCAGCAAAGCCGCCGTCGCAAGCGCCGATCGCTTCACAGTCCGCCGGGACAACCATCTGCAACGTGCCCAGCCTGGTGGCGATATGGGCCTATTCATACCGAGAACCTCCCCCTGAAACAGCCGCACACGCGACTGACGAGGGATCCTATTCCGATGGGTGAAGATTCCATGAAGACGAGGTGCTGACGCATCCAGCAGAGGCGGTTCGATAGCCGGAGCGCGAAGCGTGACCCGGCGCCGTACCCACTCCCTGGCCTTGCCTGGGGCGGGAATCGCAAGCGAGCTCCAGAAGCCTGTGGAGTGCGCAGTGAGAGGGTGGTGGCGGAATGTTCATGACGTGGTCGGCTGCCGCCCATCGTGCGCGACGCGCGCTCCTGCCGGGCCTGCTGGTGCGCAAGCTGTAAGGGCTCGGCGCCTTCCGGGACCCCTGCGGCAGGGAGTTGCTCACGCACCTCGGCGAGGCCGGCGTGGAGCCCGGTCTCGCGATCCTGTGTGAGGACTCCCAGCGGGTGGGTAAGCGCTACGGCTTCGAGGGCGTCCTGCTGATCGCGGAGGTGGTGTCCGACTCATCGGCGGGCAAGTACGGCCGCTACGGCATCCCCGTCTACCTGGTCGTGGCCCCGTGCGCGGCGGAGGTCGTCCATACGCGGCTACATCACGGCACACAGGCACCAGCAGGGCACCGGCAAGCTCCCCATCGACCTGGCCGACGGGCGCACCTTCACCCGCGACCTGGACGGCCTGCCCCGACCGGAACCGGAGGCCGGCGCACGCTGACGAGCGCGCCGCCGGTGGCCTGGAATGAGTCGGCGTCCCAGCGCCAGATGCATTACGTAGCGTGACCGCTTGCCGAGTACACCTGGCGGGGTGTGTGCAGGGCCTTAGAGGTCGTTTTCACCTGAACTGCCACCTATAAGGTGTTTCTTGGGGTGCTGGATAGCGGTGCTGGTGAGACTGTCGATGCTGTCGTTCTCCGCCGGACAGGTGAGGTTGCGGATGGGGCTGGATTCGACGTGATCCCGTTTCGTCCCAGGATGCCCGGTCTTCGCGGTGGCGTGCTTCCAGCGCCGCTGCTGTGCGCCTGGGCGCATGCGGTTCGTAGCGGTAGGCCGGAAGCATGGCGAAGCGACGTCCGTATCCGAGTGATCTGTCCGATGCCCGATGGGAGTTGATCGAGCCGGTTCTGACCGCCTGGCGTCTCGAGCGCCGACGCACGGCTCTGCACTTCGGCCGGCCGCCCGAGCACGACCTGCGCGACATCATGGACGCGATCTTGTATGTCGACCGCACCGGGGTTCAGTGGCGCTATCTCCCGCACGACTTCCCGCCCTGGAACACCGTCTACGGCTACTTCGCCAAATGGGCCGACGACCGCCGAGGTGGAGGAGCGGATCGGCACTGCCTCGGTTCTGCGGTCGCCTCCTGGTGGACTGCACCGGCTGCGCCCGGAGGCGGAGCGGTCCTTCGGACCTGACCTCGAGGGGTTCGCGGTCACGGTGGAGAAGGCACTCGCGTCCGTGAGCTATCCGGAGGGCCTGGGCGGGGCGCGGCGGGTGGCGTTCGCGCCGGAGGCACGGGAGCTGGTGGTGGAGGTGGAGCTGCCGGGCCAGGTGGTGGTGCCTTCGGTCACGCAGTACCGGTTCAAGGCGTCCGCTCCCCCGGCGGTGGT
>NZ_JBIBWV010000043.1:0-13030 GCF_043081625.1 Streptomyces sp. NPDC014861
ATCTTTCCGATCCGATTTCCTCGGTGCTTTCCGGTCCCTTTTGCTTTCGCTCCGGGCCCTTCCGGCGTTTCCGACTCTATCAGATCCTTTCGGCGCCTGATTCCCGGTCAGCGGGAGTTGTCTTTCCGGCTGTTGGGCCGTTCCGACGAGTGAGACGTTAGCGGATTCCCCGGCCCCGAAGCGAATCGGGGCCTGCGCTCGGACTTCGAACGCGGATTCCTCATTCCGTAAATGCGAACGGAAAGCAGAAAGGCACGAGGAATCGTAACCGTCCGGCTCGTTGGTTCTTGCGGAATCGCTGTCCGGGGCCGACCGGAGTCGGTGCTCACGTCGGACAGCCCGGAGAACATTACGGACCTCGAGGCCCCATGTCAACCCCGGTCCCGCGCGGTCGTCCTCCGCGCGGGACGTTCGCCCTGGCCGGGGCGTCGTGCGGGTCAGGGGCGGAGGCTGGACACGACCTCGGCGGTGGCGGCCACGCCGTTCTGGATGGTGGGGGCCATGCTCGTGCCGGCCAGGAAGAAGCCGAGCAGGGCGCAGACGACGGCGTGGGTGACCTTGAGGCCTCCGCTGCGCATGAAGACCACGGCCAGTACGAGGAGCAGCACCACGACGGAAACGGAAACGGCCATCGCTCTCACGTCCTTCCTCTGCCGCAACGGAATTGCGGCGTTCGGCGGACAGTGTGGCGGAATGGGCGGTCCGTCCGGGGGAACGGCGGGGCGGCCATACGGGTGAGGCGAGGGTGAGATCCGAGTGGATCACCCTCCGAAGGTCTCCGCGAGGGTGGGGGCGCGGACCGCTTCCAGCTCCGGATCGGCGAGGAGGTCCGCGACGAGAGCGCCGCTGCCGAAGACCTCGGTGGCGCTGAGGTCCACGTTCGTCAGGACGAGCCAGCTGCCGTCGGCGGCCCACCAGGTGGCGGGGAAGCAGTGGTGCGGCGCGGTGTCGTGGTGGGCGGGGGCGTCGGCGAGGGGGCCGCGCCAGGCGATGAGGTCGTCCACCGGCTCCGGATCGGCGCCGAGGGGGACACCGGGGCTGTTGGTGACGGGGGCCTGGGCCGCGCCGCACGGGGTGGTCTCACCGGCGGGGCTGTGGCGGGCGAGGTGGGGGACGAGGGCGGTGAGGGTGGCGCGCTCGATCTCCCCGCCCATGACGCCTTCGAGTGCGTCGGCGCCTTCGACGCCTTCGAGGGTGAGGTACGAGAAGGGGCGGGGGCGGTCGGCGAGGCGGGTGCCGGCCCGGTCCAGGACGTCGCGCCAGCGGTGCCGGGCGCCGGTCTCGTCGTACAGGGGGGTGAGGAGCCAGCAGTGGTCCTCGTACCCGTCGGTGGGTTCGTGACCGCAGTCGGCGGCGGTGAGCCGGTCCCGCAGTCCGTCGAGGGGGTCGTCGGCGGTGGCGCGGGTCCAGGCTCGGGTCACGGGGTCTCCTCGGGCGGCAGGCAGTCCCGCCACTCCACCGTACGGTCGCACCAGCGGTCGAGGAGGACGCGGTCATGCCCGACGGCGAGGAGGCCGGCGCCGGTCTCCTCGCGGTAGGTCTCGACGGCGGCGACCAGGGCGGCCGTGGTGGAGGCGTCGAGCATGGCGGTCATCTCGTCGCAGACGAGCCAGCGGGGGCGGAGGGTGAGGGCGCGGGCGAGACAGGCGCGCTGGAGCTGCCCGTCGCTGACGGCGTGGGGGCGGCGGGTGAGGAGTTCGGGGGTGAGGCCGACGGCGGGGGCGAGCTCGGCGACGCGGTCGGCGGCCTCGGCCTTGCGGCCGGTGGCGCGGAGCGGTTCGGCGATGAGGTCGGCCAGGGTGAGGCGGGGGTCGGCGGCGGTGCGGGGCTGCTGGAAGACGACGCCGACGGCGGTGCGCCGCGCGCGCGGGGCGCGGTGGCGCCAGGTGGTGATCTCGGTGCCGTCGAGGACGAGGCGGCCGGCGTCGGGCCGGTGGAGGAGGGCGGCGACGCGGGCGAGGGTGGACTTGCCGCAGCCGCTGGGGCCGAGGAGACCGACGGACTCGCCGGGGGCGACGGTGAGGGAGGCGCCCCGGAAAACCGGCTTGCGCGGCTCGTAGCCGGCGGTGACGGAGTCGAGTTCAAGCACGGGGGCGCTCCGGGTGGTGGCAGGCGACGCCGGCGCGGAGGTCCGGGACGGTGGCGCAGAGGTCGGTGGCCCGGGGGCAGCGGGGGGCGAAGGCGCAGCCCTCGGGGAGGTCGGAGAGTTCGGGCGGCATGCCGGGGATGGGGGTGAAGGCCCGGTCGGGGAGGGCGTCGAGGAGACCGCGGGCGTAGGGGTGGTCGGGTCCCGTGGTGCCGAAGAAGCGGTGGGCGGGGGCGATCTCGACGATCCGGCCGGCGTACATGACGGCGACGCGGTCGGCGATGCGGGCGGCGGCGGTCAGGTCGTGGGTGATGAGGAGCAGCCCGCGGCCGTCGTCGGCGTGGCGGCGGAGTTCGTCGGCGGTGCGCTCGACGAGGTCGCGGTCGAGGCCGGTGGTGGGCTCGTCGGCGAGGAGGAGCGGGGCGTCGCCGATGAGTGCGAGGGCGGTGGCGGCGCGCTGGGCGAGGCCGCCGGAGAGTTCGTGCGGGTAGGCATCGAGGTGGGTGGCGGGGAAGGCCGCCCGCTCGGCGGCGTCCTCGGCGGCCTTGCGGCGCCCGGAGCGCGGGGTGTCGGTGAGGGCCCGGACGGTCTCCTCCAGGTGCGCGCGGACGGTGCGGACCGGGGTGAGGTGGGCGGCGGGGCTCTGGGGGACGAGGCCGACGCGGCGGCCTCGTACGGAGCGGGCGAGGGTCTTCTCGTCGGCGGCGAGCAGGTCCGTGCCGTGGACGAGGGCGGTGCCGCTGGTCTCGGCGTTGGAGGGGAGCAGGCCGAGGAGGGCGGAGGCGAGGACGGACTTGCCGCAGCCGGACTCGCCGACGAGTGCCAGGCACTCCCCCGGCGCCAGGTCGAAGTCGGCGTCGGTGACGGCCGCGACCTGCCGGCCGCCGCGGAGGCGGAAGCGGACGGTGAGGCCGCGGACGCTGAGCAGCGCGTCCTCGGCGCGTTCGGCGGTGACGGCGTCGAGAGCGCGTGCGACGCGGGCGTTCACAGCATCAGCTCCGATCGGCGGCGGGGGTTGAGGCGGTCGCGCCAGACGCCGGCGAGGCCGGCGATGGCGAGGGTGGGGACGATGAGGAAGAGGCCGGGGAAGAGGGTGGGCCACCAGTCGCCGGCGAGGAGGGAGGAGCGGGCGGACTGGACGAGGTTGCCGAGGCTCGCCTGGTGGCTGGGGAGTCCGAGGCCGAGGAAGGAGAGGGCGGACTCGTGCCACATGGCGTGCGGGACCATCAGGACGGCTGCGAGGCCGGCCTGCGGGAGGACCGCGGGAAGCAGGTGGCGGGTGGCGACGCGGCTGCGTGAGGCGCCGCCGGAGATCGCGGCCTCGATGTGGGGGCGGGAGCGCAGCGAGAGGACTTCGGAGCGGACGATACGGGCGGTGGAGAGCCAGTGGGTGACCGCGACGGAGACGATGACGGGCCAGACGCCGGGACGGAAGAGGGCCACGACGAAGATGCCGAGGAGGAGGTGGGGCACGGAGGAGAAGGCGTCGACGAGGCGCATCAGGGTGCGGTCGGTCCAGCCGCCGAGGGCGCCCGCGGCGGCGCCGACGGCGGTGCCGAGGACGGTGGCGACGAGGGCGGCGACGAGGCCGACGAGGAGGGAGATCCGCAGGCCGTAGACGCAGCGGAGGAGGAGGTCGCGGCCGACGTCGTCGGTGCCGAAGGGGTGGTCCCAGGAGGGTGGGAGGAGCTTCTGGGAGAGGTCGACGGCCTGTTCGTCGAGCTGGACGATCGGCGGGACGAGGAGGACGGCGAGGGCGACGGCGCCGACGATGACGGCGGAGGTCCACAGGCGGAGGCGGTGGGTGCGGGGGTCAGCCATCGAAGCCCACCCTCGGGTCGGCGAGGCCGTACAGCAGGTCGGAGAGGAGGTTGCCGAGGAGGACGGCCGCGGTGGCGAGCACGGTGAGTGCGGCGAGCAGCGGGAAGTCGACGGCGGTGGCGGCCTGGACGGTGGCGGCGGCGATGCCGGGCCAGCTGAAGACGGTCTCCACGAGGAGGGCTCCGGTGATGACTTCGGGCACGCGGGAGCCGATGAGGGTGAGCATCGGGAGCATGCCGGAGCGCAGGGCGTGGCCGGTGAGGACGGTCCGTTCGGCGAGGCCGCGGGCGCGGGCGCCGCGTACCGGGTCCTCGTCGAGGGCGTCGCCGACGCCCTGGCGGACGTAGAGGAAGAACCACGGCAGCTGGGAGACGCCGAGGACGAGGGCGGGGAGCACGAGGTGGCGGGCGACCTGGTCGAAGGTGACGGTGTCGCTGGCGGTGTCGGTGAGGCCGCCGGCGGGCAGGACGCCGAGTTCGAGGGCGAAGAACCAGATGGCGAGGAGGCCGAGCCAGAAGGCGGGGGCGGCTTCCAGGGTGTACGCGAGGGCGCTGACGGCGCGGTCGAGGAGGCCGCCGCGGCGGCGGCCGGCGAGGACGCCGAGGAGGGTGCCGAGGGCGATCGCGATCAGGAAGGCGGTGACGGCGAGGAGGACGGACCAGCCGAGGCGTTCGGTGATGACGTCGACGACGGGGCGGCGCATGACGGAGGAGTCGCCGAGGTCGCCGGTGACGGCCGAGGTCAGCCAGTCCCACCAGCGGGTGAGGAGGGGCTGGTCGACGCCGAGGTTCTGGCGGAGCTGGTCGAGGTTCTCCTGTGAGGCGGTGAGGCCGGCGGTGCCGGCGTACGCCTTGACGGGATCGAAGGGGGAGGCCTCGGCGACCGCGAAGACGGCGAGGGTGACGCCGAGGAGGACGGGGACGGCGGCCAGGGCGCGCCGTCCCGTCATCCGGGCCATGGCCCCCCAGGGGAGGCGGCGGCTCACTTCTGGGTGTCTCCGGACTTCTTGGGCTTCCAGGCTTCGACGTTCCACCAGGGGCCCGCGGCGAGGCCGTGGTCGTGCGGCTCGATCTGGGTGGTGAGCGGGGCGCCCTTGGCGTCGGAGTCCCAGGCGTCGTTCACGACGTAGAGGTGGTCGATGTGGGTGAGGAAGGTGTAGCCGGGGTTCTTGGCGAGTTCGCGCTGGACTGTGTCGTACGCGGCCTTGCGCTTCGCGTGGTCGTTCGTGCGGCGGCCGTCCTCCAGGGCGCGGTCGACGGCCTTGTTGTCGTACCAGGCCATGTTGTTGAAGCCGTCGCCGGCGAGGGAGGAGGTGAGCAGGAGGTACTGGTCGAAGTCGGGGTCGCCGGGGGAGCCGCCGCCGGCGAGGACCGCGTCGCTCTTCATGCGCGGCTCGATGACCTCCCAGGTGCCGGCCTGGGTCTTGATCTCGATGCCGGCCTTGCGGGCGTCGGAGGCGTAGGCGAGGGCGTGGTCCTGGCGGAGCTTGTCGCCGGAGAGGTACCAGAGGGGGAAGGAGGCGCGGACGCCGTCCTTGGCGCGGACGCCGTCGGCGCCGGGCTTCCAGCCGGCCTCGTCGAGGATCTTCTGGGCGCCGGCCAGGTCGTGGCGGCGCTCGGTGCCCTGGGTGAACCACGGGCTGTCGGTGGGGACGGGGCCGTAGGCGGGCTTGCCGGCGCCTTCGAGGATCTTGTCGACCATGGTCCGGCGGTCGACGGCGATGTCGAGGGCGCGGCGGACGGCGGTGTCGCCGGCGACGGGGTTGTGGGTGGGGAGGGTGACCGTGCGGTAGTCGTAGGTCTTGGCCGCGTAGGTCCGCTTGCCCTTGTCGCTGCCGAAGCCGGCGGCGAGGTTGGGCGGGAGGATGGCGCCGTCGAGGTCGCCGGCGCGCAGGCGGGTGGCGCGGACGTCGTCGTCCTTGATGATCGCCATGGTGAACTTCTTCACCGCGGGGGCGCCGTTCCAGTACTTCGGGTTGGCCTTGAGGCTGATCTTCTCGCCCTTGGACCAGCCGGTGAGGATGTAGGGGCCGGTGCCGATGGGCCGGGTGGTGAAGGCGCCGGTGTTGACGTCCTGCTTGCCGGCGACGTGCTCGGGGGCGATGGCGTGGACGGTGCGCTCGGCGAAGGGCGCGTAGGGGTACTTGAGGTGGAAGACCACGGTGTCGTCGCCGACCGCCTCGACGCTCTTGAGGGCGTCGAGTTCGGTGCGGGAGGGGTTGTTGGTCTTCGGGTCGAGGATCGTCCGGTAGGTGAAGACGACGTCCTTGGCCGTGAAGGGGACTCCGTCACTGAAGGTGACGTCGGTGCGGAGGTTGTACGTGTACGTGCGTCCGCCGTCACTGATGTGCGGGAGCTCGCGGGCGAGGGCCGGCTGGAGCTTCATGTCGGCGTCGAAGGCGAGGAGGCCGTCGAAGATCTTGGAGTTGCCGTCCTTGCCGTAGCCGAGGAGCGGGCTGAGGCTGTCGGGCTCGTAGGCGATGCCGACGACCGCGGAGTCCTTGGGGCCGCCGGTGCCGGCGGTGTCGGCGCCGGGGTTCGTGCAGGCCGCGGCGGTGAGGGCGAAGGCCCCCGTGGCTATCGCGGCGGTCGCGCGGCGGACGGTTCGGGCGGCCATCGGGTCCACACCCCTTTTTGAAGATCAAGAGTTATTGCGAGCAGCATGCAATTAAACCCCATGGTGCGAAGGAGTCCCAGGTGGGGTAGGCCGTCCCGGACGACGACGACCTGGGAGGGGCGATGAGCGGGACGGACGAGGAGCGGGGCGGCGGGGCGGGGCAGGACGGTGGGGTGGGCGGGGTGCCGGGAGCCGGTGGCGATGTGGCGGGAGCCGGGGACGGCGGGGCAGGAGCCGGGGACGGTGTGCTGGGGGCCGCCGAGCTCTTCGACGGGGTGGGGATCGACTACGAGCGGGCCTTCGGGCGGCTGCCCGCGCAGCTCGCGGCGGTGGAGTGGCTGACCGGCCGGCTCTCCCCCGGCTCCCGGGTCCTGGACGCGGGCAGCGGTACGGGGAAGCCGGTGGCCGCGCTGCTCGACGCGGCAGGGCACGCGGTGACGGGCGTCGACGTCTCCGGAACCATGGTCGAGCTGGCCCGGGCCCAGGTCCCGGGGGCCCGCTTCGTCCAGGCCGACCTGCGTGAACACGTTCCCCCGGCGGGCGGTTACGACGCGGTCTGCGCGTTCTTCCCGCTGCTGATGATGGAGCGGGGGGAGCAGATCGCGGCCTTGCGGCGGATGGCCTCGTGGCTGGTGCCGGGCGGGCTGCTGGTGTCGGCGACGGTACCGGCCGACATCGAGGGGATCGAGATCACCTGGATGGGGCGGCGGGCCCGGGTGTCCAGCTTCTCCGCGGAGGCGTACCTGGGGCTGCTGCGGGAGGAGTGCGGTCTGGAGGTGCTCCACCACGAGCTGTCGGTCTTCCGGCCCGAGGTTCCGGGCGGGGAGCCGGAGGAGCACCTGTTCTGCTACGCCCGCCGCGGGACGGCCGAGGCCGGGCGAGCCGCGGAGGGGCCCGCGCGGGGGTGAGCAGGACAGGGACGAGCCATGGCCGGGGGGCGCGCAGGGGTTGAGCCGGGGCCGAGGGCCGGTCCGCGCGTCGGGTGCCGGCTCGCCCGGCCTCGGCCCGAGGCCGGGCGAGCCGCGGCGGGGGCCGCGCGGGGGTGAGCCGCGCGGGGCTGGGCAGAGGCCGGGGCCGGTCCGCGTGTCGGTGGCGGGCCGGCCCCGGCCTTCTCTCGGGGCCTCGGGTCAGGCGGGGGCGGGGAGGTCCATCAGGTCGGCGAGGACGTCCTGGTGGTGGCCGGTGGAGCCCAGGGCCAGCTGGTCGGCCTTGGCGCGCTTGAGCGCCAGGTGGGCCGGGTGCTCCCAGGTCATGCCGATGCCTCCGTGGAGCTGGACGCACTCCTCGGCGGCGCGGACGGCGACGTCGGAGCAGTATGCCTGGGCGACGGCGACGGTCAGTTCGGCGTCGGCGGCTCCGGCGGCGAGGGCGTCGGCGGCGGCCCGGGCCGCCGCCCGGGCGCCGACGAGGTCCAGCCAGAGGTGGGCCATGCGGTGCTTGAGCGCCTGGAAGGAGCCGATGGGGCGGTTGAACTGGTGGCGCTCCTTGGTGTGCCGGACGGTCTCCTCCAGGCACCACTCGGCGAGCCCGAGCTGTTCGGAGGCGAGGAGGCCCGCGCCGGAGAGCAGTCCGCGCCGTACCGCCGCTCGGGCCTCCTCGGGCCCGGCCAGGAGGGTGCCTGCCGCCGTGCCCGTGTCGACGAGGGCGAGGGGGCGGGTGAGGTCGAGCGGGGTGACCGGGGTGACGGTGGCGTCGGCGGCGGGTACGGCGTACAGCCCGTCGGGCCGGGGCACGAGGAACACGTCGGCGGCGGTCGCGTCGGCGACGGCCCTGGCGGGGCCGGTCGTCGCGAAGGCGGTGGCGGCCGTGCGGGGCGCGGTGGTGAAGGGGACCGCGAGGACGGCGGTGCGCTCCCCCGCCGCCAGCTCGGCGAGGAGCGCGACGGCGGGGCCGTCGGCGGGGGCGAGCGCGAGCAGGGTCTCGGTGGCGACGACGGCGCCGGTGAGGTACGGGGCGGGGGCGATCGCCCGGCCCAGCTCCTCCAGGACCACGGCGGCCTCGCGGTGGCTCGCGCCCTGGCCCCCCAGCTTCTCGGGAACGAGGAGCCCGGCCGCGCCGATGCCGGCGGCGAGGGCGGGCCAGAGGCCGGTGGGGTACGGGTCGCCGGTCTCGATCCGGTCGAGCACGGCCTGGTGGCCGGCCCGGTCGGCGAGGAGGGAGCGGACGGCGTCCCGCAGGGCGTCCTCGGTGTCGGAGTAGAGGAGGTCCGGCTCGTGGCTCATCGGGCGAGGTCCTTCCAGGGGACGTCCTTGTCGTTGCGGGGCTCCGGCGGGAGTCCGAGGACCCGTTCGGCGACGATGTTGAGCAGCACCTCGGTGGTGCCGCCCTCGATCGAGTTGCCCTTGGAGCGCAGGTAGCGGTAGCCCGCGTCACGGCCGGTGAAGTCGACCAGTTCGGGGCGGCGCATGGTCCAGTCGTCGTACGCCAGGCCGTCCTCGGCGAGCAGTTCGACCTCCAGGCCGCTGATGGCCTGGTTGAGGCGGGCGAAGCCGAGCTTCATGGCGCTGCCCTCGGGGCCGGGCCGGCCGGCGACGAGCTGCTGGCGGAGCCGTTCGCCGGTGAGCCGGGCGACCTCGGCGTCGACCCAGAGGTCGAGCAGACGGCGGTGGAGGGCGTGGGTGCGCAGTTCGGGTCGGTCGCGCCAGACGGTCGCGGCCTTGCCGATCATGCCGCCCTCGCGGGAGATGCGGGCGCCGCCGATGGAGACGCGCTCGTTCATGAGGGTGGTCCGGGCGACTCCCCAGCCGTCGCCGACCTCGCCGAGGCGGTGGGCGTCGGGGATGCGGACACCGGTGAGGAAGACCTCGTTGAACTCGGCCTCGCCGGTGATCTGGCGGAGCGGCCGGACCTCGACGCCGGGATCGGTCATGTCGCAGACGAAGTAGGTGATGCCCCGGTGCTTGGGAAGGTCGGGGTCGGTGCGGGCGATGAGGATGGCCCAGCGGGCGGTGTGGGCGCTGGAGGTCCACACCTTCTGTCCGTCGACGATCCAGTCGCCGGTGGCCTCGTCGCGGACGGCGCGGGTGCCGAGGGCGGCGAGGTCCGAGCCGGCGCCGGGCTCGCTGAAGAGCTGGCACCAGACCTCCTCGCCGGTCCACAGGGGGCGCAGGAAGCGGGACCTGACCTCGTCGGAGCCGTGGGCGAGGAGGGTGGGGGCGGCCATGCCGAGGCCGATGCCGATGCGGCGGGGGTCGTTGTCGGGGGCGCCGGCGGCGGCGAGTTCGGCGTCGACGACGGCCTGGAGGGAGCGCGGGGCGTCGAGTCCGCCGAGGCCGGCGGGGTGGTGCACCCAGGCGAGTCCGGCGTCGAAGCGGGCCCTGAGGAAGTCGAGCCGGTCGGTGGTGGCGGGAGGGTGCGCGGCGAGCAGCGCCTGGGTGCGCGCCCGGAGCGCGGCGGCGTCGAGAGGGGCGGCGTCGAGAGGGGCGCCGGAGCGGGCACCGGTGCGGGCGTCCGCCGGTGCGTCGGTCTGTCCGTCGGTCTGTCGGCCGGTCTGTGCGTCGGTCATGCGGGGGCTCCTTCCGGGAGGACGACGAGGCGGCCGGTGGTGGTGCCGTCGGCGACGCGCTGGACGGCGTCGGCCGCGCCGGCGAAGGGGACGCGTTCGGCGACGAGCGGCTTGACGACCCCCTTGGCGGCGAGCGCGGTGAGGGTCTCGTGGCACCGGAGCACGGCGGCGGGGTCGCGCTGGGCGTACAGGCCCCAGTGGAGGCCGAGGATCGCGTAGTTCTTCACCAGGGCGTGGTTGAGGGCGGGGGCGGGGATGGTGCCGCTCGCGAAGCCGACGACGACGATCCGGCCCTCGAAGGCGACGCACTTGGCGGACTGCTGGTACGCCTCGCCGCCGACCGGGTCGTAGATCACGTCGGCGCCCCGGCCGCCGGTGGCGGCCTTGACGGCGGCGACGACGTCCTCGGAGCGGCGGTCGATGACGACGTCGCAGCCGAGCGCGCGGGCGGCGTCGGCCTTGGCGGGTCCGCCGACCACGCCGATGACGGTGGCGCCGGCGGCCTTGCCGAGCTGGACGGCCGCGCTGCCGACGCCGCCGGCGGCGGCGTGCACGAGGAGGGTCTCGCCCGCCTGGAGGGCGGCGCGGCGGTGGAGGCCGAACCAGCCGGTCTGGTAGCCGATGTGGAGGGCGGCGGCCTCGGCGTCGTCGAGGGCGTCGGGGGCGGGGAGGAGTCCGGCCGCGTCGGCGAGGGCGTGCTCGGCGAAGCCGCCGTGCGGGAGGGCGGCGGTGGCGATGACCCTGCGTCCGTCGCGGGTCTCGCCGCAGATCTCGACGCCGGGGGTGAAGGGCAGCGGCGGGCGGATCTGGTAGTGGCCCCGGCAGAGCAGCGCGTCGGGGAAGTTGACGTTGGCGGCGCGGACCCTGAGGAGGACCTGGCCGGGTCCGGGCTCGGGGACGTCCACCTCCTCCCGGCGCATCACCGCGCCGGGTTCGCCGTTCTCGTGCACTCGCCATGCCTGCATCCGTCGAGCCTCCGTCCGTACCGTGCGGTCGGTGGCATACTAAGCGGTCGCTTGCCCTTCACGGAACAGCCCGGACGGAGTTCGCGGGCGAGAGGCGTTCCGGTCCGCGGGTCCGCTCAGCCGGACTTCTTGGGCCGCGCCCGTACGTGCATCCGCTCCCCCTGCGGCCCGTACAGGCTCAGGAACTCCACGGGGCCGTCGGCGGTGGGCCCGAACCAGTGCGGCACCCGGGTGTCGAACTCGGCGGCCTCTCCGGCCGCGAGGACCACGTCGTGCTCCCCCAGGACGAGCCGCAGCCTCCCGGAGAGGACGTAGAGCCACTCGTACCCCTCGTGGACCCGGGGGTCCGGCTGCTCGGACGCCTTCTCCTGGATGACCTTGTACGCCTGGAGGCCGCCGGGCTGGCGGGTGAGCGGGTACATGGTGCGGCCGTGCCGGACGATCGGGCGGGCCCGGACCCGGGGGTCGCCGACCGGCGGGGCGCCGACCAGTTCGTCCAGCGGGACCTGATGGGCGCGGGCCAGCGGCAGGAGCAGTTCGAGGCTCGGCCTGCGCTGCCCGGACTCCAGGCGGGAGAGGGTGGAGACGGAGATGCCGGTGGCGGCGGAGAGGTCGGCCAGGGTCACCCCGCGGTCCCGGCGGACCCGGCGCAGCCGGGGGCCGACCTCGGTGAGCACGGCGTCGATGCGGTCGTCTTCGGTCATGGGTCCAGTGTTGCAGAACCGGCAACTTTCCTTGCCGATGACGCGGATTCCGGGCGACGCTCACGGCATGAACGCACACACGGACACGCACAGGGACGCTCACATCGACACGCACGGGGAAGGGGAGAACGCCTACGAGGTCGTGGTCGTCGGCGGCGGCGCGGCGGGGCTCAGCGCCGGCCTGATCCTCGGCCGGTCACGGCGCCGCACCCTGGTGGTGGACGCGGGCGCGCCGCGCAACGCGCCGGCCGGCCACATGCAGGGCTATCTGTCGCGCGACGGGATGAGCCCGACGGAGTTCCTGGCCGTCGGCCGGAGCGAACTCCTGGCCTACGGGGTCGAGGTCCGGCCGGGCGAGGTGACGGCCGCGTCCCGGGAGGGCGACGGCTTCGCCCTCACCTTGGCCGACGGCACCGCCCTCACCGCCCGCCGCCTGGTCGTGGCCACCGGGCTCGTGGACGAGCTGCCGGCGATCCGGGGACTGGCGGAGCGGTGGGGCCGGGACGTGCTGCACTGCCCGTTCTGCCACGGCTGGGAGGTCCGCGACCGTCCCCTCGGGGTCGTGGCGCACCCGGCGATGCCGGCGCACCAGGCGCTGATGGTCTCGCACCTCTCCTCCGACGTGACGCTCTTCCTGAACGGCGTGGAGCTGACCGGCGAGGACTCCCGGCTGCTGGCCGCGGCGGGGGTCCGGACCGTGGCGGGCGCGATCGAGGAGGTCGTCGTCGAGGACGACCGGATGACCGGGGTCCGGCTCGCCGACGGACGGACCGTCGGCTGCGCGGCGCTGTTCGCGGCGGGGACACGGCTGCTGCCCCGTGACGGGGTGCTCCGGCAGCTCGGCGCGGAGACGTACGAGACGCCGTTCGGCGCCTTCGTGAAGACCGACGAGGCGGGCCGGACCAGCGTGCCGGGCGTCTGGGCCGCGGGGAACGTGACCGGTCCGGCCGAGCAAGTCGTCAACGCGGCGAGCGCGGGCTACCGTGCGGGCGCCCTGCTCCACGGCGAACTGCTCATGGGCGACCTGGCGGCGCGGGCGGAGGAGCGGGTGGGGTGACGGGGGCGGCGGGTTGCGGGGCGACGGGTTACGGGGGGCGGTTAGGGGGCGTGGTTGCGGGGGGGCGGTTAGGGGGCGTGGTTGCGGGGGGGGCGGTTAGGGGGCGTGGTTGCGGGGGGGGGCGGTTAGGGGGCGTGGTTGCGGGGGGGGCGGTTAGGGGGCGTGGTTGCGGGGGGGCGGTTAGGCGGTGTTTTAGAACGCGGTGACCTGCCTGTTTGGCCGTCCGGGGAAGTCTCGGGCGGCCATCCAGATGGTGAGGTCACGGGCGATGTCGTT
>NZ_JBIBWV010000044.1:0-11986 GCF_043081625.1 Streptomyces sp. NPDC014861
ACGACATCGCCCGTGACCTCACCATCTGGATGGCCGCCCGAGACTTCCCCGGACGGCCAAACAGGCAGGTCACCGCGTTCTAAAACACCGCCTAGTCGAGGACAGAGCCCGACCTCGTGACCACTCCCCCACCCTCCGAGCCGACCGCCGCCCGTCGAGCTCGAACGGCTGTGCGGTGCTCTTGAGTCGGGGTCCGCCAGGGTCAACGGCTTGCTCACGCTGCTCGTCCAGCGCAGCGACCAGACCGAAAAACCGACGCTGCCTTCGATCGTCGCCCTCGTCGACGTCGGCACCGCCGTCCTCGCCCTGTACGAACGCACCGCCAGATGAACCGCACCCCCGTCCGGCTGCATGCCGGGCGGGATCTTCCGTCGGTCCGGGCTACGCGGCAGCGGCTCGTGCTCTCGGCCGTCCCGCCACGCCACCACCCCGGGATCAACGAGCAGCCTGTCGGCATCGGGCAGTCCCGCCCACCGCAAGAACTCATCACTCTCCGTCCTCATGCACCGACGGCCCGGTGCACAACTATTGATCAGAAACTCATGGGGTTCTCGTCCAGGACGTAGCGGACGTGTGGGCCGCCGAAGTAGCCGCGGACGATGTGGGGCTGGCGCTGTCGTCTGCGGAAGAAGCGGCGGGTTTCGGCGGCGAGTTCGGCCTGGTCGCGGGCTCGGTGCTGCTTGGGCAGGCTGTGCTTGAGGTCTGCGTTGACCAGCTCGTCGGGGTTCAGCTCGGGCGAGTACGGCGGCAGGAAGTGCAGCTCGACGTCGTCGGGATGGGCGGCGAGCCAGTCGCGGACCTTCTTGGAGCGGTGGGCGGAGTGCCCGTCGACCACGAGATGGACCTTGTGGTCGAAGTGGCCGGCGAGCCGGTCCAGGAAGCGGCACATCACCTCGGCGGTGAAGCTCTCGGTGAAGACCATGAAGTGCATCCGGCCCTTGGTACTGATCGCCGACATCGCGTTCACCGAGAACCGGTTCCCGCTCCGCCGCACCACGGGCGTCCTGCCCTTCTCACCCCACGTGCGGCCGGTGACCTGGTCGGACCGAATGCCGACCTGGTCGGCGAAGAGGATCTCGCCGCCGTCCTTCTTCGCCTTCGCGCGGATCTTCGGCCACGTCTCCTGATGCCAGCGCGCCACAGCCTCGGGGTCCTGCTCGATGGCTCGCTTGTCGGGGCGCTGGAAGGACAGTCCCCACCGCTTCAGGTACTTGCCCACCCCCACCTCGGTCAGCCGCACCCGGTACAGCTTCGCGATGAGGTCGCCCACCAGCCGCCGTGTCCACAACTGCCCGGAAAGCCCCACGTCACAGGGCCGGTGATCGAGGACCGCCTGCCGCACCACGGCCTGCTCCGCCTCCCCGAGCACCTGATGCACCCCGACCGGCTTGCCACGCGGACGCATCACCAGCGCCTCCCGCCCGCCGGCCAGCCACTTCGCCCACCAGCCGTCAACCGCCTTCAGCGACACCCCGAACACCGCCGCCACGTCCTCACGGTCCCGCCCCGCCACCAACGCGGCCACCGCCCGCAGCCGCAGGGCCTCCTGCGCCGACGGCGACAGATGCCGCGCGTCCCCCACCAGATCGCTCACACCCACCCAACGACCCAGAACCCAAACCGTTTCGGATCAATATCGGATGTCGGGTCCATCGTGGACGCCGAATTCGCGGTCAGGCCAACAGATCTTCAGGCTGCTGCGCGGGCTCCGGGCTGCTGTTGACGCAGAGGGGGTGCCAACTTGAGGTTCAATTGATGGCAAATTCGATCCATGTCAGAATCCAGACTGGGATCCGACAAAGCGATATCAGCAACGGGGTTCTCCGGAAGAGCGTCCAGCGCCCTTTCATACAGAGTCACACAAAAGGAGCCTCTTCTTTCCGAGCTACTCCGACCAAAAAGCCCGTCGAGCAGTACGGGCTTCGAGCTCCCCAGTACTCGCGCGTTCCCACGTCGATAGTGCAGATACATCTCCCGCGACCACCGTTCGGACATGACATGATCTCCGTCAAAGATCGCGCCATTCCCTCCACAGCGTGCGAGCCAGCCCGACCGGAGATCCAGCAGAGATAGCGGTCTAGCGAGTTGAAATATCACCAGGTGAGGGTCGCCGCGATTCCGATTCACTCGAACCGGGAAACACTCCAACAGGCATGTAGCCAGGATGGAGCAATCAGGATGCTCTACTGCGCCGTAGAAGATTCCGTGCCGAGAATAATTACAGCGTATCGGCGGAGGATGGTGATCGAATCTACCTTTTCCGGGTAGTGCGCCATATGTGCGAAATCTATTCCACGCACCAGGATGATCGCCGCCACTGCTGTAATTTCGCCCGACGAAATGATGGGCTTCAAGAACGTGAACATCTTCTGGAAGCAGAGGTGTTGTGAACTTCGAACGCTTGGGCACGGGGAGCGTTTGACTCATGGCAGCCACCCGATGCATTCGACTATCTCTAGCAGGGCTTTAGGATCTCTCTTAGCCTGGAGCCACTCCAGGGGCGTCGCCGACCTCCCATCGATGTCGAGTGAAGGGGTCAGGTCCCGTCATCAGGTCAACGAACTCTAGAGGATGAAGATCTTCCGGTAGCGCTTGGACAATTGGAGCCAGACCGTAAAGTATGCCTCCTTCATGGACCTGGAGTCTGGGAATCCTCTGCTTGCCACGCTCACCGAAGGCGTAGAGATGCCTCACTCCAACAAGAGACCTGATATGGCTCACCGAGCTCCCGACCTCTTGCGCAAATTCAGACTCCGAAAGCGATGACGCGGATAGCTGTGAGTACTCTAGCGCCGCATTTAGCGTCGGGCTTTCACCAGCCGAGACAGGCGCTCCGCCTCCGAGCATTCCTGCCGCCGCCAGGGGTATCAGTGTCTCGCGCCCCGCCGACGACTCTGAATGCTCGGGGATCTCGTTTGCCACCGTTTCCAACCAGCCGACAAATTCATCGCCGTTCATTCCCATGCGCTCCACGACCTTTTCCAGGCGGTGCATGTTTTGCTGGAGGGTGAGCGCTATCAATGACGACGTTTTCGCGACCTCAGTAGCTGCACGGCCAGCGGCCTCGATAGTGGCTTCGGCGGCCTGCACGAACAGAAGAATGGCACTGCTATCTCTTTGACCTGGGCCCAAGAGGTCAGCATCGACCGCGTTTGCTGCTTCCTCGGCTGCCGCTTGGGCAGCGACCATTGCTTCAGAGGCAGTTCTGCTGCTTGACCCTATGGGCCCTCGGGCGGGTAGCGGCATGTGACCAGACTCCGTTCATCCCTTATCCAGCATCTCCCGCACCGAGCTTCGGCGGCAAACGGTCTCCTAGACCCCGCCCTCAAATGGATCTTGCCCAGATCGGGAACGACACCAGGCTGGCCGCCGCCTCGTAGGGGGAGGTGGTCTTGTTCGCCAAGCTGACCGCGGCCGGCCGGCGGGCCGGCACGCCGACCAGGCGAGCGACCCCGACCCACCGGTCGTGCGCCTGGCCCTCTGATCGGCCGACGCTTGGCGAGCGGAGGGCTCGACTCGACCGTCGGCGAGTATCACGCCTACTTCCGAATGCTGCTCGACGGCGGCATGCAGCGGAGTCCATCTGTCACATGGTCAGGGGCAGTACGACAGCTGGGGCTTCGGGAGGGCCGTGCACGCCTACCGCGGCGACCACTCTCCCATCGGCCAGTTCAGCTAGGCCGGCGAACCCGCGACGCACCGGTGCGCGTCCGCACGCTCGCGTCGATAATCGCTCCATGATGCGCATTCGCAAAGAGCGTCTCCCGCCGCCCTCGCCTGATAGACCATCAGGAAAGTCAGCATTAAGTCAGCATCAGTACCGCGCGGAGCCGCCCCCAGACGCCAGGAACCGCCAAGATCAACAATGCGACTCCCCCATCCTGACCTGCAAAAACCCTACTCAGCGGCTTGGCTGCTAATCTCACTTGGAGGTATCCATGAGGATGCTGATCAATGTGCCCGAGACCGTCGTCGCCGATGCCTTGCGCGGGCTGGCCGCCGCGCATCCCGAGTTGACCGTGGACGTGGAGCGGCGGGTGGTGGTGCGCAGGGACGCGCCGGTGGCCGGGAAGGTCGCGCTGGTGTCGGGGGGCGGTTCGGGGCACGAGCCGCTGCACTCGGGGTTCGTGGGGCCGGGGATGCTCGACGGGGCGTGTCCCGGGGAGGTGTTCACGTCGCCGGTGCCGGACCAGATGGTGCGGGCCGCGGCGGCGGTGGACAGCGGGGCGGGGGTGCTGTTCGTGGTGAAGAACTACACGGGTGACGTGCTGAACTTCGAGATGGCCGCCGAACTCGCCGAGGACGAGGGCATCCAGGTCGCCCGGGTGCTCGTCGACGACGACGTGGCCGTCACCGACAGCCTGTACACGGCGGGGCGGCGCGGGACCGGGGCGACGCTCTTCGTGGAGAAGCTGGCCGGTGCGGCGGCCGAGGAGGGCGCCCCGCTGGAGCGGGTGGAGGCGCTGGCCCGGCGGGTGGTCACGCGGTCGCGGTCGTTCGGGGTCGCGCTGGGCGCGTGCACCACGCCCGCGAAGGGCAGCCCGACCTTCGACCTTCCGCCCGGGGAGCTGGAGCTGGGTGTCGGCATCCACGGCGAGCCGGGGCGGGAGCGGCGCGGGATGATGACCGCCCGGGAGATCGCCGAGGTCGCCGTCGACGCGGTCCTCGACGACCTGCGGCCGTCGGATCCGGTGCTGCTGCTGGTGAACGGCATGGGGGCGACGCCGCTGCTGGAGCTGTACGGCTTCAACGCGGAGGTGCGGCGGGTCCTCGACGCGCGCCGGGTGCCGGTGGCGCGGACGCTGGTCGGGAACTACGTGACCTCGCTGGACATGGCGGGGTGCTCGGTGACGCTGTGCGCCGCGGACGAGGAGCTGCTGCGGCTGTGGGACGCGCCGGTGTCGACGGCCGCGCTGCGCTGGGGCCGGTGAGCGGGCGATGACGGAGACGTACGGCGCCGCGTTCGCGGTGCGCTGGATGCGGGCGGTCGCGGCGGCGGTGGAGCGGGAGGCCGGGCGGCTGACCGAGCTGGACGCGGCGATCGGCGACGCGGACCACGGCGCCAATCTGCGGCGCGGCTTCGCCGCCGTCGCCGACGCGCTGGCGAAGGAGCCGCCCGCGACCCCGGGCGCGGCCCTCACGGCCGCCGGAAGGCAGCTGATCTCCACGGTGGGCGGGGCCTCGGGGCCGCTCTACGGAACGCTGCTGCGACGGGCCGGCAAGGCGCTCGGCGACGGCGGGGAGGTCACGCGGGCCGAGCTCGCGGACGCGCTCGCGGCCGGGGTCGCCGCCGTCGGACAGCTCGGCGGAGCCGTACCGGGTGACAAGACGATGCTGGACGCGCTGACCCCCGCCGTGGCCGCGCTGCCGGAGTCCTTCGCCGCGGCGCGCGCCGCGGCCGACGAGGGGGCGCTCGCGACCGTGCCGTTGCGCGCCCGCAAGGGCCGGGCCAGTTATCTCGGGGAGCGGTCGGTCGGCCATCAGGATCCGGGGGCGACCTCCTCGGCGTTGCTGTTCGCCGCGCTTGCGGAGGCGGCGGGGACGGGAGAGGGGGCGGGCCGATGAGCGGGGGCAGGGTCGGGATCGTGCTGGTCTCGCACAGCGGTGCCGTCGCGGAGGCGGTCGCCGACCTGGCCCGGGGGCTCGCCGGCGGCGGCGACCTGGCGCCGGTCGCGGCGGCGGGCGGCGGACCCGGCGGGGGGCTCGGCACCAGCGCCGACCTGATCGCCGAGGCCGCGAAGGCCGTCGACGCCGGCGCCGGGGTGGCCGTCCTGGTGGACCTGGGCAGTGCCGTGCTCACGGTGAAGGCGCTCCTCGCCGAGGGCGACGAGCTTCCGGAGGGCACCCGGCTCGTGGACGCGCCCTTCGTGGAGGGCGCGGTGGCCGCGCTGGTGACGGCGAGCGCCGGCGGGGACCTGGACGCGGTCGCGGCGGCGGCCTCGGAGGCGTACGCCTACCGCAAGGTCTGACGCGCGCGGGAAGCGGGGCGCCCCGGCCGGGTTCCACTCCGCCGGGGCGCCCTCGTCCGAGCAGCAGCAACGCACTTGGACACGTCCACGCTAGTGCGGGGGTCCGACAACGGGTCCCGACGGCGCCGGGCCCCGGGAGATGTCCGAGCGCGAGTGACCGACCCCGCATTGTGATGAGGCAGGTCAACACACTAATGTCGCACCGCCTTGGTGTTCGGGAAACCGGTGCAGTACCGGTGCGGCCCTCGCCACTGTGATCGGGAGGTCCGGCTCCATCCCCTCGGGGAAGCCACTGTTCCGCCGCGGGAGACCGTCGCGGGATGGGAAGGCGGAGTCGGGCGTCATGACCGTCAGCCAGGAGACCGGCCAGGGCGCGTTGTCCATCCACGAGGTGCTGGAGAGGGTCTCCCGATCATGCATATCGCCGAGGGGTATCTGCCCCCCGTCCATGCGGCCGCCTGGGGCGTCGCATCGGCCCCGTTCGTCATCCACGGCGTCCGCGCGCTCACCCGCGAGGTGCGCGCCAACCCCGAGTCCACGCTGCTGCTCGGCGCCGCGGGCGCCTTCACGTTCGTCCTTTCCGCGCTCAAACTGCCTTCGGTGACGGGCAGTTGCTCCCACCCGACCGGCACGGGACTGGGCGCGATACTGTTCCGGCCGCCGATCATGGCGGTCCTCGGCACCATCACGCTCCTCTTCCAGGCGCTGCTGCTCGCCCACGGCGGGCTGACCACGCTGGGGGCGAACGTCTTCTCGATGGCGATCGTCGGCCCCTGGGCGGGATACGGCGCCTATGTGCTGCTGAAGCGGTCCGGGGCGCCGCTGATGGTGAGCGTCTTCTTCGGCGCCTTCGTCGCCGACCTGTCCACCTACTGCGTGACCAGCGTCCAGCTGGCCGTCGCCTTCCCCGACCCGGGCAGCGGCATCGCGGGCTCGCTCGCGAAGTTCGGCTCCATCTTCGCGGTGACGCAGATCCCGCTCGCCGTGAGCGAGGGCCTGCTGACCGTGCTGGTGGTGCGGCTGCTCATGCAGTCGAGCAAGGGTGACCTGCTGCGTCTCGGCGTGCTCGGCCGGACGGAGTCGAAGCGACGCGAGGAGGCGGCGGCGTGATGAGCCGGAACGCGAAGATCAACACCCTGCTGCTGGCGCTCGTGGCGGCGCTGGCGGTGCTGCCGCTGGTGCTGGGGCTCGGCGACCACAAGGAGGAGCCGTTCGCCGGCGCCGACGCGGAGGCCGAGACGGCGATCACCGAGATCCAGCCGGACTACGAGCCGTGGTTCAGCCCGCTCTACGAGCCGCCGTCCGGTGAGATCGAGTCGGCGTTGTTCGCCCTCCAGGCGGCCCTCGGCGCCGGTGTCCTCGCCTACTACTTCGGCGTGCGGCGCGGGCGCCGGCAGGGCGAGGAGCGGGCGGCGGCCCGTGAGGAGAGCGGCGCCTCCGGCGCGGGCGCGGACGCGTAGCCGCGGATGCTGCCGATCGACGCGGCGGCGCACGGCAGTCGCTGGCGCCGCCGCCATCCGGCGGAGAAGGCCGCGCTCGGATTCGGTCTGACCCTGTGCGCGGTGTGTCTGCCGCCGTGGCCGGGGGCGCCCCTGGTCGCGGCGGCGACGCTCGCCGTCCTGCTCGGCCCGGCCGGTGTGCCGGGCCGGCAGCTGTGGCGGGCCTTCCGGATCCCGCTGGGCTTCTGCGTCACCGGCGCCGTCCCGCTGCTGTTCGCGGTGGGCGGGCCCGGTGGCGCCGTGGCCTGGGCTCCGGACGGGCCCGTGCACGCCGGGGAGCTGCTGCTGCGGACGGCTTCGGCCTCGCTGGGAGTGCTGCTGTTCGCGTTCACCACACCGGTGTCGGACGTGCTGCCGCGCCTGGTCAGGGCCGGGGTGCCGGCGCCGGTGGTGGACGTGGCCCTGGTGATGTACCGGATCGTGTTCCTGCTGCTCGACGCGCAGGCCAAGGTGCGGCAGGCGCAGGCGGCGCGGCTCGGGGCGACGACCCGGGCGGCCGTGTGGCGGTCGCTGGCCGGGCTCGGCGCGACCTCGTTCGTGCGGGCCTTCGACCGGGCGCAGCGGCTCCAGACCGGTCTCGCCGGGCGCGGCTACGACGGGACGCTGCGGGTGCTGCTGCCCGAGGCCCCGGTCTCCCGTCCGTTCCTCGCGGCGACGGCCGGCCTCCTCGCGGGGCTCGTCGCGCTCACCCTCGTACTGGAAAGGTTCCTGTCATGACGGCCCCCACCCCGGTCGTGGAGTTGGTGCGCGCGGGCTTCGCGTACGAGGACGGGCCTGCCGTCCTCTCGGATGTCGCCTTCGCGGTGACGGAGGGCCGGGCGGTCGCGCTGCTCGGGCGGAACGGCGGCGGGAAGACGACGCTGCTGCGGCTGCTGAGCGGCGGGCTGCGCTGCGGCGAGGGGGCGCTGCTCCTGGACGGTACGGAGGTGGCGTACGACCGGAAGGGGCTGACCCGGCTGCGGACCTCGGTGCAGCTGGTGGTGCAGGACCCCGACGACCAGCTCTTCGCCGCCTCGGTGGCGCAGGACGTGTCCTTCGGGCCGATGAACCTGGGCCTGCCCGAGGACGAGGTGCGGCTGCGGGTCGCCGAGGCGCTGGCGGCGCTGGACATCACCGCGCTCGCGGACCGGCCGACGCACCTGCTGTCGTACGGGCAGCGTAAGCGGGCGGCGATCGCCGGCGCGGTCGCGATGCGCCCCCGGGTCCTGATCATGGACGAACCGACGGCGGGCCTCGACCCGCACGGCCAGGAACGCCTGCTGGAGACCCTGGAGCGGCTGCGGGCGACGGGCACCACGGTGGTCATGGCCACGCACGACGTGGACCTGGCGCTGCGGTGGGCCGACGAGGCCGCCGTGCTCTCCCCCGCCGGGCTGCGCACCGGACCGGCCGCCGAACTCCTCGCGGACGAGGCCCTGCTCGACGCGGCCCGGCTGCGGCGTCCGTGGGCGGTGCCGGTGGAACGGTTGCTGCGGGAGCGGGGTCTGCTGCCGGTGGGCGTACCGGGTCCCCGGACGGCGGAGGACCTCGACGCCCTGCTGGACCGGGTGGGCTGAGGGCTCCGTCGGGCGGGATCCTCGGCAGCGCCGCTCGGGGGTGCGCGGCGCAGAGCGGGCGGGTCATGGACCGACCCCCTTCCTACCGAGTAGTAACCATCACACCCCGAATCTTCTGCAACTAGTTGCATAAGCGGGGCCGGGTCGCCTACAACAGGGTGCGACGACCCCTGCGCGAGGAGGCGCCCCGTGACCGCCACGACCCCGTACCCGCATCTGCTCAGCCCGCTCGACCTCGGCTTCACCACCCTGCCCAACCGGGTGATCATGGGGTCGATGCACGTCGGCCTGGAGGAGACCGAGCACGGCTTCGAGCGGATGGCCGCCTTCTACGCCGAGCGGGCCCGCGGCGGCGTCGGCCTCATCGTCACCGGCGGCATCGCGCCCAACGAGGCCGGCCGGCCGTGGGACGGCGGCGCCAAGCTGGCCACCGCCGAGGAGGTCGCCGAGCACCGCCTGATCACCGGGGCGGTGCACGCCGAGGGCGGCCGGATCGCGATGCAGATCCTGCACTTCGGCCGGTACGCCTACCACCCCGCCCTCGTCGCGCCGAGCGCGATCCAGGCCCCCATCAGCCCCTTCGTGCCGAACGAGCTGACCGACGCCGAGGTCGAGCGGACCGTCGAGGACTACGCGCGCTGCGCCGAGCTCGCCAAGGAGGCCGGGTACGACGGCGTCGAGGTCATGGGCTCCGAGGGCTACCTGATCAACGAGTTCATCGCCGCCGCCACCAACCACCGCACCGACCGCTGGGGCGGCTCGTACGAGAACCGCGTCCGCTTCCCGCTGGAGATCGTCCGCCGGATCCGCGAGCGGGTCGGCACCGACTTCATCGTCGTCTACCGGCTCTCCATGCTGGACCTCGTCCCCGGCGGCTCCACCCTGGAGGAGGTCGTCCGGCTCGCCAAGGAGATCGAGGCCGCCGGCGCGACCATCATCAACACCGGCATCGGCTGGCACGAGGCCCGCATCCCCACCATCGCCACCTCCGTCCCGCGCGGCGCCTACACCTGGGTGACCAAGAAGCTGATGGGCGCCGTGTCGGTGCCGCTGGTCACCAGCAACCGCATCAACACCCCCGAGGTCGCCGAGGAGATCCTCGCCGACGGCCGCGCCGACCTCGTCTCGCTCGCCCGCCCCTTCCTCGCCGACCCCGCCTTCGTGAGCAAGGCCGCCGCCGGACGCTCCGAGACCATCAACACCTGTATCGGCTGCAACCAGGCCTGCCTCGACCACACCTTCAACCTCAAGATCACCTCCTGCCTGGTCAACCCGCGCGCCTGCCACGAGACCGAACTGGTCCTCTCCCCCACCCGGCTCGCCAAGCGGATCGCCGTCGTCGGCGCCGGACCGGCCGGCCTGTCCTGCGCCGTCTCGGCGGCCGAACGCGGCCACTCCGTCACCCTCTTCGAAGCCGCCGCGGAGATCGGCGGCCAGCTCAACGTCGCCAAGCGCGTGCCCGGCAAGGAGGAGTTCGACGAGACCCTGCGCTACTACCGCGTCCAGCTCGCCGAGCACGGCATCGACGTCCGCCTCGGCACCCACGTCACCGCCGCCGACCTCGACGGCTACGACGAGGTCGTCGTCGCCACCGGCGTCACCCCCCGCGACCCCGGCATCGAGGGCCAGGACCACCCCAGCGTCGTCAGCTATCTCGACGTGCTGCGCGACGGCGCGCCGGTCGGCGAGCGGGTCGCGATCATCGGCGCCGGCGGCATCGGCTTCGACGTCGCCGAGTTCCTGACCGACGGCGGCGAGGGCGCGAGCCAGGACCCCGAGACGTACTTCCGCCAGTGGGGCGTCGACACCTCCTACGAGCACCGGGGCGGCCTGCGCGCACCCGAGCGGAACGCGCCGCCGCGCCAGGTGCACCTGCTCCAGCGCAAGACCACCAAGGTCGGCGCCGGACTCGGCAAGACCACCGGCTGGATCCACCGCACCGAGCTCAAGCACCGAGGCGTCGCCATGGTCGCCGGCGTGAGCTACGACCGGATCGACGACGAGGGCCTGCACCTCAGCATCGACGGCGAGCGACAGGTCCTGCCGGTCGACACGATCGTCCTCTGCTCCGGCCAGGAGCCCCAGCGGGGCCTGTACGAGGAGCTGGTCGCCGCAGGCCGCCCGGCGCACCTCATCGGCGGGGCCGACGTCGCCGCCGAGCTGGACGCCAAGCGCGCCATCGACCAGGGCACCCGGCTCGCCGCCGCCCTGTGACGGGCACCCGGAGAGCACCTCGGCCGGCCGAACCTAGGATGCGAGCATGTCCCTCCCGCACGCGATCCTCACCGCGCTGCTCGAGAAGCCGTCCTCCGGCCTCGAACTGACGCGCCGCTTCGACAAGTCGATCGGCTACTTCTGGTCGGCCACGCACCAGCAGATCTACCGCGAGCTGGGACGCCTGGAGGAGGCGGGGCAGATCCGCGCCCTGCCCTCCCCCGTACCCGTCCGCGGGCAGCGCAAGGAGTACGAAGTGCTGCCCGCGGGACGGGACTTCCTGCGGGAGTGGGTGGGCGCGGCCGAGGACCCCAAGCCGCTCCGGTCCGCGCTGCTGCTGCGGATGCGGGCCGCGGCCGTGGTCGGCTCGGCCGGGCTCCGCGCCGAACTGGAGCGCCACCTCGCCCTGCACCGCGCCCAGCTCGACGAGTACCACGCCATCGAGCGACGGGACTTCCCCGCCGAGCGGCGCCTCACCGAGCCCGACCGGCTGCGCCACCTCGTCCTGCGCGGCGGGATCGACCTCGAACGCTTCTGGGTGGAGTGGGTGACCTCGGCACTCGGCACACTCGGCCCCGAGCCGGGCGCCGAGAAGTGACACCGGGGGCGGACGCGGGCCGTGGGGGCTGAAGCGGGTCGGGGGCGGGCACAAGGGGTGTTGTAGAAGGCCGGGCTCGGGCAGGCTGAAGTGGCGCCTGACCTGCTGTTTCACCGTGTCATGGCGAGGTTGTGCATGGTGGCGACGGCG
>NZ_JBIBWV010000045.1:0-11804 GCF_043081625.1 Streptomyces sp. NPDC014861
GGGGGGGGGGGGTGCGGGGGGGGGGGGCGGGGGGGGGGGGGGGGGGTCCCGCCCCCCCGGGGGGCGGGCGGGGGGGGGGGGGGGGGGGGGCCCCCCCCGCCCGCCGCCCGGAGGGTGAGGACCATGGTGAGGCCCCCGCCGGGGGTGTCCTCCGCGCCGAGGGTGCCGCCCATGGCCTCCACGAAGCCGCGGGCGACGGCGAGTCCGAGGCCGACGCCGGAGCCGCGCGGGGCGTCGCCGAAGCGCTGGAAGGGCTCGAAGATGCCTTCCTTGGACTCGTCGGGGACGCCGGGGCCCCGGTCCACCACCCGGAGCTCGACGCGGTCGCCGAGGGCGCTGGCGGCGACGGTGACGGGGACGCCCTCGGGGCTGTACTTGACGGCGTTCTCGACGATGTTGGCGACGGCCCGTTCGAGGAGGCCCTTGTCGACCTCGACCATGGGCAGGGTCTCGGGGACGTCGGCCTCGGCGCTGCCCTCCGGGACGCCGCCCAGGGCCATGGGGACGACCTCGTCGAGGTCGACGGCGCGGATGAGCGGGGTGACGGTGCCGGTCTGGAGGCGGGACATGTCGAGGAGGTTGCCGACGAGGTGGTCGAGGCGGTCGGCGCCGGCCTCGATGCCTTCGAGGAGTTCGGCCCGGTCCTCCTCGGACCACTCGACGTCGTCGGAGCGCAGCGAGGTGACCGAGGCCTTGATGCCGGCGAGCGGGGTCCGCAGGTCGTGGCTGACGGCCGCGAGCAGCGAGGTGCGGATCTTGTTGCCCTCGGCGAGCTTGCGGGCCTCCTCGGCCTCGCCGACCAGCCGCTGCCGGTCCAGGACCACGGCCGCCTGCGCCGCGAACGCGCCCAGCACCCGCCGGTCCTCCGCCGGCAGCACCCGGCCGCTGAGCGCGAGCGCCAGATGGTCGCCGACCGGCATGTCGACCTCGGCGTCCTCGGGACGGGCGGCGGGGTGCGGGCCGACGGCGGCCGCCCGGTGCCAGGGTTCGGCGCCGTCGGCACGCTCCAGCAGGGCGACGGACTCCATGGAGAAGGTCTCCCGCACCCGTTCGAGGAGGGCTTCGAGGCTGGTCTCGCCGCGCAGCACGCTGCCGGCCAGATAGGAGAGCACCTCGGACTCGGCGCGCAGCCGGGCCGCCTGGTGGGTGCGGCGGGCGGCGAGGTCCACGACGGAGGCGACGGCCATGGCGACGCCGAAGAAGACCGCGATGGCGACGATGTTCAGCGGGTCGGCGATGGTGATGCGGTGGATCGGCGGGGTGAAGAACCAGTTGAGCAGCAGCGAGCCGGCGGCGGCCGAGGCGAGCGCCGGGAGGAAGCCGCCGAGCAGCGCCGCGGCGACGGTGAGCGCCAGGAAGAGCAGCATGTCGTTGGCGAGCCCGAGGTCCGCGTCGGTGTGGGTGAGGAGCAGGGCGAGGGCGACCGGTCCCGCGACGCCGACGAGCCAGCCGCCGATGATCCGGGAGCGGCCGAGGCGCGCGCCGCGGGCGACCGGGAGGCCCCGGCCCTTGGCGACCTCGCCGTGGGTGACGATGTGGACGTCGAGGTCGGGTCCGGACTCGCGGGCGACGGTCTGGCCGACGCCGGGGCCGAGGACGTACTGCCAGGTGCGGCGGCGGCTGGAGCCGAGGACGATCTGGGTGGCGTTCACCCCGCGGGCGAACTCCAGGAGCGCGTTCGGTATGTCGTCGCCGACGACGTGGTGGAAGGTGCCGCCCAGGTCCTCGACGAGGGTGCGCTGGACGGCCAGCTCCTTGGGCGAGGCGGCGGTGAGGCCGTCGCTGCGGGCTATGTAGACGGCGAGGACCTCGCCGCCCGCGCCCTTCTCGGCGAGCCGGGACGCGCGCCGTATCAGGGTGCGGCCCTCGGGTCCGCCGGTGAGGCCGACGACGATCCGCTCGCGGGCCTGCCAGGTGGAGCGGATGTTGTGCTCGCCCCGGTACTGGCGCAGGTACTCGTCGACCCGGTCGGCGGTCCACAGGAGGGCCAGTTCGCGCAGGGCGGTGAGGTTGCCGGGGCGGAAGTAGTTGGAGAGGGCCGCGTCGACCTTGTCGGGCTTGTAGATGTTGCCGTGCGCCATACGGCGGCGCAGGGCCTGCGGCGACATGTCGACCAGCTCGATCTGGTCGGCCCTGCGGACGACCTCGTCCGGGACCGTCTCGCGCTGCCGGACGCCGGTGATCGCCTCGACGACGTCACCGAGCGATTCGAGGTGCTGGATGTTGACGGTCGACACGACGTCGATACCGGCCGCGAGGAGCTCGGCCACGTCCTGCCAGCGCTTGGCGTTGCGGGAGCCCGGGACGTTGGTGTGGGCGAGTTCGTCGACGAGGGCGACGGCGGGCCGCCGGGCGAGGACGGCGTCCACGTCCATCTCGGTGAAGGCGGCGCCCCGGTGGTCCAGCTCGCGGCGGGGCACCTGCTCCAGGCCGTGCAGCAGCACCTCGGTGCGCGGCCGGTCGTGGTGCTCGACGAAGCCCACGACGCAGTCGGTGCCGCGCTCCACCCTGCGGTGGGCCTCGGCCAGCATCGCGTACGTCTTGCCGACGCCGGGAGCCGCACCGAGGTAGATCCGAAGCTTGCCACGTGCCATGGACCGACCATACGTCCGGCTGATCGGACATTCCGCACGTGGGGGAACACCCCGACGCGGTCTTGACGTGATTCTGATGCCCGCCGGAGCGCGACGGGGTGGCCTGGCCCCGGTGCACGGCGGGGGGCCTGGCCGGGGTGCCCTGTGACGGGGCGGGGGCGGTGCGCGGCGGGAGCCGTGGCCGGGGCGCGCGGCGGGGGCCTGGCCCGGGTGCCCTGGGGGGCGGGGCGGGGTGCGACGGAGGGGCCGGCGCGGTGCGCGGCGGGGCGCCGGGCTCAGGCCTCGGTCATCTCCCCGTCGCGGAGTTCGAGGACCCGGTCGGCGAGGCCGAGGAGCTGGTGGTCGTGGGTGGCGACGAGGGCGGTGCAGCCTTCGCTGCGGACGACGGCACGGAGGAGCTCCATCACGGCGAGGCCGGTCTCGGCGTCGAGCTGGCCGGTCGGCTCGTCGGCGATCAGCAGGGCCGGCTTGTTGGCGAGGGCGCGGGCGATGGCGACGCGCTGCTGCTGGCCGCCGGAGAGCTCGCCGGGGCGCTGGTCGGCGTGGTCGGCGAGGCCGACGAGGGCGAGCAGCAGGGCGACCCGCTCCTCTCGCTCGGCGGGGTCGGCCTTGCGCAGCCGGAGGGGGACGCCGACGTTCTCGGCGGCGGAGAGGATGGGCAGCAGGCCGAAGGACTGGAAGATGAAGCCGATCCGGTCCCGGCGGAGCTCCAGGAGGCCGTCCTCGCCGAGGGCGGAGAGGTCGGTGCCGTCGATGACGACCCGGCCGCCGTCGGCGCTGTCGAGGCCGCCGACGAGGTTGAGCAGGGTGGTCTTGCCGGAGCCGGAGCGGCCCTTGAGGGCGACGAGCTCGCCCCGGGGGATGTCGAAGGAGACGCCCTTGAGGGCCTGGACGGCGGCCTCGCCCTCGCCGAACGTCCGGCGCAGCCCCTCCACGCGGATCATCGGCTCCCGGGCGGGGTCCTCGACGACGGCCGTCGTGGACCGCGTGCTGTTCTCGCTCACCCTGCGCTCCCCCTCCTCGAACACCTGCACCAGCAAGTATGGTCGGCGCCCGCCTGCGAGACCAGAGCCCGGCACCCCGATCCGACCCCGATCTTCGGACGGCCGACCCCGGACACAGGACACCGGCACCTCCCGGAGGCCACATCGGGGAGGGAGAGCGGGGGCGAGACCGCCAGCGGCGACTCGGGACGGGTGCGAGGGGCTGGGGGTACGGGCCTGCGGCCGCCGGTCACCGCGCGCCCGGGGGAACGCCGGTGGGCCGCCGTCCGTACGTCGTGCGTACGGTCGGCGGCCCACCGGACCAAGGCTCCCGGAGCGTCCGGGGTCGCGTCAGCGGATCTCGGTGATCTCCGGACCGCGCTGGAGCTGGCCCATGCCGCCGGAGAAGCGGGACCCGGCCTGCTCCTCCTGCTGGACGCCGTCCGGCACCATCTGCGCGTCGTTCGGCAGCTTGAGGACGATCGGGTCGCGCGGGGCCATCGGGCCCTCGCCGCGGGTGACCACGGTGTCCCGGACGATCTGCTCCAGGAGGCCGGCGGCCTCGGGCTGGACCGCGCCCTGGCCGGAGATGACTCCGCGCAGGAACCAGCGCGGGCCGTCGACGCCGACGAAGCGCACGATCTGCACGCCGCGGTTGCCGTCAGGCAGCTGGACGGGGACCTGCGCGCGCAGCTCCCAGCCGAGGGGGCCCTCGACCTCGTCGATGGCGCCGCCCTGCTGGACGATGCCGGTGGCGATCTCCTCGCGGACCTCGCCCCAGATGCCTTCCTTCTTCGGCGCCGCGAACGCCTGGAGCTGCACGGCGCTGTCGCGCAGCACGATGGTCGCGGCGACGATCGCGTCGCCCGCCACCTCCACGCGGAGCTCCATGCCCTCGACTCCGGGCACGTAGAGGCCGCCGAGGTCGACGCGGCCCTCCTCGGGCTTGGCGACCTCGGAGATGTCCCAGGGACCGTCCGGCCGGGGTGCCGGCGGAAGGTTCGCCCTGCGCGGCTGGTCGGCCGCGTCGGCGGCGTCCTCGCCGGTCACCTCGTCGACGACCTGCTCGGCCTCGCCCGCCTCGTCGGCGGCACCGCTCTTCTTGCGACGTCCGAACACGTCACTGTCCTTCCCGGTCGGATACGACCGAAGCGTATCGATTCCCACCCGTCGTGCCGTCCACGGCGGCATGACCGCCGGTGGACCCGAAGCCCCCCTCGGCCCGCGCCGAGCCGGGAAGCTCCGCCACCTCGTGGAAGCGCACCTTCTCGACCTGCTGGACGACCAGTTGGGCAATCCGGTCGAACCGTTCGAACCTGACGCTCTCGCGCGGGTCGAGATTGACCACGATCACCTTGATCTCTCCACGGTACCCGGCATCCACCGTCCCCGGGGCATTCACGAGCGCGACTCCGCACCGGGCGGCCAGGCCGGACCGGGGGTGGACGAAGGCGGCGTAGCCGTCCGGGAGGGCGATCGAGACGCCGGTGGGCAGCACGGCGCGCTCGCCGGGGGCCAGGACGGCGGCCTCGGTGGTGACGAGGTCGGCGCCGGCGTCGCCGGGGTGGCCGTAGGCCGGGATCGGCACGTCGGGGTCCACCCGGCGGATCAGTACGTCGACGGGAGAGCGCATCAGGGGTTCACCTCGAAGGCGCGGGCGCGCCGGACCTGGTCGGGGTCGGACATGGCGGCCTGGATCTCCTCCGGCCGTCCGTTGTCGATGAAGTGCTCGACCTTGACCTCGACGAACATGGCGTCGGCCCGGACGGCGACGGGGCCGTCGGGGCCGCCGATGCGGCCGGTGGCGGTCGAGTAGATCTTGCGGCCGTGGACGGCGGTGACCTCGGCCTGGAGGTGGAGCACGGTGCCGACCGGCACGGGCCGGCGGAAGTCGGTCTCCAGGCGGCCGGTCACGGCGATGACGCGGAGCAGCCAGTTCAGGGAGCCGAGGGTCTCGTCGAGCGCGGTGGCCAGCACGCCGCCGTGGGCGAGCCCGGGGGCGCCCTGGTGGTCGGCGGTGACGGTGAACTCGGCGGTGACGGTCACGCCGTCGCCCGCGCGGGCCTCCAGGTGGAGGCCGTGGGGCTGTCCGCCGCCGCACCCGAAGCAGTGCCCGTAGTGCGAGCCGAGCGGCTCGCCGGGGGCGGGCGCGTCCGGGTGGCGGACCGGCGCCGCGGCGTCGGGCGGCGGGGTGAGGGCGGCAGATGTTGCAGTCACAGGCGCAGACCTTACCCGCGCGGCCGGGCGCCGGTCGCGCCGTGCCAAGCTTGGACGCATGCAGCCTTCCGCGCCCTCTCCGGTCCCCTCCCCCGAGTCCCCCGCCTCCCCGGCGGCGCCGCGCTTCGACGAGCGGCTGACCGTGCCCGGTTCGTGGTGGGCGATCGTGGTTCTGCTGGCGCTCTCGGGCGGTCTGGTGATGTTCCCGCTGGGGACGGTGCCGACGCTGGGCGGCGTGATCGCCGCGGGCGTGGCGGCCGGTGTGGCGGCGTCCTCGTACGGCTCGGCCCGGATCCGGGTCGTGGCCGGTTCGCTGGTGGCGGGCGAGGCCCGGGTGCCGGTGTCGGCGCTGGGGGCGGTCGAGGCGCTGGACGAGGAGGAGGCGCGCGCCTGGCGCACGCACAAGGCCGACCCGCGCGCCTTCATGCTGATGCGCAGCTATGTGCCGCGCGCGGTGCGGGTCGTCGTCACGGATCCGGCGGACCCGACCCCGTACCTGTACCTGTCGACGCGCGACCCGGAGGGTCTGGCGGCGGCGGTGGAGGCGGTGCGGGAGGAGGGCTGAGGCCCTCTCCGCGGCTTCCCCCGTCGGCGGCGTCCGTCCCGGGGCCGCGGCGGGCGGCCCGGGGCGGCTAGAAGCCCAGTTCCTTGGGGTTCTCGGGCTGCTCCAGGGGCGGGAGCTCCGCGAGCCTGTCCCAGGGGACCTGGCGCGCCTTGAGGTCCTTGCGGATGTGACCGGCGAGCTTCTTGGTGTCGCGGCGGTTCATGACCGCGCCGACGGCCGCGCCGACCATGAACGGGGTGAGGTTCGGCAGGTTGCGGACCATGCGCTTCATGATCTGCTGGCGCAGTTCGCGCTTGAGCTGCCCGCCGAGGGCCGCGTTGATCGTCGTGGGCTTGGTGGGGTCGATGCCCCGCTCCTCGGCCCAGGAGGTCAGGTAGGCGGCCGAGCGCTGGGGCAGGGTGCCGGGCGGCCGCAGGCCGTAGACCTCGTGGAGCTCGGCGATGAGCTTGAGCTCGATCGCGGCGACGCCGGTGATCTCCGCGGCCAGCTCGGCCGGCATGGCCGGCGGTACGGGGAGCATGGCGGCGGCGCCGATGCCCGCGCCGACGGTCGAGCTGGCGTTGGCGGCGCCGAAGACCAGTTTGTCGGCCAGCTCCTCGGGGCCGAGCCCGGGGAACTGCCTGCGCAGGGTCGCGAGGTCGCGGACGGGGACGCGCGGGGCCAGGTCGATCAGGCGGTCGGCCAGATAGCCGATGCCCGCCTTGGCTCCGTCGCCGCTCCGCTTCACGCCCTGCTTGACGCCTTCCACACTGCGGCGGACGGCGTCGATGCGCGCGGCGTCGATCTTGATGCGGTCGAGCTGCGCGCGTGCCGGGTTGGCCAGTCGCCTGACGGCGCCCAGCCTGCCGTGACCGCTCCCGTCACGGTCCTCGGGCACCTCGGGGTCCGAGGGGCCTTCGGGGTCCCGCTCCGCGGGGAGCGGTGCCTCGCCCTGTCCCGGGACGACGGCAGCTGCGAGCGAGGCCGTGGGGCCTCGCTCGTCGCCCGCCACGCCGAGGGAGGGCTGGGGGGCGGCCTGCGCGGCGTCGGGTGCCTCCTGGGCGCCCTCCGTCGGGCCTGTGCCGCCCTTGTACGTCCGGGGCTTCGAGGGAAGCCTCAGACGCCGCTTCCGGGACGGTGTGTCGCCTGCCACGGCCGCGCCTGACTCAGTCGCAGTCGCGGCAGATGGGCTGGCCGTTCTTCTCGCGCGCCAGCTGGCTGCGGTGGTGCACGAGGAAGCAGCTCATGCAGGTGAACTCGTCGGCCTGCTTGGGCAGGACCCGGACGGCCAGCTCTTCGTTCGAGAGATCGGCGCCCGGAAGTTCGAGGCCCTCGGCGGCCTCGAATTCGTCTACGTCGACCGTGGAGGTCGACTTGTCGTTCCGACGAGCCTTGAGCTCTTCGAGGCTGTCCGAGTCGACGTCGTCGTCGGTCTTGCGTGGGGTGTCGTAATCCGTTGCCATGTCGCTCTCCCCCTCTGGGTGGTTGCGGGTGTCTCAGCGCACGTAACGCGTGAGAGGTCGGACTTGTGCCCGACCTGAGGCGCAGATTTTGCCTCACATCAAGGTCTGTTACTCAATCGACACCCGTCCCGCGCTCTCACGAGTGATCGGGTACGAGTGGCGATGCGGACCGTACACGGTCCCCGGGCGACACGCGCGCGCCGCCACCCCGTGTACTTTCCGCCGCCCGACGCCCGGGAAACCCGGACTTTTCCGGGTTTTCCCCCGGAATTCACGGTCACGGAGTGCGATGCATCCGGCACTCGCGCTTGTGATCGATCACACATGACCGTCTCAGGACGGGGCTCCCGGAATTCCGCTCAAAGCGAACAGATCGGGCTTCGCCCCTGCAGTCTGTCAGATCGGCAGAGTGACACGCATCACCAGGCCACCGCCCTCGCGGGGCTCCGCGGAGATGCGTCCGCCGTGCGCCCGGGCCACCGAGCGCGCGATCGACAGTCCGAGACCGACGCCCTTGTCGCTGCCTGTCCGCTCCTGGCGGAGCCGGCGGAACGGCTCGAAGAGGTTGTCGACCTCGTACGCGGGGACCACCGGGCCCGTGTTCGACACCACCAGCACCGCCTGGCCGTGCTGGGCCTCGGTGGCGACCTCGACCCAGCCCCCTTCGGGGACGTTGTACCGCACGGCGTTCTGGAGCAGGTTGAGGGCGATCCGCTCCAGCAGGACGCCATTGCCCTGGACGACGGCCGGGGACCGCTCGCCGCGGATCTCCACGCCCTTCGCCCGGGCCTCCTCCAGCACCTGGTCCACGGCCCGCTCGGCGACCTCTGCCAGGTCGACGGACTTGCGCTCCACGATCTGGTTGTCGCTGCGGGCGAGCAGCAGCAGGCCCTCGACCAGCTGCTCGCTGCGCTCGTTGGTGGCCAGCAGGGTCTTGCCGAGCTGCTGGAGCTCCACCGGCGCCCCGGGGTCGGAGAGGTGGACCTCCAGCAGCGTGCGGTTGATCGCCAGCGGGGTGCGCAGCTCGTGCGAGGCGTTGGCGACGAAGCGCTGCTGGGCGGTGAAGGCCCGCTCCAGGCGCTCCAGCATCTCGTCGAAGGTGTCCGCGAGCTCCTTCAGCTCGTCGTCCGGCCCGTCCAGCTCGATCCGGCGGGCCAGGTCGGAGCCGGCCACCTGGCGGGCGGTGCGGGTGATCCGGCCCAGCGGCGAGAGCACCCGGCCGGCCATGGCGTAGCCGAAGGCGAAGGCGATGATGCTCAGCCCGAGCAGGGCGAAGAGCGAGCGGCGCAGGAGGTCTTCCAGGGCGCGGTCGGACTGCTGGCTCAGGCAGATGGAGACGGCGTGGTTGAACTGCTCGCCGGTGCCCTTGTCGGGCAGGTTGCACCAGGAGGTGGTGGGCTGGACCTCACCCGTGACGATCTTGAACGGAAGCTGGGCGGCGCTGTTGCTCAGCGCCTGCGCCGTGAAGAGGTAGATGATCGACAGCAGCAGGATGCCGGCGATCAGGAACATGCCGCCGTACAGCAGCGTGAGGCGTATCCGGATGGTCGGCCGGAGCAGCGGCCTGACCGGGTCCCGCGGATCCCAGGTGGGCTTCGGTGGCGCCTGCGGGTGCGGCGCCGGAGTCGCGGCCATCGGATCAGATCCGGTAGCCGGAGCCGGGCACGGTGACGATGACGGGCGGCTCGCCCAGCTTGCGGCGCAGGGTCATGACGGTGACCCGGACGACGTTGGTGAACGGGTCGGTGTTCTCGTCCCAGGCCTTCTCCAGGAGCTGCTCCGCCGAGACGACGGCGCCCTCGGAGCGCATCAGCACCTCCAGGACGGCGAACTCCTTGGGGGCGAGCTGGACCTCGCGGCCGTCCCGGAAGACCTCGCGGCGGTTGGGGTCGAGCTTGATGCCGGCGCGCTCCAGGACCGGCGGCAGCGCCACGGAGGTGCGCCGCCCGAGGGCGCGCACGCGCGCGGTGAGCTCGGTGAAGGCGAAGGGCTTGGGGAGGTAGTCGTCGGCGCCCAGCTCCAGGCCCTCGACCCGGTCGCTGACGTCGCCGGAGGCCGTGAGCATCAGGATGCGGGTGGGCATGCCCAGCTCGACGATCTTCCGGCAGACGTCGTCGCCGTGGACCAGCGGCAGGTCGCGGTCGAGGACGACGACGTCGTAGTCGTTGACCCCGACGCGCTCCAGGGCGGCGGCGCCGTCGTACACGACGTCGACGGCCATGGCCTCCCGGCGCAGTCCGGTGGCCACCGCATCGGCGAGCAGCTGCTCGTCCTCGACGACGAGTACGCGCACGTCGTTCTTCCTTCCTTCGGCGCTCCGGTCCGGGCGGACCGGCGGGCGTTTCTGAACACTGACTGTGCGTGTCCATCCTGCCCCGTACGCGCGTAAACCGGCTGTAAGGCGGCGGTCCGCGGAGGCCCGGCGGGCGGGGGCGCCGGCGAGGGCACGAAGAATTCACCTGAAGCGCGCGCCAGTTGAGGTTTCCGTGCGGGGAGGGGTGGGGAGGAGGTCTGCACACCCCGCGATCACGCCCTGTACGTGGCACGTCCACGGCGCTCTTCCGTCCCCCGGGAGCGGACGGTGCGTGATCGACCCACCCCCCGGCACTCCCCAGTGCCGCAGGACCCACGAGGAGGGACGCATGGACGCGTTCACCGCAGGGCTGCTGCACCGCATCAGGACCACGCAGTCGGACCTCACGCGGGCCCGTGAGACCGGCGACGAGTACCTCGCGGAGGTCGAGCAGGCCGAGCTGGAGGACCTGCACCGACTGGCCGCGGAGCACGGCGTGCAGGTCGCCCAGGTCTGCGCGCAGAGCGCCTGAGCGAGGGCGCTCCCCCGGGAGTGCCGCGACGGTGCCCCGGAGCCGGTCGGCTCCGGGGCACCGTCGTGTCGGGGGCCGGTCCCGGCCATGTCCACGGCGGGTTCTCCGCCGTGTCCGCGGCCGGTTCTCGGCCGTTTCAGGGGCCGGTTCTCGGCCGTGCCTGCGGCCGGGTTCTCGGCCGTTTCAGGGGCCGGTTCTCGGCCCTGCCTGCGGCCGGGTTCTCGGCCGTGCCTGCGGCCGTGTCGGGGCCGGTCTCAGTCGTGCCAGGCGCCGAGCCGGTCGAGCAGCTCCTGGAGGGGCCCGAAAAGGCCCTCGGGGGCCGCTACGGCCAGTTCGCCGGACTCGGGCAGCCCGGGGCGTCCGCCGGTGCGCGCGCCCGCCTCGCGGGCGATGAGGGCCCCCGCGGCGTGGTCCCAGGGGTTGAGGCCGCGCTCGTAGTACGCGTCGAGCCGGCCGGCCGCGACGTCGCACAGGTCGATGGCGGCCGAGCCGCCGCGCCGGATGTCCCTGACGAGCGGCAGGATCTCCCGTACGACCTCGGCCTGGTGGGCACGGCGGGCCTGCACGTAGCCGAAGCCGGTGCCGAGCAGGGCCTGGTCGAAGGGGGGCGCGGTGCGGACCGCGAGCCGGCGCTCGCCCAGGTGGGCGCCGCCGCCGAGGACGGCCCGGAAGGTCTCGCCGCGCAGCGGGGCCTCGACCACGCCGACGACGGTCTCGCCGTCGAGCTCGGCGGCGATGGAGACCGCCCACGACGGCAGGCCGTAGAGGTAGTTCACGGTGCCGTCGAGGGGGTCGATGATCCAGCGGACGCCGCTGGTGCCGGGAGTGGCGGCGCCCTCCTCGCCGAGCAGGCCGTCCTGGGGGCGGTGCTCGGCGAGGAAGCCGGTGATCAGCTTCTCGGCGGCGATGTCCATCTCGGTGACGACGTCGATGGCGCTGGTCTTGGTGGCGGCGACGGCCAGGTCCTCGGGCCGGCCGTCGCGCAGCAGGGCGCCGGCCCGCCGCGCGGCCTCCAGGGCCAGGTCGAGGAGCTCGGCGAGCAGGGGGGCGGGTGCGGGGGTCACGGCGTGGCTCCTCAGGCGTAGGGGCTGTCGGCGCCGGCGGCGGCGGGGCGTTCGGTGCGGGCGGGGCAGCAGCCGATGGGGCAGAGGTCGTGGGAGGGGCCGAGGGCGCCGAGG
>NZ_JBIBWV010000046.1:0-5944 GCF_043081625.1 Streptomyces sp. NPDC014861
GCGCGGTTGTGGTCGTTGATCGGGCTGACGCCGCCGAAGAGGAAGTAGTGCTGCCCCACTTCCTTGAGCCGCTCCTTGGGGATGCCGCGGCCGCGCGTCACGTTCTCCAGGAACGGGACGACGTCGTCCGGGCCCTCGGGCCGCCGAAGGAGAGCAGCGGCAGGGCGTCGTACGGGGCGGGATCGTGCAGATCGGACATCGGGGGTCCCTGGGAAGAAGTGCGCGGCTGACGAAGGTGCTTCTCGTCCGGCACCGGCCCGGATGCGGTGGTCCACGTACGGGTGAGTCCGCACGCGCGCCCGCGCCGGGGCCGCTCCGCTGCCGGTCGCCCGCGCGGCCGTGGCCCAGGGACTCGCGGGGTCCGGTGCATCCGGGGGCGGGACGCGCGCCGAATGCCGTGCACCCGACACCCGCGAGGAGCATCCAGCACATGCGTCGAACCCCTGCCGTAGGGCGTGTCTCCGCCGCACTTCTGGCGACCGCCGCCGTCATGGCGCTCGCCCCCGCCGCACCTGCGAGCGCGCTCGGCGCGCACCGGTCTGACCGGGTCGTGGACCTGACCCGATACGCCGGGACGTGGCTCCAGTTGGCCGCGGTTCCCCAGCTGTTCGAGATCCAGTGCGCCAAGAACGTCGAAGCCGTGTACGGCGCGACGGAGCGCGGCACGGTCTCCGTCACCAACAGCTGCATCACCTGGCTCGGCACCCGCAGCCGGGTGCACGGCGAGGCCCTCCCGCTCGACGGGACGAACACCCGGCTCAACGTCTCCTTCGTCCCCGGGAACGACGGATACCGGCACGGCGCCGACGCGAACTACGTCGTCGCCGGCCTGGACCACGCGTACGGGTGGGCCGTCGTGACCAACGAGGAGCGAACCTCCGGGTTCGTCCTGTCCCGCACCCCCCGGCTCGATCCGGTGCGGACCGCCGAGGTCCGCGACGCGATCCGGCGTGCCGGGCTCGATCCGCGCGACTTCCGGACGACCCGTCAGGACGGCGGCGACCCCGCCTGGAGTGTCGAGCCGTGACGAGATCCGCCGCCGCCCGGCGACGTCGATCCCCGCGGGAGCGGGGACTGGGGTATTGGTGGGCATTCCGGGGACGGACCCCGCCGTTCCGCGGGTGACGACCGGGACGGTGTCGGCGCGACCGAGAGGAGACGGGATTCATGCGGTGCGACGTGGTCATCATCGGAGCGGGGGCGGCCGGCCTCTCCCTGGCCTGGCGCCTTCTCGCCCCTCCGCCCGGCGCACCCGTCCCGGACGTCGTCCTGATCGACGCGCCCTCGGGCCCCCTGCGCCCGCCCCCGCGGACCTGGTGCTACTGGGAGGAGGGGGCCGGCCCGTACGATGCCTGGCTGACGTCGTCGTGGCGCCGGGTGAGACTGCACGAGGCCGGCGGGCACCCCATCCACCGTGACCTGGGCGGGCTGCGCTACAAGATGCTGACGTCCGAGTCCTTCTCCCGGGGACTGCGCCCGCTCCTGCGCGGGCTGCGCCGGATCGAGGCCACCGCCGAAGGCGTCGACGACCGGCCCGACCGCGCCACCGTCACCTGCCGGTCCGCCGACGGTGCCCGGTTCCGGGTCCGCGCACGCTGGGCCTTCGACACCCGGCCCCCGGTGCCGGCGCCGAAAGCCCGCGTGCGTCTCGTCCAGCACTTCAAGGGCTGGTTCCTGCGCACCCGACGCCCCGCCTTCGCGCCGGACGCCGTCGACCTCATGGACTTCCGGACGCCGCAACCACCGCGAGGCCTCTCCTTCGGCTACGTGCTGCCGCTCTCCCGGCACGAAGCCCTCGTCGAGTACACGGAGTTCGGCCCGGAGCCCCTGGCCGACGGGGAGTACGACGCCGCCCTGCGCCACTACACGGGGTCCCTCCTCGGCCTGGGCGACTTCGAGGTGCGCGCGGTGGAGCGCGGGCGTATCCCGATGACGGACGCCCGCTTCCCCCGGCGGGCGGGCCTGAGCACCTTCCGGCTCGGCGGTGCGGGCGGCGCCGTGCGGCCCTCCACCGGATACGCCTTCGCCGCCATCCAGCGGCAGACGCGCGCCGTGGCAGCCCTCGTGCACACGGGCCGGGAACCCCTTCCCCCGCCCGCCTACCCCCGGCGCGCCCTCGCGATGGACGCGATCCTCCTGCGAGGCGTCGACACCGGAAGGATCTCCGGACCCGACTTCTTCACGCGTCTGTTCGCCGAGGTCCCCGTCGACACGCTCCTGCGGTTCCTCGACGGCGGGACGCGCCCGTCGGAGGAGTTCCGCATCGGCCTGCACACCCCCGTCCTCCCCATGCTCCGCACGACCGCCGAACTGCCCTTCCTCTCCCGCCGGCGCTGAACCGGCGCCCCCTCACGAGAGCGAGCCCACGCGATGCGCCCCACCCGCCACGCCAGTGCCCCACGCGGCCGCGACCGCAGAGCGGTCGTCGTGCCCGCCGCGCCGGGGCTCGGCCGGACGCCCGCCGGCCCACGTCCCACCTGCGCCGTCGTCGGCGGAGGGATCGCCGGGATCGCGGCGGCCACGATCCTCGCCGAGCGCGGCGTCGACGTCACGCTCTACGAGCGGCAGCCCGCCCTGGGCGGCCGGCTGGCCGGCTGGCCGGACCGGCTCAACGACGGCTCGGCCGTGACGATGAGCCGCGGATTCCACGCGTTCTTCCGTCAGTACTACAACCTGCGCGGACTGCTGCGCCGTATCGACCCCTCCCTGGAGCGGCTGACCGGCCTTCCCGACTACCCGCTGCGGCACGGCTCCGGCCTCCACGACAGTTTCGCGCGGGTGCCGCGCACCCCGCCCTGGAGCGCCCTCGGATTCGTGGCCCTCAGCCCGAGCTTCGGCTGGCGCGACCTCGGCCGGATGAACGCCCCGGCCGCACTCCCCCTGCTCGACGTCCGCGTCGACGACGTCTACCGGCGGTACGACACCGTCAGCGCGCGGGACTTCCTCGACGACATCCGGTTCCCGCCGGCCGCGCAGCACCTCGCCTTCGAGGTCTTCTCCCGCAGCTTCTTCGCCGACCCCGGAGAACTGTCCGCCGCGGAGCTCGTGCTGATGTTCCACATCTACTTCCTGGGCTCGTCCGAGGGACTGCTCTTCGACGTGCCGAACGAGCCCTACCCCCAGGCACTGTGGGACCCCCTCGCGGCCTACCTGCGCGGCCACGGGGTCCGCATCCTGACCGACACCGCCGTCCGGGAGATCGTCCCCGCCCCGGACGGCGGCCACGTGGTCTTCTCCACCGACGGCTCCGAGCACGCCGACGCCCTCGTGCTCGCGGCCGACACCGCGGGTCTCCAGGGGATCGTCTCCGCGTCCCCGGCCCTCTGCGACGCGTCCTGGCGCGCCCGGATCGGCGCGCTCCGCACCGCGCCGCCCTTCCTCGTTTCCCGTCTGTGGCTCGACCGGCCCGTGAACCCGGGGCGCCCCGGCTTCCTCGGGACCAGCGGGTACGGCCCCCTCGACAACATCAGCGTGCTCGACCGCTGGGAGGGCGAAGCCGCTCGCTGGGCCACCCGCACCGGCGGCTCGGTCGTCGAACTGCACGCCTACGCCCTCGATCCGGCGACGGATCCCCGTGGACTCTCCCGCGAACTGACGGCACAACTGCACCGCGTCTGGCCGGAGACCCGTGCCGCGGCCGTCGTCGACGAGCGGCACGAGTTCCGCTCCGACTGCCCGCTCTTCGATGTCGGCGGTCATCGCAACCGCCCCACCGTGCACACCTCCGACCCGACCGTCACGGTCGCCGGAGACCTGGTCCGTACCGAGCACCCCGTGGCCCTCATGGAACGGGCGGCCACCACGGGCTTCCTCGCCGCCAACGCCCACCTCCGCCGGTGGGGTCTGCGCGGCCAGACGCTGTGGACCGTTCCCACCGCCGGGCGCTCCGCGGCGCTGAGGTTCCTCGCCCGCGCGGCCCCCGGATCCACGGTCTGACACCCCGCGCGTTCCGGGCCGTGGCGAGGCCCGGACGCCGCTCTCCCGTCCGGCCCGAGCCGAAAGGACGTGCGCCCTGGAGTACGCGGTGCGACGAAGCCCCCAGGGCCGGTGGGCGTCCTGGGGGCTTCGTCGACAGCGGCTCTGCCGCCGGTCAGCGGCCGAGGACTTCCTCGATCTTGGCGGCCACGTGCTGGGCCTGGAGGTCGCGGCCCTTCTCGTTGGGGTGCCCGTACCAGGGGAGGGGCTGGCCGATCTCGAGCTTGGAGTCCTCCAGCAGGCCGCCGATACCGCGGTCGGCGCCATCGCACGCGGTGTTGCTGCCGGTCCGGTCGTAGAGGTCCACGAAGTCGGCGCCGTCATCGGCGGCGGCCTTCTTCATGATGTCGTTCAGCCGCTTCTGGACCTGGTCCAGGACCGGCAGTGCGTCCGTGGGGATGTCGGCGAAAGGCAGTTCCGTCTGCCCGGGAGCCGCGGTCGAGCACTTGGTGGTGTCCTGGGGCACGAGCCGGGGATAGCCGACCAGGACCCGCTCGGCGTCCGGCGAGTGGTAGCTCATGCGCAGGAGCGCCTCCTCCAGGTCCCCTTCCACCCGCTGGAACTGGTAGTCCAGCCACTCCTTTCCGTCTCCCGACTCGAAGAAGGACTTGCACTCGCCCGCCGGTTCGTCCGGGTCCACCGGCGAGCCCGGCAGCAGCACTCCCTCGTCGCCCCGGAGCTTGGCCGAGCACTGCTTGAGGATGTTGGTGAAGCCCACCGTGTTGCCGCCCAGCCCGCCCACGACCAGCTGGGTGTCGTCCTTGAGCGCGTCCTGCTGCGCCGGAGCGCTCGCGCCGCCGAGCAGCTGCTGCTCCCTCCAGAAGTGCTCGACGAGCGCGCCCCCGCAGGAGACGTCCGCCTGGACGTCGAGAGTGATGCCGCTGGTGGCCAGGCGCTTGGCTGCGACGGCGGGGTAGTTCTGCGTGGCCTGGAAGCAGAAGAGCTTTTCGTTGTCCTGGTGGTTGATGGGGGCGATGCCGTAGTTGGCGGTGTACGAGTCGCCGAAGAACACGGTCTTCACCGGGTCGGCCGGTGCCGCGCCGGCGGGTGCCGTCGGGCCGGCGAGTGCCAGGCAGCTGCCCAGTGCGATGACTGCGGCGGCCAGCCGCCGCGTCGGGGGAGTGGTCGTCTTGCGCATGGCCGAAGACATGGCTGTGCCCTTCGTCGGGTTCTGCGGGAAAAGGGAGAGGACAACGGTGTGACGCGAAGCATTCACTCATAAGCGGAGGGTGATGATCCAGTTGTGGTGGGGCGCAACCGGGCGATCTTGGCCAGCCTTGTCGTGCCGGCTCCTCCATGCCTGCTCAGCCCGCCTGTCCGAGGTGAAGCGGCTGACGCGATTCAGAACGATCACAACCCGAACGAGGAAGAAGGGTGCGATCTCGGCGTGAGCCGGCATCGACACACAGTCACACCTGTCGCACGGGTGAGCGGCCCTCGCGGACGCGTCCACGTGGTGACGTGAGGATGCGGGTCGAACCGGCCAGAACTCCGCCTGGTCCGGGGAAGGTGCGCGTCCCACCCTGAGGGCCGGATGGGCAGAGGTCGAGGAACCTCACGGCCACTGCTGGATCGCCGCGACACGGACGGCCGCCTCGAAGCTGACCGCGAGCTTGTCGAAGCGAGTCGCCACCGCGCGATGCCGCTTGGGACGCCTGATCCCGCACTCGACGGCGTGGCGGGCCTCGCCGTCCTGGAAGTCGAAGACGGGCGGGCGGCCACCCGCGCGGTCATGACGTCCGCGGTCGCGGACCTGGTCGGCCGGCTCCGGCCCGGTGCACCCGATCCCTCGTTTGCGCCGGGCCCGCACTCCCCACCACTGCCCTCGCCCGAACAGTCCGTACGCCGTCACCGGAAGACGGACTCGGAGCACCGCCTAGTAGTGCTTTGTTAGGTGGTCTTGTCACGGCTTGTGTTCGGTAGTTCGCTGGCCGTATGAGGGCTGGGGAACTTGCTGGGGTGCGGGTCC
>NZ_JBIBWV010000047.1:0-2505 GCF_043081625.1 Streptomyces sp. NPDC014861
CTCGTGACTGCGTGCCTTTTGAAGAATGAGCCTGCGAGTTTGCGGTGTGTTGCGAGGTTAACCCGTGTGGGGAAGCCGTAGCGAAAGCGAGTCCGAACAGGGCGGTTCAGTAGCACGCTCAAGACCCGAAGCGGAGTGATCTAGCCATGGGCAGGTTGAAGCGGAGGTAAGACTTCGTGGAGGACCGAACCCACCAGGGTTGAAAACCTGGGGGATGACCTGTGGTTAGGGGTGAAAGGCCAATCAAACTCCGTGATAGCTGGTTCTCCCCGAAATGCATTTAGGTGCAGCGTCGTGTGTTTCTTGCCGGAGGTAGAGCACTGGATAGGCGATGGGCCCTACCGGGTTACTGACCTTAGCCAAACTCCGAATGCCGGTAAGTGAGAGCACGGCAGTGAGACTGTGGGGGATAAGCTCCATGGTCGAGAGGGAAACAGCCCAGAGCATCGACTAAGGCCCCTAAGCGTACGCTAAGTGGGAAAGGATGTGGAGTCGCAGAGACAACCAGGAGGTTGGCTTAGAAGCAGCCACCCTTGAAAGAGTGCGTAATAGCTCACTGGTCAAGTGATTCCGCGCCGACAATGTAGCGGGGCTCAAGCGTACCGCCGAAGTCGTGTCATTGCAGTACATACCCCCAACGGGGACTGTGATGGGTAGGGGAGCGTCGTGTGCCGGGTGAAGCAGCCGCGGAAGCGAGTTGTGGACGGTTCACGAGTGAGAATGCAGGCATGAGTAGCGATACACACGTGAGAAACGTGTGCGCCGATTGACTAAGGGTTCCTGGGTCAAGCTGATCTGCCCAGGGTAAGTCGGGACCTAAGGCGAGGCCGACAGGCGTAGTCGATGGACAACCGGTTGATATTCCGGTACCCGCTTTGAAACGCCCAATATCGAGCCCATCAATGCTAAGCCCGTGAAGCCGTTCCGGACCCTTCGGGGAAAGGAAAGTGGTGGAGCCGGCGAACCAAGGTGGTAGTAGGTAAGCGATGGGGTGACGCAGGAAGGTAGTCCAGCCCGGGCGGTGGTAGTCCCGGGGTAAGGGTGTAGGGCGTGTGATAGGCAAATCCGTCACACACATAGCCTGAGACCTGATGCCGAGCCGATTGTGGTGAAGTGGATGATCCTATGCTGTCGAGAAAAGCCTCTAGCGAGTTTCATGGCGGCCCGTACCCTAAACCGACTCAGGTGGTCAGGTAGAGAATACCGAGGCGTTCGGGTGAACTATGGTTAAGGAACTCGGCAAAATGCCCCCGTAACTTCGGGAGAAGGGGGGCCACGTCTGGTGATCGGACTTGCTCCGTGAGCTGGGGGTGGCCGCAGAGACCAGCGAGAAGCGACTGTTTACTAAAAACACAGGTCCGTGCGAAGCCGTAAGGCGATGTATACGGACTGACGCCTGCCCGGTGCTGGAACGTTAAGGGGACCGGTTAGTGACCTTTCGGGGTTGCGAAGCTGAGAACTTAAGCGCCAGTAAACGGCGGTGGTAACTATAACCATCCTAAGGTAGCGAAATTCCTTGTCGGGTAAGTTCCGACCTGCACGAATGGCGTAACGACTTCTCGACTGTCTCAACCATAGGCCCGGTGAAATTGCACTACGAGTAAAGATGCTCGTTTCGCGCAGCAGGACGGAAAGACCCCGGGACCTTTACTACAGTTTGATATTGGTGTTCGGTTCGGCTTGTGTAGGATAGGTGGGAGACTTTGAAGCAGCCACGCCAGTGGTTGTGGAGTCGCCGTTGAAATACCACTCTGGTCGTGCTGGATGTCTAACCTGGGTCCGTGATCCGGATCAGGGACAGTGTCTGATGGGTAGTTTAACTGGGGCGGTTGCCTCCCAAAGGGTAACGGAGGCGCCCAAAGGTTCCCTCAGCCTGGTTGGCAATCAGGTGTTGAGTGTAAGTGCACAAGGGAGCTTGACTGTGAGACCGACGGGTCGAGCAGGGACGAAAGTCGGGACTAGTGATCCGGCGGTGGCTTGTGGAAGCGCCGTCGCTCAACGGATAAAAGGTACCCCGGGGATAACAGGCTGATCTTCCCCAAGAGTCCATATCGACGGGATGGTTTGGCACCTCGATGTCGGCTCGTCGCATCCTGGGGCTGGAGTCGGTCCCAAGGGTTGGGCTGTTCGCCCATTAAAGCGGTACGCGAGCTGGGTTTAGAACGTCGTGAGACAGTTCGGTCCCTATCCGCTGTGCGCGTAGGAATATTGAGAAGGGCTGTCCCTAGTACGAGAGGACCGGGACGGACGAACCTCTGGTGTGCCAGTTGTCCTGCCAAGGGCATGGCTGGTTGGCTACGTTCGGGAGGGATAACCGCTGAAAGCATCTAAGCGGGAAGCCTGCTTCGAGATGAGTATTCCCACCTCCTTGAGAGGGTAAGGCTCCCAGTAGACGACTGGGTTGATAGGCCGGATGTGGAAGCCCAGTAATGGGTGGAGCTGACCGGTACTAATAGGCCGAGGGCTTGTCCTCAGTTGCTCGCGTCCACTGTGTTAGTTCTGAAG
>NZ_JBIBWV010000048.1:0-1876 GCF_043081625.1 Streptomyces sp. NPDC014861
GGACGCTCGGTCGTAGAACCCATCATTGACGTAGGCGAAGAAGTCGGTGTCCGCACTGTCACCGTGCTTCACCAAAGACATGAGTAATTCTGCCCCGTTCCCGGAGCGGAGAAAGCTCTCGGCGGCGTGGTCGAAGGGGAACCTCCCGCTTGAGGACACGGCCGTGACGCTGCGGCGGACATTCACTACGAAGGGGCGCGGCTGAAAGTCGCTGAATCTCCCCAGGGGGTGGGCGCCGAAGCCGAGCTCGAGTACTCCCGTCCAACCGCGATCAACCACGAGCAGACGCCTGTTTTCGTCGTCATCCAGCCAGGTCACGCACATCTCGGAGTCCCCCACCTGCATCGTGGCGAGCGTAGACTCAGATCTGACGGCCACGGCGCCTGCTGCGCCGTCGAGACCGTGCTCTTCGACGTACCAGCGGAGCCGTCCGTTCAGGGCGGTCATCAGAATCTCGCAGCACGTCTGCGGGCCCTGAGGGAACGGGTCCTCCATTATGACTTGCAGAGCTTTGCTGGCCAGATTCCGAACCTCCTTCTTGACCTCCTCCCTGAGCGAGTGGTTCCCGCCCTTCGGTAGGACGGTCAGGTGCAGCCAGTGCTCTGGGTTACCGATGAGCATCGATCCGGGGGCGACGGCTTCGAACCGTCTGATCCGGTCGAATTGCATGCCGGCTTGAGTGCTCGTCGTCAGGCTCCAGCGGTTGACGCGTTCCCGCGAACCCGTCCGGCTCTGCGGATCGTTCTCCTCCGCCTCCCGGTTGAGCAGCCGGACGGCTGCGGGCGGCAACCAGTCGGCCGCCCCCACGTCCCTGGGGTCGCCCGGTATACCTCCGGAGAGCCGGGCGACCAGGTCGTCTGGGGCCGGCCGGTCTGCCGGTTCTGCGGCCATGCAGTCCTCGATCAGCGGGAGCAACAGGTCCGGCAGCCCCATCAGATCGGGGGTTCCCTCCAGCAGTTTGACGATCACGTTGACTGACGTCCCGTCAAACGGCGCGTGACCGGTCGCGGCGAAGACGAGGGTGGACGCCATCGAGTAGACGTCTCCGGCCTGATTGCGCGGGTCGAAGGCACGCAGCTGCTCCGGAGCCATGTACGGCAGAGTCCCCATAAGCGTGCCCTCTGGAGTGATCCGCGTCAGGTTCACGGTGTGCGCGATGCCGAAATCGATGACTCGCGGACCGTCCCAGGCGATCAGTACGTTGGCCGGCTTCACGTCGCGGTGCGTCACCCCTGCGGAGTGAATCGATGCCAGTGCCTCCGCCATACCCAGTGCGATGCGGTGCACGGTACGGACCGGCAGCGGACCACACTCCCGTACGAGCCCTTCGAGGGAGGGAGCCGCCACGTATGCCGTTGCCAGCCAGGGCCGGGCTGCATCCGCGTCGGCGTCGACGACGGGCGCCGTATAGAACCCGCTGACCCGCCGTACCGCCTCCACCTCACGGGGAAACCGCTGCCGGAAGTCCGTGCTGTCGGTGAGGTGTTCATGGAGCACCTTCACGGCCACCCTCCGCTGAGACGGTGATTCCCCCAGATACACGGTTCCCATGCCGCCAGCCCCGAGCCTGCCGATGAGCCGATACGGGCCGACGGTTCTGGGATCCTGATCAGAAAGCGGCTTCACAACGTCCTCCTGATAATGCGGCTGCAAGAGCAGTAACGCCGTGGACGGCAGCGGGAGGCGCATCCGGTGGACGAGCATCCTGTGGATATGAGTTCCCCGTCTGATGAGCAGGATCGATTTTATCCGGCCGGGCGACCCCATCAGAGGTAATGCCACCACAGGCGACTTCGTCAGCGGTTCTTGCTCCTCAGCGGCGGTTACGCGGTCGCATGGGGTGACGACTGGGATGATCCGAAGGTTCCCGTCCCGG
>NZ_JBIBWV010000050.1:0-1341 GCF_043081625.1 Streptomyces sp. NPDC014861
CTAGGCCGTGTTTTGAAAATCGGCTCGGCGCCTCGTCCCGCATCGCGATGATCTGGGTGTGGGGCGAGGGGATCTTTCTGACGAACAGTGGGCTGTGCTGGAGCCGTTGTTGCCGGTCGCGGTGCTGGGGCGGCCGTCGTTGGGTCGGCGGAAGCTGATCGACGGGATCCGGTGGCGGGTGAGGACCGGTGCTCCGTGGAGGGATCTGCCGTTGGAGTACGGGCCGTGGCAGACCGTCTACGGACTCTTCCGCCGCTGGCAGCGCGACGGCACCTGGCCCGGACTGCTGACTCGGCTGCAGACTCGGGCGGATGCGGCCGGGCTGATCACGTGGGAGGTCAACGTCGACTCCACGATCTGCCGGGCCCATCAGCACGCCGCGGGTGCCCGCCGCGACGGCCAGGCCCAGAACGAACCGCCGGGCGGAACCTCCATCGAGCCCGACGACCACGGACTGGGCCGGTCCCGGGGAGGCTTCACCACCAAGATCCACTTGGCCTGCGAGCAGGGCCAGCGACCGCTGTCTCTGCTGGTCACCGCAGGTCAGCGCGGCGACAGCCCTCAGTTCGTCGCCGTTCTGGAAGGCATTCGGGTGCCCCGCACCGGACCCGGCCGTCCCCGTGTCCGGCCGCTGCGGGTGCGGGGCGACAAGGCGTATTCCTCCCGCGCCAACCGGGCCTACCTGCGAAAGCGCGGAATCCGCTGCACGATCCCGGAGCCCGCCGACCAGGCTGGCAACCGCAAGCGACGCGGGAAGGCCGGCGGGAGGCCTCCGGCCTTCGACCGCGAGGACTACAAGGCCCGGCACGCGGTCGAGTGCGGGATCAACCGGCTCAAGCGCAACCGGGCGGTCGCCACCCGGTTCGACAAACTCGCGGTCCGCTTCGAAGCCACCGTCCTGATCGCCGCCATCGGCGAATGGCTGTGACCGGCCCGAGCTGTCGGTTCCGCATGCCATGCTGACCGCGACCAGGGCCGGCAGGGTGAGGGAGAGACCACGATGGGGGCTCAGTACTACGGCGCCGACAGCGAGAACGGCGACCGTATCGACGACCCCTCCGAGGACGCGCTGTTCACGCTGATCAGCGACCTCAACAACTCCGACAACACCTTCGTCGTCGTCCAGCCCGACGAGGACGACCCCGTCTGGTTCGCTTCCGTGGCCGTCCTGGACGGGGGCGGCTACGAGATCGTCCGCCGTGACACCACCCGCAACGAGCACGAGGTCACCACGGCGACCGGCATCAACGACATCGCCCGTGACCTCACCATCTGGATGGCCGCCCGAGACTTCCCCGGACGGCCAAACAGGCAGGTCACCGCGTTCTAAAACACCGCCTA
>NZ_JBIBWV010000051.1:0-1009 GCF_043081625.1 Streptomyces sp. NPDC014861
ACTAGGACTTGTCCGGCCGATCAAGTTCGGAGCCAGATGACGAGGGCTGCCGCGGTTGCGGTGCCGAGGTAGACATATCGGCGCTTGTCGTAGCGGGTGGCGACCGCCCGGTGTTGCTTGAGCCGGTTGATGGCCCGCTCAACGGTGTTGCGCTTCTTGTATCGCTCCTCGTCGAAGCCCGGTGGTCGTCCGCCGCGTGAGCCTTTGCGCAGGCGGGCGGCCTGGCTGTCGGTCTTCTCCGGGATCGTGTGCCGGATGCCGCGGCGTCGCAGGTACTCGCGGCACGGCCCGTTGCTGTAGGCCTTGTCGGCCGCGAGGCTGCCGGGCTTCCTGCGGGGCCTGCCCGGTCCGATCCTCGGGACGCGGATCTTCTCCAGGACGGGTTTGAACTGGGTGCAGTCAGCCCGCTGACCTGGTGTGACGACCAGAGACAGCGGGCGGCAGCGGCCGTCCGCGCTCAGGTGGAGCTTGGTGGTGAACCCGCCGCGCGAGCGGCCCAGGCCCTCACCTCCCGCACCACCTCCACCAGGCGGGCGAGCAGGCTCTGCCACGGCGTCTCGTCCTGATGTTCTGGACTTTCGGCCCCCTTTGAGGCGGGGGCCGGCGGCGGGTCGGTACGGGCGCCCGCCGCATGCTGGTGAGCGCGGACGATGGTGGAGTCGACCGAGATGTCCCAGTCGATCTCGCCGGCTGCGTCGGCCGCGGCCTGGACCTGCTGGAGCAGACGCTCCCACGTCCCGTCCGCGGACCACAGCCGATGGCGTTCGTAGACGGTCTTCCACGGCCCGAACCGTTCGGGCAGGTCACGCCACTGAACACCCGTCCGCACCCGGTGCAGAATCCCGTCGATCACCTGCCGATGGTCACGCCACCGGCCACAACGCCTGTTGCTCACCGGCAGGAACGGCCGTAGGAGTTCCCACTCGGCATCACTCAGATCACCCCGCCCCATGTCCACATCAACGACCCGGACACGGAGTAGTCACATGATCGTCCGGACAAGTCCTAG